>NZ_CP157804.1:1730000-2406691 GCF_040112705.1 Flagellimonas sp. MMG031
CTTGGAACAATTCATTGTTTAAAAAAACCTGTATTGTACTTAGTGCTTCGTTGTCGCTCACTTCAAAAGTCACGGCATTGGTATCTCCATTGATGATGGCTCCATTTTGAAGGGAAACATTGGAAATGGAGGGCAATTCATTATCAATATTGATGACCTGCTCGGTAGAACTTTGGTTGCCCGAAGTATCCGTGGCAACAATTTTAAGGGTATAATCCTGGAATTTGCCCGAACTCGGCATTTTGGAGGTATATCCGGAAAGGTCGACAGTAATTTGGAAAGGTGCGGTTGTATCCTCACCCACTTTTTGGTCGTTGATGAAGGCTTCCACCTTTGCTACGCCACCCGCATCCTGTGCATTGATCTCAATCGTGATTTGATTGCTGAAAACCGGAGTTGATTCACTTGGTGAACTATTGGCACCAGCAATGGCAAAATTTACAGTAGGTGCTATAACGTCGGGCTCCGGAGCGGGCTCTTCCGATTCCGAGGAGCATGCATAACCCCCCAATAGTAAAATAACAAAAAGTCCAAATTTAATGAGACTTGCAATTTTGAATTCAGTTAGTTTTAGTAATGACATGGTAAATTAAATAAGTAAATTGTTAGTGATAGAATGAATAAACTCCCAATTAATCCAATAAGAAATTTGGAGCTCGATGATAGTATCCTGGTACGATAGATTTAAACTTGGACTCCATTTTTGGAGAGACAGTATAGGGATATGTATTGTTTTTGATCACGCCATCCAAATACCCATTATAATCAGGTATCCCTTGGTATCCTTTGATTTCAACCTGTCGCACTTTAAATCCACCGTTTTCGTAAATCGTGTAAAAACCCCACGATTGAATTTCTTCTGGAATTTCAGGTAGGATGACCTGATTCTGTTTTTGACTATCATAAACTAAGTTCCATCGGTAGGAAATGTTGAGGCCATTGATTACCTCAGGGGTATCCGAATCAATAAAGATTTTACCTACGGTGTGCCCAACACCCGAATTTGTAATATTGATTTGGTTTTCAAGGAAGGTATAATCAATGGTCCAATCCACAGGTGTAAAACTAGCTTCTGGTTGACCCGTTCTTTCCGTGAAATAATCATTTATACGAATATTATATCTGTAATCGGAAAAAACATTGCTAATGTAATAGGGTATACCTTCTGTAGGTAAGTACGTATATCCGTGCGACCATATGTTATTATGGTTGTTGTTGTTGAAATCATCTTGGTCAAAATATCCAAACAATTGCATGGTTGTACTCTCAAAGGACTGGCCATTCATGATAGGTTGATAGATTTTTCGTTCCACACCTTGGGTAGTAAAAAGGGATGGGGTTACGACCAATTCAGGGTCAATTGTCCAATCCAATACGGCATAAGAATATTCATTTAAAGTATAATTGAAAAGCTGAAGATAGATGGAGTCAGACCACAAGTCACTATTTGCATTTCGTCTTTGTTCAATATAAACCGTTGTGTTGCCATTGGTGTCAGCTGAAAAACCGCCAGCATAATCACGCCCATCAGCAGTGAGGTTTTGTATATCATCGGGATCAAAATCTGCCGTTGGGTATTGATTTGATTGAAATGAGGGCTCGAATTTATAATAGGTGTTCAAATTAATTTGTGGCAAGTTGGTAGGATCAATGTTTTGAACCGTAGTGAATTCACTGGCGTTACCAATGGAACCAGTAATGTACTCACCAAAGGTGAGCATATATTCAAAATCCCCACCCGTTTCATTGTCGGTATGTAGTCGAACCATTTCCGTATCGCTATAGATTCGTTCCACATCCAATAACGTACCATCCATGCCCGAGGCAAAAACGAAAAGTCTGGCTGAATTGGGATTAAAGAATCCGACTGGGACATTAATGGTAATCAAGCGTCTTAAAATCTCAATACGGAATTCGGCGCTGGACTCATTTCCCAGCTCATCCGTAGCTTTTATAAAAATACTAATCGGACCAGGATTAAATGCACCCGGGTCTAAATCCCAGCTATAGCTGACATCTCCTTCGAGCACTACTTGGGACGCATCCCCAATTAAAAATTCAACCGAGGCAATTGTTGAGTTGGCATCGGATACATCTGGGTTCAATTGTATGGGTTCATCCACAATTTGCCCTGTAACAAAAGACTCCAGAGTAATCTCGGGCCCTGTGTTGTCCGAAATGAAAACTACATCATATGTCGTCACATTATCGGCAAGATCTACGGCTTCTATCTTGAATGAGTTTTCACCATCGGTTAATTCAGAAGTATTCAGGTTGATTTCATAGGTGCCATCGGTATGCTCTTGCAACAGGGTACCGTTTAAATAGCTTTTTACGGAACTCAACCCTTCATTGTCGTCAACATCAAATGTGACCAAATTTGTGTCCCCACCGATTACTTGACCATCACCAAGTGAAACGGCTGAAATGGTTGGAAGTTCGTTATCAATATGAATGATCTGTTCTTTTGAGGTCTCGTTGCCTGAAGTATCGGTTACGGTAACTTTCAGCATGTAGTCCGTAAACTTTCCAGTTAGGTTGTTTTTTGATGTGTAACCCGATATGTCGATTGTTATTTGATAGGGTGCGGTTGAATCTTCCCCTACTTTTTCATTATTGATAAAGGCTTCCACCATAGCTACTCCACCCGTATCCTGTGCATCTACTTCCACAACAAATTGGTTGCTTAAAACGGGAGTTTCTGAGTCCGTTAAACTTGAATTTCCTGGAATTGAAAAATCTACTTCAGGTGCTATGGTATCCGGCACCGGTATCGGAGCAGGGTCCGCGGAGTCTGAGGAGCAAGAGTAAAAAATACCAACAGCTAACAATAGCAGTATAGTGGAGCGTAAAAAATTCATATAGTTAGTTTAGTTGATGGGAAAAATAACTCTTTTAGGTAAAAAAAATCCTTTTTCACTCTAAAAAAGTAAGAAAAATCGTTAATCGGTAACACTGGGGTATAGTGGTCTATCTAAACCAGATACGCAATTCCAATGCCTAAAATAATGACCACCACCTTGCGCAGATTGAACTTGTGACCTTGGGAAGTTTCAAACAAAATAATGGTGGAAATATGGAAAAATACCCCAATGGTCAAAGCCGTCAATAAATGCCCATAATCCTGTATCCACGACACAGTGGACAGGTAACTTCCCAAAGGCGTCATCAGCGAAAAGGCTCCGATAAAGAGCAAAACAGTCCCCAATTTCATCTTTGAATTGATTAAAAAGATACTTAGAATAATGGCTATGGGAATCTTGTGGATAATAATCCCGTAAAGTATGGAGTCGTTATCATGTATTGGCACTCCTTCGACCAAGGCATGTATGGATAGACTCAAGAACAACAGTGTAGGGAACTTATTTTCTTGTATTTGGATATGCATATGCCCATGTTCGGCACCTTTGGAAAAGAACTCCAAAAAAACCTGCAATAAAATCCCTCCCAAGATGTATAGGGCTATTATTTTGGGGTCATGGTCATGATACACTTCGGGCAATAGCTCAAAAAACGTCAGCGATAATAAAAAGGCTCCACTAAAGGCCAGCAATAGCTTTATATTATCGTTATTCTTTGGTTTGGTGAACCAAACAAATCCAAAACCGAACCAAACGGCCAAAATGGGAACCAGGTAAATAATAGCGGAAGGAAAATCCATATCGGGAATTAAAGGGGCAAAAATAACCTATTTTTGCGGAAAGATTTTAGGATAGTATGGCAGGGAATTTTAAAATGATGGCAAAAACGCTCTACGGGTTCGAACCTATCTTGGCAAAGGAGCTTCGTAATTTGGGTGCTGGACATGTGGAGGAGGGTGTTCGTAATGTTACTTTTGAAGGTGATACGGGTTTTATGTACAAGGCCAATTTATGCCTAAGGACCGCTTTAAAAGTCTACAAACCCATCAAAACCTTTCAGGTGTTCAATGAGAAAGATCTTTACAGGCATATTTATGAGCTGGATTGGCCCTCAATTTTTGATGTGGAAAAAACCTTTGCCATCGATAGTATTGCCAATACCGAGGTCTTTGATAATTCCATGTTCGTTTCCTTAAAGGCCAAAGATGCCATCGTGGACAAATTTAGGGCCGTGGTACGCGATCGTCCCAATGTGAAGACCCAAGATCCCGATATCCGAATCAATATCCATATCTATAAAAACACCTGTACCGTTTCGTTGGACAGTTCGGGCAACTCCCTGCACCAAAGGGGGTACCGTATTTTAACAAACATAGCGCCCATCAATGAGGTGTTGGCTGCTGGATTATTGCTTAAGAGTGGTTGGGATGGCCAAACGGATTTTTTGGATCCCATGTGCGGGAGTGGGACATTTTTGGTGGAAGCGGCCATGATTGCTTGCCATATTCCAGCGAATATCAATCGGGAATCCTACGCCTTTATGCAGTGGAAGGATTATGATGCCGAATTGCACCAGAAAATTGTGGATGCCAGCTTAAAAAAGGTCAGGGAATTCCACCATAAGATTATAGGGTACGATAAGGCTCCTTCTGCGGTACGAAAAACACAGGAGAATGTGGACCATGCGAATCTATCGGATTATATCTCGGTGGAACGCAAGGACTTTTTTAGGACTGAGAAACCCGTGGAAGGGAAATTGCACATGGTCTTTAATCCACCGTATGGGGAGCGCCTGCCCATTGAGATGGAAGAGTTTTACGGAAGGATAGGGGACACCTTAAAGCAAAACTATCCCGGTACGGAAGCCTGGTTGATTACCTCCAACCTAGAGGCATTAAAACACGTAGGCTTGAAAACCTCGAAGAAAATAAAGGCTTTTAACGGGAAACTGGAAGCTCGATTGGTGAAATATGATATTTACGAGGGAAGCAAAAAGGATAAAAGTCAGGGTGATCATTAAGGCTGTGTGGCAAAAGGGCTAGTCCATTGCACCAAAAAATAATGGTAGGAAAAAGCGAAAGAATTGTTTAGATTTGGAGTGTGTTTAAAACACAACTAACTAACTCAACCAAATTTTGTGAAAGGAGTCCCAGCAGGGCTCCTTTTACTTTTCCGACCAAATGGCCAGTTCGTTGCCCGATGGATCCCTAAAATGAAAACGCTTTCCTCCGGGAAACTCAAAGATTTCCTTGCTGATGGTCCCTCTGTTTTGAATCACTTTTTCCTGGATGGCTTTAAGGTCGCTATGATGAAGTACCACAAGTGCACCATTCTTAATGGGTTCTGCACTCAGTTCAAAACCACCTGCGATTCCAACCTCGGAAAATGACACATAATTCGGACCATAATCCGTAAACTCCCATCCAAAGACCTCATGGTAAAAAGTTTTGGTCTTCTCTAAATCCGTTGCTTTGAATTCGATATAATCAATAGGGGTTTTCATTTACTGCTCAGCTTCGGGTTGCTTCTTTTTTGATTTTTTATATAGTGGGATAAAGTAGGAGATGGAGTAGTTGTAATTCACCCCAAAGTTGCTTCCGTCGGTCACTTTATTGAATCCGGGAATCCAGAGATTGGGAAATTGTTCATCCTCAGTATTGGTGATTAAAAATCCCAGTCGCGCACTCATGCCCACAAAAATATTGGCGAAAAGTTCCACTTTCGCGCCCACGACAAACTCCAACCACGAGGCAGAAAGGCCACTAAATTCACGGTTAGGGTTTTCTCCCGGTAAAAATTCCTCGTTGAAAAATTGGTTGGTCTCGTACAGACTGTAATCGTTCAGGGTTTGGGTAAAGCTGGCAAAGGCATAACGCCCCCCAATGGTAATGGCGTTGTTCATTCCATACCAATTGGTGTAGGTATTAACGTCCACCCCCGCCTTAATGTAACTTCCTGAGGTCTCGTAGTCATACAAAAGTGTGTTGAGCAAGGTTTCGTCCTGCTTTTTGGTCTCGTTCCCGATTTCGGCCGCGAGATATAGTTTTTGGGTCAGCCGATAGTCGCCCACCAATTCCAGTCCGGTGTAATCCTCATCTGCGAAGGAAAGCACCAATTTACTGATATCGGCACCCACACGAAGTCCATATTTTTCCTTGTACTCCACGGTGTCTTTTTGAGAAAGGTCTATGGGTTCGCTCTGGGCCAGTGCGAAATAGGGCATGAGGCCGAATAAAATCTTAGTGAAATATCTTGACATGGATGTTATCGGTATTTTCTACATTGGGCTGAACGACCCTAATATCTTGAATCCAGTTTTCGGCACCCTCGGTCAGGGTCACTGAAATGTTATTGTAATTGGTCACAAATCCGCAGGCTCTTGATATAAACGCTTCCCCAAGTTCATAGGAAATGGTCAGGGTATCGATATTCCCGATTTCCTCATTGGTTTCATCATCGTCGTCCGAGCCGGAGATAATTTGGTACATGGTGGTCACCGCATTGCTCCGTAAGGGTACCTGTAGCGAATCCGGTGAATTGGACCGGTCACCAAAGGTTGAATTGGTGAGTACACTATCAATATCAATACTTTTGATACGAATGGAAGGTACGGCCTTTGCGGCTGTGGTGTCGTTCACATCAAAAAAGCCCAACACCAATAAAGGGGTGTCTCCATCAACACAGATGTCGTCCTTTTCGCAGGAAGATACCCAGTAAAATAGAGCGGTGATAAGTAGGATGGGGATTAGTTTCTTCATTCTGTTTACCTGAGGGTTTACGTTCAAATGCTAGACCCGTTTTTCCAAAAGTACAACATTTTCAACGTGGTGGGTCTGGGGGAACATATCCACCGGCTGCACTTTGACAACTTGATATTGTTCTTTCATCAATGCCAAGTCCCTTGCTTGTGTGGCACTGTTACAGCTTACATAAACAATCTTTGGTGGTCCCACTTGCAATAACTGCTCTACCACCTGTTTGTGCATACCATCCCTTGGCGGGTCGGTGATAATAACATCTGGTTGGCCGTGGGCAGCAATAAAATCATCATTAAATACATTCTTCATATCGCCAACAAAAAATTCTACATTGGAAATTTGGTTGTGCACCGCATTGGCCTTTGCATCGGCAATCGCTTCTGGAACGGATTCAACACCGACTACCTTCTTGGCATCTTTCGCGACAAACTGGGCAATGGTGCCTGTTCCTGTGTATAGATCATACACCAGCTCATTTCCCGTAAGCCCGGCAAAATCCCTGGTTACTTTGTAAAGTTCGTAGGCTTGGGCTGAATTGGTCTGGTAGAAGGATTTCGCATTGATTTTGAACTGTAAGCCCTCCATTTCCTCGAAAATATGGTCGCGTCCTGCAAAGCAGATTATCTCTTGGTCATAAATGGTATCGTTGGCCTTGGAATTGACAACATATAGCAAGGAAGTGATTTCCGGAAAGGTATCCTTCAAATGGTCCAGCAACAGTTCTCGTTGCTCCTTATGCTCTTCAAAGAATTGGATGAGCACCATAATTTCGCCAGTGGAGGAGGTACGAATCATCAAAGTCCTTAGTAGCCCTTCCTGTTTTCTTGGATTGAAAAAGCGCAGCCCGTTCTTGTTGGCAAACTGTTTCGTTTCCAAACGGATAGCATTGGAGGGGTCTTCCTGTAAGTGACATTTTTTGATGTCCAGAATCTTGTCCCACATCCCTGGAATATGGAATCCAAGGGCATTTCTGTCCTCAATATCTTTGTGGGAGTCGATTTCTTTTTGTGTTAACCATCGACTGTCAGAAAACGAAAACTCCATTTTGTTTCGGTAGAAATATTGTTCCTTGGAACCCAAAATGGGTTGGGTCGTGGGTAATTCCAAGTTACCGATGCGCTTCAGGTTATTTTCCACCTCTTTTTGTTTAAAATAGAGTTGGTGCTCATAGCCCATGTGCTGCCACTTGCAGCCCCCACAAGTACCAAAGTGCTGGCAAACGGGTTCCGTCCGTTTGTCGGACAGGGTATGGAATTTGGTGGCAACGCCTTCAAAATAGGCTTTTCGTTTTTTGGTGGTCATTACGTCCACCACATCACCGGGTACGGCATTACTGAGGAAAATTACTCGTCCATCTGGTGCTTTTCCCACGGATTTTCCCTTTGCTCCCGCATCTACCACGGTGACGTTTTCAAACGTTTTTCTCCTTCTGTTTTTACGCATGGCGCAAAAGTAAGTTCTTTTTGGTATTTCGGGGAATGCAGCTTCTTAAATTGCATCTAAACTTTTGGTTTTTCCAGCGGGAAAGGCGTGGTGAAAATTATATTTTCATCAATTAATTTGTAATTTGCGGGCACTCCAAGGGATGATTTCTCTCCCACGCTGCTTTTTCGAGACTTCGAAAGAATAAAGGTACAGTAGGAATGGTTATTTTATCAATTTTAATCATTTAATGAAATGGCTGTTTTAGAGCATTTAACATCGCAGCAAGCGATAGATTTGGAAAACAAGTACGGAGCACACAACTATCACCCACTACCCGTGGTCTTGAGCAAGGGCGACGGTGTCCATGTGTGGGATGTGGAAGGAAAGCAATACTACGATTTTCTTTCTGCGTATTCTGCCGTAAACCAAGGTCACTGTCATCCCAAAATTATCGGGGCCATGATGGAGCAGGCAAAAACCTTGACCTTGACCTCCCGTGCATTTTACAACGATATGTTGGGCAAATTTGAGAAGTACGCTACGGAGACTTTTAATTTTGACAAGTTGTTGCCCATGAATACGGGTGCGGAAGCGGTAGAGACCGCTTTGAAAATTTGTAGAAGATGGGCTTACAGCAAAAAGGGAATTCCGGAAAACCAAGCCCAGATCATTGTTTGCGAGAATAATTTTCATGGTAGAACCACTACAATCATTTCTTTTTCCAATGACGAGGTGGCGCGTGATAATTACGGTCCTTACACCGAAGGGTTTATCCGAATTGAGTATGATAATCTGACCGCTTTGGAGAATGCCCTAAAAAGCAATCCCCATGTAGCTGGTTTCTTAGTGGAACCCATTCAGGGCGAAGCAGGTGTTTATGTACCTTCGGAGGGTTATTTAAAAGGTGCCAAGGCCCTTTGCGAAAAATATAATGTCCTTTTTATTGCCGATGAAGTGCAAACAGGTATTGCCAGAACGGGACGTTTGCTGGCCACCTGTGGCAATTGCAGCTGTGCGGACAAAAACTGTAGCGGCACACCAGAGGTGAAACCCGATATTTTGATTTTAGGGAAGGCCCTTTCCGGCGGTGTTTATCCAGTATCTGCCGTATTGGCCAACGACCCCATTATGGAAGTGATCACGCCAGGGAGCCACGGAAGCACTTTTGGTGGAAATCCTGTTGCGGCAGCTGTGGGCATGGCTGCTTTGGAAGTGGTCAAAGAAGAAAGCCTGGCCGAGAATGCAGCAACCTTGGGAGAACTTTTCCGTGAGGAGCTGAACAAGTTCATCCCCGAATGTGATTTGGTGGTGAAGGTTCGCGGACGTGGGCTGCTCAACGCCATCGTCATCAACGATTCGGAGGATAGTTCCACGGCATGGGACATTTGTATGGCACTCAAGGAAAATGGCCTATTGGCCAAGCCTACCCACGGAAACATCATTCGGTTTGCGCCACCTTTGGTGATGAACCGCGAGCAATTGCTGGATTGTGTGTCTATTATTATTAAGACACTGAAAGAGTTTAAAAGGAGTTAAAGAAAACTGGGGCTTTTGCCCCAGTTTTTTTTATTGTTCTTTTGATTCTATGGACATTTCACACCCAAAGGAGTCGGCAAAAAAGTTGTCCAAGTCATCAGCTTTCAGCGCTAAATTCTTAATGTTTTCTTTGATTTTTTCGGCATAATCGGTGAAAATATCAGAAAGATGCACCCGATAGGAGAGATAGATTTGGTTATCATGAATACCTAGATAATAAGGTTCCACGTTGCTTTCCATTAAATGGTTCAGTAGTTCTTCAAGATTTTGTTTTGGTAGATGATTCATGGGTGATGTGGCCACCAAGTAGTCTCTTTTAAAGACGAATATGCGAACCAATGCGCTCCCTTGGTGAAACTCCCAATAATCCCTTCCTGCCCTCCCCAAAACTGGGTTGATTCCTAAATCCTCTAGGGCACCTTCCACAAACTTTGCAAAGTCACTTTTTTCAAATTCTTCCCAAATGGATATATCCAAATGGTTGCCACAATGGGCACAAAACTCCGATTCTTTGTAGGTATAATTGTCACAGGAGTTACACTTTACATTGAATGTTGTTTGGTTGGGTAAATGGGAAAAGTCATTCAACTCCTTGATCAAGTCAGTATGCTTTATCCCAAAGCCCACATTGTCCGCATTGGTGAACTTTGACGTAGTTACCCCTACAAGAACCCCAGCTTCGTTCAGCATGGGACCCCCGGAGTTCCCAGGGTTTACTGCGGCATCCGTTTGGACATAGCTTCTGCTCCCCATGGGTTGGTTTGGCGACGATACGATCCCTTCTGTAATCGTATAGGGCATTCCAAATGGATATCCGTTAATAAATACTTTTTGGGTGTTTACAATCTGAATTTCCTCTTGAAGGGAAATGTCCGTGTTGGTGTTGGTAAACCCTTCTATGCTCAAAAAGGCCAAGTCGACCTCTGGGTTCACCATCACTACCTGTGCAACATGCCTGTCTTTTTTATAATCTTCTACGGCAACTGTCTTTTCTCCTTTTACCACATGATAATTGGTGATGATGTGATTTTGCCCGTTGACCGTAAAACCGCTTCCTGTACCCGAAGCGGTCACAATTTTGTAAACCGATTTTCTAATATTTTCCATGTTATCCTCTATGTGGTTAGCTAAATAATTTTGAAAAGAAACCTTTTCCTTTTTTTGTGGATGAAGTGGTACTTACCGTTCCATCCAAAAACGCATAATATGTGCTGAGCAAAAGGGGACGAGCTTCATCCAGATTTTTGCCTGATACCTTTTCAAGTACATCGTAAATGGCATTTTGGTGGTGCTCCTCCATATTATAATCGTAAATCATTTTTAAAAAAGCGGACTGAAGGTAATAGCAGAGCATCAACTGATTGTTTTCCTTAACATAGCGCTCCACATAGGTCTCCATACTTTTTGCGTGGTTCTGCAAAACTTCGGTAGAACTTCTCCACTTTAAGGAAATCAATGACTCTGCATGATACATATCCTGCAAAAATTCCTCCTTGGACTTTGCAAGTAGCTTCTGCATAAAGTTTGTTCCTTTATCGATCCTAAAGTTGAAATCAATTTGACCATTGAAGAGATTGGATACATATTCTTCCAACTTGGTTCGCAGCGTTCCATGAACGCAGGGCATATTCACGATTTTTAGAAGGGACAATACGGTAATATCCCATTGATAATCGTTCCATCTTTTCTCCTTGAACTCCTTGCTGTACTTCTCATAGTCCTCCAAAACCTCCTGAATCTGTTGCCAAACGGTATCTTTTTCGTCTTCGGATAAGGGGGTAGTCTTAGGGGTGGTGAAGAATTCAGCCTGATATTTTTCTATAAATTCATCGTCATAGTCATCAGAATACACACTTATTTCCCTCAATACATCGTACACTTTGTAAGGTTGGCAAAGTGCAATTGGGGTTTCATACTCAAACCACAAAACGTCTTGTTTCCGACGTATTTGGGCTAGGGTCAACGGATTGAAATTGATTTCCGCCACTTTTCTAAATAGCGGAACCTTGTTGGTGTTCTCCGTGATTTTTACAAAGGGGGCCTTCACTGAAAACATATCCTGCGATATGGAGATACGTATTTCTGCTGAACCTTGCCCATGAACAATTTGGAGGTCATCGTTCAAAGAATGGTTTTGCAATACATCCGAATTGATGTAATTGATGGTTTCCAATAGGGCTTGCCTGTAATTTTTGGCATCGTAGGCATCCATTGCCTTACTCCAGTAAGATACATCCATACGCGGACTACCCTTGCTTTTTATAGGTCTGGAGAACCTAGGAAGTACATGTGACATTAGTATAGGTTAAGAATTAACAAATCAAGATTTGGGTGAGGTTGATTTGTCGTTCTTTAGAGGTTGAAGAAAAACGATGTCACAATATCGTGTTTTTTTTCAAAATCAACACCATGTAAATGTATGAAAGCCAATGTTACGAGTGGTGAAACCCAACTAGCTAACTGCAGCTTCCACCAAACGAAGCTGCTTTTTGTAGGCATTGAGCCTAGCTTTGATTCCAATGGGGAGCGTGCTGTTCTGTGGAATATGTCCAAAACTCATCCCATACACCGCGGGAATGCCCAAAGGTGCAATCCTGTCCGTTATCACTTCTTTAAGGGTGAAATTATCAGTGGTCCGTTTGCGGTCGCATCCTTTGCATACCCCAAATACAATTCCCTTGGCTTTTAAAAAGGTGTCCACTTGGGTGAGTTGGGTCAGCATACGGTCGATTCGGTAGGGAGCTTCCTCCACATCTTCCAAAAAAACGATACGGTCGGTGAAATCAATTTCATAAGGGGTGCCTATCATAGCCGTTACCAACGATAAACTTCCGCCAACGAGTTCACCCTCTGCCGTTCCGGGTGTAATGGTGTACCTGTAATATTCACTGTTTCGGTACTGTTTGGGGTCTTCCAGAATGGCATTTTTAATGGGAAGCACTTCTTGGGGCTCCATTAAAACTTTTTTGAAATAGGCTTGGCTATACTCATCGTCCAATGTTTTGCCCACGGGTCCATGAAAGCAAACAAGTCCTGTCTTTTTATAAAAGGTGTTGATAAGCGCGGTGATATCGCTAAAGCCAATAAATGCCTTAGGGTTGTTGGCAATGGTCTCGTAGTCCAATAAATCCAAAATTCGGGTACAGCCATAACCTCCTCGGGCACAGAGTATGCCATCAATATCGGGATTGGCAAACATCTCGTTGATGTCCTTCGCCCGTTCTTCGTCCGTGTTGCTAAAATAGCCGTGATTGCCTTCAATTCGGTCTGTATAAAATGCCTTGAATCCCATTTTTTTTAGGGTATCTACCGCTAGATATATGGACTCCGTATCCAAAGCAAACCCAGGAGCTACCAAGCCAATAGTATCGCCAATTTGTAAGCGTTTGGGCTTTATTTTGGGTAACGGTTTGGCTGTGGAGGCATGACTCCATCCAGTTTGATGCAAAAGGGTGGCCGCACCAAGGGCAGTGGCCGATTTTAGAAAATTTCTTCTTTTGGACATTTATATGGGATTAGGCACCACAAAGATAAAAATCCAAATAGTTAGATGGAAGAAATGGGATTAATCGCTGCTGCGCTCCTCTCTCCTAAGTTGTCTTTGAATCTTTCTAATGGCCGATTCAATGGATTTTTCGGGTTCAATGATGTTGTACTCTCCCCAGAAATCGGGGTCAGAGAAACCAGAGGCCTCATCACTTAAGATGACGGATTTACGTATCCGTTGGCGATATTTCGGTCTTTCGTCCTTGCCGACCTTTTCCCAGTCGGTAACGGCCATTTCAGCGGTCATGCTGTATTGTGAATTGAACCATTTATCCGCCCAGTCCACTTTAAATTCCATGAATACGCTGCTGTAGCCATAAAACCATTTTCCGTCTTTTTCCCGGTAATCCACCCGGTAGGATACTTCCGTGGGCCAAACGTCGACTTTCGCCGGTTTTTTGCGGACAAAAAGTTGTGCGGCCATATCCCTGTCCGTAATGTTCAGTGAAAATATGGCGCCAGTCATAATTTTTTTGTCCACATCAATATAAATCTCCCCACGATAAAGCGGCTCCAGCACATCTGGTCGCTGGTCAAACTTGATGACATAGATCAATTGATCGTTGGTACGGGTGGAACGGTCAAATGTGAATTTGTAATCTTCCATCATTTCTTCCGAAAAAATATATTCTGGATACTTCATCAAATCCACATAGAGCGTGTTGTAAGGCCCGCCTTGCAGTTTAAGGGCCACGGTGTCCAGTTTACTGTAGTCCGTGCTTTTTCTTGCCTTGTAAAGTTCCACGGCATCTTCACGGTTGATATTGTATGGCGTTTTATACACATTGACCACGGCTTCTGCCAAGGATACATTCTTTCTTCTTCTTTTGATGGTTTCCCGATAGAAGGCTGTCATCAAAGTGGGATCGGTAAAATAATTTTCTCCTCTATTTTTCAAGGTTTCCTTAAAGAGTGCCATGGCATCCTTTGGAGCGTTGATGTTCACTTCGGATAATTGGGTCGCGGATACTTCAAGATAGATTTCGTTCTTTTCGCGTTGCAGGCTTGCAATAGGGATTTGCTTGGTCCTGTAGCCCAAAAAGGAAACGATTACGTTTTTATCAAGGTGTTCCTTAGGGACCTTTAAAAGGAAGTTGCCCTCCGTGTTGGTAATGGTACTAATATTGGTTCCCTCTACAGTAAGGGTAGCAAAGACCAAGGATTTATTGCTTGATTCTTCTTTGACCTCACCGCTATATTCATTGTACTCCACAGGCGAAGCTTCTTCCTGTAAGGCCAGGCCCTGAAAGGGATTGATGAATAGCATGGCCAATAGGGCCACAATGGGCAACGAGTTGAGTTTTGGTTTTAAAATCAATGATGGGTTGATAGGTGACATAGGTGCAATTTTCTTTTTTTCCATTCTACTAAAGATACAAAAAAAAGGACATACCCTTTTTGTTGGATTTCGTTAAAAAACCAAACAATCCTCTACATGTCAACCGTTAAGCCTACCTAGTCTACCATAAAAAGGGCATTGGCAAAAAATAGTTTTCCGTTTTCCCAAAACCCTCGGAAGAGCGGGTTGTCCACCATGTAGATAACTTGGCCACGGCCGTAGTTTTCCACCCCATAAATTAGGGTTTCCGAAATCCGTTTTTGGGCTTCTATGCCGGCAAAACCAGAAAACGGTTTGGTATTTTGCTCCAAGTACACCGCGTTGCCGTTGTCGAGATACTCGAATGCGCTGCTGCCCAATTTCAGGGTAAAATAATCTGCACCGTATCCATAGGCCAAAGGATTGGAATTGTCCACCTTTGTTTTAAAGATGGCTCCTGTAATAGCTCCCTTGATGCGTTCCCTCTCCCAATCTTCATAAGGTTGTGGGGAATTTTCACTGGTATCCCTTTCCATTTTCTTTTGTTTGATTCCGAAACCATTTTCACCATCAAGGGCATTTATAGAGCCTCCCATGGCTATTATTTTTCCACCTTGGCGTACCCAGCTCTTCAGCTCGGAAAGTTTGTCTTCGTTGAAATAGTTGCCATAACGCCCGTCGGGCAAAATCAAAATGTGATACTCGTCCAAATCTACCCTATCGGCATATTCATCATCGATTACGGTCAGAGGATAATGTAATTGCTGTTCAAAAAAGTGCCAAATTTCCCCAAACCGTAGGGTAGAGGTGGGGCCGCCGGACAAAACGGCTATTTTTGGCTTGGTGATCATTTGTATGGATGACGAACCAAAGTCTTTTCCTGAGTCTACAAAACCGGTGCTGGTCGCCGTAAGTTCTTTGTTGAATTTTTGGGCAACGGATTGCAAAGTAGTTATAAAATCCTCCTTGTTTTCATTATCACCTTTGGTGATGATCAAGGTGCCGCGATCAAAGGACTTGCCCTCGATGCCAAATGGATGGTCCGCTTTGCGAACCCGTATGCCCTCTTTGAGCAATGCTGCCAAAAAGCGGGCATCTTCCATGCTGTTCCAATCCGCGAGATAGGCATAGCTCCCACTGTTGATGTTGGAACTTGCCATGGACTGTTGTACCGATTGCGGGGACACTGTGGAAGTGGAAGCAATAGCATCCAATCCGTATGCATAAGGGAGCGACCACGCAGTAATGTCGTACGTCAATGAATCCGAAAGTTTGGCATTGGGCTCGAACAGTACTTTTACCAAGGTTCCTTTGGGTTGATCTGTAGATACAACCATGCCGTTTTTATTGATGGTCAGGCTACCTGTATTTCCAGAACTATAGCTGTGTCCTTTGTAAGAACCACTCTCAAGGTCACCGTATGCAATATTGTGTTTTTCCAAAAGGGATTTAAGGGCGTCCAATTTGTCTTTATCTCCTCGTAACACATAACTCTTGTACTTAAATGCCTTGTTTTGGTGGAATTTTCTAAACTCTTCGTTGAGTTTTTGTGCATTTTGGGAAGATACCTCTACGGTGGAAAGTCCCGTCGTAAAGTGGTGGGCAATCCGGTCTTTCAAGGTCAAGGTATCGCCAATGGAGGTGATAATGCCCAATCCGGCCCTGCCGCTACCACCTTGTTCGTAGGTCATCCCAATGGAACCATTGTACATAGGGTAGGTGTCCCCATAACTTGGATACAATAGGTCAAATACCTCTTTAGTAAAATAGAACCAACCATTGGCATCAAAATATTTGGCATGGTTTCTACCCAAGGTCACTTGAAAATCACGTTGGAAATCCGTTATCACTTCGTGATAGGGCTCTGCGGCCGGTGCAAAATAATAGGGATTGTCCACACCTTGCTCATGGAAATCGACATGAACATGTGGCATCCATTGGTTGAACACCTTGAGACGCTGCTGGCTTTCCACCTGCGTTAACCAGGCCCAGTCCCGGTTCAAATCGAACATATAGTGATTGCTCCTGCCGCTCCACCAACCCTCATGGTGTTCCTTGCTGTTCGGGTCCACTTGGTAAGGGGTATTTTTGAATTGATTGTACCAGTTGCTGTAACGGTCCCGGCCATCTGGATTGATACACGGGTCCATGATGACCACGGTGTTTTCCAAATAGGAACTTTTATTGGTCAACAATTCGTAAATGGTCTTCATGGAAGCTTCGGTGCTTACACTTTCGTTACCGTGCACATTATAGCTTAACCACACAATAGCCTTGTTTGAATTTCCAGTGCCCTCGGTATCCTTTAAGTGCTCCTGACGGATGTTCTCCAGATTGGAAAGGTTTTCCGCTGAGGATACATAGGCCAGAATTAAAGGTCTCCTCTCATTGGTTTGCCCATAAACCGTAAGTTTTACCCTATCAGGGGCGGCTTCGGCCAAGTATTCGTAGTAATCCACCACTTCGTGATGACGACTGAATTGTGTCCCGAGTTCGTATCCCAAAAATTCTGATGGGGATTTTAATTGTTGTGCAGATACCGAAACGGCTACTAAAAGAGCGAGAGAAAATAAAAATCTGGTCATGCTTGGGTTAATTGGTTCGACCAAATCTACTAATAAATTGAGCCAGATGCCTAATTTTTTGAATGGTTGGAGTATAAAATTGTGTAAAATTCAATTAACGTATTTTTAGGAACAGAAAAAAAGAAGAGACTTATCTTTGAACACCACATTAGCGATTGAATGGAAGTAGAATGTATACCCTTTAGGGAGACGGGTTATTTTTCCCAACTGATTTGCGATTATTTGGAACAGAAAGAAGGATTGACTCCTTTTTATAATCGATATCCGCTGGCCGAAAATTTTGAGGCGCAGATTAAAGAGAAGATGGCCAACTTCCCCAAAGAAAATCGCACTGTGCTGGTCCAAGCCCTAAAGAACCAGTATCGCGGTATCGACGCTTCAAAAGCGACCCAAAAAAATATGGAGGCCCTTCAAAAGGAGACCACCTTTACTGTGGTGACCGGGCATCAATTGAACTTGTTTACGGGACCCTTATACTTTTTATATAAAATCATATCTACCATCAATCTGGCCAAAAAGCTGAACAAGCAATATCCCAGCAACCATTTTGTGCCTGTGTATTGGATGGCTACGGAAGACCATGATTTTGAGGAAATCAACTATTTCAACCTGCATGGCAAAAAGGTACTCTGGAACAAAAAAGCTTCTGGAGCTGTTGGCCGACTTTCCACGGAGGGTCTGGAAGAGGTTTTTGATGTATTTGCGGCCGAATTGGGCCATTTGGGTCTAACGGACGATTTAAAAACCTTGTTCCAAAAAGCTTACTTGGAGCACGATACATTGACCGAAGCCACCCGCTATCTGGCGAACGCCCTCTTTGGGGAAGAAGGGCTGGTGATTGTTGACGGTGATGACAAGGCGCTAAAAAAACTATTGGTGCCCTATGCCAAAGCGGATATGCTGGAGCATGTTCCGTATCAAAAAATAAATAAAACCATCGAGGCTTTGCAGGAGGCTTCTTCGGATTACACCATTCAAGTAAACCCTAGGGAAATCAACTATTTTTATCTGGAAGATGGCCTCAGGGAACGTATTATCCTCAAAAAGGGGAAATACCATGTGATCAATACCCATTTGGACTTTACGGAGGAAGAACTCCTAGCGGAACTGGAAGAACATCCGGAACGATTTTCGCCCAACGTGGTGGCACGTCCACTATATCAAGAAGTGATCCTGCCCAACCTGTGCTACATTGGAGGAGGAGGGGAGTTGGCCTATTGGTTGGAACTCAAGTCCTATTTTGATGAGGTGGGAGTTACGTTTCCAATGCTGATGTTGCGCAATTCAGCTTTGCTGATTACCGAAAAACAATCGGAAAAAGTGGAGCGGATGGGACTGAAGGTATCCCATTTGTTCATGAAGCAGCATTCGCTGATCAACAAGAAAATTCGGGATATTTCCAATATAGATATTGATTTCTCGCCCCAGAAAAAGTTGTTGGAAGAACAATTTCAGCACATGTATGAGCTGGCCGAGAAAACGGACAAAAGCTTTTTGGGTGCCGTAAAGGCCCAAGAAGTGAAACAAAAAAAAGGATTGGACAATTTGGAAAAGCGTTTGTTGAGGGCTCAAAAGCGGAAGCTAAAGGACCATGTGGTGCGTCTGACCGAACTGCAGAACGAATTGTTTCCCAATCAATCCCTACAGGAAAGGCAACTCAACTTTTCCGAAATGTACCTGCACATGGGTGAAAACCTTATTCCGTTGTTGTTGGAAATGCTTGACCCATTTTCCAAAGATTTTACCATTATTCGTCACGATTAATTGGATTCGCTGATTTTTTTTAAAAAAAGGAGGGAACTGTGGTAGGGTATTTTCCTTCCAGGTTGTTCCATTACTGTAAATAGCTATGAAAATTTAAATTTTGAGTTGGTTAACTCATATGTTTAGGTTGGTTTTGATTTTATTGAAAAGCCCCGGAGTGGTTCCCGGGGCTTTTTGCTTTTTATAAGGTTTGTGAAGGTTAGAACAAATCTTTAAAATGTGATTTTACCTCAAATAGCGTAGCCTCTTTCATGGTATCGAAACGGATATCGGCATGGCCAACACGCTCCTCGGGACCTATGCCCACGTTATGAAATTTTCCGGCCTTGGCGGCATCGATACCTTTTTCAGCATCTTCAAAAACAATACAGTTTTCTGGGGGTAATCCCAATTTTTCCGCAGCATAAAGGAAAATGTCCGGTTCGGGCTTGCTTTTGGAAACGCTGTTCCCATCCCCAATAACATCAAAAAAATGCGTAGCGTTCAGTTGTTTTAAAACCTTTATGGCGTTTTTGCTTGCACTTCCCAACGCTACCTTGAATCCCTCGGACCGTAAATGGGTCAAAAGTTCTAGTGCGCCGGGCAGATAGTCATCCGGGGTCATGTGATCAAGGCTTGCCACATAGATATCGTTCTTTTTGGTGGCCAGTTCCGCTACCGTGGCATCATCCAAAGTAACGTGGTTGTGGTCCATAATTACCTTTATGGAGTCCATTCGGGAGATTCCCCTCAGTTTTTCGTTGAGTTCCCGGTCGAACTCCCAGTCCATATCGTCGGACAAATGCTTCCAAGCTTCATAATGGAGTTCGGCCGTATCGGTGATCACACCGTCCAAATCAAAAATGAATCCCTTGATCATGGTCAATAGTGTTTAGACCGCAAAGAAATAATGAAATCAGTTAAGAAAAAAACTATATAGCAATATGTTCTTTCCGAAGGTGGGTGTAGGACGAATCCAGAAACGGCAGAACTGTTGATAACCCGTTGGAATTACTTATGGGGAAAACTTGTCATAAATAACCTTTAAAAGATACTTTTGCAACTAAAGCAAATTGCTATTTTTGCCCATGCATAACAACGTACTCATCCTAGACTTTGGTTCCCAGTACACACAATTGATCGCGCGACGCGTTAGGGAACTCAACATTTACTCAGAAATAAAACCGTACAACAAACTGCCGGAAGACTTGTCCGATTACAAAGCAGTGATTCTTTCCGGGTCCCCATCATCGGTGCGTTCGGAGAGTGCCCCGCACCCCGATCTATCCAACATCAAGGGAAAAAAACCTCTTTTGGGCATTTGCTACGGTGCACAGTACCTGTCCCATTTTCATGGTGGTAACGTAGCCCCTTCGGCGACCAGGGAATATGGCAGGGCCAACCTTTCGTTTGTAAAAGAAGGAGAGGATTTTTTGAACGGTATTGGCGAAGGAAGCCAGGTTTGGATGAGCCATAGCGATACCATCAAAGAACTGCCCAAAGGCGCCATCCGATTGGCGAGCACCCACGATGTGGAGAATGCGGCCTACAAGATTGATGGAGAGACTACCTATGGGATACAATTCCACCCAGAAGTTTACCACACCACGGACGGTACCCAATTACTCGAAAACTTTTTGGTGAATATCGCAGGACTGGAACAGGACTGGACGCCCGATGCCTTTGTGGAAACCACCGTGGAGGAGTTGAGACAGGAAATTGGAGATGAAAAGGTCATTTTGGGACTTTCTGGAGGTGTAGACTCCAGCGTGGCGGCCATGTTGCTGCACAAAGCTATCGGTGATCACCTCTATTGTATCTTCGTGAACAATGGCCTTTTGCGTAAAAATGAGTTTGAAAGCGTGTTAGATCAGTACAAGCACATGGGTCTCAATGTAAAGGGCGTTGATGCTTCGGCACGCTTTTTGGACGCCTTGAAAGGCGAATCCGATCCTGAAAAGAAACGAAAGATTATTGGAAGGGTGTTTATTGAGGTTTTTGATGATGAATCCCACCAAGTGGAAAATGCGAAATGGCTGGCACAAGGCACCATTTATCCCGATAGGATTGAGTCCGTTTCCGCCAGTGGAGGTCCATCAGCGGTGATCAAAAGTCACCACAATGTGGGAGGATTGCCCGACTACATGAAATTGAAAATTGTGGAGCCCTTGAAAATGTTGTTCAAGGATGAGGTGAGAAGGGTTGGTGCCAGTATGGATATGCCGGCCGAAATATTGGGAAGGCATCCTTTTCCCGGTCCAGGATTGGGAATCCGTATCTTGGGCGATATTACGGCAGAAAAGGTGGCCATTTTGCAAGAAGTTGACGCCATTTTTATCGAAGGATTGAAAAAATGGGGACTTTATGACAAGGTTTGGCAGGCCGGAGCCATGCTTTTGCCCGTAGATAGTGTAGGAGTTATGGGAGATGAGCGCACCTATGAAAAATGTGTTGCGCTCAGAGCCGTGGAAAGTACCGATGGTATGACGGCCGATTGGGTGAATTTGCCCTACGAATTCCTTCAAAAAACCTCAAATGATATAATAAATAAGGTTAAAGGCGTTAATAGAGTGGTGTATGACATTAGCTCAAAACCACCGGCAACTATAGAATGGGAATGAAAAAATATATGTTACAACTGGTTGTTACCATGGTTCTTTTGTTGGCCATGGTGCCGGTTTCTGCACAAAACTATGCAACCCATGCGGTAAAGGAAGGTGAAACGCTCAAGAGCATTTCGCAAAAATATCGGGTGACCCCTTACAGTATTTTACAGGCCAATAAGGAAATCAAAACAGCGGACGATGTAAAGGAGAACACCATCCTTATCATTCCGTTGAATGGCAGTAAGCCTGCCGAAACCAAACCTGTAACCAAAAAGAAGGACCCTCAGGAAGAAGAAGTAAAACCGATTCGCTTTGCGCGGCACAGGGTGCGCAGAAAGGAGACCCTTTTTGGACTTACCCAAAAGTATAATATTACCGAGGACCAACTGAAGCGATACAATACCCGATTGTACTCGGAAACGCTGGACAAGGGCATGGTACTCCAGATTCCGGTATATCCGGAAATAGACCCGGATGAAGAGAAGGAGCTAGATTTTGAAATCTACACTGTTAAGCCCAAAGAGACCCGTTGGAGTATTGCGCACAAATACGGGATCAGTGTAGATAGTCTTTTGGTACTGAATCCCGAATTGGATAAGAATACCAACTATTTGGCGGCTGGTGAAGAACTTAAATTGCCAAGACCCAAGGGGGATAGTCTCAAAGAACAAAAGACAGAAATCTTTACCTCGTACACCGTACCACCCAAAATGACGCTTTACAGCCTGGGGCGTGAGTACGGCATTCCAACGGATTCCATCGTTCGTTTGAACCCCGAAATTATGAAAGAGGGTGGACTTAAGGAAGGTATGGTGGTCCGTTTGCCCAAGAAGCGAGAAAAAGGCAACGAAGTCAATACTGAAAATTATGTGTTCTACGAAGTAAAACCCAAGCAGAACATCTTCAGGATTACCCAAAACTTAAAGATTACCCGCGACGAACTGTTCCGTTTGAACCCAGCACTTGAAAATGGATTGAAAGCTGGAATGGTATTGAAATTGCCCAAGGAAAAGGAAAAGGAGTTGGAGGTAAAGAATGCTCTCGTACTGGATAAGATCAACTTAGTGGACAGCATCGATGTGGCGAACAGGCCCAAGTTGGTGTATATGCTGCCGTTTCGATTGGACAAGGTGAATGTGGCCGACACCCAAAAAGCGGAGGAGCTCATTAAAAACAGAAGGGACTTAGCGATCAGCCTTGGTTTCTATACTGGAGCCATGGTGGCATTGGACTCCATCAAAAAGCTTGGGGTGTCCGTGGATGTCAAAACCTATGATACCCAATTGGACCAAGCCAAGGTCAAGGAAATCCTTCTAAGGGAAAATTTAACCGGTGTTGATGCTGTAATCGGTCCATTGGCTGCTGGTCCGTTGGATGAAGTGGCCGTTCAAGCCGCAGCAAAAAACATCCCTGTGATTGCACCGATTGCGTCCGACAGTAAACTGAGCCACAGCAATGTCTTTTTCTCCGTGCCCCGAGATGTGGTGCTTCGGGATAAAATGTTGGCCTATATGGAAAAAATCCACAAAGATGAAAATGTCATTATCATCGCGGATTCGACCCATCAAGTGGCACACGATTCCATTTTGAGCAAATTCCCCTCTGCCCAAATCGCTAAGGTAATCGACAATAAATCGCTTCACTTGGATAGATTTTTGGTACAACTTTCAGAAGAAAAGGAAAACTGGGTGTTTTTGGAGACAGATCAAGTAAATATGGTGTCCAGTGTTACATCTATTTTAAATTCTGCCAACATCTCTAGATTGGATGCTGAAGAAACCGATAAACAGGTTAAGGTTCGCATGTTTACCACCAGTTACAATGGGGCCTTTGAGGATGAGGCGGTTTCCAAAGCGCATTTGTCCAATTTGAAGTTTACCTATCCTTCGTTTTATCGCGAAACGGTCGATGATACTTTCACTCGGGCCTATACCAAAAAATACGACGGTCTGTTGCCGGACAGGTATGCCGTTCGTGGCTTTGATGTAACCATGGATGTTTTGTTGAAGCTCGCTTATAAAAAGAATCTTTTCGAGACCTCAAAATATATTGGTTTGACAGAGTATGCCGGCAACGGTTTCGATTATTATAATGATTGGACCTCAGGTTATTTTAACAGGGCGTGCTATATCATGGAATATGACGATCTTCGTATAAAAGAGGTAGAGCAAAAAAATGACAGCAAAAGTAACCTATAACGGCAATCTGCGCACCACTTGTGTGCACATACGTTCGGGCAGCGAATACATTACCGATGCCCCAGTGGACAACAATGGCAAAGGTGAGGCATTTTCACCCACCGACACTGTGGCCACTGGTCTGGCGAATTGTATGATGACCATGATGGGCATTAAGGCACGTGACCTTGGAGTAGATCTAGAGGGCTCAACCGCCGAGGTGACCAAGCATATGGCCGCCAACCCAAGACGGATTTCCAAAATAGAAGTGAAATTGGAACTGCCTGCCTCGGTTTCAGAGAAACACCGAAAAATTTTGGTGCACACCGCTAACACCTGCCCAGTGCATTACAGCCTTCATCCCGACATTGAACGTTCAATCGAATTTAATTGGGTAAAATAATTTCCATAGCATGTGTCTTTTTGCTCGCTTTTTTGGGATTTGGACAAGAAATCGAGGAAGGGGTACCATGGACGGAAAATGTTCGCCTTACTTGGGCCGACTTTAAGGGGAAGGTACCTCCAGCACAGCCTCCCGCTGCCACCACCGCAAGCGGCATCAGTTATTCCTATTCCGCCAATCTGCTGCACCACGAAGTAAAGTTGGACTTTGAGGTAAACGCCTATTTTTATCCCAATGAATCGTGGTACAAGCCCGAGCTCTGCGACGAAAATACCTTGGCACACGAGCAGCTCCATTTTGATATCACGGAGGTATTTGCCCGAAAGATGCGCGAAAAACTGCGTCGCACTTCTTTTTCGGATGATGTGAAGGCAGAAGTACGCAAGATTTACCACGATATCCTCAAAGAACTTCAGGAATACCAAGAGCGATACGACTGGGAGACCAATTTTTCCCGAAACCGGGAAAAGCAAGCGGAGTGGAACAGAAAAGTTGCGGAAGCGTTAAGGACGGGAGCCTAAATCATCTTTGGATGTATCATTTAGAACTTGGTCGATAGGAGGACCGACAACAGAATTTTGGTTGAATTTACGTATCCACCAAACTTTTCAAAAACTCACTGGCGGTCATCACCGGTAGCAAAGAATGTTTAAAGTCCTTGCCATTTCTGGTAATGATGATTTCACAACCAGATTCGGTAGCGCTGAAATATTGCAGGGCATCCTCAAAATCCTTGATAGGCGTGTTGAGGCCTTTCTCAACCGTTTGCTCGTCCATGGAGCATATCTCGCACAATATTTTGAATTTGCGCAGTTTTTCCTTTGCTATTTTTGGACTCTCATATTTGGAAAGAAAGTAGTTTACCGTGGCAAATGAAATAGGGGAGACAACCATGGTCAATTTTTTCTTTTCGGCCAATGTAGCAATTTTGGCAATGGGTGCATAAAAGGGTTCTCTCTCGCCCAAAAGGTCGAGCATTACATTGGTGTCCACAAAAATCCTCCTGCTCATTGGTGTTTTTTCATCAAATGCTCGGAATATTCTTTTTTAGGGTCGATATCGGTCGGGATTTTGGTTCCCGTGGAGATACTCTTCACAAAGGGAGAGATTTCAAACTCCGATTTGCCCATATCCGAGGTCAAGGATTGCAGATAGGCCTCCACAATTCGGGATAGGCTCATTTTCTTGTTGGAAGCGTACTTTTTTGCCCGTTCAATGATTTTTTGGTCAAGCTTCAATGTCAATTTGGTATCCATAGGAAATAGTTATACGTACAAATATATTAAATTAGTCCGTATAACGATTGCTTTTTAACCTTCTGTTATGGAAGGGAAGTAGGTGGAAAAGTCATTTCGGGAACTTGGGAAATAAGGGTGGTTGAACATTAAGGTTAAGGAAACACCTAAAATATCAGAATAAATTCAACATCTATTACCTACAATTTTGATTTTAGTACGATAAATAGGGCTATTCATCTGTCGAAGATCTATGAGTTTTGCTTCTTACTAACCGTAAAAAGCAAAAGTTTGGTTTCTTTAGAACAGATGAGTTGTCACAATTAATCTCGGATACTTATGGTACATCAGAGGCCTTAGCTGAACATTTGGATTTGGCTGTGGAAATGTTGTTTTATGTGGAAGAGGATACCTTTTCCAGAGAGGAACTACAGGAAGTGGCCACTGCGCTAAGGGGAGTGGTTCGGGTTTTGAGGGTGTTTAAACTGTAGCTATTTATTTCATTTTACCATGAATCATAATCCGTTTTAAGAAAATTATGCCTAGTTAAAATTTAGTAAAGACTTGTAATCAACTAAATATCACACCTTAAAAAACCATCCTTGAGCGCAGCAATCTTATCCTCCCAGGTCACGATAAATTCTTGCGCTACGTAGCCTGTAAATCCGGTATCGTGGATAGCTTTAATGATGGCTGGATAGTACAGTTCTTGGGTTTCATCAATTTCGTGCCTGCCCGGAACGCCCGCTGTATGGTAGTGCCCAAAATAGGGATGATAGTTTTGTATGCTTCGGATAATGTCGCCTTCCTGAATTTGCATGTGGTAGATATCGAACAACAATTTAAAATTGTCACTGCCCAAGTGTTTGCACAGTTCCACACCCCAAAGGGAGTTGTCACACATATAATCCGGATGGTTCACTTGGTTAAAAAGCTCCATTTGAATCACTACCCCATGTTTTTCGGCCAAGGGCATAATCTGCGAAAGCCCGTCCACACAATTTTGTAACCCAACGTAGTCGTTCATCCCGTCCCGATTGCCACTAAAACAAATGAGGTTGGTGTAGCCCGCTTCGGCCACCTTCGGGATCATTTCCGTATAGTTCTTAATGAGCTGTTTATGATATTTGGGATTGTTCCATCCCTCGGTCAGGCTTATCTCGGCCCCATTGCACATGGAGCAGTGGATGCCGTATTTTTTTAAAATGGGCCACCTATCGGGACCCACCAAATCAATGGCCTTAACGCCCAACTCGTTCAGGGTTTTTAGAAAATCTTCCAGCGGAATATCGCTAAAGCACCATTCGCATACACTGTGGTTGATGTTCCCCTTGAGTTTGAACTCCTTACTGGGAGCTTGGGAAGCGGTCATGGCTGAGGTTGAGGCCAGACCTGCGGAGCCGATTGCGGCCGTGGCGATAAAATTTCTACGTTTCATTTTACGGATTTGTTCTTGGAAAGATAGTATTTTAGGCCTATAAATGGAAATACGTCCCGATTCACAGCAACTTTTGGAACTGGCACATTACAAAATGCCCTTTGGTAAGTATAAGGGGCGTTATTTGGTAGATCTGCCCTTGGCCTATTTGGTTTGGTTCCGCCAAAAAGGGTTTCCCGAAGGCAAGCTGGGCAACTATCTCAATACCATGCTCACCATTAAGGACAACAACCTAGAACCCTTGATAAGAAAGCTGCAAAAAGATTTTCCTCGCAAATCTACCTGATTTTTGCCCAGCAATTAGTAATTTTACGCCCCGTAATAGAAAGATCAATATGTCAGATACCAAGTACATTTTCGTTACGGGAGGCGTTACCTCTTCATTGGGTAAGGGAATCATCGCCGCATCCTTGGCCAAATTGCTGCAGGCCAGGGGTTACCGAACCACCATCCAAAAGTTAGATCCATACATTAACGTAGACCCCGGAACCCTTAATCCGTATGAGCATGGTGAATGTTACGTGACCGATGATGGTGCCGAAACCGACTTGGATCTTGGACATTATGAGCGCTTCTTGAACGTTCGCACATCACAGGCCAATAACGTGACCACTGGTCGAATCTACCAAAGCGTAATCGAAAAGGAACGAAGAGGGGAGTTTTTGGGCAAAACGGTACAAGTAGTGCCCCACATCACCAACGAGATCAAAGAACGCATCCAAATTTTAGGGAACAGTGGCGATTACGACATTGTGATCACTGAAATTGGCGGGACCGTGGGTGATATTGAATCCTTGCCCTACATAGAAGCGGTTCGGCAATTGCTTTGGGAATTGGGCGAACATAACGGAATTGTAATCCACCTTACCTTGGTGCCCTTTTTGTCGGCAGCGGGTGAATTAAAGACAAAACCCACGCAGCACTCGGTAAAGACCTTAATGGAAAGCGGTATAAAGGCAGACATATTGGTATGCCGCACCGAGCATCAGATTTCGGAGGATATCAAACAAAAATTGGCCCTTTTCTGTAATGTGAAGAAAGAGGCCGTAATCCAATCCATCGATGCATCTACCATTTACGATGTACCATTGATGATGCAGGAAGAAGGCTTGGATACGGTAGCCCTGGAAAAATTGGCACTCACCAATACCGTGGAGCCCAATTTGGACCAATGGAAAGAATTTTTGCAGAGGCATAAAAATCCGAAGGATAAAGTTGTTATTGGGTTGATCGGAAAATATGTGGAGCTTCCCGATTCCTACAAGTCCATACAAGAAGCATTTATCCACGCAGGAGCGGCCAATGAGGTGGAGGTGGAGGTGAAATCGATTCACTCCGAACATCTATCAGAAAAAAATATTGAAAGGAAATTGCAGGGCCTCGACGGTATTTTGGTGGCTCCCGGTTTTGGGGAGCGCGGTATCGAAGGAAAAGTGACCGCTGTAAGATATGCGAGGGAAAATAACATTCCTTTCCTGGGTATTTGTTTGGGCATGCAAATGGCGGTGATTGAATTTGCCCGAACCGTACTTGGACTTTCTAAGGCCAATTCCACCGAAATGGACAAAACAACACCGGACCCTGTCATTAGTTTGATGGAGGAACAGAAATCCATCACTGACATGGGAGGAACCATGCGTTTGGGTGCTTGGGACTGCCACTTACAAGAAGGTAGCTTAGTAAAACAAGTATATGGTAGCTCCGATATTGAGGAACGCCATAGACACCGTTACGAATTCAACAATAAGTATAAGGAACAGATGGAACAGGCCGGCTTGATCGCTTCAGGGCTAAACCCCAAGACCGGCTTGGTGGAAGTGGTGGAAATCCCGTCGCATCCTTGGTTTGTGGGAGTGCAGTACCATCCGGAATATAAAAGTACCGTCGCAAGCCCACATCCGTTGTTCGTAGGGTTCGTAAAGGCGGTGTTGACCCAAAAACATAAACAAAACAATGCCAGTTTGGCATAAAACGCGGTTTTGGGCATATATTTGCCCACTGGAATACCGTAACATAGTTCTACTAAACAATATTCATGGAAGAAAAGAAGCTGGATATTAAATCCATTATTGGATTTGTACTGATTTTTGGGATACTCATCTACATGTTTTACCAAAATCAGCCTACGCCAGAAGAGTTGGAGGCACAAAAAGCCGAGCAGGCAAGAGTTGAGGCGGAAGAGGCCCAGGCACAAGAAGAAGCGACCAAAAAGGCTCCCGTAAAAGAAGTTAAGACCATCGACCTGAGCGATTCCACAGCGGTGGCACAATACAAAAGCACGGTAGGTGCCTTTGGATTCACCCCCACAAGGGAGGGAACCACCCTTTTGGAAAACGAAGTGCTTAAACTGGAAGTTTCCAATAAAGGCGGACAGATCGTGGAGGCCAAAATGAAGAATTTTGTTACCTACGATTCCGTTCCCGTGTATTTGGTGAAGGATGGCAATGCCAACTTTGCATTGAATTTTACTACGACTGACAATAGAGTGCTCAACACCGCAGACCTATATTTTGAGCCGTCATTGTCCCAAAGTGGGGACAATCAAGTACTTTCCATGAAGGCCAAAGTGGCCAGTAACCAATACTTGGAGTATCGGTACGAAATGAAACCCGACGAATATTTGGTGGACTTTACCGTTCGTTCCCAAGGCTTGAACGGGGTATTCAATACCAGCAAACCAGTGACCTTGGAATGGGACTTGAAAGGAATCCGACACAACAAAAGTGTCCAATACGAAAATCGATATACCAGATTGACCTATAACCACGACGATGGAAACATCAGCAAGCTGTCGGAAAGCAGCGATTTTGATGAGGAAACCGAAGTGGACGTCAAATGGTTGTCCTACCGTCAGCACTTTTTTAGTTCCATCTTGGCAACTGATAACCATTTTAAGACTGCCGATTTGACTTCTACCAACTTGGTGGAGGAAGAAAGCAAGGAGTTGCAATTTACCAAGGCTTATACCACAAGGGCTCCTTTGGAGTTCCAAGGTGGAGAGATTTCACAAAATATGTATTGGTACTACGGTCCTACGGATGTTAAGGTCTTGGATGACTACACCGATTTGGGTCTGGCGGATTCCATTCCTTTTGGATGGGGTATTTTCGGGTGGATCAACCGCTACGTATTTACACCTTTTTATACCTTTTTGAGTTCGTTCCTGCCATATGGTATCGCCATTATTATCATGACCATTTTGGTTCGATTGGCGCTTTCGCCCGTAACCTACAAATCCTACTTGTCGCAAGCGAAGATGAAAGTATTGAAACCGGAGATTACCGAAATCAACGAGAAGTACAAGGACAACGCCATGAAAAAGCAGCAAGAGACGATGAAGCTCTACAACAAAGCTGGGGTGAGCCCCATGAGCGGTTGTGTGCCAGCTTTATTACAGTTGCCCATTTTCTACGCGCTCTTCATGTTCTTCCCCACATCGTTCGCGCTGCGCCAAAAATCGTTTTTATGGGCCGAGGATCTATCCTCTTACGATACTATTTTTGAACTGCCATTTACAATACCATTTTATGGCGATCACGTATCCCTGTTCCCGATTTTGGCTTCCGTAGCGATTTTCTTTTACATGCAGATGACCACAGGGCAGAGCATGCAGATGCAACAACAGCCTGGGATGCCGAACATGAAGTTCATTATGTACCTATCGCCCATTATGATGTTGTTCTTCTTCAACAACTACGCAAGTGGGTTGAGTTTGTACTACTTTATCTCCAACTTGATTACCATCTTTATTATGTTGGCCATCAAGAATTACATCTTGGATGAGAATAAAATCCATGCCCAGATTCAGGAGAACAAGAAAAAGCCCAAAAAGGAAAACAAGTTCCAGCGTAAAATGCGCGAAATGATGGAACAGGCCGAGGAACAAAAGAAATTAGGAAAGAGAAAATAATTTTTCTGTTGAATTTTAGGTGACCCGATTAAACCTTTGGCATCAAAAGATGTCAAAGTGAGGTTAACCATTAATTCAATATGATGAAAAATATGAGATTGGCTCTTTTGCTATTTGCGTTCCTTGCTTTGGGAACAACGGATTATGTTGAGGCCCAAGTAAGGCGAACCCCAGAAGAAAGGCGAACCGTAAGAAGAAAAGTACGTCGCCATAACCGACGTGTGGTCCGAAGGACGCTTAGGCGCCTGCCTGCAAACACCAGACCTTTGGTTTTCCGAAATGTGACCTACTATCCCGTGGGCGGAATGTATTTTGTGAAACGACGGGGAGTATATGTTCGTGCCTTTCCCGCAAGGGGACTCCGTTTAAGGGCATTGCCCGTAGCTGCCGTCCGTATCGTTGTTCGAGGCGTTCCTTATCAGTACGCAGACGGTGTATTTTACATGGAAAAGCAAGGTGAGTACGAAGTAGCCGCCCCTCCAGTTGGTGCCGTGGTAAACGAACTGCCAGAAGATGCTGAGGAAATCGACTTTGATGGAGTGACCATGCACGAACTGAACCAAGCGGTCTACAAAGAAGTAGAAAATGGGTATGAGATCATCGAGGTGTTGGAAGAAGAACCTGAGGAGTAAAACAAATCCATTTACTACATAAAAAAACTCCCTCAAGAAGGTCTTGGGGGAGTTTCCATTTACAGGTTTAGTTTGGAAAGATTTGGGACTCCAAAGATGCGGCATAACCTTCACCCAAAAAATTAAAAGTTGTAAAACAGCTCCTTTTTGTGGGTAACCATTCCCTTGTTGATGTGTCATCGACGAACGGTAATATCCATTCGATAAAAAGCCCCCTCAAAACAAATTGAGGAGGCTTTTCACACTATCTATGATTCAATTTTAATTAGTTCATTGTATCGGGAATCAATACGGTGTTCACGGCATGGATGACACCATTGCTGGCCTGTACATCCACAGCTATAATACCAATGCCTGTGTTTCCGGCTCCGTCGGTAATATCGGCAATGTTGTCACCGGTTCCTGGCAAGTTGATGGTGATGTCATCACCCTCCAAAGTGGTGGCTGTAGCACCATCGGACAAGTCTCCAGAACGTACGTTGGCACCCGATACTACGTGGTGTTGCAATACGCTGGTCAACAAGCCACCATCGATATCTGCCAATCCATTCCACATGTCGTTGCTATCCAATAGGGCTTGGAAAGCATCGTTGGTAGGAGCAAATACGGTAAATGGTCCTGCACCGGACAAGGTGGTCACAAAGTCAGGCTGTCCTTCAGCGGTCAATGCGGCCTGCAAGGAATCGAATGTTGGGTCAGCAACTGCGAAGGTTACCACTGTTGGCAAATCGATAACAGCATCCACGGTGTGAATTACTCCGTTGCTGGCAACGATATCAGCAGTCACGACGTTGCTTATTCCGTTCAGTGTCACACCATCATCTGTATTGATGTAAAGACTTAAGTTTTCATCAGCAGCAAACTCGGCAGCTGTGTTCACATAAGAATTAGTCAAATCAGCGGAGAATGCAGCGGCTCCAACAACTACGTGATTGGACAAGATAGCATTCAAATCGTTGGAATTTGGATTGGTAAATGCGCTAAAGGCATCGTTTCCAGGGGCGAATACGGTAAATAGCTCTTCTTCGTTGGATAGCAAGTCCGTGAATGTGGTGTTTCCGCCATCGGTCAATGCGCCTACCAAAGAGGACAAACCTGGATTGGCAACGGCATGGTCAACAATATTTGGAATGTCGATTACGGCATCCACTACGTGAACAATACCGTTCAAGGCTTTAACGTCTGGTGTCACTACGGAAGATACTCCGTTAAAGGTCACACCGTCGGACGTATCGAAGAAAAGGCTAACCATTTGGTCTCCTGCTCCAGTTGCCATAGTGCTGGTGTAGCCAGAGCCAAGTGTGGTCAAGTCAGTGGAAGTTACCTCACCACTGATCACGTGGTTAAGTAGTACATTGGTCAACACATCCACTGGAATATCTCCTAGGGCAGCTCCGTCAAGGAAATTTTCGAAAGCTTCATCGGTTGGGGCCAATACGGTGAAGGGTCCATCACCTCTTAATACGGTAGGAAGGTCACCATTGGCAGCAGTCAATGCAGCAACCAAATTTTCTAGATTTTCGTTTCCAAGGGCCAAATCAGTGATTGGAACCAAAATAACGTCGGCCAAAGCGTCCAAAACGGCTTGTGGCAATAATACTTTATCTATAATATGTACAACTCCGTTGGATACCTCAATATCCGCAGTGGTTACTTCCGCAGGAGTGTCGGTAGCATCTTGAATGAAAACTCCCCCTTGTGTAGACACTTGAACAGTAGAGCCTTGCAGGGTGGTAATGGTCTGTCCATCGCTTAAATCGGTGGATAGTACGGAGGCATCGGCCACTACATGATAGGTCAAGATAACGGCAAGCAAGTCTTGCAACTGTTGTGAGTTAAAGTCATCCAAGGAATCATAGCCGTCCAATTGTGCCAATAAATCGGTAAAGGCTTGATTGGTGGGGGCAAATACGGTAAAAGGTCCTTCTCCGCTTAGGGCGGTTATCAAATCATTGTTCGCGCTTTCGTCCGCTTTTTGAAGAGCGGCCACAAGGGAACTCAATTCTGAAGTGGCCTGTGCCGCTTCTACAATGTTGTCACCTGTCTCCTCTGGAGGAGTGGGTCCGTTGTCGTCATCAGAGCACGAGGTGAACCCAATGAACAGTAATAATAACGTTAGTCGGGATAATTGTTTTAAAGTTTTCATGTTGTCTATAGATGTTTGTTTAACTATTTAAAGCTATGATTAAACAATCCAACAACAATAGTGTTTAACATTTTTGATTAAAAATTTAACAAAATACAGATTTATTAACATTTGATAGACCATTAGGACACTTTTGGTTTAAGACATCCTTATCATATTATATAAGCATCAATTTGTATTTTTGTAGCCTTAAACCAAGTTGATGAAAAAGGTTGTTGTAGGACTTTCGGGAGGAGTTGATTCCAGCGTAGCCGCCTATTTGCTCAAAGAGCAGGGATACGAAGTTATTGGGCTCTTTATGAAGAATTGGCATGATGATTCCGTGACCATTTCCGAGGAATGCCCTTGGTTGGAGGATAGCAACGATGCGTTAATCGTAGCGGAAAAGTTGGGTATCCCTTTTCAAACCGTTGATTTGAGCGTGGAGTATAAGGAGCGTATTGTAGATTATATGTTCAACGAATACGAGCGGGGACGAACACCTAATCCCGATGTGCTATGCAATCGCGAAATCAAGTTTGATGTCTTCCTAAAAATTGCCCTGCAATTGGGGGCTGATTATGTCGCGACCGGACATTATTGTAGAAAAGGGACCATTCAAAATGCCGATGGAACCGAAACATATCAACTCTTGTCCGGAAAAGACCCTAATAAGGATCAATCCTATTTCCTATGCCAACTTTCCCAAGAACAGCTCTCCAAGACCTTGTTTCCCATCGGGGAACTCTTGAAGCCTGAAGTAAGAAAGATTGCTGCAGCAAATAATCTGATTACGGCCGATAAAAAAGATTCGCAAGGATTGTGTTTTATCGGAAAGGTGCATTTGCCCGAATTCCTTCAACAAAAATTAAGGCCCAAAAAAGGAGTCATTGTTGAGGTCCCCAGTGATGCCCATCAATTTGCCATTGCAGTGCCCAAGTTCCAAAACGAAAGGGAACGATTGTTGTTCCAAGCCGAGAAACCTGTTTACGCAGAAACGGATGGAAAGGTCGTGGGAGAGCATCAAGGCGCACATTACTTTACCATTGGCCAACGCAAAGGCTTGAACGTGGGAGGAACAAAGGAGCCGTTATTCGTAATCGACACCGATGTGGACAAAAATATTATTTACACAGGGCAGGGCAAATCACATCCGGGTTTGCTCAGGAATACCTTGTTCATTAAAGAGGATGAGCTGCATTGGGTACGCCCCGATTTGGCCCTCGATGTAGACGGCAAAATGGAGGTGATGGCCCGCATCCGTTATCGTCAGCCGCTCCAGCCTGCAACGCTCTACAAAGTAGAGAATGGCTTGTTTGTCGATTTCAAGGAAAAACAATCTGCCATTACCGAAGGTCAGTTTGCTGCGTGGTATGTGGAGGATGAGCTGATAGGGTCCGGGGTAATTTCCTAGGCGCAATACTGCCTAAATTTGATTATTTTGCTGAAAACTTGAAGAACCGTTTTCATGCACAACAAAATCACAGAACTTTTCGGAATCGAATATCCCATCATCCAAGCAGGAATGGTTTGGGCCAGCGGTTGGCGTTTGGCCTCTGCAGTATCCAATGCCGGAGGACTTGGTCTTTTGGGCGCAGGAAGTATGTATCCCGAAGTGTTGGAAGAGCACATCATCAAATGTAAAAAGGCAACCGACAAGCCTTTTGGGGTGAACGTGCCCATGCTCTATCCTGACATCGAAAAGTTGATGGACATTATTGTAAAGCATGAGGTGAAGATTGTATTTACTTCCGCCGGAAATCCGAAAACATGGACCTCATTTCTGCAGGAGAAGGGTATTACCGTGGTACATGTGGTGAGTAGTGTAAAGTTTGCCCTCAAAGCACAGGAAGCAGGTGTGGATGCCGTTGTGGCCGAAGGTTTCGAAGCCGGTGGGCACAATGGGCGCGATGAAACCACCACCATGGTACTGATTCCTTCCGTAAAAGAAAAAATACACATTCCCCTCATCGCTGCTGGGGGTATTGCCACGGGACGCGCTATGTTGGCGGCAATGGTCTTGGGTGCCGATGGTGTCCAGGTAGGGAGTCGTTTTGTGGCATCGCCCGAAGCCTCTTCGCACCCTCTTTTTAAACAACGCGTGGTAGATGCCCAAGAGGGTGATACCCAATTGACCTTGAAAGAGCTTGCCCCGGTACGTTTACTCAAGAACAAGTTTTATAATGATGTCCAATCCGCTTATGCCAAAGGCGCAACTACCGAAGAGCTAAAAGCTTTGTTAGGTAGGGCCCGTGCCAAAAAAGGTATGTTTGAAGGGGATATGGAAGAGGGCGAGCTTGAAATTGGCCAGGTATCCGGTTTGATACATCACATTACCCCTGCGGCGGATATTGTCGCGGAGCTTTTGGAAGAATACCGTAAGGCCAAAGCCGAAATATGCGGCAATTGATGGCTTGGGCAAAAAGTTTCGGAAACTTTTGATATATTTAGCCCAGCGCAATGAGAACACTAATCCCCACACTACTCTTTTTTGTGCTCGCCTCGCATTGCCATGGGCAAGTGGAGCGGGACAAAGCACTCCATTTTTTGGGTGGCAACCTCTTTGGCTTGGCCGGAGCTGGAATTGCCAAACAGGCCTCCGATGGTAACCGTATCTGGACTTTTGTAGGTTCGGTAGCGGGAAGTACCTTGATAGGACTGGCCAAAGAAACCGTAGATGCCGGACAGCAAAATAATGGATGGGACAATGATGACCTAGCCGCTACCATTTTGGGCGGCGTCACCGTTGGGGTAACCATCGACCTATTTGCCAAGAAGGATGATAGAAGACGCCTACGGGGAAGGTATTCCAAGCTTGATTTGAAAAGAAAAAAACGATGGGTACAACCCCAATCCGAATTTGTGCTGTTGGAAGGCAAACTTCCCTCTTTGCAAACCTTGGGACTCTCCAACCACGAATTTACCGCGAAGCAATAGCCGATATTTTTTGACCTTTACCGCTAAAGAACCAATTGGTTGCAAAAGCAAACTTTTATCTTGGCGATGGACATGGCTCTTTAAATTATTCCCCTTGCCTTAATTTCCAAGTATTTATTGATGGTGTTCACGGTCAGTTCCTCAGGTTTGGTCAGAATGGTCTGGATGCCATATTTCTGCAGTTCTTTTTGCATCAACCGTTTTTCGAGGGAAAATTTTTCGGCAATGGTTTTGTGGTAAATGGCCTGAAGATTCTCTGCATCTTCCGCAATAAGGGATTCCAATTCTGTATTTTCAAAGAAAATAACTACCAGAACATGTTTTTTGGCCATGGCCAAAATGTAGGGCAGTTGGCGTTTGAGCCCAGAGATATGCTCAAAATTGGTGTACAACAGTAACAGGCTTCGTTGATTTACCTTTCGTTTGACATGTGCGTACAACAATCCAAAATCCGAATCCGAATAATCCGTAGCCACGTTATACAGACTTTCCATGATGGTATTCAGGTGGGTGATTTTTTGGACCGCGTGAACAAAGGTTTCAATGGTTTTGGAAAAGGTCAGCAATCCTGTTTTATCGTTTCGTTTGAGGGCTACATTGGAAAACGCCAGTGCAGAATTGATGGCATAGTCCAATAGGCTCAATCCCCTAAAAGGCATTTTCATCACCCTTCCCGTATCGATAACGGAATAGATGGGTTGCGACCGCTCATCTTGGTATTGGTTTACCATCAATTGGTTTCGTTTGGCGGTGGCCTTCCAGTTGATGGTCCGCACATCGTCCCCTTTGATATATTCCTTGATTTGCTCAAACTCTTGGGTATGGCCTATTTTTCTGATTTTTTTGAGCCCGAACTCGGTCAATCGATTGCTGGTGGCCAAGAAATCGTATTGTTGCATTTGGATGATGGAGGGATATACGGGCACCATCTGGTCCTTTTGGAACGTAAATTTCCGTTTGATGATACGCAAGGGAGAGGATGCAAATACAATCAGGTTGCCGAACACATACCCACCACGCTCCACAGGCCGTAGCGAATATTCAAATAGATAGGGCTCTCCTTTTTGTAGATCTGTATGGTGTTCAAAATCCCTTTTTTGAAATTGAACAGGTAACTCGTCTATAATGCTGACCAAGGTTCTAAAGGGAAACTGGGAACTGAGATGTATGGATAGTTTGTTTTCGTCGCTGTTGGAAAGTTTCTTGGGCAGATTCCGATGCGCCTTGATGCCATTTTTTGTGCTGTACAGCCAGTATAGGTCAAAAAAGAATAGCGCCAGCAAAAGGTAGACCAGCAGCCAAGCAACCGGATAAAGCAAAGGCACCCAAAACGAGATGACAAAGCATGCGGAGAGCATGGCAAGATACCAGAAGAAGCTATTGTGTATGTACAACGACCGAAGAAAAGCCATGCTTATCTGGGAATTTCAACAGATTCCATGATCATGGTGACCACATTTTCGGTGGTCATACCTTCCATTTCCCGTTCCGGGGTCAAGATGACCCTATGGTTTAAAGCGGGTACCAAGGCTTTTTTTACGTCTTCGGGCATTACAAAATCACGGCCGGCGATGGCAGCAAAGGCCTTCGCTGCCGTCAGCGTTGCAATGGACGCCCTTGGTGAGGCACCTAGATACAAATGCGGATGGTTTCTTGTTCTGGTGATGATGTTTGCGATGTAATCCAATATCTTTTGCTCCACCACCACTTCATGGATGTTTTTTTTGAACTCCACCAGTTTTTTCGGGCTAAGCACCGCCTTGATCTGATCTTGGGGCTTTTCCCCCTTTCGTTCATGATGGTTTTGAAGAATAGTGATTTCCTCTTCCACTGAGGGGTAATCCACTTTGATCTTAAAAAGGAAACGGTCCAATTGCGCTTCTGGCAGGGCATAGGTGCCTTCCTGTTCAATGGGATTTTGGGTCGCCAGGACCATAAAGGGCTCTCCCATTTTGTAGGTGGTCCCATCCACAGTGGCCTGACGTTCTTCCATGGTCTCAAAAAGGGCGGCCTGTGTTTTGGCCGGAGCTCTGTTGATCTCGTCGATCAATACAATATTGGAAAAAATCGGCCCTTTTTTAAATTCAAATTCGGTGGTCTTGGTATTGAACACCGAAGTTCCCAAAATATCGCTGGGCATAAGGTCGGGAGTAAATTGGATGCGGTTAAAATCCGTTTTAAGGGTCTTGGCAAACAATTTGGCTGTTACGGTTTTTGCAATTCCCGGGACTCCCTCGATTAAGGCGTGGCCATCGGAAAGTATCGAGACAATCAGGAGTTCGATAAAATCCTTTTGCCCCACGATGATAGTGGCCAGTTCTTTTTTTATGAGGTCCACGGTGTCCCGTAATTCTTCCAAGGGGACCCTGCTGTCAAAATTCAAGTCGTTATTTTCCATCAACGTTTGCTTTAAATGCTTCTATTTTTTGATTCAGATTTTTCAGTTCGGTTTCGGTGACCATTGATTTGGAGCGGAGTTTATCCATCAGTTCCATCAATTTTTCAACATCCTCTAAAGGTGTATTACTCCGCATGGATACATTTTTCAAGAATGTTTCGTCCTTCAGGTCTTGGGTCGAAACATGTAGTTTGGACCTGAGATATTCCAAAAAGTAATCAATTTTATGCTTGGTGATCAAGTGTAGCTCACCTTTTTCAAAATACATATCGGCAATGGTGCGGGTAAAGGCCAAGGTTTGGTTTTTTACCGGTGGTACAACTGGAATGGCCCGTTGCTTTCGTTTGCCTTCAAAAATGATATACACCAAGGCACCAATCAGTACCAGATAGTAGGCCCATCTAAATTCCTTGGTGTTCAGAAATAGGTACATGGGTGAAGTGTAAAAGGATTTCCCTGATTTATGGAAATTGTCCATATAAATGTTGCCTCCTCTTTCCAAATAGGATAGGAGTCCGGCGGTATAAGTTAGATGGTTATCCTTTAGGATAAAGTAATTGGTAAAGGCCTTGGGAAAGCAGGTCAGTATAATTTCTCCATTCCCAAAATCCTGTTTTATGGTATTGACGTGCTTGGAAAGCGTCTCCGTGCTATCAGTTCTGGTATATACTTCCCCAAGAACTACGGTGCGCAAGGTGTCCAATTGATCAAAGCTATTGGTGTAATAATCTCTTTTGAATTCAAATTTTTTGTTCTGGAACTTTGGGTTGGTGAGTTCCAGATAGAAAAGCGGCTCCAACGAACCCTCGTTGTACACATTGATTTGTTCCAAGTGCAATGTATCCAGCAGTTTTTGTTCAAAATACTCCGATGCCACAAACAGTTGATTGCCCTGATCCACCCAATCCAAAATGGCGTTGAGCTCCGCTTCCTCAAAAGTAACCGTTTCATTTACGAAAAAGTAAGTGCCCTGCACCGAATCCGTACGCGTAAGAAACTCAAAGGGCGGCTTTTGGACTTGTTGGACAGCATTGGGAAATGCTTTTTCCATCAAATCGTTCAGCACATACGTTCCATAAGGTATTTTGTGATGGGAAACATAGGAAGGGAACCAATTGATGTCCTTGGGTTTGTTGTATTCCAACAAAAATATGCCCAATAAGGTCAACAGTCCGATGATGATATAGATTCGTCCTCTTTTAGTCATGGGCAATGGCATTTTGTAAGGAGGTAAAAACGGTTTCTGCTTTCGTGTACCGGTCTTGGTCGATGCTAAACTCCCCGTACCAAATGTAATCGTAAAGTACGGTTGCCCGCCCAAAATTTGCATAGTGCCCAGATTCGGTGAGTTCTATCAAATAATCATCGTTGGTCTTTTGTTGTTGCCAATCAATAATGTCGCGCTCGGAGAGCAATTGCAGGATGTATAGGTAATGATATCGAATGGCCAATCGGTAATTTTGGTTAGCCAAGGCATTTTTGATCAGTTTGCGTATATCCTCGTTTTTGATGATATGCTCATCTTCCGATAAGGAGACTACGTTCGGATTTTTGGTGCCCTTTCCCCAGCCCATCATGTTGGACCGTACAAAAAAGCGGATGACCAGATACAGGAAAAGGGCCAACAAAAGATAAGGGAGTATTTCGAAAAAGATAGCCAAAAAGCCTTCGGCATTGCCCACCCCAAAAATCCATTCAAAAAAGCGTCGGATCAGATTGTAGAACCAATTGGTAAAATCGGTCCACCAATTGTTTTCCACCTCCGCCTCCTCATAATTAAAGGCACTGTCCTCTCGGTAGGATTGTAAATCATCCTGATCAATTTGAATGGTTTCAATCGCTGAGGTATCATACCTTACAATGGAATCGTTCTGGGCACAAAGGGTCCACGATAGCAATAGGCAGGATACAATCAGTGTGATGCGCATTTATTCCTCCGATGATTTTCCAAGATTTTCAATACGTTCAAACGTACCGGTAAAATTCTTTTTCTCGTTGAGGTTGAAAAATATGAGTGAAGTGGCCACCAGAAAAATAATGTTCATCAGAAACTGCACCAATGAACTGAGAATATTCAAAAACAGATAAATGGGGTCATTAAAAACATTCATGTTTTCGGCATCCATCTCCCCGGAAAACACGCCCATTTTGATCCACATATAAATAATGGAGGGCAAACTGAAAGCATAAGAAGCGATGGCTACAATGATGTATATGACAAATAGTGTGGCAAAGGTAATCCACCAGTTTTCCTTGATCAGGGTAAAACTGTATTGGTAGGATTCCATCGCGTCTTTTTTAAGAAATACCAAAATGGCAAAGGAAATCGATAGTGGAACTGCCAGATAAATCCCGGGTATAATGCAAAAGAAAATACCGACTATTACGGACAGCCCAACTAGGATGCCGAGTCCGATAAGCGACCAAAAGGAGCCATAGACCCCGCTACGTATCTCATCGTAATCCGTTTTTCCGTTATGTTCAATATACGATTTGATGTAGTGGAGCACAGTACCTTGAGCCAAAACGTAGGCAGCTATGGAGCTAAACATCATAGCGGCCACGGCCAGCAGCATTATGAAGGGCGAATAGGTGGAGATGGAAGCGTTTCCGATGTTCCCCAGATTAATAATATCTCCTACGGTGTACATATAAAACCCCATGGAAATCAGCATGGCCAAAATGTAAGGCCCCACGATTTTTAAAATAGTACCAAAAAAAGGCTTGAACTCGTTTCGGATAAAAACGAAGGAATCGGATAGGATTTCCCCCAATTCACGCTGCTTTTTAAACTCGATGAACTTATTCTCTGTCTGCATGAGTGGATTTTCTATGGATTTGGTTTGGATATATAATGTAATAATAGACAATCAATGACAACGAGCCCACTATGATGAAAATTGCCAACCAGTCTGGCATTTCGGTATGTCGGGTAACGTATCCTTCCAAAAAACCGGCAATGATAAAAAAAGGAACGGTACTCACCATAATTTTAAGGCCATTCTTAACCCCGCGTTTAAAGGATTCCAATCGGGTATAAGTGCCCGGAAATAGAATGCCATTAGCCAATACCAATCCCGCACAACCCGCAATGATGATGACGGAAATCTCAATGGTGCCATGTATCCAAATGGTGCGGGCAGATTCCCAGAGTAGCCCTTTTTCATAAAAAAAGTATTGAAAACTACCCAACATAATACCATTTCGAAGCATAATGTATAGGGTGCCTACTCCCAAAAATATACCGAAGGCAAAGGCATAAATGGCCACCTTGATATTGTTGATGGTAATGCCCAGAAACATATTGAAGGCACCTTGCTGTTTGTAAACCGCCATGGGGTCCCCCTTTTCAATATTTTCCAAGGTCATGTTCACATAGCCGTTGCCGAGAATGGATCTTACAAAATCCCCTTCGTTGGCCGATGAGAATGCCCCAACTACCACAAAAAAGGCAAATACTAAAAATGAGACGAGCAGTTCTCGATGATGGTGCTTGAACATGATGGGGAATTCCGTTTTCCAAAAATGGACAATACGGTTTCTGGATTCCCGTTTGGTCTTGTAGATTTTCTGGTGCGCTTGGGAGGCAAGTGAATTGAGATAAATTTGTGTGTTGCTGCCCGGATAAAACGTCTTTGCGTAACTCAGATGGTCCGTGATCTCAATATAAAGATCGGAAAGCTCATCGGGATGAAGTTGGCCCTTATCGATCAGGGCATTTTCAAAAGCGGCCCATTTATCTTTATTTTGCCTAATAAAAGCGGCCTCGCGCATTAAATTCGATGGTTTGTAAGTAAAGAAACTAAAATATGGAACAATTTCAAATAGAAACGGCCCAAAATATAACCATCAGCCAAAACACATCGCATTTGGGAGAGCGCATGTTGGCGTACATCATCGATAGCTTTATTATCCTGTGCTACTCTATTTTGATCATTGTTCTTTTGGTTTCGATGGATATCGATATCGATGACCAGTGGGCCTTTTATTTGATACTTTCCCTCCCGGCTTTTTTTTACTATTTGCTGTTGGAGACTTTGATGGACGGAAAAACCATCGGAAAAGGAGCTATGAACCTCCGCGTGGTAAAGTTGGACGGTTCCAAGCCCAATTTTGGCAATTATTTTGTACGATGGGCCCTGCGGATCATCGATGTGTCGCTCACCTCGGGGGGTGCCGCTGTACTCACTATTTTGATACGTGGCAAAGGACAGCGTATCGGAGATATTGCGGCGGGTACCACCGTGATCAGCGAGAAAAAAAGGGTGTCGCTAAACGACACCTTGCTCAGAGAGCTGCCCGATGGCTATCAACCCACCTTCCCACAGGTAACCGTTTTTAAGGATAGCGAAATGCGGACCATTAAGGAGCTTTATGATCAAGCCAAACGTGATGGCAATCATAATATCATCGTCTCGTTGGATGCTCGCATCAAGAAAGTCTTGGGCGTTCAAACCGCATTAAAACCGATTGAATTCGTGGATGTGATCATCAACGATTACAACTACTACACACAAAACATGTAACTATGCTCTACCTCACCATCGATATTTTGGGTACGATCGCTTTTGCTATTTCAGGCGTGTTGGTCGCTATGGAAAAACGTTTGGACCTGTTTGGGGTGCTGATCATTGCATTTGTGACCGCGATTGGTGGTGGAACCTTGCGCGATCTTTTGATAGGCAATACTCCCGTGGGTTGGATGCACGACCTAACCTATGTGATCACCATATTTATTTCGGTGGTCTTTGCCATTATTTTTGTGAACAAGCTTAAATATTTGAGAAAATCCCTCTTCCTTTTCGATACCATAGGTATTGGACTTTACACCATGGTAGGTGTCGAAAAAGGACTGGAAGCACAGCTTTTGCCTATCATGTGCGTATTCCTGGGCACCATGACGGCCTGTTTTGGTGGGGTGATCCGAGATATCTTGTGCAACGAAATTCCAGTGATCTTTAGAAAGGAAATTTATGCCACAGCCTGTATTTTGGGCGCTTTGAGCTACTTTTTGATCGTGCAACTTCCGGTTAAGGAGGAGTTCGCCTATATCGCAGGTATTCTAATTGTCATCATCCTCAGATTGCTTGCGGTCAAATTCAAGATAAGCTTACCGAGCATCTACAAAAGGATTTAGGATTGTTTCTGCATAATCATTCCGCAAGGTTGGTTAATTCCTGCTTAGTGCAATTAACTTCCCATTAGTCATTATTACCATTTCGTTAGTCGCGATCATTGATGTATACCGCTACTTTGGCTCCCGAGCAAATTTAGTAACAACCATGGGAGTGCGATGTAGGTATCCGTGCCCCACAACCAATCAAAAGTCAGGTATGAAAACTTCACGATCATTAATCATTTTTTGTTTAGGGGTGATTTCATTTGTTGGAATCCAAACAATAAAAGCCCAGGGCTGTGTGGCCATTCGCCATTTTTCCTCCTGTGTGGGAAACACCTTGGAAAACAATCTCTTGGGGCCCGGGGATATCCAAATTGGTAGCAATTATCGCTATTTCAAGTCCTTTCGTCACTTTAGAGGCACCCACGAGGAACCGGACAGGGTCTCTAACGAGACAGAAGTCATTAATCACTCCCATTCCTGGGACTTCTTTTTAACCTATGGCATCTCCAATAGATGGTATGCGAGCATTACCATTCCAACCGTCATCAATACGCGTTCTTCGCTTTACGAGCATGGTAGGAACGAGCGGAATACCACCTTTTCAAGAGGTCTTGCGGATATCAGGGTAGGTGTGGGCTACTGGCTTTTCGATTTGGAAAAACACCAAAATGGTAACGTTGCCGTTGGACTTGGGGTTAAACTGCCAACAGGCAGTTATAATGCTTCGGATATATTTTACAATGTTGGACCCGAGGGTGGTCCCCAAGTTAGGCCGGTGGACCAAAGTATCCAACCCGGTGATGGCGGTTTTGGGATTACCTTGGATTTTCAGTTTTACCAAAAGATTGCCGAACGCCTTTTTTCCTACGGAGGTGGTTTTTATTTGATCAACCCAAGGGAGACGAATGGAACCCGGACCTTTAGGGAAACCTTGAGCCCGATTCTGCAAAATGAAGCCATCATGGCCGTTCCGGATCAGTTTTCCGTGAGGGGAGGATTTAGTTATGCGCTGAGCAATACCATATCGGCCTCCTTGGGCGCACGCTATGAAGGTGTTCCGGTAAAGGACCTTATTGGAGGGAACCAAGGATTTCGAAGGCCAGGGAATGTACTGTCCATTGACCCTGGAATCGCGTTCATGAAGGGTAATTTTGCCCTCAACCTGAATGTTCCTTTCGCTGTGAGACGGGAGCGTCCGCAGAGTGTCACCGATTTGGAGACGCAACAAATGACAGGGGAGCCGAGAATGGGCGATGCCGCCTTTGCCGACTATTTGATCAATGTAGGGGTTTCCTATCGTTTTGCGAGCAACAAGGTGAAAGTTGATCCCGAACTCATGAACGAATTCAATAACTAAAAAACTTTATGGGAGATACCGTCAAAAAGCGATTGTTGTCAATTTCAATGGGTATTGTATATCTCTGGTTCGGGGCATTAAAATTTGTCCCGAGCCTGAGTCCTGCCGAAGAATTGGCAAAAAACACCATCCACCAGCTCACCCTGGGCCTTATTCCCGATAGGGTTTCTCTTTTTGTGTTGGCAACTTGGGAAGTAGGCGTGGGATTATTATTGTTGTTCGGGCTATGGAAACGACAAGCTGTATTCTTGGCCCTGGCCCATATGGTCTGTACCTTTTCGCCCCTTATCTTTTTTCCCGATGATGTATTTGGGGAAGCACCTTTGTCCTTGACCTTGGTGGGTCAGTACATCATGAAGAACTTGATTATTGTAGCGGTACTTTTTTCGATTTATGAAAGAAGACCCATTAAAGAAACATCAGTCCCAAAGACCATGGAACCCAAGCCAGTACTGTTCTTGTATGTGCTGGCGCTCAAGAATAGATTCAAAAAAGGCTAAAATGGGGATTGTTGGGTAGGGTGTACCTATAGAACCTCTGCTTTCAAGATATAGACGTTCTTGAATGGCCAGTCTCCATCACCTACGGGAACGTTGTTAATGGCATCTACCACATCCATCCCATCGATCACCCTTCCAAATGGCGTGTAAGATCCGTCCAAATGGTAAGACCCCGGGTCGGTCACTACGATAAAAAACTCATAGGGAGAGGCCAATTTATGCGGGTTGTCACGTTCACTGCTGGGCATGGAGATAGTGCCCCGGTGGTGTTTATGCCCCTTCTTTGCATCTGGCGGCAATAAATAGCGACCGATTTTTCCTCTTTTCCGGGCCGTTCTTTTGTCATCGGAATTACCTCCTTGAATAATGAAATCTTTAACTACCCGATGGAATTGGGTGCTGTCAAAATATTTTTGTCTCGCCAAATAAATGAAGTTGGCCTTGTGGTAGGGTACATCATCATAGAGTTGCACGGTAAAGCTCCCCATGGTGGTAGTAATCTTTACCTTATCCTTTTTTAGCTTTTTGGAGTAATCAAAAAAGAAGTCGATGGCATTTTCCTCGGTCAACTGAAAGGGTTCCTCTTCTTCTTCCTCTTCAATAGAGGTCGTATCTATCTGAGTTTTGGTGACCGTGTCGGATTTTGCGATATTTTCCCCAACTTTGTCCTTTTCCTTTTTAGGGGATTCTCCGCAGGAAACGATTAGAAAAAGTAATAGGATTGCAGGTAAAGCCGATTGTCTCAACAGCATGGATTTTAATGAATTTTGTCAAAGTGCCCTAAAATTAAAAAATCTCCCACTTCCAGGGGAGCAATCGCACCATAAAATGTCCCCGGAGCTTCGAATCGAATGGTTGAAGAAGAATCGATGGGAGGACATGAACCCCAAACGGGCTGGGGTCATGGCGTTGTTTTATCCTGATGTAGAGCGGCAGACACGTTTATTGTTGATTCTTCGTAAGGTGTATCAGGGCGTCCATTCCAATCAGATAGGCTTTCCGGGCGGGAAGGTGGAACGGATAGACAAAGATCTGATGGATACCGCACTCCGGGAAACCCATGAGGAAGTAGGGGTGCCACCAAGCGATGTTGAGGTGATCAAAGAGCTTAGTGAGGTGTATATCCCGCCCAGTAATTTTTTGGTAAGGCCGTTTATGGGGATTTACCATAATCCGCAACCCTTCATTAAAGAAGAGGCAGAGGTGGAGCGTTTGGTAGAGGTATATCTCAGGGATTTTCTGGACGATGCCAACCATATTCAAGAAATTTTGAGTACTTCCTATGCCAAAAACATCAACGTACCTGCCTTTAAATTAAATGGTTATACGGTTTGGGGCGCCACAGCTATGATGTTGAGCGAGATCAAGGAGCTTTTGCGGCAAGTGCTTTAATGGCGATTTCGTAAATTTGCGGTTACAATCAACACAAAATATGGGTCTGTTCAAGAAAAATCCTTTTGGTCATATTTTATTTTTAAAGAGATGGCTGATTCGAATAGCCGGTATGATGACGCACCAGCGGTATAAAGGATTCAATACCTTGGAAATCGAGGGGTCCCAAATTATTCGCGACCTCCCGGAGAACAATGTTCTTTTTGTAAGCAATCACCAAACCTACTTCGCCGATGTGGTGGCCATGTTCCATGTTTTTAATGCCAGTTTGAGCGGTAGGGAGGACAACATCAAAAACCTGGGCTATTTATGGAACCCCAAACTGAACATTTATTATGTTGCAGCAAAGGAGACCATGAAAAAGAGCTTGTTGACGAAGATTCTAGCCTATGCTGGCTCCATCAGTATTGAGCGGACCTGGAGGGCTGATGGACAAAACGTGAACAGACAGGTAAAGTTCAGTGATATTTCCAATATTGGAAAGGCGCTCAACGATGGTTGGGTAATCACCTTTCCACAGGGAACCACTACACCATGGAAACCGCTTCGAAAGGGAACAGCTCACATCATCAAAAAGTATAAACCAGTAGTTGTACCTGTAGTGATCGATGGTTTCCGCCGGTCGTTTGATAAAAAAGGTCTTCGGGTCAAAAAGAAAGGGATTCTCCAATCCATGCACATCAAGGAACCTTTGGACATCGATTACGATAATGAGTCCATCGAAGCTATTTTGGAAAAGTTGGAATACGCCATTGAGCAACATCCTTCCTTTTTAAAGGTAATCCCACAGGCAGAATTGTTGGCCTATGAAGAGGAAAATCAAAAAAGGCGATACAGCTACAAGGGCAAAATAGACGGTTAGACTTCCAGACGTTTAAGTTCGTTGTAGTTTTTTCTTAGCTTTTTCAGCAAAATTCCATACAGTAATTTGTAGAACAGCCAGATGATGAAGAGCCCTACAGCCGTAAGGGCAATGGAGGTAATAATGATCAATGCCCAAAACTCGGTGCTGTCCCCATCCTGTGCCGCAGCCTGGACGATTTCTTGACCCTCTGGAGTGTACAGCAGGACACCGTATCCGTAGATAATGGCACTTACCGTAAAAATGATGAGGTTAAACCATACGTATTGGGTCACCGTGCGTTTTACCTTTAAAATGGTCCGCATCATGACCCTGGATGAATCCGTAAAGGAAATTTTTCGGTAATTGGTATAAAACTTATAGATAAAGTAAAGGATGATGGCGTAGTTGAAGACATTTAGCAGCATGACCACTTTGTAGATGTGCATGTCTTTCAATTCCTGCATGGTCTCTGGGCCGCTGAAAATGATATTGATGCCCGCCCAGAACACAAATTCTATGATACTGATATAAAAAATCCACTTTACTATGGATGATGATTTTTTCTTCATCATCGGGTAAATCTGCTCATAAGACAACTTAGGAAGGTCTGCCTCCCGCTTCTGCCAATCCTTTTTCAAGAGCTCCAGTTCATCCAACATAATCACGGATTTAGAATTGTTTTTAATTTTGTTTTCACTCTGCTCATCTTCACTCTCGCATTCACTTCTGTTATACCCAAGGTTTCGGCTATTTCGGAATAGTCTTTGTCCTCCAGATAGAGAAACACCAATGCTTTATCGATGTCGCCAAGCTGTTTAATGGCATCGTACATGAGTTTTAATTGGCGTTCCTCCGTATCGTCGTACTCTTTGGCCTTGATTTTGTAGAGTACCGAATCAAAATCCTGGGTCTTTACCCTTTTTTTGGATTTCCGGTACAGGGTGATGGCCGTGTTCAATGCAACACGGTACATCCATGTACTGAACTTGGCATCGCCCCGAAACTTTGGGTACGCCTTCCATAACTGTATGGTGATCTCTTGGAACAAATCGTTATGTGAGTCCTTGTCATTGGTGTACAGACTGCACACCTTATGGACAATGTTCTGATTGTCCTCAAGTTCCGTCACAAAACGATGTTCCAGTTCCTTGTTCACTAAACGGTTGGTGAGTTTGCTTTATTGATTAGTATGTCTAACTGTTGATTTGTTACAAGGAATTTCAAAAAAAACTATTTGCGGTAATCCAATGCTGGAGGTCTGTTGCCCAGCATAGGTACGTATTTGAAGTCTTTTCCCCTTCGCTCTTCCAATTCCTTTTTGGCCGCTTCCACTGTTTTGGGGTTTTCAAAAATATCCATAGCCGTTAATGCAATTGTTTTTGCGGCAACCATCATTCCTTTGGAACCTATGCTCATGCCGCCAGCAGCAACCGCTTGCCAGCTGTGTGCGGGCGTTCCAGGTACCCAAGTTGCCGTTCCAAGACCGGCTGTGGGAACTGTAAAGCTCACATCACCAACATCGGTGGAACCAAATGCTTCGGCGGTTTCTTTATAAGGTTGAACGGTTTCCGCAACTTTGATGTTCAGACTTTCGTTGCCCAGGCTTTTTGATATTTTTTCGGCAAATGCCTTCTCTTCTGGGGTGTAAGTAATACCGCCAACCTTTACCAGATTGTCGTGCATCATTTTTTGCAAAGTAAGGTTGGGAAGCAGTTCGTGGGTTCCCCCGATCATTTCGTATTCCATAGTGGTACCTGTACCCAAAGCAGCACCTTCAGCGGCTTTTACCATTCTATCAAAGATATCGACTACCACATCTCTGGTATTGTGTCTCGCATAGTAATATACTTCGGCAAAATCGGGTACCACGTTGGGCGCCTCGCCGCCTTCGGTGATGACATAGTGGATTCTGGCATCTTCCGGTACATGCTCTCGCATCATGTTCACCATATAGTTCATTGCCTCCACACCATCCAATGCAGAACGACCCATTTGTGGTGCTGCCGCCGCATGGGCTGAAATGCCATAAAATCTGAATTTGGCCGATTTATTGGCCAAAGCGGCACCTGCACTTGCTGCATTTGCGGAACTTGGGTGCCAGTGCAAGGCTACATCCACATCATCAAAAACACCTTCGCGCACCATATATACTTTTCCAGAGCCCCCTTCCTCGGCAGGGCATCCATAAAAGCGGATGGTTCCCTTTATGTTGTTCGCTTTCATCCAATCCTTTACGGAAATGGCCGCAGCTGTGGATGCGGTTCCGAACAGGTGATGGCCACAGGCATGACCAGCTTCTCCACCAGCAGATTTTTTTTCTGGAACCGCCTCTTGCGAGAGTCCGGGTAGGGCATCATATTCCCCCAATATGCCGATGACAGGATACCCAGAACCATATTCGGCCACAAATGCCGTTGGAATCCCGGCGATTCCCTTTTCTATGGAAAAACCTTCGGCAGCAAGGGTCTCCTGCAATAGTGCTGAACTCTTTTCTTCCAAATAGCCCATTTCGGCAAGATTCCAGATAGTGTGGGCAATTTCGCTATAGGTCTCAGCTTTAGCATCCAATTGTTTTAGGACATCATTTTTCTTTTTTTGGGCATTAACGGACAAGGTGCATAGTAGTAATAGGGCACCCAAGGGAAGAAGTTTTTTCATCGGTTGAAGTTATTTTGAGTTAGACACTAAAGATACAAAAAAACCATCCTGACATGGGTCGCTGTAGTGCGGAATACGTAAATTTGTGGGTATGTCAAGCATGAACATTCCTCAATCCAGTTTTCCAAGAGTCGTTATCATAGGCGGCGGTTTTGGGGGCATAGCACTAGCCAAGAAATTAAGCAAGAAAGAAGTACAGGTGGTGTTGTTGGATAAACACAATTACCACAATTTCCAACCTTTATTGTATCAGGTGTCCACTGGAGGGCTGGAACCGGATTCGATTGCATACCCTATCCGAAAGGTATTGCAGGGATATCCCAACTTCTATTTTCGATTGGCCCAGGTGAAAGAGGTGAACACAGAAGCCAAGTTGGTCAAGACCAACATCGGTGAAATAGGCTATAACTATTTGGTCGTGGCCACTGGGTCCGAAACCAATTTTTTTGGAAACAAAGCATTGGAGACCAAGGGTATGGCCATGAAGACCATTCCGCAGTCGCTAAACTTACGGAGTCTTATCCTGGAGAATTTCGAGCAAGCACTTTTAACGGATGACCTCCATGAAAGGGATGCCCTCATGAACTTTGTAATCGTTGGGGGAGGGCCTACGGGAGTGGAACTTGCCGGGGCCCTGGCCGAAATCAAAAAGGGAATCCTGCCCAAGGATTATCCTGATCTGGACACCAGAAGAGCACAAATTAACCTTGTACAGGCAGGGGACAGGCTGCTGCCAGCCATGAGCGAAGTAGCCTCCCGAAAAGCGGAGAAGTTTTTGGAGGAATTGGGAGTAAACGTTTGGAAAAATATTCGGGTCACCGATTATGATGGCAAACGGATAACCACCAATACCAACACCATTTTCGATGCGGAAACCTTGGTTTGGGCGGCAGGAGTTAGGGCGGTGAGCCTAAAAGGTTTGGATGGGGGCAATTATCTGAGCCATGGCAACAGGTTGCGGGTAAATGAATTTCACCAAGTGGAAGGGTTCGAGAATATCTTTGCCATTGGAGATGTGGCGCAAATGACCACCGAGGCTTTTCCGCATGGACATCCGATGATGGCACAGCCTGCCATGCAACAAGGCAGAAATTTAGGGGATAATTTGGTGCGTCTGGTTGAAGGTAAATCCATGAAGCCCTTTGTTTATAAAGATAAAGGAAGCATGGCCACTGTTGGCCGGAACAAGGCGGTTGTAGACTTGCCCAAGTTTAAATTTCAAGGCGTGTTCGCTTGGTTCGTATGGATGTTCGTCCACCTGTATTTTCTGATCGGTTTTAGGAACCGCGTGGTGGTCTTCATCAATTGGGTGTACAATTATGTCCGATTTGATCGTGAGGCCCGATTGATAATCCGGCCGTTTAAAAAACAGAATAAAGTGGAAAAGGATACCTTAATGCGTGATTAATCTTTTTTTCTCCTTGGATGAAACTCATTAAGAACCTTGCTTAAATGTGAACGGTTTACGTGCATGTACACCTCGGTAGTGGTGATGCTTTCATGGCCCAACATTTGTTGAATGGCCCTCAAATCGGCTCCGTTTTCCAGTAGATGGGTCGCAAAGGAATGCCGAAAGGTATGTGGGCTGATGTTTTTCTGCAATCCCACTTTTTCAGCAAGTTGCTTTACAATGGTGAAAATCATGGCACGAGTTAGCTGTTTGCCCCTTCGATTCAAAAAAACAATATCCTCGTGTTCCTTTTGAATGGGCAAATGTACACGCACCTCATTTCGATATATGTTGATGTATTTCTGGTTGATGCCGCTAATGGGAACAAAGCGCTGTTTGTTGCCCTTACCCGTCACTTGGATAAAATCCTCATCAAAATAAAGGTCGGATAGTTTGAGGTTGATGAGTTCGGAAACACGCAGACCACAGCCATACAGGGTTTCGATAATCGCCCGGTTACGCTCGCCTTCTGGTTTGGAGAGGTCGATAGCGGCAATCAGGCTGTTGATTTCTGTTTCGGAAAGGGTGTCTGGAAGTTTGCGTCCAATTTTTGGGGTCTCGATCAAATCCATAGGGTTGTCTTCCCGGTAATCCTCAAAAACCAGATAGTTAAAGAATCCTTTCAAACCGGAAATTATCCTGGCCTGGGTCCTCGGGGTAACCACTTTGGCAATGCTGTAAATAAATTCTTGAACTGTTTCCCTGCGAATATGGACCGGTTTTTCGGCAATGGAGAATTCGTCCAGATAACTTTGGAGTTTTTCCAAATCCATGGTGTAGTTCACAATGGAGTTTGGAGATAGCCCTCGCTCTATCTTTAAGTAATTTTGATAATCCTTAATCGCCTGCTGCCAATTCATCATCACAAATATATATCAACCCATGGTACTCTAAGGTTGATTTTTGTGTAGTTCAATTTTGTTTAAAGATAAATGGATTATGGATCTGTGCTTATACTGGTATGATTATTTGACTTAGATTCTTCGGCTCAACGGTAAATCGATTTTAAAATAAAAAACCCGTCGCGAGACGGGGACTTTTTATTAGAAAAGGAAGGGGATTATAAGCTTTCGATTTCCTTTTTTAATGCTTCTTTGGATTTTCCTGTTTTCTCTTGTACCCTTCCGAGCATCTCTTCGAATTTTCCTTCGGAATAAGAAAGATCGTTATCGGTTACCTCCCCATATTTTTGTTTAAACTTTCCTTTTACTTGTTTCCATTTGCCTTCTAGCTGATCAGTATTCATATGTTTTGTTTTTAATGATTAATACTGTAAGTAAACTAAGGCGTGAAGCTTAAATTATTTAACGTCAATCCTTTAATTGTTAACGCAATAGCATATTCTGAACCAACTTAAAATAGTTTTAAGGGCAATAAAAACCTTGAATGGGGTAAGCCGATCATGTTTGTTTTTTCAATTTGGCCATGTTTTGTGATGGTCATTAAAAAAATGAAGCCCATCTACCTAAACTGATTCAATCACGAGCAATCGTAACAACCTACAGATAATAGATGAAACAAATACCCCCCAAAATAGTACGACAGATTTTTATCCTTCTCTTGATTCTTTTGATGGCGGGGTTGATTTTCTCGGAAATTGCTCCCTATTTCTCGGGTATTCTAGGTACCATTACTTTGTTTGTCCTTTTAAAAAGGCCCATGGAAAAATTGGAGGACAAGGGATGGAATTCCACATTGTCTGCAATTCTTTTAATGTTGACCTCCTTTTTTATCATTCTACTTCCCATAGCAGGAGCATTTTTTATGCTTGGGAAAAGAATCCGTAAGGCCGCGGAAAATTCGGAGCAGATAACCTCCATGATCAAATCCCAATTGCAAACGCTCGAAGATTACGTAGGATTCAAGCTCACTTCCCAAGTGGATGCCTCTGCGGTAACGGAATGGCTTACCTCAAATTTACAGGGACTTGCGGGCGGTACTTTTAACGCGGTCATAGCAATTTCCATAATGTACTTTCTATTGTTTTACATGCTCACCAATCAAAAGAAGTTATACGAATCGCTTTACGAGTACATACCTATCGGAAATCATAATTTGAAGATAATCGGGGATGAGGTAAGGGAAATTGTCCGTGCCAATACCTTGGGAATTCCATTGGTCGCTTTTGCACAAGGGGTCGTGGCCTTAATAGGTTTTCTGATTTTTGGTGTTGACAATGCCCTTTTTTGGGCCATTATGGTCACCATTGGTTCCATGATTCCCTTTGTAGGTAACCTATTGGGTACTTTACCCGTATTTGTGTTGTCCCTGTCCAATGGAGATCATTTTCAGGCCTGGGGTGTCTTGTTATATGGGTCCATAGTGGTAGGATCTACCGATAACCTTATTCGGTTGTACGTCCTTAAAAAACTCGATGATGTTCACCCACTTGTAACCTTGATCGGGGTTTTGGTGGGTATCCCTTTATTTGGATTTATAGGTCTGATTTTTGGGCCGTTGCTGGTCAGTCTGTTTTTGGTAATCGTGCGTATTTATAAAAGAGAATATGGAAAGGGAGAAACCGAACCCTGATCAAAATGTGAGGTTATTCCTAGCGATTTTTTGATTTCATCATGCTGGAATAGCTATCATCAACACCATAAAACTAATTGCAAAAACCCTTCTGTTGATCGGGAAGGGGCATTGGTCAATTCAAAAGGGGCATCCGTCAATTGGCCACTTCCAACATGATTTATTTCGCTACTTTTCGGCAAGCAAACCATGCTGCATTTTAGAATGAAAGAATTTTATGGGAAAAATATTACAAAAGGTACTTTTTTGGTTATCCATGCGTTTTTCAGGTAGAAAAAATACAACCATGAGTAAAAAAACCTTTGTAATGGCAATTCTAGCGATGGTTGCCATCAGTTATTTGTCCAGTGCACAGCATGTGGACCGAACAAGTTTTAAAGCGGGAGTCCATGTTGGTGTGCCGCTAGGCGATATTTCCGATTTTTCCAATTTTGAGCTGGGTCTCGATTTGGGATATCACTGGTCCGTATCCGAAATGGTGGATGTAGGTTTGGCCACAGGATTTATGAATGCCTTTGGGAACACATCGACCGAAGATATTGGTCCGGTTGCGGTGGAAGTTGATTTTCCGGATATCCAATATATCCCGGCGGCAGCTGCATTCCGACTTTATCCTACCTACGATTTTAAGTTAGGGGCCGATGTGGGCTATGCCATTGGAATAAATGAAGGAAACGATGGTGGGTTTTATGTGCGCCCCATGATTGGATACAACATTAACGGAAACACCGAATTGAATGTTTCCTATACAACCATAAGTGACAATTACGACTACTCCATGATTGCTGTGGGCTTGTTGTTTTTGTTCTAAATCAATTAAAAATAACTGTTCATAACCCCAAAACTTGCAAGTAAACCATGAATATTAACCATTAATTATGTTTAGAAAATGAGAAAATTACTTTTAGTTTTTGCAATTGGAATGCTTGGACATTTGGCGGTAAAGGCCCAAACCAATTATCGGGCCGCTCTGGGATTGGGGATTGACCTTTATGACGACGCCACTTTTTTCGGGGCTACGGGAAAATACTTTTTTTCCGATAACCATGTTGGCCAGGGAGATTTGGGCTTTGAGGACAATGCCACCATTGCAACCTTTTTGTACTCCTATCACAAGGAATTTTTTAGGGCAAAGGGTTTGCGCTGGTACGCTGGGGTTGGTCCCAGTATTATTTTTATCAAGAATTCGGATAATATTTTTGCATTGCGTCCGCATTTGGGGCTCGACTTTAAAGTAGATGGGGTGCCCTTTGTCATCAATTTTGATTGGCGCCCTTCTGTTGTACTTAGCGATGTGGGCGACAACGAGGTTGGCGCATTCGGCTTTGGACTTCAATTCGCCATTAATTAAAGAACAGAAAATAGCAGAATAAAGAGGCTATCTAATAAGCAGTAATAGTTGAGCTTTGTCAGGTTGAGCGCTTGCCTGCCGCAGGCGGGCGCTCGAACTGATAGGTAAACTGCTTTTTAGACAGTCTCTTTTCTTTTTATTGTATTTTTGAAAGTATGAAATTAATCATCATCAACGGACCCAACCTCAACCTCTTGGGAAAGCGTGAACCCGAAATCTACGGGAGTACCACTTTCGAGGACTATTTTGCAACGCTTCAATCTAAATTTCCCGAGGTAGAACTGTCATACTATCAATCCAATATTGAAGGGGAAATTATTGCTAAAATTCAAGAAGTAGGGTTCGATTACGATGGTATCATTTTAAACGCCGCTGCCTACACCCATACCTCCGTTGGTATCGGTGATGCAGTTAAAGCTGTGGAATCTCCGGTAATCGAAGTGCATATTTCCAACACGCATGAGCGCGAGGCATATCGCCATGTATCCTACATAGCACCGGTTGCTAAAGGAGTGATTCTTGGGTTTGGCCTGCAGAGTTATGATTTGGCCATCCAGAGTTTTTTAGGCTAGTTCCTTCAAGTACTTTTTGTCAGCATAAAACGTCCCGAAGGGAAGGAGGGAGGCTATAAAAAGTATAACAAATCTTCTGAGTTTCCATTTGCGTTCCCAACAAAAAACAATGGCCACCACTACGTATAGAATAAACAATATTCCATGTGCCATCCCAACCACTTGGTTTGGTTCAGGAATATCCGCCCAATGCTTCAACGGCATGGTCATTCCGAAAAGGAGTAGATAGGAAATACCTTCTAAAATAGCAGTGGCCCTAAAAATCTTAAGCATAGGTTATAGGTGGATTACTTCATCGTAAGCATCCGCAACTGCTTCCATTACAGCTTCGCTCATGGTAGGGTGAGGGTGAACTGCTTTCAGTACTTCATGTCCTGTGGTTTCCAGTTTTCTGGCCACTACGGCTTCTGCGATCATGTCGGTTACCCCAACACCGATCATATGGCAACCCAACCATTCTCCGTATTTGGCATCAAAGATTACTTTTACAAAACCATCAGGGGTTCCTGCGGCTTTGGCCTTACCGCTCGCCGAAAACGGGAATTTACCGATTTTAAGATCATATCCTTTTTCCTTGGCTTGCTTTTCTGTCAACCCAACAGAGGCGATTTCGGGGATACAGTAAGTACATCCTGGGATATTGCCGTAATCCAAGGGCTCTACGTGCATTCCTGCTAATTTTTCTACACAAATAATACCTTCCGCAGAGGCTACGTGCGCCAATGCCTGTCCTGGGGTTACATCACCAATGGCAAAGTAACCGGGTATGTTGGTTTGGTAGTAGTCGTTCACCAATATTTTGTCACGGTCTGTGGCGATGCCCACATCTTCCAATCCAATATTCTCGATGTTTGTTTTGATTCCTACTGCGGATAGTACGATGTCAGCCTCTAAAACTTCTTCGCCTTTTTGGGTCTTTACCGTGGCTTTAACGCCATCACCAGACGTATCCACCTTGGTCACCTCTGCGGAAGTCTTGATTTTGATGCCCGATTTTTTGAAGTTACGTTCCAATTGTTTGGAAATATCCTCGTCCTCTACGGGCACAATGTTCGGCATATATTCCACTACGGTAACCTCGGTACCCATGGAGTGATAGAAATAGGCAAACTCCATTCCGATGGCACCACTGCCTACCACGATCATTTTCTTGGGCTGTTTTTCCAAGGTCATGGCCTCACGGTACCCAATGACTTTTTTGCCGTCTTGGGGAAGGCTAGGCAACTCGCGGCTACGAGCCCCAGTGGCGATGATGATATGGTCCGCTGAATACTCGGTGGTATCACCGTTCTCAGCTTTTACTTCTACTTTTTTTCCTTTTTTCAGTTTTCCAAATCCATTGATGACCTCGATCTTGTTCTTTTTCATCAAGAATTGGACCCCTTTGCTCATGCCATCGGCCACGCTGCGGCTTCTCTTGACAACGGCATCAAAATCATGGCTTACATCTTTGGCATTCAAACCATAATCTTCGGCATGTTTCAGATATTCAAAAACCTGAGCGGATTTAAGAAGGGCCTTGGTAGGGATACACCCCCAATTTAGACATACACCTCCCAAACTTTCCTTTTCTATAATGGCTGTTTTGAAACCTAATTGTGATGCCCTGATGGCAGTAACGTATCCACCTGGACCACTTCCCAAAACAATTATATCGAACTTGCTCATTAGATTTTGATTTTAGTTGTTAGATAAAAACCTGCCGTTGAATGGCAGCTGCAAAAGTACGCAAATCAATCTCCATTTCCCAAGTTGAAAAACTCAAATTTGGATTCGTTTGTGAAATCTGAAAAAATGGTTGTTCGGGGAAGAATTTAACCTTCTGGGTCAAAATCGATGCTCACTGAATTGATGCAGTACCGTTGCCCCGTGGTTTCCCGAGGCCCATCATTAAAAACATGTCCCAAATGGCTACCGCAGTTGGCACAGACCGTTTCGGTGCGTACCATACCATGGCTGGTATCGCGAATGTACTCGATGGCGCCTTCAACAGCCTGATCAAAAGAGGGCCAACCACAACCGCTTTCAAATTTGTGCTCACTTTCAAAAAGTTTGGCATTGCAGGCTTTACAGTGGTAATTGCCATCTTCAAAATGAAGGTCGAACTTTCCGGTATAGGGCCGTTCGGTACCCTTTTGCCTCAGAACATAATACTCCTCAGGGGAAAGTTGCTGTTTCCATTCTTCTTCACTTTTATTGACACCATACTTGTTCTTCATAGGAATTTTTTATGCCAAATTATGGGTTATCCGGAATAAAATCAAGCGCGGCTCCATTGATGCAATGTCTTTTTCCAGTGGTATTCCGTGGACCATCGTTGAACACGTGCCCCAAATGTCCTCCGCACACGGCGCAATGCTCTTCGGTACGGGCCACTCCTATTTTATAATCCACGTCGTAGGCCACATTGCCCTCGATTTCCCTATCAAAACTGGGCCATCCGGTTCCCGAGTCGAATTTATGCTCACTCTTGAACAGGGGAGTGCCACAACCGGCACATACGTAGGTGCCCTTTTCCTTAATGTCCAATAGTTCACTGGAGAAAGCATTTTCTGTGGCGGCCTTGCGCAGCACGTAGTATTCCATATCGGTAAGCTCGGCACGCCATTCGGCATCCGTTTTGTTCACCTTAAAAGTGGTTTCTTTTTCGGTCTCCTTTTTTTCTTCCTGTGAGTTTCCCTTGCATCCGGTCAAAACTACCAATGCAATCAATAGCAATCTTTTTCCCATTCTTGTTTTTTTATGATTGGACGACTTTTTATGGCTATCCTTTCAAAATTACCATAAAAAAAGTCCCATTGATTTTCAATGAGACTTAAAATACCATTTTTATATGATTTATTGAAGGTCCAACTGGATTACCTGTCCTTCATTGATCTGTAATTTGGACATCACGCTGTCAATGTTGGAGGCATCAAAATCCGGAGATTGGGCATATTCGCTCGGTATGAATACGATACGGAACAGCTGATTGTCCGTAAAGTCCGTGCTAAGGGTGGATAAATCAAAATTACCATCGATAAACAGCTCCAGGTCCACAAAAGTATGGGAAAACACATATTGAATGGTTCCACCTGGCAAAAAGTAATTCTGTGGTATTTGTGTCCATGCATCTGCAGTGGAGCCATCGCTTAAATCGATAACCCCGTCGTGGCGATATACCAATACGGCATCCGATTCAAATACCTCAAAATTGGTCACATCGGAAAAGGTGATCAGGGTACTGAAGAGATTGGCTTCGGCATCATAGCCAAAGTCAACGCCCTCTACTTCCACTACCTGTCCTTGGATACCTGGAGCGCCGGGAGCACCATCCAGGCCATCCAACCCGTCAAAGCCCGGAGGACCTTGTGGGCCTTCGCAAGCCGCGAAAATAAAAACGATAACTGCTCCTAAAATTGTACTAAACTTATTCATGATTTTTGGATTTTGGATTTGTGTTACTTTTAACTGTTAACGCATTAAAATCAAAAAGCGTTCCACTTTTTGAAAAAAAATGATTTTAATGGCAAACCGATTATCAAAATCGTATTCTTCCCTAAAGTTGCGTATTATTGTATAAGCACTAAAAACACTTTTATGTCAAAGGTAGTTCCACACAGTTTTTTTACGGAGTTTGATATCGATCTTTTTAAATCTGGAAAGCATTTTCGCCTGTATGACAAGTTAGGGTCGCACCTCACCGAAGTCGATGGGGTGAAAGGGACGTATTTCGCTGTTTGGGCACCTTCGGCAAAGTCGGTCAGTGTAATTGGCGATTTCAACTATTGGACTGTTGGAGAGCACCAATTGAATGTGCGCTGGGACAGCAGCGGAATCTGGGAGGGTTTTATTCCGGGAGTTGACAAAGGAATCAAGTACAAATACAAAATACAATCCCATAACAACGATATCTGGACCGAAAAGGCGGACCCTTTTGCCCGTTTCTGCGAGCAGCCTCCACAAACGGCATCCTTGGTCTGGGACGATAAATACAAATGGAAGGACAGCGGCTGGATGGAAACCCGTGAAGAAAAGAACGCATTGGACAAACCGTATTCGGTTTATGAGGTCCATTTGGGCTCTTGGAAAAAGAAGAATGGTTGGCAATCGCTGAGTTATTTGGAAATGGCAAAGGAATTGGCCGATTATGTGGAGGAAATGGGCTTTACCCATGTGGAGTTTATGCCGGTTATGGAGTACCCGTACGACCCCTCATGGGGTTATCAACTAACGGGTTACTTTGCGCCGACCTCGCGTTTTGGCAAGCCTGAGGATTTTAAGGTTTTGGTAGATGCCTTGCACCAAAGAGGCATTGGGGTCATTCTGGATTGGGTGCCATCCCACTTTCCCGAAGATGCCCACGGCTTGGGCTTTTTCGACGGATCTCACCTGTATGAACATCCAGATAGACGAAGGGGTTATCATCCCGACTGGAAAAGTTTGATATTTAACTATGGACGTAACGAAGTACGGGCATTTTTGATCAGCAACGCCATTTTTTGGCTCGACCAGTACCATGTGGACGGCCTTCGGGTAGATGCAGTGGCTTCCATGCTCTATTTGGATTATTCCCGTGAAGATGGGGAATGGGAGCCAAATATTTACGGAAACAACGAAAATTTAGAAGCCATATCCTTCCTGCAAGAAATGAACCAAGAGGTCTATGCCAGTTTTAAAGGGGTACAGACCATTGCCGAAGAATCCACTGCCTTCACAGGCGTGACCAAACCTGTACATTACGGTGGGCTGGGTTTTGGCATGAAATGGATGATGGGCTGGATGCACGATACCTTGGAGTTCTTTAAAAAAGACCCGATCCATCGCTCGTATGATTTGAACTCCATAAGTTTTAGCCTTACCTACGCCTTTACGGAAAATTTTATGCTGCCCTTTTCCCATGATGAGGTTGTGTACGGCAAACAATCCTTACTGTACCGAATGCCGGGCGATGAATGGCAGCGTTTTGCCAATTTGAGGTTGCTTTATGGTTATATGTTTACCCATCCTGGAGGTAATTTGTTGTTCATGGGAGGTGAATTTGGACAGTCCTCCGAATGGAATTTTCAGGAAAGCTTGGATTGGCATTTGACCCAATACGATTTTCATTCGGGAATACAGGAGGTCATCAAGGACCTGAACAAACTGTACAAAACAAGTCCGGCACTCTATGAGAAACAATTCCAGCCAGAAGGTTTTCAGTGGATTGAGTACAACGACCAAGAGAACTCTGTGATTTCGTACATTCGGAAAGGCAACGACCCAAAGGACGACTTGATCATTGTTTGCAACTTCACCCCGGTCCCAAGGGAAAATTATAGGGTAGGGGTGCCAAAAAGCACTACGCTTAAATTGGTTTTTAACAGTGATGACAAAAAATATTCGGGAAGTGGCATGGGCAAAAAGACCATGAAACCCTCCAAGACCTCTTGGAACGGGCAGGAACAGTCCGTTTTGATGAATCTACCGCCATTGGGCGTGGTCGTATACCGATAAAAGCAAAGCTACAACGTTGTAGTTGATTGCTTTTCAAAACATATTTTTAATTATTCAGGCTTTTGTGTTTCTTTTGCTAGCCTCAACTGATTATAGATGATAACCAATACAGAAATAGCCAGAACGGGAAATCAGTTCCCTAACCATATAGTCGATTTTAAACAGGAAAACGACAAACTATACTTCACCACCCAGAACGGGGTCATTTTGCAAGTCACCATTCTAAGGGACAGCGTTGTCCGATTCAGATATGCCACCGAGCACGTTTTTGAACCCGATTTTTCCTATGCCATCAGTGAAGATGTGAACCTTGGGTATAATGAGCTTACCGTGGAAGATGAGATTCCGGAGTACGTGATCACCACGGCCAAGATCAAGATCTACATCAACAAGACCAACCTCAAGGTGCAGATTGTAGATCTGGATGGGGTAATTTTAGCGGAGGACGAGCTTGGTTTCCATTGGGAGGAGAACTTCGATTATGGGGGCAATGTGGTGAAAATGAGCAAAATTTGCCATGCAGGTGAAAGTTACTACGGTATGGGAGACAAGGCCTCGCACACCAACCTGAAGGGTAAACGGGTGAACAACTGGGTAACCGATTCCTATGCCTACGGCAAGGACCAAGAACCTTTGTACAAATCCATTCCGTTTTATGTAGGGCTCAAGGAAAGCATTGCCTATGGGATATTTTTTGACAATTCCTTCAGCACCTATTTTGATTTTGCCAACGAGAAGCGGAACGTAACCAGTTTTTGGGCAGATGGTGGGGAAATGAACTATTATTTCTTCTATGGACCCAAAATGAAGGATGTAGTGGAATCTTATACGGATTTGACGGGCGTTCCTGAGCTTCCACCACTATGGGCCCTTGGGTTTCATCAATCCAAATGGAGCTATTTTCCAGAGGATAAGGTGAGGGATATTGCATCAACTTTTAGAAAACTGAAGATTCCGTGTGACGCCATTTATCTGGATATCGATTATATGGAAGGGTTCCGCTGTTTCACTTGGAACAACCAACATTTCCCCAATCCGAAGAAGATGATAGCGGAAATGGCGGAAGATGGCTTTAAGGTGGTTACCATGATTGATCCGGGCATCAAAATAGACCGCGATTATTGGGTATACCAACAGGCCATGGACCACGGATACTTTTGTAGAAGGGCAGATGGACCGCATTTTAAGGGAAAAGTATGGCCCGGGGAGTGTAAATTCCCTGATTTTACCAATCCAGAAGTACGGGAATGGTGGGCCGGTCTTTACAAAGAGATGATTGCCGATATGGGCGTGAGCGGTGTTTGGAACGACATGAACGAACCTGCTGTAATGGAAGTGCCCACCAAAACGGCCAATCTCGATGTACGCCACGATTACGATGGGCACCCATGTAGCCACAGAAAAGCACACAACGTTTATGGCATGCAGATGGTAAGGGCCACTTACGAAGGGGTCAAAAAATACATGTTTCCTCGACGTCCCTTTGTGCTTACTAGGGCGGCCTATGCTGGTACCCAGCGTTACTGTGCCACTTGGACGGGCGATAATGTGGCCACTTGGGAACATTTATGGATTGCCAATGTACAGATGCAGCGCATGTGCATGAGCGGATATTCTTTTGTAGGTTCCGATATTGGTGGATTTGCCGAGCAGCCCAATGGAGAACTTTTTGCCCGTTGGATGCAATTGGCGGTGTTCCACCCCTTTTGCAGGGTACATTCCAGTGGTGACCACGGCGATCAGGAGCCATGGTCGTTTGGAGAGGAGATAACCGATATTGTCCGGGAATTTATCGAGTTGAGGTATCAATTGATGCCCTATCTCTACACCATGTTCTACAACTACATTAAACAGGGCTTTCCCATGTTGCAGTCCTTGGTGTTTTACGATCAAGAGGACCAGCAAACGCATTTCCGTACGGATGAATTCATCTTTGGAAAACAAATATTGGTCTGTCCCGTGCAGGAACCCAACGCACAGGGCAGAAGAATGTACTTCCCAAAGGGAAATTGGTACAACTACTGGACCGATGAACTCAACGAAGGCGGTATCGAAAGATGGGTTTCTGCGGAAATCCACCGAATGCCACTGTTCATCAAAGAAGGGGCTATGATCCCAAAATACCCTGTGCAGCAATACATAGGGGAAAAGGAAATCGAAAAGCTTGTTATCGATGTTTATTATAAGGAAGGAACCGAAAATTCCCAGGTGTACGAAGACCAACAAGAAGGATACGATTATAAAAAAGGCCGTTTCAGCTTGAGGCGATTCAAATTGACAGGAAAGAAAAACGAATTGATCATCCAGCAGTTCAAGGACGGTAACTACATTACCCCGTACAAGAATTTTAAGATGAGTTTCCACGGTCTGCCCTTTAAGATTGATTCCGTAGAGTTGGATAACGAAGAGGTGAATCTGGACGATATCAAACTGAATGGAAACAACTCCATTGAAGTAAGCAAGGATTTCACGGAACTTCACATTTTCGGAAAATAAATTTTTGTAAATTCAGAAGACAAAAACACTACAGCCATATGAAAAAAATAGTTTTGATAGCGGTGGCTTTCCTCATGGTATCGGCTTGCAAGACCAATCCGTTTACAGGAAAGAGTACCCTTAATTTTTACTCCAATAGTCAAATGTTCCCCATGGCATTTGCCCAGTACGACCAATTTTTGGAGAGTAACAAGGTGGTAAAGGGAACTTCAGAAGCCGAGATGATTCAACGGGTAGGGCAACGCATTGCTTCTGCCGCTGAACGCTGGCTGGATGCCAACGGTTACCCAGGATACCTTAAGGATTACAAATGGGAATATAATTTGGTTCAAGATGAGACCGTGAATGCTTGGTGCATGCCGGGTGGTAAGATTGTTTTTTACACCGGAATATTACCGATTACCCAGAACGAAACGGGCGTAGCGGTTGTAATGGGCCATGAGGTGGCACATGCCTTGGCCGACCATGGTGCGCAACGTATGAGTGCGGGAACCTTACAGCAAATTGGTGCCGTGGCAGGGAATGTGGCGATCCAAGACCCAGAAAAACGAAATATGTTCAATCAAGCGTATGGCATTGGTTCACAGGTGGGGGTCATGTTGCCCTTTAGTAGAAGCCATGAAACCGAAGCGGACAGGATAGGACTTCAGATTATGGCCATTGCAGGATATGATCCCAGCGAAGCTGCCGAACTTTGGAAACGCATGAAAGCAAAATCGGGAGGACAGGCACCGCCAGAGTTTTTGAGCACCCATCCTTCCAACGACACCAGAATCAATAATTTGACGGCATGGGCACCGGCAGCCAAACAGGAAGCCCGTAAATTTGGGGTAACCTCCTTCAAATAAATCAAAATAAATAATTGGGAATGTCACTTCGAAACAGACGAAAAATCCAAACGATACCAAAAATGGGTTTTTCCAAGGAAGCGAAGTGACATTTTTTTATGATAGGACATGGCACAGACATTGGCATTAAAAGGAAGTAAAAAACTGTTGAACGCATGGGCTTTTTATGATTGGGCCAATTCGGTGTACAGTTTGGTAATCTCATCCGCCATTTTTCCACTTTTTTATGGGTTATTGTTCCGTACCGCTGGTATTGAGCAAGTAACCCTATTTGGAGGCGAGATTGCAAGAGCTCCTTTGATCAGCTATGTGACTTCTTTGGCCTTTGTTTTCATAGCAATCGTAACCCCGTTGGTTTCCGGGGTGGCCGATTATTTGGGAAACAAAAAGGTGTTCCTCAAGTTTTTCTGCTATCTGGGGGCCGCCTCTTGCATAGGACTGTACTGGTTCTCGTTGGAAAATATCTATTTTGGACTGGCCTGTTACTTTTTTGGACTGGTAGGGTTTTGGGTGAGTTTTGCCATCAATAATTCGTATTTGCCAGACATTGCCTATCCAGAGCAACAGGACAGTATCAGTGCCAAAGGATTCTCTTTGGGCTATGTGGGCAGCGTCATACTTTTGGTGTTCAATTTGTTTATGGTGATGGAACCAGATTTTTTTGGCATTACCGATAATGGTGGTGAAATTGCTGAAATCAAGGCGATGAAGTACTCTTTTATCTCCGTAGGCATTTGGTGGATATTGTTCAGTCAGTATACATTTAAACATTTACCCAAAGGGTATAAACGGGAAGGGGAGCGACACCATATCATTTTGAACGGTTTCAAGGAATTAAAGCTTGTATGGTATCAACTCGGAGAAAACAGGAGACTGAAACGCTATTTAGGGGCATTTTTCACTTACAGTATGGCGGTACAGACCATAATGCTGATTGCCACTTACTTTGGGGAAGAAGAAATTGTTTGGGGTTCGGATAATGAACGCACCATGGGACTCATCATAAGTATATTGTTGATACAGATTGTGGCCATTTTGGGTGCAACGCTTACGGCAAGGGCATCCAAGGCGTATGGAAACATCAAAACATTGATCGTGATCAATGTGATATGGGGGCTACTTTGCGTTTACGCCTATTTTTTACAAACTCCTATGGATTTCTATATCGCGGCTGGATTGGTCGGTGTGGTGATGGGAGGTATACAGGCACTATCGCGGTCCACTTACTCCAAATTTTTGCCGGATACTACCGATACCACTTCCTTTTTCAGTTTTTACGATGTGGCCGAAAAAATAGGCATCATCATTGGCACGCTCATGTACGGTATCGTGGCACAACTTACGGGAAGCATGCGCAACAGCACCATCTTTTTGGGGTTGTTTTTTGTAATCGGTATCTTTTTGCTCACTAGGGTCAACAAAAAAAGCTAAGCAGATGAAACAAATTTTTATTATTTCCTTTTCCTTGTTATTTATGGCAGTACAGATTCAGGCTCAAAAAAACGTTCAAGAACGTTTAGGATATCCCTCCGATGCCAAGTTATTGATTGTACATGCCGATGATCTTGGGGTCATACATACCGCAAACCAAGCCACGTTCAAAGCTTTCAATGAAGGTTCGGTAAACAGTGCCAGCATTATGGTGCCAACCCCATGGTTGTCCGAGGTGGCCGAATATGCCAAAGCCAACCCAGACCATGATATGGGTATTCACTTAACGTTGACCAGTGAGTGGAATTATTTAAGATGGGGACCGGTGGCATCAAAATCAGAGGTGTCCAGCTTGTTGGACGACAACGGCTATTTCTATCCCGATTGTGCCCAACTATGGGAAAATGCCAAGATTGAGGAAGTGGAGATCGAGTTAAGGGCCCAAATAGATAAAGCCATTGCCATGGGTATCCAACCTACCCACTTGGATAGTCACATGGGGTGCTTGTTTTCCACAGACCCGAGATACTACGAGCTTTATGTGAATCTGGCCAAGGAGTATGGTATTCCGGCTATGATCAATCATCAAATCGAAGAACTGGGAGGCAAGGAAGGTACCAAACAGCCCGTTCTCGTCAATCGAATATTTGGAGCAGGGCCCGCTGATTTTGATACGGACATGGCCGCTTATTATGCCAATACCCTCCGTAATATGGAACCGGGTGTCCATGTGATGATCATACACTGCGGATTTGACAATTTGGAAAGTCAGGGCATGTCTGTGGAGCATCCCTATTGGGGTGCTAGATGGCGCCAACAGGACTATAATTTCTTTACCAGTGAAGCATGTGCCCAAATCTTGGAAGAAGAAAACATCTATTTGGTGACTTGGAAAGAAATTGGAGCGTTATTAAAAAAATAAAATTCGATTCAAACCATAAAAAAAAGCCCCGACATTCATCGGGGCTTTTTTGGTGAATCCTGTAAGTAAGGACTATACTTTTGTAATATCCCCCGAGCCAGAGGCCTTGGAATGTACCTTTTTGGGATTTCCCCTGTACTGGATGTCTCCAGAACCCGAAACCCTGGCATCCAAGGATTGGTTTGCGGTCACTTTGATATCGGCCGAGCCTGAAACGGTGGCCTCCACAAATTCAGCCTCTAAATCGAAAGCTTTGATGTCCCCGGAACCGGAAACCGAAACTGAAAAATCGGTTACTTTTCCGGACAGGTTGATATCCCCGGAGCCCGAAAGGGCAGCTTCCAGCTCATTGGCCTCTACGGTCAGCGATACATCCCCGGAACCGGACATACTGGCATCAAACTTATCCGCTTGAATGGTCGTTTTTCCTACGATGTCCCCTGAACCGGATAGGCTTACAAAGTCAATGGAAGATATGGGAACCGTAATGCGGATACCCCTGTTCCAACTGGATGGCCTAAGGTTCATGCCATTTTCGGCCTTAATGACCAGCTTTCCGTTCTTGACCTCGGTTTTAATGTGCTCCAAAAGGTTGGATTCGCCTTCAAGGGTCAGTTCGCCTTCGGTCCCAGAAACCAGTTCCACATCAAACCAACCTGCAAGGGCAACGCCATCATACTCCCCAACAGAGCGTTCCAAGGTTACATAATCCCCGTTTCCTTTGACCCGTTTGCCCCACTGGGCGTTGGTACAGGCTATCATTCCCAAGGCTAGGGCAAAAGTGATAAGTTTTTTCATGATCTTGTGTTTAAATTGTTTTTTGATTGCTATTAATTTTGATAAAATGAGATACCCCCGTAGTCGCTGGTAATGCTGACCCTGTTTCCAGAATTGGCCTTGCCATAGAACCCACGATAATATTTTTCGGTCGATTTTTCCTTACTGATGTTGATTTCAAAATCTTCCTTGCCACTTACACCGGCATATTCGGTACTGATCTCAAAATCGAAGTGGTAAGCCGGGTCATAACCAATCTTGATGCCCGTGTAATCTGAACCAATCTCAATATTTCCGGCATCGGCGGCCATGCGATCAATTTTAATGGACCCATAGTCGCTGGTGATGGCTACGTTCCCGTGTACATTGCCCAGTTTTACACCGATATAGTCCCCGTTGCCTTCCACATTGTTTACGTTCCGTACGTCGATGGAACCATAATCACTGCCGTATTGCAGGTTGTCCATTTCTTCCACGACTGCATTGGTATAGTCCGCCTTAATGTTGAGGTTGCCTGCCTTTTCGATGGTAAAACCGGAATAATCCGCAATGATCTCGGCACTGTTGATGTAATCGAAGGTGGATCGGGAAGTGTAGTCGAAACGTAGTTCATTGTTGCGACCACGTAGCTCTCCAATTTCCAATTTACCGTAGTCACAGCTGATCTTGGCGTGGCCATCGATACGGTCCAAAATAATGCTACCATAATCGTTGCTGAGGTTAACACTGTTCTTTACGGGCAATTTTATGGTATAGTTGACCTGTACGCTGACTTTTTTGCGTCCACCCCAGCTCCAGCCCCAGCTATTGCTACGATCTCCGAACCGAGTAGTGGCAGAGACCATATCGGGACTATTTTCAAACTCCACGTCAATTTCGTCCAATCGTTCCTGCACCCGGTCCTCGTCGTTGCCGTTGGTTTTGATGTGCACCTCAATTTCCACGCGGTTCTCGTTCCACGAGGTAAGGTTAACATTCCCATAGCTGTTTTTTACTTTAAAGAGCGCATCCGGATTAACGTTATATTCTTTTTTAATGGTCTTTTCCTTGGTGTACCTGCCGTTCAGCTTATCGCTGTCCACATGGCCCATAGCCACAAGGGGAATCAAAGCCAAGGCGAAAAAGAGGGATTTAAATGGTAAAACTTTCATCATGTTGTGATTTTAGATTCTTAATATTTTCTATTTGGCTCAAAACTTCTTTCAAAAGGTCGATACGGGTCTGGAAATTGGTGATCATCGCACTTAATATGATCTTGATATCTCCACCATCGACCAGATCTTGCTCCAACGTTCGGTAATCTTTGTCCAGTTTGGCCAATTGTGCCAAAGTGTCGTCTACCAGTTGGGCCGTTTCCGGTGTTTTTTCTTCCTTGAGTTCTTCAACTTGCGCTTCTATCAAACTGGCAAAGTAGAACTCGGTCTGGGAAACTTCCGGTGCAATTTTGGTGACCTGTCGTTTAATGCTGGGCTCTGGGCCGAAGGCTTGGTACCCCAGCATGGCCACAAGGACTATGGATGCGGCGATGGACAACGGTTTCCACCAGGAGGTCTTTTTCTTGCCCAAGGCAATGGTGCCCTGTTGCCGGTTCAATTTTTCCAAAAACCGCTCTTGGTGCCCGTTTTCCGGCTCCGCCACATCGAACTCTCCTTGGAGACGCTCGAACAAATGGTCTAAATTATCCTTCTTCATAACTAAACATTTACGGTCAATTTTTTTCTCAGGCTTTCTTTGGCCCTCGAAATGGTGGTCCTACAATTAGCATAGCTAATGTTCATGATATCACTGATTTCTTCGTAATCGTACCCTTCAATTAAATGTAAGGTCAAAGAAACTCTGTAATTGTCTTTCAAACTTTTCATGGTTTCCATCACTTTTTGAGCCTTCAGTTCTGTATAACCATTTTGGTCCGAAGCAGCTACATCGTTATCTTCGACCTTGTACATTACATCATCCAAGTCCACAGCGCGTTTTTTCTGCTGTTTTTTGTAATGATAGATACTGTTATTGATCACGATCCGCTTTAACCATGCCCCAAAGGCGACGTCTCCTTTAAAGGTGTGCAGCTTGGTAAATGCGTTCAGGAACGATTCCTGCATCACATCCTCTGCCTCTGCCGTATGTTTTACAATCCTCAAAGCGGTATTGTACATCGCTTTGTAATAGCGGTTGTAAACCTCTAGCTGTGCGCTTTGTTTGCCCTGCTTGCACAATTCGAGCAGCGTGTCAATATGTTCATTTTGTCGGCTCAAAAAATGATTGGTTTGTCTTATAGATTATGGAATTTACCAATTGTTACACTTTTTTCTTAAAATTTGAATTTTAAATGGCACAGGAATTGCCAATTAATGGGTGATACTAAGCTTGCAAATCACTATAAACATTGATTTTTAGGGATTTATGTAGCTGTTGATGTTGAACAAAAATGCGGGTTGTTGGTCGATTATGACAAAATGACCGAAAAGATGATATGGGAGAGATGAAAATTACCAAATTTGACAATATAGACCTTCAGGGATTGGACGAGGATGCCGAATTGATTCCGTTGTTGACCCCTGAGGACGAGGAGCAGATGAATAGGGAAAGTCTGCCCGAAACTTTACCCTTATTGCCGCTGCGCAATACCGTTTTGTTTCCCGGTGTTGTGATTCCTATTACGGCCGGCAGGGACAAATCCATCAATTTGATCAAAGATGCCAACAATGGTTCCAAGGTCATCGGGGTGGTTTCCCAAAAGGACGAAAGCGTTGAGAATCCAGGGCCGGAGGATATCAATACCGTGGGAACAGTGGCTCGTATCCTACGGGTGCTTCAAATGCCGGATGGCAATACCACTGTGATCATTCAAGGGAAGAAGCGATTTAAGATTGATACACTCTTGACCGAGAAGCCCTATATCACTGCTAAAGTGAGCGAAGCGGCAGAGGAGCGTCCCGACGACCAAAGCGGCGAATTCGAGGCCATTATCGATTCCATTAAGGAATTGGCGTTCAAGATTATCAAGGACAATCCAAATATTCCCAGCGAGGCCACCTTTGCCATCAAAAACATACAGAGCAATCCGTTCTTGATTAATTTCGTATCCTCTAATTTGAACCTATCCGTTTCCGAGAAGCAGCAGCTTTTGGAGATGCCAAATTTACAGGAGCGCGCCTTGGCCACCTTGAAGTACATGAACATGGAACTTCAAAAATTGGAGTTGCGCAACGATATCCAAAGCAAGGTCCGTAGCGATATGGACCAGCAACAGCGGGAATATTTCCTCCACCAACAGATGAAGACCATCCAAGAAGAGTTGGGCGGACTTTCGTATGAAGAGGAGGTGGACGAAATGACCGAAAAGGCCAAGACCAAAAAATGGAGCAAAAAGGTAGAGGAGCATTTTGAGAAGGAGTTGGCCAAAATGCGCCGCATGAACCCTCAGGTGGCCGAGTATTCCATCCAACGCAATTATTTGGACCTGTTGCTCGACCTGCCATGGAACGAATACTCCAAGGATAAGTTCGATTTGAAAAAAGCACAGCAAATCTTGGATAGGGACCACTACGGTCTAGAGGACGTTAAGCGCCGTATCATCGAATATTTGGCTGTACTCAAATTGCGGAACGATATGAAATCGCCCATCCTTTGTTTGTACGGACCTCCTGGGGTGGGTAAAACCTCTTTGGGGAAATCGGTGGCAGAGGCCTTGGGTCGTGAATACGTTCGCATGTCCTTGGGCGGACTCCGCGATGAGGCGGAAATCCGCGGACACCGAAAAACATACATTGGTGCCATGCCGGGAAGGATCATTCAGAGTTTGAAAAAAGCGGGAACCTCTAACCCTGTTTTCATTCTGGATGAAATCGATAAATTGGCAAGCAGCCATCAGGGGGACCCATCTTCTGCCATGCTGGAGGTATTGGACCCTGAGCAGAACAGCGATTTCCACGATAACTTTTTGGAAATGGGCTACGACCTTTCCAAGGTGATGTTCATTGCCACGGCGAACAATTTATCCACCATTCAGCCAGCACTTCGTGACCGTATGGAAATCATCAATGTGACGGGCTACACCATCGAGGAAAAAGTGGAGATTGCCAAACGACACTTGTTGCCCAAGCAATTGGAGGAACACGGACTGTCCAAAAAGGACCTAAAGATTGGAAAGCGACAGTTGGAAAAAATCGTGGAGGGTTACACCCGCGAATCAGGTGTGCGTAGTTTGGAAAAACAAATCGCCAAAGTGGTGCGCTACGCTGCCAAATCCATTGCCATGGAAGAGGAATATAACGTAACCGTGACCAACGAGGACGTTGAAAAGATTTTGGGCCCAGCACGATTGGAGCGCGATAAGTACGAAAACAACGATGTGGCCGGGGTCGTTACCGGTTTGGCGTGGACGAGTGTAGGAGGTGATATTTTATTTATCGAGTCCATACTTTCCAAAGGAAAGGGTACAATGAACATCACGGGTAACCTCGGCAAAGTGATGAAGGAATCGGCTACCATTGCGATGGAATACATTAAGTCGAATGCAGAGACTTACGGTATTGACCCGACGGTTTTCGATAAGTACAATGTACACATTCACGTACCCGAGGGAGCTACACCAAAAGATGGCCCCAGCGCGGGGATTACCATGCTAACTTCTTTGGTATCGCTATTTACGCAACGCAAAGTGAAAAAGAGCTTGGCCATGACCGGTGAAATCACACTTCGTGGTAAGGTATTGCCGGTGGGCGGCATCAAAGAGAAAATCTTGGCGGCCAAAAGGGCGCGGATCAAAGAAATTATCCTTTGTGCAGACAATAAAAAGGACATCGAAGAAATCAAAGAAGAGTACCTGAAAGGTTTGACGTTCCATTATGTGACCGACATGAGCGAGGTAATCGATATTGCCATCACCAAGCAGAAGGTAAAACATGCCAAGGAGCTTTAATTGACAGAAGTCATAACCGTATAAGCGCTTTTCTGCCTATTTTTGGCCTATGGGAAAAATTACGATTGCCATTGATGGATATTCCTCCACGGGAAAGAGTACCATTGCCAAACGACTGGCGGCTAGCCTCAACTATATTTATGTAGATACCGGTGCCATGTACCGTGCCGTAACACTTTTTGCGTTGCAAGAGGGCATTATTGATAAGGACGGGCATTTGGACGAAGCTGCGTTGGTAGACAAACTATCCGAAATTCACCTCCAGTTTGTGCCCAACGAAGAAACTGGGCGTTCCGAGATGTACTTGAACGACCAGAATGTGGAGCAAGAGATTCGCACCCTGCATGTCTCGGGATTTGTCAGCAAGGTGGCGGCCATTAAGGAAGTACGTGAAAAATTGGTGAAGATGCAGCAGGCCATGGGCAAGGATAAGGGTATTGTGATGGATGGCCGTGATATTGGTACCGTAGTGTTTCCCGAAGCCGAACTAAAATTGTTTATGACGGCCTCCCCAGAAACCCGGGCTACCCGTCGTTATAAAGAACTTTTGGAAAAGGGCGAAGCGGTAACTTATGAGGAGGTGCTGAGAAATGTGGAGGAGCGCGACCGAATCGACTCTACCCGTACCGTTTCCCCATTGACCAAGGCCAAGGATGCCATCGAGTTTGACAATAGCGATATGGGCCTGGAAGAGCAGTTTGAGCGTATCCACGATTTTGCGCAAAGGGTGATTGCGAAGGTGGGGTGAAAGTCGACTTCTAAAGAGTCTCCATAAGTCCAAAACAGAGTTGGTCAATATGTATCATAAGGTCACCAAGAGCTGAAACGTTGGATAAGACAATAACGGCATTCTTTCTTTCTGTATTCATTACCAAACAGGATGTATATCCCCCAGTTCCGCCATTGTGCCATATCCAGTTCTCGCCTGATGGTTTCTTTTGTATGTGCCACCCCAAACCTACACTGGAATCTTCGTTTAGAGCATGTGTTGCCGCTCTGGTCATTGCCAAAACTTCATTATCTGCTTGAAATTGTGCCAACACAAATTGGGAAAGATCTTCAGCAGTGGAAATGATGTCACCGGCGCCGGACAAAGAGGCCAAATTCCAATTTTGCACCGGTCGCCCTTCCGGGCTTTGCCCTTGCACTAATGAAGTGGGTACATTTTCGCTTCCAATAGTGCTGTTGGGCATGTCATATTTTGTAAATATCCTTTCTTGGAACAATTGGCTCAAGGGCTTTTTTTCAATTTTTGACAAGGTATACCCCAAAAGGCCAGCTCCCAAATTGGAATACTCATATGTTCTATCATCATCAAAAGATAGTTCCATGTCATTCGTCAAATATGCTCTTAACTTTTCATTGTCGTAAGACGCAAAAGGGTCTTGGTTACTGATATCAAAATCAAAATTAGAGGGCATTCTTGGAAGTCCAGAGGTATGGTTTGCCAATCTTTTAAAAGTGATTTCCTGATTTTTATGGAACACAAAATCATAAAAAAGATTGATGCTATCATCCAAATTTACTGTATGGTCCAACACCAAATCGGCCAAAACTGTACTGGTGAATACTTTGGTAATGGAACCGATTTCAAAGGCATTTTGATGATTTTGAACTGAAAGAATGGAGTCGTTTCTTTTCTCCACACCGTAGAACTGTACCCTGCCATTCTTAATAAAGGCGAAAGCGAGTTGGGTGTTGTTCGGAAAGACTTTGGTATGTTCAAAAATCAAATCGGATTGGGCTTTTGTAATAACCCGCTCGTTAACAGTTTGATGATCGATGGTTGTTTTGGCGTTAGGATTACCACAACTGAATAACAGAATACATATGGGGCAAAAGATGACAAGGATATTTTTCATCATACATGTAATGGTATAAGTAAGGATGATGTTAACATCAAAAAAAGATTACTTTTATCAAATGTCGTTGAAATAACAGCACGCTTACAATTGAAAAATCAATTAAAAACTATCTCTTGTACACGGAAACCCCATTTTTAATCGTTTCAAGAACCTGAATATTTTTTATATCACTTTCCGGCACCTTCAACGGGTTTTTGTCCAAGATGACCAAGTCGGCAACCTTACCAGCTTCCAGCGTTCCTTTGGAATCTTCCTCAAAATGTTGGTAAGCGGACCATTCGGTGATTCCTTTTAGGGCTTCGTAAGAGGTGAGTTTTTCGTTTTCGCCGATCACTTGTCCAGAACGGGATTTGCGCTCCACGGAAATGCCTACCATGCGCATCAAGTTGGGCAGTGCCACGGGCGCATCGGTATGAATGGTAATATTCAAGCCTTTGTTTAAAGCGGTACGTGTAGGGCTGATTTTATTGCCCAGGCTGTCCCCGATAATCTGTTTGTGCCAATCGCCCCAATAAAAGGTGTGCAACGGGAAAAGGGATGCAATCACATCCAATTTTTTGAGGGAGTCCAATTGGTCTTCGCGCACGTATTGCCCATGAATCAATACACTCCTCCGGTCTTCGTTGCCATGGGTTTGGGCGGCAGTTGTCATGGTCCGGATCATTTGGTCGATGGCAGCGTCGCCATTAGCATGGGTCAAAATTTGCCAGTTATTTTTGAAGGCTTTGTTGTAAATGGCTGTGACCACGCTGTCTTGAGGAATGGCAGGGTACCCGCTATATGTTTCGCTGGCACCATCTGGCGGAATCAAATAGGGTCTGGTGCGCCATGCAGTTCTGCCTTGGGGAGAACCATCCAAAGTAACCTTCATTCCTCCAATCCGGTAATGGTTATTGTAGCTGTTGCTCTTCCATTCGCTGTTCAGATACTTGTCCACAAAAAGGTAATCCACATAGCTCACTACGTCCAATTTCAATTTTTGGGCATTGGCCAGTTGTGCAAATTGATCCACATTCCCCATATCCCTTCCTTCTTGCGCGGTGGTATAACCGTAGGAAAGGGCCATCTCCTGACCTGCTTCAAAAAAGCGATTGGCCGCTTCGGCGGTCGCCGGTGTCAAGGCTTTTGCATAGTATGGAATGGCGGCAAGTTCTTCCAGTACACCATTGGGTTCGTTATTGCCTTCCCTTCGGATGATACCTCCTTCGGGATCAGGGGTGCTGGCATCGATGCCCAAAAGCTCAAGCCCTTTGGAATTGACCGAGGCAAAATGCCCGGAAATGTGCACAATCATAATGGGAAACTCAGTGGTTACTTGATCTAGGTCGTGTTTGGTAGGAAATCTGTTTTCTTCTAGGACAGAATCATCAAAGCCCATCCCAAAGATCCATCCCGTAAGTGCTCGGTTTTCTGGTGTGTTCCATTCCTTTAAAACCGAAATCAAGGTAGGGATGTCTTTTGCCCCGGCATCGGGAGGCGGTAATATTTGTGCTCCGATGGCCTGTGCGGAAAAGGATGAAAAGTGAGCGTGGCCATCGATTAAACCCGGCAGCATGGTACGACCTTCCAAATTCACCATTTGATGACCTTTTCCGACCATTTGCATAGCTTCACTTGCAGTTCCTGCAAAGGTGATAATCCCGTCTTTTACTACAAGTGCTTCTACATAATTGGGCGTATTACCGGCCATGGTAATGATGTCGCCGCCGTGGTACACCACTGCAGCTTCTTCGGCTGATGGACTTTGGTCGGATTTGCATGCGATAAAAAGCAAGAGCAGCGAAAAAAGGCTGAAAGTTTTAAAATGATGCATAGGTTGGATATTAAATTTTTCTAGGGAACAGGTTAATGTATTTTGTTGATAGTCAACTAAATTTAGTGATTTTAGCCATATGGGCGATAAAAAAAATGAGGACCTGAATACATATTGTTTTTGATATTTTTGGCTTGACAAGCTTGGAGATTATTTCCACACCTTATCCCGCCCGTGGGGAAAAATTGTAGTTTTGGTCTATGGATGAAAAAACAAAGGAGCGACTGATTCGATTGGCCGAGGAGGAAATCCCGATACACCGCTATTTGGGATTAAAGGTGGAGACCATCGAAAAGGAATTTATACGGGTACGGATTCCGTTCCGGGAGGATTTTGTTGGGGATATCCGTACAAAGCGTTGGCATGGCGGGATTATGGCCACGGTAATGGATTCCGTAGGAGGTGCCATAGGAATCGCCAATTTTGAGTCACCGGAAGATAAGCTTTCCACCATTGACCTGCGGGTAGATTATTTGCGGTTTGCGGAAGGTAAGGACCTACTCTTTGAAGGTAAACTGGTTCGTATGGGCAACCGAATCATGGTCACCAAAATGAAGGCATTTCAAGACGGGATGTTGGTAGCGGAAGGTAGGGGAGTCTATAATTTTATAAGGGCGTTGCAGGAGTAGCAAACGATTTAAATTGTAATTCAAAGAAAACAGTCCGAGACCAAAGGCCCCGAACTGTTTATCAATCTTACAAATTGGGAATCACCAAAACTTGGTCAGGGTGAATCACATCTGGATTCTTCAGTATATTGGTGTTGGCCTCAAAAATCTTGTTGTATTTCATGGGGTCGCCATAATAATGCTTGGCAATCTTGCTCAGCGATTCCCCGCTCTTCACCGTATGTCTGTGATAAACGGATTCGTCCTCCACGGTAATATTGGCCTTGATATCCGATGGTTTTTCCCCGCCAATCTCCTTGATTTTGTCCCATAATAGGTTCTTTTCGTATTGGGTCTTGGTCGTGCCCTTGATTTTTAGGACATCTCCCTCAACGGTGACATCGCCATGTTGTACATTCAATTTTTCACCTAGGTCGAGTACTGGTTGATACTTTGCTTTTACGCTCATAAGGGTACTTTTTTATAGTTAACAATTAGAAGTCTCAAGATAAACATTCTCTTATTATTTTGCCACCCAACCAAAGGAATACTTTTTTTGTTGAAACCTTGCTTGTAGGCTTTGTATATCCATAATTTAATTGTATTTTCGCACCCCTTTTAGCAAGGAGGCAAGAGCGAAAGGGACTATAGAAAATCAATTTAAAACCGCTTTCACGGTAATTGTTGGGCTCTTGTAAAACGTGGAATACAAATTTTAATCAGCAACGTATGGCTGAAGAAAAACAAAACGTTGAGGTAGAAGAAACTGCCTTGGCACCAGAAGTAAAGGAAGCAAAACAACCCGAACAAGATCCTCAGGAATTTCTTGAAAACTTTGATTGGGACAAGTACGAAGAAGGAATTGAGCGCGTAGATGATACCAAGCTCAAGGAATTTGAAAACCTTGTTGAGGAAAACTTTGTGGACACTGCCGATGAGGAAGTTGTGGAAGGAAAAGTGGTTCACATGACAGACCGTGAGGCAATCATTGACATCAATGCCAAGTCCGAAGGTGTGATTTCCTTGAATGAGTTCCGCTACAATCCCGATCTTAAAGTTGGTGATAAAGTTGAGGTACTTATAGATATCCGTGAAGACAAGACCGGTCAATTGGTGTTGTCCCACAGAAAAGCAAGGACCATCAAAGCTTGGGAGCGCGTGAACAACGCCCATGACAAGGAAGAAATCGTTACTGGTTTCGTTAAATGCCGTACCAAAGGTGGTATGATTGTTGACGTATTCGGTATCGAGGCGTTCTTGCCAGGTTCCCAAATCGATGTGAAGCCTATCCGTGATTACGATCAGTATGTAGGCAAGACCATGGAGTTTAAGGTAGTGAAGATCAACCACGAGTTCAAGAACGTAGTGGTATCCCACAAAGCCTTGATCGAAGCGGACATCGAAGAGCAGAAAAAAGAGATCATCGGCCAATTGGAAAAAGGTCAAGTATTGGAAGGTGTGGTCAAGAACATTACATCATACGGGGTATTTATCGACCTTGGAGGTGTGGATGGATTGGTTCACATTACCGACCTTTCCTGGAGCCGTATCAACCACCCGAACGAGGTGGTGGAGCTAGACCAAAAATTGAACGTGGTTATCTTGGACTTCGACGACAACAAGTCCAGAATCCAGTTGGGTCTTAAGCAATTGGAGAAACACCCATGGGACGCCCTTGGTGATGAGATCAAAGTAGGAGACAAGGTGAAAGGTAAAGTAGTCGTTATCGCAGATTACGGTGCATTTATCGAAGTTGCCGAAGGTGTGGAAGGTTTGATCCACGTTTCTGAAATGTCTTGGAGTACTCACCTAAGATCAGCCCAAGATTTCGTTAACGTAGGAGACGAAGTTGAGGCCGAGGTATTGACCTTGGATAGAGAAGATCGTAAAATGTCGTTGGGTATCAAGCAATTGACTCCTGACCCATGGACCGATATCACTTCCAAATATCCAGTGGGATCAAGACACAAAGGAATCGTTAGAAACTTTACCAACTTTGGAGTATTTGTAGAGTTGGAAGAAGGAATCGACGGTTTGATCTATATCTCCGACCTTTCTTGGACCAAGAAAATCAAGCACCCATCCGAGTTTGTGACCGTAGGTGACACCTTGGAGGTGGAAGTATTGGAATTGGACGTGGAAGGCCGCAAGTTGAGCCTTGGACACAAGCAGACTACAGAGAACCCTTGGGACAAGTACTCCGAGGAGTTTGCTGAAGGTACCATCCACAAAGCTGCCATCGCTGAGGTGGTTGACAAAGGAGCTACCATCAACTTTAACGAGGATATCGTAGGGTTTGTGCCACAGCGACACATGGAGAAGGAAGACGGTAAAAAACTCCAAAAAGGAGAAGAGGCCGAATTCAAGATCATCGAGTTCAACAAAGATTTCAAGCGAGTTGTGGCTAGCCACACTGCTATCTTTAGAGAGCAAGAGGACAAGAATGTGAAAGCTGCCAAGAAAAGAGCCGCATCATCCGATGAAGCTGCTCCAACCCTTGGAGATGCCAACTCACAGTTGCAAGCCTTGAAGGACAAAATGGAAGCTGATTCCAAGAAAAAGTAATCAGAACTTTCAATCATACAAAGCCCCGCTGGAAACAGTGGGGCTTTTTTATGCGCTAAACATTTTAAAGAATTGCTTACTTTTGTAATCAACCGAGTTGGTCGTACACAGCCTATGAGTCAAAAAGTTCTGCTTACTTCAAAGGAAATCAACATCATACTGCACCGGTTGGCCTGTCAGCTCATGGAAAACCATTTGGATTTTACCGATACCGCCTTAATAGGTATTCAGCCCAGAGGTGTTTTTTTGGCAGAGCGATTGGTCAAGATTCTCAAAAAGGAATACAAGATCAAACATATTGACCTTGGATTCTTGGACATCACATTTTTTAGGGATGATTTTGGACGAGGGGAAATCCTCAAGGCCAATTCCACACAGATGAATTTTTTGGTGGAAGACAAAAAAGTAGTCTTTATCGATGATGTCCTCTACACAGGTAGAAGCATTCGGTCGGCCCTTACGGCCATTCAGTCCTTTGGCAGACCAAGCAATATTGAGCTTTTGACATTGATCGACAGACGTTTTAGCAGGCACTTGCCCATTCAGCCCACCTATCGTGGCCGACAAGTGGATGCCATTAACGAAGAAAAGGTAAAAGTGATGTGGGAAGAAAACGACGGTGAGGATAAAGTATATTTAGTAAGCAAATAAAAGGGAATGAGCGAGTTAAGCGTAAACCACTTGTTGGGAATCAAATATCTGAACCAAAAGGATATATCGCTCATTTTTGAAACGGCAGACCATTTTAAGGAGGTCATCAACCGTTCCATAAAAAAAGTGCCCACCCTTCGCGATATTACCATTGCCAATATCTTTTTTGAGAACAGTACCCGTACCAAGCTTTCTTTTGAGCTCGCGGAAAAGCGACTTTCGGCAGATGTGGTGAATTTTTCCGCAGGGCAATCCTCTGTGAAAAAAGGCGAAACCCTTATCGATACGGTCAACAATATCCTCTCCATGAAGGTAGATATGGTGGTGATGCGGCACCCCAATCCCGGAGCGGGTATATTTTTGTCACAACACGTAAAAGCATCCATTGTAAATGCAGGTGACGGCGCCCATGAGCATCCGACGCAAGCCTTATTGGATTCTTTCTCCATACGGGAAAAATTGGGTGACGTAGGCGGAAAAAATGTGGTCATCGTGGGGGATATTTTGCACTCTCGGGTAGCCCTCTCCAATATTTTCGCCTTGAAGCTGCAAGGGGCCAATGTAAAAGTTTGTGGACCAAAAACGCTTATTCCAAAGCATATCGAATCCTTGGGTGTGGGCGTAGAGACCAATTTGAGGAAGGCCTTGGAATGGTGCGATGTGGCCAATATGCTTCGGGTACAGAACGAGCGTATGGACATCAGCTACTTTCCATCCACACGGGAATACACCCAGCAATTTGGGGTGAACAAGGAGCTGTTGGACAGTTTGGACAAGCAAATTGTGATCATGCACCCGGGACCTATTAACCGTGGCGTAGAAATTACCAGTGATGTGGCCGATTCCGACCAATCCATTATCCTGCACCAAGTAGAAAATGGTGTAGCCATTCGAATGGCCGTACTATATCTTTTGGCATCTAAAATAAAGTAAGCGATATGATCATCGACAAAGAAGGAACCACCACCATCGTCTTTCAAGAGAAGACCACGCTTTCCGGATTTATGGAAAATCTGCAGAATGCCTACCCGAAACTGAAGCACGACAATATCGTGGTCAATCTTTTTTCCTTCAAAAAACTCACGGTGGATGACCTGTTGGAGTTTTTGGATCTCTCAAACACCCATAAGGCCGGTGGACAATCCTTTGTTTTGGTCACGGATGCCGTTAGTTATGATGACATTCCAGAAGAGTTGAGTGTAGTGCCCACTCTTCAAGAGGCAAAGGACATCATCGAAATGGAAGAAATTGAACGCGACCTTGGCATATGAAGCTTACCGTACTCGGTTGTTATGCCGCCACACCACGAACATTTACCAATCCTACCGCTCAGGTACTCGAAATCAAAAACCACCTATTTTTGATAGATTGTGGCGAAGGGACCCAAGTGCAGCTTCGAAAATATAAGGTCAAGTTTTCCAGAATCAACCATATTTTTATCTCCCACCTCCATGGAGACCATTTTTTTGGTCTGCCCGGATTGATTTCCACCTTTCGATTGTTGGGAAGGGATAAAGAGCTTCATATTTACGGACCCAAAGGCATCAAACAGGCCATTACCCTCTTTTTAAAATTGGGGGATTCCTGGACCAATTACCCACTGGTGTTCCACGAATTGGAATCCAAGGAATCCGAACTCATTTTTGAAGATGAAAAAGTGACCGTACGCACCGTACCCTTGATACACAGGGTGTATACCAATGGATTTCTATTTCAGGAAAAGGAGTCACCCAGAACTTTGGATGTTCAGGCCGCACGAAAATATGGGGTGGACAGGAGTCAGTTCAACAACATAAAAAATGGGGCCGATGGCGTTGATGCTTCGGGCCGCACGGTTCCGAACCGAAAGTTGACCTTGGACCCTCCGGAACCGAAAAGCTATGCTTTTTGCAGTGACACCATGTATAACGAGACCGTTGTGCCCATTATCCAAGACGTGACCGTATTGTACCACGAGTCTACTTTTCTGGAATCCGAAGCGCATTTATGCGAGAAAACAAAACATTCCACGGCGATGCAGGCAGCCCAAATAGCCCAAGGAGCCAATGCGAAACTTTTGATTTTGGGCCACTATTCCACACGATACAAATCCATCCGACTCTTTAAAGAGGAGGCGGAAACCATTTTCACTCCGGTTGATTTAGCGGACGACGGTAAGGTGTTTGACTTTGGCGATTAAAAATTTTACCAAAGTTTTACAAACTTCCCGTTTTGAGGAGACCCTATTTTTGACGATCTTCACCTTATGCAAAAAGATCTCAGCGATTACCGAAAATCCTACGAAAAAAGCGAGCTTACCGAAACATCCATCAGGGAGAACCCCATGGAACAGTTCCAAAAGTGGTTCCATGAGGTGGAAGCCTCGGAGGGCGTGGATGAACCCAATGCCATGACGGTATCCACCATTGGTTTGGACGGATTTCCCAAAAGCAGGGTGGTATTGATGAAAAAATTCACTTTTGAGGGATTTATTTTTTATACCAACTATCGGAGTGAAAAGGGGAAGGCCATTGCTGCCAACCCTTCCGTATGTCTTTCCTTTTTTTGGCCCAATATGGAACGTCAAGTTATCATAAAGGGGAAAGCGGAAAAGATTGCTGAAAATCTTTCCGACGGCTATTTTGAGTCCCGGCCCAAAGGCAGCCAATTGGGCGCAGTGGTGTCGGACCAGAGCCAAGTGGTGCCTTCCCGTGAACATTTGGAAGGCAAACTAAAGGAGCTCGAACAAGAATATGAGGGAAAGGAAGTACCAAGACCCGATTATTGGGGAGGTTTTTTGGTGAGGCCTGTATCCATCGAGTTTTGGCAGGGCCGCCCCAATCGATTGCATGACAGGATACGATACACCTTGGATGAAGACTATGATTGGAAAATTGAACGACTGGCACCTTAACACCTAAAACAATGAAACAACTGATATTGATGCGACATGGAAAATCCTCATGGGATTATGATGTCTCTGATAAAGACCGGCCCTTACAGGAACGTGGCATAAATGATGCCCACAAGGTATCCAAGACCTTTGGATTGCATGCGCCCAAAATTGATTTTATCTTTTCCAGCCCTGCCAACAGGGCCCTGCATACCAGTATGATTTTTGTGAGGAACCTGGAGTACGACCTATCCAATTTTAGGGTAAACCATATGCTCTATGACTTTTCCGGTAATAGTGTGGAGCAGTTCGTACAGCAATTGGACAATGCCATGGATACCGTGGCGCTCTTTGGCCATAATAATGCCTTTACCTCGCTTGCAAATACTTGGGGAGATCAGTATATTGACAACGTTCCCACGGCAGGATTGGTCCATATTACATTTGGTGTGGACGATTGGTCCAAAGTAAGCAGGGGAACCACCAAACAAATGATCTTTCCAAAACACTTGAAGAAATAGATGGTAAAAACAACAAACGAATATATCAATAGGGAAATCAGTTGGTTACAGTTTAATGCAAGGGTATTGCAAGAGGCGAAAGACCACCGGGTACCCTTAATTGACAGGCTACGATTTTTAGGAATTTTCAGCAATAACCTTGATGAGTTTTTCAAAGTACGCTACGCTACGGTGAAACGTATCGTGGATGCTGGAAAAACAGGAAAAAGTGTTTTGGGTGGAGAAAAGGCCAAGGATCTGTTGGAAGAAATCACCAAAATTGTAATCGACCAGCAGGCACGAAGTTTGGAGATTTTTAAACAGATCGATAGGGAGCTTCGACAGGAGAACATCTTCATCATTAGGGAAACCGAGGTTAGTGAAAGCCAAGCTGAATTTATTCGGGATTACTTCTTCAAAAAGGTCAACCAAGAACTGATGACCATTATTTTGAACGACCTGACCGAATTCCCCTTGTTGAAGGATACCGCTGCCTATTTGGCCGTAAAGGTGGTCATGAAAAACGGAACGCCCCGTGGAAAGCACAATCGATATGCGCTTATAGAAATCCCGAAGGGAATCGACCGTTTTGTGGTATTGCCCAAAGAAGGGGACAAGGATTATGTGATTATGTTGGATGATTTGATTCGTTACTGTTTGGACAGTGTTTTTACCATGTTCGAATTCGATTCCATTTCGGCACACATGATCAAAATTACCCGCGATGCCGAACTTGATATTGACAATGATCTGAGCAAGAGCTTTATCGAGAAAATTTCTTCCAGTGTGGAGGATAGAAAGATAAGCGACCCCGTGCGTTTTGTATACGATAAGAGCATTGATAAAGACACTCTGCAGTTCCTCAAGGATAAAATGGACATAATGGATACCGATAGTGTCATTCCCGGCGGGCGTTACCATAACCGTAGGGACTATATGGGCTTTCCAAGTCTTGGGCGAAACGACCTGATGTACGACAAGATAGAGCCTTTGCCTGTGAAAGGGTTGAGCATGAAGGGAAGTTTGCTGGATATGATCGCACATAAGGATTATATGATCTATGCACCCTATCATACCTTTAGTTATGTGACCAAATTCTTGCGCGAAGCCGCTTTAGATCCAAGGGTGCGAACCATAAAGATTACCATTTATCGTTTGGCCAGTGAAAGTCAAATTGCATCGGCCTTGGTCAATGCCGTGAAGAACGGGAAGCAGGTCACTGTACAAATTGAACTCCAAGCGAGATTTGATGAACAGAACAATATTGAGTACGCCAACTACTTACAGGACGAAGGAGTTAATTTGATTTTTGGTGTACCAGGGCTTAAAGTACACAGTAAAATATGTTTGATAGAACGAGAGGAAGGACACACCATTAAACGATATGGTTTCATCAGTACAGGAAACTTCAACGAGTCTACTGCCAAAATCTATACTGACTATACCTTGTTTACTGCGCACCAAGGCATCTTGAAAGACATGAACAAAGTGTTCGGGTTTTTCGAGACTAATTATAAAATCAACAAGTACAAACATCTAATTGTATCCCCTCATTACACGAAGTCGACTTTTATGAAGTTGATCGACAAGGAAATTGCCCTTGCCAAAGCAGGAAAACAGGCTTACATCAAAATAAAGATGAACAGTCTCACCTCCTACAAAATGGTCGATAAACTGTACGAGGCCAGTAGGGCAGGGGTGAAGATACAAATGATTGTTCGGGGTATTTGCTGTCTTATCCCCGGGGTCGAGGGCATGAGCGAGAATATAGAGGCCATCAGTGTGGTGGATAAGTTTTTGGAACACCCCAGACTCTTCATTTTTGGCAACGACGGTAACCCAAAGATTTATATTTCCTCAGCAGATTGGATGACCCGCAATTTGGATTTTAGGGTAGAGGTGGGGTGTCCCATTTATGACCCGGATATTAGACAGGAACTGCTCGACACCTTTGAAATTTCTTGGAATGATAACTCGAAGGCCCGTGTGTTCTCTGCGAAACAGGACAATGCTTACAGAAAAAGACCCAAAGGTCAGCCTGAGCTAAGATCCCAGTTTGAGATGTACGATTATTATAAAAAGAAGTTAGAGGAATAACCCACGGAGTTACCCGTGCATGGTTTCCTTTTTTCCGAGATTTTTCATCAGTTGGGCCTCGTACTCCAAAAGGTCGTTCCACTTTTGGTCCACTTCCTCCTTTTTTCCGTATTTGCGGGCAAACTTAAGGAACATAGTGTAGTGGTTGGCCTCACTGATCATGAGGTTGCGGTAGAATTCCGATAGCTCTTGGTCATCAATTTCCTCGGAAAGCAACCTAAAACGTTCGCAGCTCCGGGCCTCTATCAACGCAGCGTAAAGTAATTTGTGTACCAAATGGGTCTCTCGGCTACCACCCTTGGGGAAAAATTTCATCAGTTCAATGACGTATTCATCCTTACGTTCTCGACCCAAAACCCATCCACGTTGCATAATTTTATCGTGAACCATATTGAAGTGTCCCATTTCCTCACGTGCCAATGCAGTCATTTCCTTTACTAGTTCCGATTTTTCAGGAAACCCGATAATCAACGAAATAGCTGTGCTAGCAGCTTTTTGCTCGCAATACGCGTGGTCCGTCAAGATCTCCTCAATGTTCTTTTCAACAATATTTACCCATCTTGGGTCGGTAGGTAATTTTAAGCCTAACATGGTTATCTAATTTTGGGCAAAGATAATCTGATAGGATTAAATAAAATCGCTGAACGCTGGTTATATTTGTAAGTCCAACACATTGCAGTCGGGACCTATGACAAAAACCGCAAAGGAATATCTTTCCGATATCCTGATACTAAACTTGGAAAAAACAGAATTTGAATGGTTGATGGATGCCATAGCGCAGGTCGTTGATGCTAAAAGCAGAAAAGATCTGTATATGACCTATAGCCTATCTACATCAAAAATAAAGGATGCCCCAATCCATGATTTTGGTGAGAAGGATTTCCAGTGGAGGAGCTATTTGGAACAGCAGAACGCCTCCACCCTGGAAATGTCACGAATTTTGCTCTTGTTATCTGTTTTGGAGTCAGATGAGGTTTTTTTAAAGCCCGTTCAGCAACTGATACAAATATCGGATAAGACCGAATTGGAAACTTTTTTGAAATACTTGGTTCTTTTACCGAAATCAGAGCATTTTAAATTTGCTGCGGTGGAAGCGCTACGTACCAATATCGCGACGGTGTTCAACGCCATTTCCCAACATAATCCCTATCCCGCAAGGTATTTTACCAACGCGGAATGGAATCAAATGTATCTGAAAGCTGCATTTATGCAGCAGGATTTGAAGAAGATTCCAGACGTGGACAACATGGCCAACAAAGATTTGACAAGAATCGTATCAGACTACGCCCATGAACGATGGGCAGCCTCACGGGATATTGATCCCATGTTCTGGAGACCGGTCTCCCCATTTTTGGAAGGCGCTTTGATCGAGGATATGGAACGCTTGTTTCAAAGCGAAAATGAAAGGGAGCAAAAAGCGGCCACATTGGTCTGTTTTCATTCGGATACCGAAGCGGGAAAAAAATTATTGAAAACACACAACACTCACTTAGAACAAGTAGAAAAAGGGGAGTTAACTTGGAAAAATTTGTAATAGCATGGATGATAAATTAATGATCATAGACCCACACGTTCACATGACCTCCAGAACTACGGATGATTACGAGGCCATGGCGGCAGCTGGGGTAGTCGCGGTGATAGAACCTTCATTTTGGTTGGGGCAACCCAGAACACAGGTAGGTTCTTTTCAAGACTATTTCAGCAGTTTAGTAGGGTGGGAACCTTTTAGGGCTTCTCAATTCGGAATCAAACATTATTGTACCATCGGGCTTAACTCCAAAGAGGCGAATAATGTACCCTTGGCCGAAGAGGTTATGGAATTATTGCCTTTATATCTGCACAAGGAAAATGTGGTGGCCATTGGAGAAATCGGATATGACGACCAGACCGAGGCAGAGGATAGGTTCTTTCGGGAACAATTGGAGCTGGCCAAGGAATTCAATATGATGGTTCAAGTACATACGCCCCATAGGGATAAAAAGGCAGGGACCATTAAGAGTATGGAAGTCTGTATAGAGCACGGGATTGACCCTGGAATGGTGGTCATCGACCATAATAATGAGGAAACGGTAAAGGAAGTTTTGGACCGCGGATTTATTGCCGCCTTTACCATATATCCAAAAACCAAAATGGGCAATCAGCGTATGGTGGAAGTCGTCAAAAAATTTGGAAGTACAAATATTATTGTGGACAGTTCTGCGGATTGGGGTGTTTCCGACCCGTTGGCGGTTCCCAAAACGGCCAACCTAATGCTGCAAAATGGCGTTTCCCGTGAAGATGTGGTAAAAACTTGCTACCAAAATGCACTGGACTTTTTTGGCAGGTCGGGAAAAATGAAAGCCGAACATTGGTTGAACCCTGAAGCTATCGACCAACGGAAATTGTTTAATGATAATAGTGTCCTACGAGGGCAGGAACCCAAAGTAGAGGATAACAAAATCGTTTAATGAGTCCACGCTTAAAGGCATATCTCCAATTGTGTAGACCGGCCAATTTACCTACGGCAGCTGCCGATGTTTTGGCAGGAACCGCTATTTCTGGTCTGTTTGCAGTTGAGGGAGCTTTTCAATTGGCGGACATCGCAGTTTTACCTTTTTTGTTGCTGGTGATGGCTTCCGTTTTCCTGTACGCAGGCGGAGTGGTACTCAATGATGTATTTGATATTGAAATCGATAGGGTGGAGCGACCTGAACGCCCTATTCCCAGCGGAGTAGTGCCTTTGGGAAAGGCAAGGTCTCTTGGTTTTGTCTTGCTTGCGGTCGGAATCGGACTTGCATTTTTCGTGGGTAAAACTACTGGCTTAATCGCTGTTTTTTTGGCATTGTCCATTTTGCTGTACGATAAATTTGCAAAGCATCATCCTATATTGGGACCATTGAATATGGGTGTTTGCAGAGGGCTCAACCTTTTAATGGGTATTTCGTTGTTGGGAACCTTTCAGTATTGGCCTTATGTGCTGCTTCCGGTTGTTTTCATCTTTGCGGTGACCATGATCAGTAGGGGTGAAGTACATGGCAAGAATAAAGGAAATATCCTGATGGCAGGATTGCTCTATGGAATGGTTATCACTGCTTTGGTTTACCTCCATTACACTTATGCCAAAAATGATTTTTGGTATGTATTGTTTTTGGTACTCTTCGGGCTAATGGTCTTCCGACCCTTGATCATCGCTTATAGGAACAATACCCCAAACCATATTAAAAATGCCGTAAAATCTGGCGTTTTGTCCATTGTATTGCTGGATGCCTCCCTGGCCGTAGCACATTCGAACCTTCTACTGGGGATTCTCATACTATTATTATTACCGTTGTCCATCTTTTTGGCCAAACAATTTGCAGTAACCTAGTTTATGAATACAAATTTACCTCCCATACGCCAGGCGTTTCAAGTAAGGTATGATTATCAATTGCTTTTTACCCAGCACCTGTTTGCCGTGGAGAACCCTTTGTTCAAAAATGTACTGTCGGAATATAGACCTAATGAGCCGATCAAATGTCTATTTATCGTCGATCAAGGGGTCATGGACTGTCACCCATTGTTGGAGACCCATATCAAACAGTATTGCGAGCAGTACAAAAATCAAATACAGTACACGGAATTAGTTGTAGTGCCGGGAGGTGAGCAAAGTAAAAAGGACCAAACGAGTGTGGATAGGTGCCTTACCGCCATTAATGAGAATGCCATTTGCCGGCATTCCTTTGTGGTGGCCATAGGTGGCGGAGCCGTAGTAGATATGGTAGGTTATGCGGCTACTATCGCGCACCGAGGGGTGCAGCTCATTAGGGTACCCACTACCGTTTTGGCCCAGAACGATGCCGCTGTGGGGGTCAAGAACAGTGTGAACGCCTTTGAAAAGAAAAACTTTTTGGGCACGTTTTCCGTGCCCTACGCGATTATCAACGATCTGGAATTTTTAAAAACCCTGGAGCAAAGGGATTGGGTGGCCGGAATCGCAGAAGCCATTAAAGTGGCGTTGATCAAGGACAAGACATTTTTTGAATACATTGAAAACAATGCCCAGGCTTTGGCCAACAGGGATATGGAGGTCATGGCCTATCTTATCCATCGCTGCGCCGAGCTGCACATGGAACATATTTCCAAAGGAGGAGACCCTTTCGAAAGTGGTTCGTCCAGACCCTTGGATTTTGGTCATTGGTCCGCCCATAAAATGGAATATATGACCGATTATCAACTTCGACACGGTGAGGCCGTTGCCTTGGGTATGGCCATAGATATGGTATATGCCAGTCTAATCGGGATTTTGGAAGACGATTTAGATCGAGTGTTGAACGTTATCAAAAAAGTGGGGTTCCAACTCGAAATGCCTTTTGAAAGCGATCAAGAGATCAAGGAAGTGCTCCATGGAATTGAAGAATTTAGGGAACATTTGGGTGGTAAGCTAACCATCCCCTTGATTCCCAAAATCGGAACAAAGACCGATGTACATCAAATTGACTACACCCTAATGGAACAGGCTATCCGAAGCTTTGTGCGCAAACCGGAAAGTTCCCTATGAAAATCAATGAAAAATATCACCTTACCTATTGCACCAATATTCATGCTGGTGGGAATTGGGAAGAAACATTTACAAGCTTAAAGGAAAATGTGCCCCAAATCAAGAGTGCTGTTTGTCCAGATAAACCCTTTGGATTGGGACTTCGTTTGGGAAACACTGCCGGTTTGGAACTCGACCAAGGGCAGCTCAAGGAATTTAAGGAATGGTTGGATAAGGAAGATTGCTACGTATTCACCATGAACGGTTTTCCCTATGGGAATTTTCATGGCGAACCCGTCAAGGATCAAGTGCATGTTCCGGATTGGACCACACAGGAACGTTTGGAGTATACCCTGAGGTTGTTCAAACAATTGAATGTTTTGGCGCCCGAAGGTATGGAATGTGGTATTTCCACTTCCCCGGTTTCCTACAAACATTGGTTCGATTCGGAAGAGGATAAGCGAAAAGCATTGACCAGTGGGGCCAAAAATATGGTTCGCGTAGCTGTTGAGCTGTATCAAATGGAGAAAGCTTCGGGCAGGTATATGCATTTGGATGTGGAGCCCGAACCCGATGGTTTTTTGGAAAATACGCAAGAGGTGCTCGATTTTTATGCGGAATACCTAGTCCCCACGGCTATTAAAGCTTTTGGGGAATACCAATTCAATCCCGAAAAGATAACCGAGTTGCTCAAGCGTTATATCACGATATGTTATGACGTTTGTCATTTCGCATTGGCTTATGAAGCCCCAAATTGGACCTTTGAAAAGTTGAAGGAATCTGATATCAAGATTGGTAAGATTCAGGTGAGTGCCGCCCTAAAAATTATATACGACCAAGACAAAGCGGATGACATTTGGAACACCTTGGCAAAGTTCAATGAACCGGTTTATCTACATCAAGTAACTCAAATGGTCGATGGCAAGGTGAAAACATACAACGATTTACCCGTAATTTTGGAAAAGAGGGCACCATTTACCGAATTGCGCTCGCACTTTCATGTGCCCATCTTTTTAAAGGATTACGGTTTGCTCCAATCCACACAAGACCAGATTGAGAGCGTATTGGCTTATTTGAAAAGTCATTTGGTGAGCCAACATATCGAGGTGGAAACCTACACTTGGGATGTTTTACCCAAGGATCTTAAAATGCCGATTACAGAATCCATAGCGCGGGAACTGAATTGGATGAAATCAAGATTGGAATGAAGAAGACCGTAGTGATCAATATTGTAGGATTGACCCATAGATTGATAGGGGAGCATACCCCTTTCATCAAATCATTCTTGGAAAAAGGCAAAAGCAGTGTGGTAAAGCCCGTATTGCCCGCCGTGACCTGCTCTGCCCAAAGTACCTATCTCACGGGAAAATGGCCATCCGAACACGGTATTGTTGGGAATGGATGGTTTTTTAAGGATGAACTGGAGGTGAAGTTTTGGAGACAGGGAAACCCTTTGGTGCAATCCCCTAAAATTTGGGACGAACTAAAGACATTGGATGCCAATTTTACCTGTGCCAATATGTTTTGGTGGTACAATATGTACAGCACAGTTGATTTTAGCGCCACCCCGCGCCCCAATTACTTGGCGGATGGCAGAAAGATTCCGGATATTTATACCTATCCGGCCGAACTGAGAGACAAGCTTCAAGCCAAATTGGGTACGTTTCCCTTGTTCAAGTTCTGGGGACCCAAAACCTCCATTGCATCGAGTAGATGGATTGCCGATGCTACTATGGAAATGGACCGTGAGCATGACCCCACCCTGACCTTGGTGTATCTGCCCCACTTGGATTACAATACGCAACGCCATGGAATCAACTTTGATATTCTACAAAAGGATTTAAGGGAGATTGATGCCGTTGTCAAGGATTTGGTGCAGTATTACGAGGTAAAGTCTGCCCATGTGGTGCTATTGTCCGAGTATGGTATCACCGATGTGTCCAATCCCATCCATATTAACCGTTACCTCAGGAAAAAGGGGTATTTGGGTATTCGGATGGAAAGGGGATTGGAACTCTTGGATGCCGGTGCGAGTAAAGCCTTTGCCGTTGCCGACCATCAAGTGGCCCATGTGTATGCCAAGGAAGCTGACGATTATGAAGCATTGCACTCCTATTTAAAGACCATACCCGGTGTGGAAAAAGTCATTCCGAAAAATGAACTGGAGTCACATCAGCTTAACCATAATCGGGCCGGGGATTTCGTCCTTGTTGCGGATAAGGATAGTTGGTTTACCTATTATTTTTGGGAGGATGATGCCGTAGCACCTGATTATGCCCGAATGGTAGATATCCATAAAAAGCCTGGCTACGACCCTGTTGAAATGTTCACCGACCCTTCTGACCCGTTTGTGATGCCCAAAGTGATCTGGAAACTTCTTAAAAAGAAATTGGGCTTTAGGACGGTGATGGATGTGATTCCCCTAAAAGCTGAGTTGGTCAAAGGCTCGCATGGCAGAATCCCAGAGGATAAACAAGATTGGCCTATCTTGGCTACCAATGCCCAAGACCATTTGCCCAAAGCGGAATTATTGGCCACCGATGTTTATGAAGTACTGAAAAACCACATAACCCAATAAATAATGGAAACCTTTTTTAAAATTTTTGCAGTTGTCTTCACGCTGTTGTTCGGATACGCGATAGCTGTTCAGTTCAATGACCCTGACGCTGTAAAATGGATTTTAATTTATTTTGCAGCAGCACTGGCCTCAGTACTTTTCTTGTTGAAAAAGCTGAAGTCCGGTATCTATTTTTTTCTTTCGGGATTCTTCATCATGCTTTTTATTCTATATTGGCCGGAAACCTGGGAAGGAGTTCAGTTGGACCATGGGATGAAAACCGTGAATATCGAGGAGGGCCGTGAGTCCTTGGGGTCTTTGATAGCGGGAATTGTGATGTTGGTCTATGGCTTTAGGACCCGTTTTATCGGCCGATCAAAAATCTAGGTCAAACTCCTTCCGGAGCAAATCCAAGTTCGGGTTTTTCTCCCGTAACTTTTCATACTTTTCTTGAGGGGTAAAGGCAAACTTTTTGGCTACCTCTTCGTTTACCGTAATATGTAACGAGATGGAGTAGTTGTTCAGTTTTTGCTTAAGGTAATCCAGCATCAAACTTTGTTCCCGCTCTATCTCCTTTTTCATGGTGCCATTGGGAAGTTCTATCCAAATGGTATTTTCATTCTTGAGTTTGGGCACATCGGTCTGTAAATTGCTTGCCAGTATTTTTCTGCCTTGTTGCTCCAATTGGTTGACAAAATCATCCCAATGTTCTTGCATTTCCTTTTCCTCAAAAGTATCCTTGGGAAGGTCCTTTTCGTCAACACTGGGTGCTTTGGTGTTTTGATGCTCTTTTTTGACCTTGATGCTGGATAGGGATAGACCCGAGACCCTTTTTTCAGCACCTTTTATGGCAATCTTTTTAGGTTGATAGCTTTTTTCGGGTTCGCTGACCAGTTCTTTTTCAACTTCGTTTTCATCTGGCGCATCATCCACCTTGGGCACCATTTCTTGGGTTGATGCCATGGTCGCCTGTTCTATTGGTGTCTTTTTTGAAGGAGTTTCAGGTGAATGGGTTTCAGGGACTTTAATACCGTTTGAAACGATTTTTGTCTCCTTGAAATGTGAAGCAGGTATTAAGAAATTAGAGTTTTTTTTTTCTCCATCGAAAGTGATGGACGCTAGCTTCATGAGTGTGAGTTCTACCAGCAGACGTTGATTTTTACTGGTCTTGTACTGCAAATCGCACTCGTTGGCCATATCTAGAGCTTTCAACAAAAACGCTTTGGATGCCTTTTTGGATTGCTCTTGATATTGACCTACCACATCTTCACCTACTTCCAATAAACTTAAGGTATCCTTGTGCTGGCACACCATCAAATCCCTGAAATGGGAGGCAAGGCCGGTTATAAAGTGATGACCGTCAAAACCAAGGGACAAGGTTTTATTGAACAGGACCAAAAGTTCGGGAATGTTGTTGTCCAAGATCAAATCTGTGGCGGAAAAATAAATGTCGTAATCCAGCACATTCAGGTTTTCCGTAACGGCCTTTCTGGTGAGTTCTTTCCCAGAAAAACTTACTACGCGATCAAAAATGGAAAGGGCATCGCGCATAGCACCGTCCGCTTTTTGCGCTATGATGTGCAGTGCACTTTCTTCCGCATCAATGCCTTGTTGTTCCGCAATGTACTTTAAATATTCAGTGGCATCCTTAACGGTGATACGCTTAAAGTCAAAAATTTGACAACGCGAAAGGATGGTTGGAATGATCTTGTGCTTTTCCGTGGTCGCCAAAATAAAAATGGCATGCTTTGGTGGCTCCTCCAAGGTCTTCAAAAAAGCATTGAAGGCCGATTGGGAGAGCATGTGCACCTCGTCGATGATGTACACTTTGTATTTGCCCGTCTGTGGAGGAATACGCACCTGATCTATAAGGCTTCGGATATCATCCACAGAATTATTAGAAGCTGCATCGAGCTCAAAAATATTGAAGGCGAAATCCTCATCTTCCCTTTCGGTACCATCTTGATTTATTTTTTTGGCCAAGATTCGGGCACAAGTTGTTTTACCAACGCCCCTTGGGCCACAAAATAAAAGAGCCTGTGCCAAATGATTGTTTTCAATGGCATTCATTAAGGTGTTGGTTATGGACTGTTGGCCCACAACATCCTTAAACGTCTGGGGTCTATATTTTCTAGCCGATACAATAAATGGTTCCAATGCTGGGAAAAATAGATTTCATACAAATATAAAAATAGCAACGGCTAAAGTTTGTCGCAAGTGAAGAGTTCCCTCTTTTTTTATTAACAATTGGATTACCTTTGCAGCCAGCAGGCCACCTTATCGCCGTGTACTGAACTTGTTTCAGTGCCTTCATGGGAATCAAACCGATTCCCTTGGAGGTCCCAGATCAAGTCTGGGACAAGGAGGAAAGTCCGGACACCGTAGTGCGGCATAGCGGGTAACGCCCGTCCGCCGAAAGGCGAGGACCAGTGCAACAGAAAGCAAGTACAGTTCGGCTGTAGTGAAATCAGGTAAACTCTATGCGGTGAAACGTCATGTAAACCAATGTTTGAGGGCTGCACGCCCGAGTTGGAGGGTAGGCGGTTGGAACACTTGGGCAACCATTTGTCTAGATAAATGATAAGGACTCCCAAAGTTAATTTGGGATGCACAGAATCCGGCTTATGGCCTGCTTTTATTCTTCTTTTTCTTCAAAAAAACTGAAAATGCTTCCCCCATATTTTCGCTGCTCGGAAAACTTAGGGTGCTCCGAAAGGTCGGTTTGGTCGGAATGTTCAATAATCAAAACTCCATCTGGCAGCAAAAGGTCCTCTGCGAAGACCAAATCTGCGATTTTCAAAAATTGTTCTGTATCAAAATCATAGGGTGGGTCAGCAAAAATGAGGTCAACTGGTTCCGATGTCCCCTCCAGAAATTTGTAAACATCCGATTTAACGGTATTAATGGAAAAATCGAGTTCATTGGCTGTATTGGAGATGTACCGCACACAACCTTGAAAACTATCAACGGCCGTAATCTGTTCCGTTCCCCTTGAAGCAAATTCAAAACTAATGTTTCCCGTGCCCGAAAATAGGTCCAGCACCTTGAGTTCATCAAAATAAAACCTATTGTTCAATATATTGAACAGGGCTTCCTTGGCCATGTCGGTGGTCGGCCGGACGGGCAATTTTTTTGGTGCGGTCAACCGCTTTCCTTTATATTTTCCAGAAATGATGCGCATTTAGAGCGAGCTTAAAATGGAAAAATCGATGCTTTCGTTTTCCAATTGTTCCAAAGGAAAGGACGGATTGCTCGGGACAAATACGGAAACGTTTTTGATGTATTGGTAGCAGATATCATAGATAGGGTCACCTTCTTCAATGGCACCAAAGAGTTTGAGCTGTACTCGTTCAAGGTCTATCTGCAATTGTTCCAAACTGAATAACAGGTAGTACAGAAAATCCTCTTTGGTCTTGTATTCAAATTGGTTGTAGAAGAGCAGTTTTTTATCGGAAATTACCATCATTTCCATTTCTCCTTTGGAAACCTGAACGTAACAAATGGGTTCGGTGGTAGTTCTGTTTTGGTTCAAAAGGGTGTTGATAAGGACGGTGCCACTATGTTTGAACTCAAATTCCCCGAAAAGGTCAAAAATATAATTGTTGACATTGGTATAGGGCACGTATACATTGACAATATCCTGATTGGGTATCTCATCATAGGCGATTAAATCGTTCGCCATAATCTTGGTGTTGAACTTGAGATAGTTGGGGAGCTCCTCTTTATGAAAAAGCGGTTTGGGCACAAGTCCAAAAAGGTTGTTTTTGTGAATCACCATTACTTCGGAAAAGTTATGGCCCACCTCGCCTTGTTTACCCAATTTTTCCTTGAGTTCCTTGAGCATAAGATAGGGGGTAAGCTGCGATTTGAAGTCTACCCGTTCAAAGGCAAGGATTTTATGGGATACGGTATCCAGTACACAAAAAGAAAGTCCATTCAAGCCAGCTTGAATGGACAATTTTCTATGAGTGCTATTTGTGGTGTTCTGTACTATAGCTAGTTGTTCTTTTTCCTGTCGTAAACAGGTGGCCAGTTACCGTTGGTACTAACATCGGTCAATGAGCCAACTTTGATTTCCGTGCCATTTACCTCTTCCACACTTTGGTAAGAGTTTTCTTTTTCTACCAAGTCTTGTGGTTGATCGTAAAGCACTACGTTCTTTTTCACTTTGGCCTCGAATACAGGGGCCTTATAGCCACTTTTATCGATGATGTCCGCTTTCATTTCAAACTTCTCATCGTTCTGCGCGTAAGGTACGTTCATCATGGTTTTGTAACGGTCGTCTGCTCCAAAAAGTGAATCCTTAACCTTAACTGTGCCCAAGGTATCGATGATGACAGTGTCTTGTTGCATCTCAATTTGGTACACTCGGTCGTATCTCATAAAAGAGGAATCACGTTGCGTGGTGATGGTATAATTTCCGGTGTCGATAAATTTGATTAAGCTTTCAAAATCGTTGGCGTATTTTCCGTTCACCGTTTTGTAGGCTTCCTGAGAATCCCGGATGTCCTTTAGTTTGTTGATTACCTTGGCAAATCTTTCGTTTCTTACCTTGTTAAATTCGATGGGAGCATTAATGGAATCGTATATTTTGTATCCTAGGAAAATGCTCAAAATTCCAAAGAGAATCACCAGTACAGGCTTCACTTTTTGAGGTAAAAATCTATCGATCAAGAAAACAAGCCCTACGGTCACAAGGCATATTAAAACAACAATAAGAATTAAGTTTAACATATCTGATACTGTCTTTCAAAGTTAATTTAGTGGTTAAAGACAAATCTACAATATTTTTTTTATTGGGAAACTTTTTGCTTTAAAAAAGACCACTATATTTAGGCTCCATGAATGATGCTACCGTACCTACATTTTTAAAAATTTTAACCGAGAAATTTCCCCATTCACCTACCTTAAAACAGGATGTAGCCCTTAATAAGCTGGCTAACTTTGTTTTAGGAAAACAAAAGGACAGACTGTTCCTTTTAAAAGGATTTGCAGGAACGGGAAAAACGACACTGGTAGCTACCCTGGTGAGCAGTTTATGGAAGGTGAAAATGAGTGCGGTATTGATGGCCCCGACAGGTAGGGCGGCCAAAGTGATGTCCGTTTATTCCGGAAACAAGGCCTTTACCATTCATAAAAAGATATATTTTCCCAAAAAGCAGTCAGGCGGAGGAATCCAATTTGTGTTGGCTCCGAACAAACATCGCAACACCATTTTTATTGTGGATGAAGCTTCCATGATTCCTGATACCCCAGCGGATTCCAAATTGTTCGAAAACGGTTCGCTTTTGGATGACTTGATGCAGTACGTGCATTCGGGACATAACTGTAAATTGATATTGATCGGGGATACTGCGCAGTTGCCTCCCGTAAAGCTGGAACTCAGTCCTGCACTGGATGAGGGCCGCTTATCCTTACATTATAACAAGGATGTCGAATGTTTGGAACTCGATGAGGTGATGCGACAATCGGGCGATTCCGGTATCCTTCACAATGCCACCAACCTCCGTGAGCAATTGCAATCCGAGTTTTTTGAGGAGTTTAAGTTTGAGCTCGGCCATTTTACCGATATCGTTAGGCTTATCGATGGCAACGAAATCCAAGAGGCGATTGATTCGTCCTACAGTGAAAACGGCAAGGAACAAACAGCTATCATTGTACGTTCCAACAAGAGGGCCAACCTGTACAATCAAAATATTCGTGAACGTATCCTTTTTTTGGAAAATGAAATTGCCGTAGGTGATTATATGATGGTGGTCAAGAACAACTACTTCTGGCTAAAGCCCAATTCCGAGGCGGGGTTTATTGCCAATGGTGATATTATAGAGGTGCTCGAACTGTTTGCCATAAAGGAGTTGTATGGCTTCAAGTTTGCCGAAGTAAAGGTAAAAATGGTGGATTATCCCAATCAAAGGCCCTTTGAGACGGTTCTACTGTTGGATACCATTACAGCGGAAACACCATCACTTTCCTATGAGGACGGAAATAAACTGTACCAAGAGGTGATGAAGGACTACGCCCATGAAAAAACCAAATACCGCAAGTTTTTAGGTGTCAAAAACAACAAGTTCTTCAATGCCCTGCAGGTAAAATTCTCCTATGCCATTACCTGCCATAAGTCCCAAGGGGGACAGTGGGATACGGTATTCGTGGAACAACCATATTTGCCCAATGGGGTGGACAAGGATTACCTGAGGTGGTTGTATACCGCCGTAACAAGGGCCGAGCGTCAACTCTATTTAATAGGTTTCAAGGATGATTTTTTTCTTGGCTAGGAAAAGGCTAATTTAGACATCGGCATGAACATTGAACCAGATACCATAATAAGTTTGTTTTTAGGGATAGGATTGGCGGCCTCCGCCGGTTTTCGTGTGTTTTTGCCCCTTTTTGCCCTTAGTTTTGCGGCTTATTTAGGGGTGTGGGAACTCAACGATAACTGGCAATGGATTGGGAGTTTAACCGCGCTCATTACCCTGGGTATTGCCACAGTGGTCGAGATATTTGCCTATTTTATACCATGGGTCGACAATGCCCTGGATACCATAGCCCTGCCTTTGGCCGGGATAGCTGGCACTGCCGCAGTGGTAAGCACCGCAAGCAATATGGATCCGGTGATTACTTGGTCTTTGGCCATCATTGCCGGGGGAGGAACCGCTACGGCCATCAAAGGAGCCAATGCTACGGGTAGGTTGGCTTCCACAGGGACCACGGGTGGATTGGCCAACCCATTGGTATCGACCGTTGAAACGGGAGCGGCCGTTGCCGTGAGTACCGCCTCCATATTAGTGCCGCCCATTGCTGCAATATTGGTCATCATCATTTTGCTGATCATCTTCAGAATTTACCGAAAAATACGGCCCAGAGCCAAATAACCTTTGTTCAAACCAAAAACCTAAAAGTGAAGATAATATCCATGATTCCCGCTCGCTATCAAGCCTCGCGCTTTCCTGCCAAATTGATGCAGGATCTCGGTGGGAAGCCTGTCATTGTAAGAACCTACGAAGCGGCGGTCCATACTGGACTTTTCGACGATGTATTTGTAGTGACCGATAGCTCCATTATTGCCGAAGTCATTGAAGCTATTGGCGGAAAAGTCATTATGAGCAAAAAAACACATGAAAGCGGCAGCGATAGAATTGCCGAAGCCGTAGAAGATATGGATGTGGATGTGGTAATCAATGTGCAAGGTGATGAGCCTTTTATCGATGCAGATAGTTTGGGAAAAATCATCAAAGTGTTTAAAAATGATACCGAGCAGGAAATTGACCTGGGTTCGTTGATGACACCCATTACCGATTGGGACGAAATATCCAACCCCAATACGGTAAAGGTCGTTGTGGATAATCAGGGGTTTGCCCTGTATTTCTCGCGTTCGCCGATTCCCTATCCTCGGGATGAGAAAGTGGATGCCACCTATTACAAACATAAAGGCGTCTACGTATTCAGAAAAAGGGCGCTGATGGATTTTCAAAAGTTGCCCATGTTGCCTTTGGAAGCCAAGGAAAAAATAGAGGCCATTCGCTTTTTGGAATATGGCAAAAAAATAAAAATGGTAGAGACCCATGTCACCGGTATCGAAATTGATACACCTGAAGACTTGGAACGTGCACGAAAAGTATGGAAGTAGATTTCAGCAATATAAAAACCATTGGTTTTGATGCCGATGATACCCTTTGGGTCAACGAGACCTATTTTAGGGACACCGAAGAAAAGTTTGCGGAACTTTTGGAAGGCTACGAAACCAAGAACAAAATAGACCAAGAGCTCTTTAAAATGGAAATGGCCAATTTGGACAGCTACGGTTACGGCATCAAGGGGTTTATGCTTTCCATGATAGAATCCGCATTGGACCTTTCCAACAACAAGGTCCCGCAAGAGACCATTGCCCAAATCTTGGAGCTAGGTAAAAAAATGATTTCGCATCCCGTGGAACTCCTCGATGGGGTGGAGGAAGTACTTGCCAAACTATCGGGAAAATACAGATTGATTGTACTTACCAAAGGCGATCTTTTAGATCAGGAACGAAAGTTGGAAAGATCGGGACTTTCCCAATATTTTCATCATGTGGAGGTGTTGAGCGATAAAAAGGAAAGCAATTACAAGAATCTGTTGGACCACTTGAATATCGATGTCAAAGAATTTTTGATGATAGGAAACTCCTTAAAGTCGGATGTATTGCCTATCTTGAATATTGGAGCGCAAGCGGTTCATGTGCCCTTTCATACCACTTGGGCCCACGAGATGGTATCGGAAGATGAAATGGTCAATAACCACTTGAAATTGAACCGTCTAAAGGATGTTTTGAAGTATTTGGACAACTAAATGAAGACAGCGAATAATTTGAAGAAGCAAGAAGAAATAGCCTCAACCCACAAAACGGCCCATAAAAATTTTCCCATGGTACCCAGGGTCATTTTTGGGGCGGGATGTTTTTCGCAATTGGGCGACATTTTATTGCCCCAACGAAAAAGTTCGGAGGCCCCCTTTATATTTTTGGTGGATGATTTTTTTGAGAACACCGAGTTCATGGCCAAAGTGCCCCTTATGTTCAATGATGAAATCATATTCATCTCAGCCGAAGAAGAACCCAAAACGGCCCAAGTAGATGCTTTGGTTGCCCAAATACGTGAAAAGTACAAGGAAATGCCCTCAGGTATCATTGGAATCGGTGGGGGAACCCTGCTCGATCTGGCCAAGGCCGTATCCATATTGTTGAACAACAAAGGATTGGCCAAGGACTATCAAGGGTGGGACTTGGTGAACAAGCCAGCACTGTATCACGTGGGTATTCCTACGATTAGCGGAACTGGGGCAGAGGTTTCACGGACCACGGTACTCTTGGGTCCAGAAAAAAAGTTGGGAATCAATTCCGATTTTACCCCCTTCGACCAAGTGCTGTTAGATCCCGATTTTAGTGAAACCGTGCCCAAGGAGCAATGGTTCTACACGGGAATGGACTGCTATATCCATTGCGTGGAATCGTTAACAGGCACTTATTTGAACGCTTTTAGCCAGAGTTACGGTGAAAAGGCGCTGGAATTGTGCAAGGAAGTCTTTTTGGAAGATGTACCGGCTGAGGAATCCCGCGATAAATTGATGATGGCCTCCTGGCATGGTGGAATGAGCATCGCCTATTCACAAGTAGGGGTGGCACATGCCATGAGCTATGGTCTATCGTATTTATTGGGTGTAAAGCATGGTATCGGAAACTGCTTGGTGTTCCAGCATTTGGAGGAATTTTATCCCGAAGGAGTGGCACTGTTCAAAAAAATGATGGACAAGCATTCGATTACATTGCCCAAAGGTATCTGTGCGGATCTTACCCAGAATGACTTTGATGTAATGGTCAATGTTTCGATGGGATTGGAGCCACTTTGGGAAAATGCCTTGGGAAAGGATTGGAAAACCAAAATGACGCCCGAAAGACTTCAGGCCTTGTTCGAAAAAATATAGGATTGGTTCTACAAGGAACGAATCCTTCAAATCATGCAGTCACTAGCGAAGTTTATTTATTTTAAGTTGTTGGGTTGGAAACTCAACGGACAGTTTCCAAAATTGGATCAATGTGTCGTCATTGTGATTCCGCATACCCATTGGTTGGATTTTTTTCTCGGCCTGTTGATTCGAAAAGTCATCAAGGAAGAAATCAACTACATTGGAAAAAAGAGTCTTTTCAAGCCTCCGTTCGGATGGTTTTTTCGTTGGACGAGAGGAGCACCCGTAGATCGTTCCAAAAGCTCCAATACGGTGGACAATATCGTTCAAATCTTCAAAGAACGAAAAGTATTCCGCTTGGCATTGGCACCTGAAGGTACCCGTAAAAAAGTAATCCAATTGCGAACCGGGTTTTATCATATTGCCCAAAAGGCCAATGTACCCATTGTGATGGTGGCCTTCGATTTTGGCAAGAAAGAAATCAAAATTGGCGATCCATTTTGGGTAACCGATAATCAGGAAAGCGATTTTGCAAAAATCCGTGATTTCTATAGGGGGGTAAAAGGCAAAATACCAGCCTACAGTTTTCCTTGAATCTTGAGTGACAATAATTGTCCATAAGATTTTCTACCCTACAACCAAACCACTTCTACCTAATTTCCGTACGTAAAAGTACAGCGACCAATTCGTCGGACTAACCAAAAAGGTCTTGTTTGCCTTTCGGTATTAAATCTTAGTACGAGTTAGTGGTTTACATTGTTTTAGGTTAGGTTAATTAGGTGTCTTAAGGATCTACAGTTTTGTAGGTCCTTTTGATTTTTTAGTGCCGTTGTTTCCTCGTGGTAAGCATTCCATAAACTTTATAAATGGATTTGGTCCCAAGGCCTGGCGAATTTTTGAGCATTATAAACCCTATATTTAGGCAACCAAAACTAACTCAAATTATGAAGCTCAAAAATTCGAGAAAAAATTCTAGGTATCTCATTGCCTTTGCAGGTTTAATGCTTACTTCGACATTATCCGCACAAGATTGGAACGGGTACACCCCCTCCTCCATGGAAAAACAAGCACAAACAGAGGCTACTTTTCTGAAAACCGTGGATTTTCCAAAATATAGGGAGCATCTTCAAAAACTCACGGAAAAACCCCATGTGGCCGGAACTGCTGCCAATGAAGAAGTGGCCAATTATATGGCCACCGTCATGGAAAATGCTGGGATGAAAGTGGATTTCTATCCTTATGATATTTATATGTCCACTTCTGGTGGAAGCTCCTCGGTGGAACTGGTTACGCCCTACCGTAGGCCATTGAACCAGCAGGAAAATATTTTGGATGAAGACCGGTTTTCTTCTGACCCTACCTTGGAGAAGGGCTGGAACGCCTATTCAGGAAACGGTGATGTAACCGCTGCGGTGGTGTATGCCAATTATGGGACCAAGGAAGACTTTGAACGCCTCGCTGAAATGGGTATTGATGTAAAAGGAAAAATTGTTATTGCCCGTTATGGACGGAATTTTAGGGGATACAAGGCCAAATTTGCGGAGCAATATGGTGCAGCGGGACTTATTATGTATACCGACCCTGCCGATAGCGGGTACACCAAAGGCTTGGTCTATCCCGAAGGATACACCTATAATGAAAGTGCTATACAACGGGGCTCCGTTCTTACTTTGGACTATCAAGGAGACCCACTGACCCCTTTTGAACCTGCACTTCCCTTGGACAGCAAAATGAAAGTTCAGCGGATGGACCCATCAGAAACCACCTTGCATACCATACCCGTGTTGCCGTTGCCCTACGGTTCGGCAAAAGAAATTATTGGCAACATGAAAGGAAAACCGGTCCCGCAAGAATGGCAGGGCGGCTTGCCCTATACCTACCGACTTGAAGGTGGCGAGGAATTGACAGTTCGGCTATTTGTAGACCAACCCAAGGAATTTGTTCGTGTGAGCAATGTGGTGGGAACATTCAAGGGTACCGAATATCCAGATGAATGGATCATTCTAGGGTGCCATTACGACGCTTGGGCCTTTGGAGCCACGGACCCCAACAGCGGAACGGCCATGCTGTTGTCACTGAGCGAAAGCATTGGAAAATTGGTCAAAAGTGGAAACGGTCCCAAAAGATCTATCCTGATTGCACATTGGGATGCCGAGGAGCACGGTGTGATAGGATCCTCCGAATGGGTAGAGCAGCTCAAGGATGAATTGGGGGCCAAAGCGGTTGCCTACCTCAATTTTGATGGAGGTGTATCCGGAAAAAACTTTGGTGCATCTTCCTCTCCAACCTTGAAAAACTTGGTCTCTGAAATGGCCAAAAAAGTGGATTACCCCTATTCGGAAAAGTCGCTCTATGATCAGTGGAGAGGTGATAAGGAGGAGCCCACTATTGGTAATTTGGGAGGAGGTTCCGACCATATCGGTTTTTATATGCATGTAGGGGTTCCTTCGTTGAGCGGTGGAGCAGGAGGCCCTACCTTGTATCACACCAACTACGACAGTTTCCACTTTTACGAAACTTTTGTGGACCCCGAGTTTAAAATGGGAGGTACCATTGAGCAATGGACGGGACTCATGACCTTGCGTATGGCCAATGCCGAATTGATTCCGTATGACGTAGAACGATATGCTGTGGATTTGAAAGGGCACTTTGCCAAGGCCGTGGAAAAAATCAAAGGATTCCATGCCGAATTTGAAGGTTTTGATCAAGTGGACCAATCCATTACTACCTTGGAAAAGAACACCCAGCTTTTGGATGAAGCTTTGGCCAACGCCTTGTCGTCGGGCGCATTGTCCAAAAAGGAGATCAAGGACATCAACAAGCAATTGATTGCCCTGGAAAAAAGCTTTATCGATGAAAAAGGGATGTATTATGGATCCTGGTTCAAATCCTTGTACGCTTCAACAGATCCTTTCAGCGGATATGCTTCATGGATTTTACCTGGATTGGAATATGAGATTTCCTTGAAATCCACAGATCGATTGGAAGAGTGGGACCAACGTTACGCCAACGCTATCTCGTCCTTGGCTAACAAGGTTTTGACTTTGGCTCAAAGTATTCGATAAGTAGTTAAATGATTTAAACTAAAAAGGGGCATGGTCTGAAAACTATGCCCCTTTTTATATTGTTGATTTGGTAACTATTCCTTCATGGTGTGATATACGTTCTGCACGTCATCATCCTCTTCAATTTTCTCGAGTAGTTTTTCCACATCGGCTGCCTCTTCTTCGTTGAGTTCTTTGGTTACCTGTGGAATACGCTCAAATCCTGAGGAGATAATCTCGATTCCCTTGGATTCCAGTTCCTTTTGAATGGCCCCAAAATTTTCGAAGGGCGCATAAATATGAATACCGTCCTCATCTGTGAACACCTCTTCGGCCCCAAAGTCGATCATCTCCAGTTCCAATTCCTCTGGGTCGATGCCTTCGCCGTTGACGGTGAAGTTGCAAGTGTGATCAAACATAAATTCAACCGAACCGGATGTTCCCAAACTACCATTACATTTATTAAAGTAGCTACGGATGTTGGCCACTGTTCGCGTGTTGTTATCGGTGGCGGTCTCGATTAAAATGGCGATACCATGGGGTGCGTAGCCCTCAAAGAGTACTTCTTTATAATCCCCTTGGTTTTTGTCAGAAGCTCTCTTGATAGCACGCTCAATATTGTCCTTGGGCATGTTTACCGCCTTGGCATTTTGAATGACGGCACGGAGCTTCGCATTGGCATCTGGGTCGGGACCACCTTCCTTGACCGCCATTACAATGTCTTTCCCAATTCTGGTAAACGCTTTGGACATCGCTGCCCAGCGCTTCATTTTTCGTGCTTTTCTAAACTCGAACGCTCTTCCCATAACATCTTACATTCTGGATGCTGGCAAATTTAGCAAAAAATGCCCCTTTGTCAAGTCGATAATTTTTAACGCTGACCCACAATTTTTTCGATGGATTTTGCCAGGTCAATATCCTTTTGGGTAACACCTCCTGCATCGTGTGTGCTCAGGTGTATGTTGAGGGTGTTGTAGACATTTTCCCAATTGGGATGGTGGTTTTGCTTTTCACATGCAAAGGCAATTTGTGTCATCACAGAGAAAGCTTCCATAAAATCCCCAAAAGTGAAAGATTTTTGAATCATGTCATCCTTTAAGGTCCAGCCTGATAGATTTTTAAGGGCGTCTTTGATTTCTTCGGTATGTAATTTTTTCATAAATACGTGCTTTTTTAAAAGATAACCAATTTTAATGAGCTCAAAATAAAAAAGGCATACGGATTAGGTATGCCTTTAAAATTTATATTCCATCAGGTTTTATTCCAAATCAGCCATGTAAATTTTCCACTCTTGGAGAGGCCAATAAAAGTTATCCTCATTGGCCAAACTTTCATCTCGATCACCGTACAATAAAAACATTTTTCCGTTGAATATCGCCATTTGGTGTACAGCACTACCTCCGTTTGGATTGGATAGATTATGGGACAATTCCTTTAGACTATTATCTTCTGTATCGAACGCCCATATTTTGGTATTGTCATAGTTGACAGTTACATTTCCTAATCCTTGATCAGTAAAATCTAAAATTTTGTAACCCGTTACATAAATAATATTGTCATCTTTTTGAACAAAACTATGCTGAATTTCAGAGCCCAAATTTAGGGTTTGGATACTGTCAGGATTGTTCATGTCAATAATATAAATAGTGTCGGTGGCAGGTGTTAAATAACCAAACTCTGGTGAGCCGCCAAAAACATACATTTTATTGTCAACAATGGTTCCCCTTGCCCCGAATCGCGGTTCAGGAAGTTGCGCAAAAAACGTCAGGGAGTTATTGTTCAAATCCAACCTATAAATGTTTTTAGTCTCCTCAATGGCTCCTTGCCATTCATCCCCAAACCAAGTTGTTGCACCGCCTATGATGTAGACATAATCGTCTTGAACCGCCATGCCAAACCTTGACAAAACAATTTCGGTCCCAAATTCTTCTGAAATAAGTCCTGAATTGTAGTCGCTGATTACCTGATTTGTTAAATCAAAATCATATTTCCTTATTGAGCCTCCGCCAATACTAATCAGTTCATTATTTATAATATGTAACTGTTTTGTAGCCGAGCCTATATTTTCATAGTCTACAAATTCAGTTTGAGACATATCATCCAAATCAAATTTCACAACTCTATCTGGACGAATTTGTTGAGGATTATCAGGGTTTCCATAAGTATAGCCATCCTCACGAGTTACATAGAAGAAGCTATTGTCACTATTGGAACCAATCATTCCAGGGGAGTGGGTTTCAACTGATGCTGTTTCTACGGTAAAGGCTTCGGAAAAAACCAAGTCGTCAGGTGCAAACTTGTAATCGTTAGGAACCTTCGGAGTCAAAACAAAGTTGACTTGTACATCTAAGTCTTTGTTCGTTATATTTTTTGATTTTGCTGTTGCATTACTACCTAAAGTAAGTAATACACTGGATTCATCAGATATTTGAATATCAAAATCATCGGATGTCAAAGTTGAGTCGCTCTCTCCAACAAACGAAAATGGAGAGCTCTTTGGAGACCGATAATAGTCTAGAAGGGTTTCTTCAATATTTTGGGCTGATAGGTTTATGTCATGGCCTTTTCTCCATTCAAGTGAACCATTTTCTTTGTTTCCAGAAAAAACAATCTCATCGTCCAAAACATTAAAGTTATCAGATATATCAAACGATTCAGTTCCATTTGTTACTATTGCAGAAGATACTTTCCAAACTTTTAAATCTCCATTGTTTGTCAAAAAATCGACAGTTTTGTCCTGTAATTCAGATGTTGTTGGTTCGTTTTCGGTTGGTACTTCATCAGAAATAGGATCTTTAACAGGTGTGGCATCATCGGAACTACATCCATAGACAAATAACCCCAAGGTACATACAATTAAGTTTGCTTTAATTTTCATTTTTTTTGATTTAATTAATCGGGGTTATGTGCGGATGCTGGCAATTTATATTTTTCAGTTGGGATTTTTCATTCCCAATTGACGGATGCCCCTTTTCAATTGACGGATGCCCCTTTTCAATTGACGGATGAATATTTGTTTAAAATGATGTAAGAATAAAATGACCTATTCCTTGGATTTTTATGAGTTGGAATCCATGAAGCAATTAAACATCATTTCCAGTAAAATGCTTCTCAATAATCTCCTGACAACTGATACGAAGGTTCTTGGGCAGGATATTATCCTTGGGCAAAGCGGCCAAATACCTATCCTCATTGGTCGTGTACACCCTTTTGTACACGGGATGGTAATTGCCCAAGTGGGCTATGACCTCTTTGATGAACTCCTCATGCTGGATAAGGTCACTGCTCCCCAAATGATAGATTCCCGTTTTGTTCCTGTTGATCAGGTAATGGATTTGTTGGGTAAGCCTATCGTCGTTGGTCACATTGATGATCAGGTTGGGAAATACCTCAATCGGTTCATTGTTTTCAATATGTTCCTTGATTTCCCGAATTCGGGGAGAAGCATTGCCAAAGACCATGGGCACCCTTAAAATGGCCGTTTTTTCCTTGGGCAACCGCATCATCATGTTCTCGATCTTGATTTTGAGCCTACCATAAACACTCAACGATAAAGTCTTGTCATATTCGTAGGATGGAAATTTGCTGTAGGCATCGAACACGTTGGCCGAAGAAATAAAGTAGAGTTTGGCCTTGGTCCGCACCAAATACTCCATCAAATGCTGATGTGCCTGTATCTGTGAGGGAAAGTTTCCCCTAAGGGCCGATACAATAATGTCCGGGCGCACCTGTTCCAATACCTGAAAAATGTCGTCCTCTTCCAGATCGTAGCGCATAAACTGCTTGTTCTTGGCAAAAGAACGATTGGAATAATAGGTGCCATAGGTATCAAAATAGGAGCAAAGCTCTTTGTATATGGCATTGCCCACAAATCCGCTCGCTCCTAATATCAATATCTTTTTTTTATCCAAAGGCTAACTAAGTGTTTTTATAAAATGGCAGTTTTACCACCGTTGCAGGTACCTTGTTGATTCGTATTTGAATAAAAATTGGGGAGTCCACCTTGGAATGTTCCATGGTAACATATCCCAAACCGATTCCTTTGGAAAGGGAAGGGGACATGGTGCCCGAGGTCACCTTGCCTATTTGATTGGCCTGACCGTCCAAAATTGGATAGCCAGCCCTTGGAATCCCACGTTCCTCCATCTGGAAGGCAACAAGTTTTCTTTTGGAACCGTCTGTCTTTTCCTTCGATAGGTTTTCGCTGTTCACGAATTCCTTGGTGAATTTGGTAATCCAGCCCAAGCCAGCTTCCAACGGGGAGGTGGTGTCGTCAATATCGTTTCCGTAGAGGCAGTAGCCCATTTCCAAACGCAACGTATCACGGGCCGCCAAACCAATGGGCTTGATGCCGAAATCGGCGCCGGCTTCCAACACTTTGTCCCATACCTGTTGTACTTCGGAGTTTTTGCAATAGATTTCAAAACCGCCCGAACCAGTATAACCCGTTGCAGAAATGATGACATGCTCAATACCGGCAAAATCGCCGACCACAAAGCTGTAGAAGCTAATGGACGCCAAATCAACAGAAGTCAAACTTTGCATCGCCTCCACCGCCTTTGGGCCCTGAATGGCCAAAAGTGAATAATCGTCGGATATATTTCTCATGTCGGCACCAATGCCCTCGTTGTATTTGGAAATATGGTCCCAATCCTTATCAATGTTGGATGCGTTCACCACCAAAAGATAAGTTTCTTCCTTGACCCGATAAATGATCAAGTCGTCCACAATACCCCCCGTTTCGTTGGGCATGCAACTGTACTGCGCCTTGCCGACAGTCAATTTGGAAGCGTCGTTGGTCGTCACTTTCTGGATCAGTTCCAAAGCTTTGGGCCCTTCGACCAAAAACTCGCCCATATGTGACACATCGAACACACCCACCGCCTTGCGAACGGTTTCATGTTCCACATTTACACCTTCATAAGAAACGGGCATGTTGTAACCCGCAAAGGGCACCATTTTGGCTCCCAACGCTTTGTGCGTTTCGGTAAGTGCAGTATTTTTCATCGGCTCTAATTTTACGATGGGCAAATTTATAGAATTAATTAAGGATACCCTTATTTTCGGGTATTATGATTTTGCTAAAACTGAGGTCATATTCCATTTTTGATATGCCCAAAATTTGTATTTTCATCAAAATATGTAATCATGTCAAAAATCAAATGGAGCCTTTTGTCGGCTATTTTATTCATAACCGCTGGTATTTCCCAGGATTTGCCCACTGACTATCTTCCGGCCGATTTTCATAAGGATAGAAGGGATGCCGTAAGAGCTAAACTGCCTCCTAATACCGCAGTAGTGCTTTTTGCCAACGCAGAACGCAATCGGGCAAACGATGTGGACTACGTGTACCATCAGGACCCCAATTTTTACTATTTGACAGGGTACAAGGAGCCGAATGCCGTGCTGATTCTTTTCTCCGAACCCCAGACCGATGCCTCCGGAAATACGTTTGATGAAATATTTTATGTGCAAGAGCGAAATGCAAGAGCCGAGCAATGGACCGGAAAACGCTTGGGTGTTGAAGGCGTTAAGGAAAAGCTGGGTTTCAATATGGTTTTTAATGGTAGTGAATTTGAGAATTTCCCCTTGGATTTTCAATCTTTTGATAACGTTTCCTTTGTTGATTTTCATAACGACTATCGTGATAAACCAGGAACGGCAGATTTGTTTGATTTGGTCAAAACCTTCAAGATAAAGGCAAACTACCCTGCCGATTATAACCCCATACGAAACCAGTTGTACAAAAGAATTGCTGGGGCCACTGTCGATAATTGGGGTGAGGTCGCCGAAACTATCCAAAGATTTATGGAGCGGAATCCCGAATTGCAAGAGGATGATTTGCTCAACGATTTCGTGGAGGCGAATTCCGATGAGATCCGCGATGAAATCAAAAACAAAGTGTTCGTGGTCCAAAGATCTTCCAATCTGGATTCCAGCATCCTGCCTTCGGTGATGGCCGAATTGCGACAGGATAAAACCCCAGAGGAATTGAAATTGCTCAAAAAGGCCATCGAAATTTCCGCAGTAGGTCAAATAGAGGTGATGAAGGCCATGCACCCCAATATGTCCGAGACTGAGATACAGGGCGTTCACGAATATGTGTACAAAAGGTATGGTGCCGAGTACGAGGGTTATCCCTCCATTGTTGGCGGTGGCCATAACGGCTGCATTCTTCACTACATCGAGAACAACAAGACCAAGGTTGGGGATGATTTGGTGCTGATGGATTTGGGAGCGGAATATCATGGTTATACTGCTGATGTGACCCGCACTATCCCTGCCAACGGAAAGTTTTCGCCAGAGCAGAAAGCTATCTACGACATCGTTTATAATGCCCAGGAAGCCGGGATTGCCGCGAGTGTCGTCGGTGCATCCTTTGGGGAGCCGCACAAGGCCGCTTTAACGGTGGTGACCCAAGGGTTGATGGATCTCGGAATCATTAAGGATGCCAAAGAGGCGAGAATCTATTTTCCACACGGAACCTCTCACTATTTGGGGCTCGATGTCCACGATGCAGGTACCTACCAAGCCTTCAAGCCCAATCAAGTGATTACTGTTGAGCCGGGAATTTATATACCCGAAAACAGTGCCTGTGATGAAAAGTGGTGGGGCATTGCCGTCCGAATCGAAGATGATATCTTGATTACGGAAGATGGGCCAGTCAACCTTTCTGCCATGGCACCACGCACCACTGAGGCTATCGAGGAAGTGATGAAGCAGCCTAGTCCGTTGGACAGTTTTAAACTGCCCAAACTGGATTAATGCTGCAGCAAGTATTGTTTCAGCTCTTCGTAATTCGCGATTCGATGTGATTTTTTCACCTTGTCCATCACTTTCTGAATCTGCGCGGGAATAGCTGGGCCTATACCCAGTGTTGCTTCCACCACATCCAAAAACTTGACGGGATGGGCCGTTTCCAAGAAAATACCAAAGGTATCGGGATGGGATTTTTGATATTCCTTTAACCCAAGATACCCTACTGCACCGTGGGGGTCCATTACGTAGCCCGTTTTGGTATACACCTCTTTCATGGTTTTTTTGGTAGCTTCATCCGAAAAGGAATAGGAGGAGAGGTTGTTTTGAAGTGTTTCCAAATCGTTCTGGTACAAATGCCTTATCCGCACAAAATTACTGGGGTCTCCCACATCCATGGCATTGGAAATTGTCGCTACGGAAGGCATAGGTTCATACACGCCTTTTTCCATGTATTTAGGGACCACATCGTTTACATTGGTAGATGCCACAAAATGCTTGATGGGCATGCCCAATTTTTGGGCCACCATTCCAGCACAGACATTTCCAAAATTACCCGAAGGCACTGAAAATACAATATCCTTTCCTTTTGATTTGGCTTGCTTGTAGGCAAACAAAAAGTAGAACAGTTGGGGCAGCCATCGGGCCACATTGATGCTATTTGCCGAGGTCAATTTTTTATGGTCCGTGATTTCAGTATCCAAAAACGCTGTCTTCACCATACGCTGGCAATCGTCAAAAACACCATCCACTTCCATGGCCTCGATATTTTGGCCCAGAGTGGTCAGTTGTTTTTCTTGGATTTCACTCACCTTGCCGCTGGGGTAGAGGATGACCACTTTTACCCCATCAACCCCTAAAAAGCCATTGGCAACGGCACCGCCGGTATCTCCAGAAGTAGCCACCAATACCGTAACATCCTGTTTTTGCCCTTGTGAAAAGTAGCCCAAACAGTTTGCCATAAATCGGGCGCCGACATCCTTAAAGGCCATGGTGGGCCCATGAAAAAGCTCCAAAGTGGCTACGTTTTTTTCAATGTCGACCACTGGAAACTCAAAATCCAAGGTGTTCGCTATGATTTCTTTCAGGATTTCATCGGGAATATCGTCGCTCACAAACTGGTGAATGGCTTTGAAAGCTATTTCGTGATTGGAAACCTTTTCAATAGTTTTAAAAAAATCGGTATTCAGTGGAGTAATTTTCTCCGGAAAGTAAAGGCCTTTATCCGGCGAAATTCCAGCAATGACCGCTTCCTTGAACGATGCCCTTATATGTTGATTGTTTAAACTGTAAAATTTCATGGGCTTTAGGTAATTTTTTTTACGCCTTGGCTGTTTACTTTGGAAATATGGATGTCGAAATCGATACCTATATTTTGATAGGTTTCCTTCATGGATGCTGCCACTTGTTGGGCTATCGTTTCACCTTTGCTCAAGGCAAAAATAGAGGGTCCGGAGCCTGAAATACCACTGCCGAGTGCCCCTGCCTTTAAGGCGTTGGCCTTGATGTCGTCAAAAGCGGGAATCAAAATGGAACGGATGGGTTCTACGATATGATCCTCCAAGGAACGACTTATCAAATCATAATCATTCTGAAAAAGCCCGGCGATGAGTCCGCCCAAATTGCCCCATTGCCGAATGCCTTGTTGCATGGAAATGGTCGTCTTCAAAATTTTTCGGGAATCGGACGTCTTGATTTCAATTTGTGGGTGGATTACCGTTGCGTACAATTCCGAAGGTGTCGGTATGGGGATAATGTCCAAAGGTTCGTAGCTCCGGACCAACGTAAAACCACCATAAATGGCCGGGGCCACGTTATCGGCGTGGGCCACATCGCTTGCCAGTTTTTCTCCCTGCATGGCAAACTCGACCAATTCGAGCTTTGAAAAGGGCTTCCCCAAGAGTTCGTTCATGGCCCAAACCGCTCCAGAGGAGCTGGCTGCGCTGCTGCCAATACCACTCCCAGGTTTGATGCGCTTATCAATTTCAATCTCAAATCCGCCCTCGTAATCACTTTTGTCCAAAAGCGCCAAACCAGCAACACCTGCAACATTTTGCTCAGCTTCCAAAGGAAGGTCTTGCCCCATGATTTTTGAAATACGAATCCCTTTTTCGGGAATCTTGCGAACCGTCATTGCATCACCCACCGAATCCAACGCCAAACCGAGCACATCGAATCCGCAGGATACGTTGGCTATGGTCGCCGGGCAAAATACCTTGATTTCTTCCATGGGTTAAAAATTTCCGATTCGTACAATATCTGCAAAGATACCCGATGCAGTCACATCTGCCCCCGCCCCGGCACCTTTTATGATCAAGGGTTGGTTCACATAACGGTCGGTAAAGAACAAAACGATATTGTCACTGCCTTCCAAATTATAAAAATCGTGCCCCTTAGGAATTTGCTGTAGGCCCACTTTCGCCTTTCCATCCTCAAACTGTGCCACATATTTTAATTTGCAGTCTTTCGCAGCTGCGTCGCTGTACAATTTTTGGAAATCGTCCTCATATTTTATCAAGCTTTCAAAAAAGGCTTCATTCGAATCGGTATCCAAGCTTTCTTTCGGCAGAAAAGATTCATTTTCAATGTCATCGATATCCAATTGATGACCGCTCTCCCTAGCCAATATCAAAATCTTTCGCATCACGTCCACGCCGCTCAAGTCGATGGTCGGGTCCGGTTCGGTGTACCCTTGTTCCTGTGCCTGTTTTACCACATCGTGAAAGGTGGTGGAATCATCGAAGGTGTTAAAGACAAAATTGAGACTGCCCGATAGCACTGCCTGTATTTTTCGGACCCTGTCCCCAGAGGCAATCAAATGCTTTAAGGTGTCGATGATGGGCAATCCGGCCCCTACATTGGTCTCAAAGAGGTAGGGGGCGCTATATTGTTTGGCCAATTGTTTCAACTCCTTGTAGTAGGCATAGTCCGAAGAAGAAGCAATTTTATTGCAGGTCACCACCGAAATGCTGTTTTTGAGGTAGCTCGCATAACTTTTCGAGACTTCTTCGCTCGCCGTGTTGTCTACAAAAATGCTGTTGCGGTAGTTCAAGGTATTGATGCGGTCGAAAAATTTCTGCTTGTCCGCCGGTTCCCCTTGCTCCAATATGCTTTCCCAATCCTTTAGGGAAATCCCGTTTTCATCAAAGGCCATGGTTCTGGAGTTGCTCATGCCGATGACGCGTACATTCAGTTTTAGCTCTTCTTTTAAATATTTTTTCTGCTGACGGATTTGTGCCAGGAATTTGGAGCCTACGTTTCCAACACCCATTACAAAAAGGTTGAGCTGCTTGATGTTTTCCTCAAAAAAGGTCTCATGAAGCGAATTGAGCGCTTTTTTGACGTCCTCTTTTTTGATGACAGCCGATATGTTTCGCTCGGATGCTCCTTGTGCAATGGCCCGAATGTTCACATTGTTTTTGCCCAAGGTGCTGAACATTTTACCGCTCAGTCCTTGATGGCTCTTCATATTATCACCGACCAAGGCTACAATGGTAAGGTCTTTTTCAACGATGACCGGCTTTATCTTTTTCGTGGAAATCTCGAATTCGAAAGTTTCGTTTACGGCCTCCGCTGCCACATCCACATCTTGGTCGGCAATACCTACGCAGATGGAATGTTCGGATGAGGCTTGGGTAATCAGCACAATACTGATGTTCTTGACCGAAAGCGTCTCAAAAAAGCGTTTGGAGATACCTGGAATTCCAATCATTCCGGGACCTTCAAGCGATAATAGACTAATGTTACCCACATGACTGATGCCTCGCACGGTTTTGCCATTTCCATTGGTGTTTTTGGCCACTAGCGTACCTGGGTTTTCAGGGTCGAAAGTGTTTTTTATGGCAATCGGAATTTCCTTGCCCAATACGGGTTGAATGGTAGGCGGATAGAGTACCTTGGCTCCAAAATGGGAAAGTTCCATGGCCTCTTGATAGCTGATGTGGGCCACGCACTTCGCCTGTTTCACCAACTTGGGGTTGGCCGTGTACATTCCGCTTACATCGGTCCATATTTCCAACATATCGGCATCTACAGCGGCGGCGATGATTGCAGCGGTGTAGTCGGAACCTCCCCTGCCCAAAGTAGTCAAATCGCCACTTTTACTGGAAGCCACAAATCCAGGCAATAGGGTGATTTGATGTTCGGCGGAGTCAAAATAGGCCTTGCAATTGGCATTGGTGATTGCAAAGTCGACATTGGCCTTGCCAAAATGGTTGTCGGTTTTGATGAGTTCCCTACTGTCCTTGTAAACTGCATCCAATCCTTCGGATTTCAAAAATTCACTGATGATAAATGAGGAAAGGAGTTCCCCATAGCTGACGATTTTATCGGAAAGCTTTGGCGTTATCTCCCCAATCAAAAAAGAACCTTCCAAAAGGGTTTCCAGTACGTTCAGCTCGCTTTTTACCTTGCTCAACGCCGCACTTTGTGACTTGACGGGAATCAGTTCGCGAATGGCCGATATGTGCCGGTCCTCAATCGCCTTGAGGCTATTTTTATAGTCGATATCTTGTTGGGAAGCCGCTTGAGAGGCGTTAAGAAGCACGTCGGTCACCCCTCCAAAGGCGGAAACGACTACCGCAATTTGCTGCTCTTTCTGTTGGGCCAAGATAGATTTGACCTTATTGATGTTTTCTGGATTGGCTACGGAAGTGCCTCCAAATTTTAGAACTTTCATAAATAAAAGGTGTTGAAAAAAGTTGTAAACAGATTAAAAAACGGACGGATTGATATATAGCAGACTTACCCCAAAGGGGTGGTAATAGTAATGGTGAAGATAGATGAACAAGTATTCATCAAATTCCAGTTGTTATCCGTTTGTTTTATCTCCATTGCTCACAATTGAGGTGTTAAATGTAGTATTTTTGATAACCGCATCAAATCATACGAGTTGGTTTTGCGAAATCTGTATTAATACACCATATTTTTTGCTGAATGAAAATATTTTCTGCCGATCAAATCTATCAAGCTGATAAATCCACAATTGAAGAAGAACAGATAAAGAGCGAGGAGCTTATGGAACGAGCTGCGGACCAACTCTTTGAGTGGCTGCATTCCCGTTTGCGGGGCACCCAAGTAAATATTCAATTGTTTTGCGGCATTGGTAACAATGGTGGCGATGGTTTGGTACTGGCCAGAAAGTTGCGGCAACATGGGTACTCCATCGGGGTACATGTGGTCAATTATAGCGATAAGCGTTCGGAGGATTTTCTGCTGAATCTGAAACGGTTAAAAGAGAGCAAAGTATGGCCCAATGTGATCGCTGAGGAAAGTGATCTGCCTGAACTATCGGCCAATGACATTATTGTAGATGCTATTTTTGGGATTGGTCTCAACCGTGCCCCGGACGATTGGGTGGGAAATTTGATTGCCCATATCAATGCTTCCCAGGCCTTTGTTTTATCCGTTGATATTCCCTCGGGGTTGCCTGTGGACAAAGCTCCATGGAACCCCGAATACGTGATACAGGCCAGTTATGTGCTTAGTTTCCAATTTCCAAAGTTGGTGTTCTTTTTGCCAGAGACAGGTGTGTATCTCAACCAATGGGAGATTTTGGATATAGGTCTGGATGCTGATTACATTACCAAGACCGAGACTACGTTTGAATTGATTGGTAGACCAGAGGTTTTGCCGCTTTATCGACCTAGATTAAAATTTTCGCATAAGGGAAATTATGGCCACTCGGTCATTATAGGAGGAAGTTATGGGAAAATTGGGGCCGTTCAATTGGCGAGCAATGCCTGTTTGACTGTTGGAAGCGGATTGGTAACGGCCTTTGTGCCCAAATGCGGTTACGATGCTCTTCAAACTGCGGTTCCAGAGCTTATGGTTTTGACAGGTTCCCGCGAAAAGTACATTTCAGATATTGAAATTCCATTTGAGGCCACCGTTGTTGGGGTAGGTATGGGAATGGGCATGGACGATGATACGGTTTCGGCCTACGCCGGTTTTTTGAAGAGTTCCGACGCGCCCATGGTAATCGATGCCGATGGGTTGAACATTTTGTCCCAAAACCCGGAAATGTTGAAAGATGTGCCGAAAATGTCGGTACTAACACCCCATCCGAAAGAATTGGCCCGCCTAATGGGCTATTGGAATTCAGATTTTGAAAAATTGGAAAAAGCCATGGCCTTTTCGGCGAAGTATGACGTGGTCCTTGTACTTAAAGAGGCGCATACGATTACCGTATATAAGGATAGGGGCTATGTGAACACTACGGGGAATCCCGGTATGGCAACCGCTGGTTCAGGAGATGTGCTCACTGGAATGATCACAGGTCTTATCGCGCAAGGATACGAATCTTTAGAAGCTGCGATGTTTGGTGTTTATCTGCACGGCTTGGCGGGAGATTTGGCGGTGTCTGTAAAAGGATATGAGGCCATGAAGGCATCCGATATAGTGGAACATATCGGGAACGCTTATAAGGAGTTATTTCGTCAACCCGAAGTGGAACAGAAGGACAATGCTTAAGGATTAAGCGCTGTTCCGCCCTTTTTTGAGACCTAGTCTTTTTTGTACCCAAGCTAGGGCATTGTCATATTCGATAAAAAACTCCATGGGTTTTTTGTAGAACATCTTTTCAATATTGAAATTGTGCATATCAATTTCTTTCTTGGAAACAATGGCGAAGGCCTTGAGGTTGTCCAACCCCCTCAAATAATTGTACACGGTGGGATCTATCGCATAGGAATTCTTTCTCAGGCTGATGTAACCAAAGTCCTTGTCCCTAAAATGTATTTCAGAAATACCGATGATTTGATAGGTCCTCTCCAGTGTTATGGTGGCACCTTCATCGAAAGAAGCGACCATGTAGTTGTCAAAGACCTGCACGGTTCCCACCTCCAGCTGATACTCGCGTACCACCACAGTCTTCTTATTAGAAGTTATTTTCATCCCCAAGTGTAATTATAGTGTCTCGCTTACGAAAGTATGTGTGGATCACACTTAACGAAAAAATAATAGATTAAACGCTAAAATATCGTTTATACGGTAAATACAGGGCATAAAAAAAGCTGACGACTGTCAGCTTTCTTTTTTATGATCATCCTGTGAAGTTACTTTTCGGCTTCAGGTGATTTCTCTGCTTTTTTAATCTCGATGGTGAGTTCCTCTTTTTTCTCGTCAAGTTCCATGAAGATGCTATCACCCTCTTCCAATTTGGAATTTACGATTTCTTCCGCCAGAGCATCCTCAATATACTTTTGGATGGCTCTCTTTAGCGGTCGTGCCCCATATTGTTTATCGAAACCTTTGTCAGCAATATAATCCTTGGCTTCATCGGATAGTTTTAGTTCGTAACCAATATCCTTGATGCGCTGGTACAGTTTGTTGAGCTCGATGTCGATGATTTTGTGGATATCCTCCCGCTCCAATGGGTTGAAGACCACTACATCGTCTATCCTATTCAAGAATTCAGGGGCAAAAGCTTTTTTCAGGGCGTTTTCAATGACACTTTTCTGGTGGGTGTCGGCCTGCGCTTTTTTGGCAGCTGTTCCGAAACCGACGCCTTGCCCGAAATCCTTCAACTGTCTGGCCCCAATATTGGAGGTCATGATGATGATGGTATTCCTAAAATCGATTTTGCGCCCAAGGCTATCCGTTAGGAAGCCATCGTCCAATACCTGCAGCAACATATTAAATACATCCGGGTGGGCTTTTTCCACCTCATCGAGTAGCACTACGGAGTATGGCTTGCGACGAACTTTTTCCGTCAATTGTCCACCTTCTTCATAGCCTACGTATCCGGGAGGCGCTCCCACCAATCGCGATATGGCGAACTTTTCCATGTACTCGCTCATATCGATTCGGATAAGGGCATCTTCGGAGTCAAAGAGTTCCTTGGCCAAGATTTTGGCCAGCTGGGTCTTACCGACACCGGTCTGTCCCAAGAAAATGAACGAACCTATGGGTTTGTTCGGGTCTTTAAGTCCTGCTCTGTTCCGTTGTATGGCCCTGGCAACCTTGGATACCGCTTCATCTTGACCGATAACAAAACCTTTGATGAGGTTGGGCAGTTCGGCCAGTTTGTTGCTTTCGGTTTGTGCAATTCTATTAACGGGAATTCCGCTCATCATGGAAACTACATCGGCCACATTGTCTTCGGTAACGGTTTCCCGGTGCAGTTTGCTTTCTTCTTCCCAGCGTTCCTGAGCGGTGGCCAATTCCTTTTCAAGACGCTTTTCATCGTCCCTTAGCTTGGCCGCTTCTTCGTATTTCTGTTTTTTGACGACACTGTTCTTCAGTTCGCGCACATCTTCCAATTGGCTTTCCAGTTCCAAGATTTGCTTGGGAACATCCATATTGACGATGTGTACACGCGAACCGGCTTCATCCAAGGCGTCTATGGCCTTGTCCGGTAGAAAACGGTCGGTCATATATCTGTTGGTCAATTTTACGCAGGCCAAAATGGCTTCGTCCGTGTAATTGACATTGTGGTGCTCTTCGTACTTGGCCTTGATGTTCATCAGGATCTCAATAGTTTCCTCCACGGAGGTGGGCTCTACCATTACCTTTTGGAAGCGACGTTCCAAGGCACCGTCTTTTTCAATGTACTGCCTGTACTCATCCAGTGTGGTGGCACCGATACATTGTATTTCGCCTCTGGCCAATGCAGGTTTGAACATGTTGGAAGCATCCAAACTGCCCGTTGCCCCACCGGCTCCTACGATGGTATGTATCTCATCAATAAATAGTATGATGTCATCGTTTTTCTCCAATTCGTTCATCACGGCTTTCATCCGCTCCTCGAACTGTCCACGATATTTGGTTCCGGCCACCAAAGAGGCCAAATCCAAGGTCACAACTCTTTTGTTGTACAGGATTCGTGAAACCTTTTTGTTGATAATGCGCAATGCCAATCCTTCGGCGATGGCACTTTTACCCACACCGGGCTCACCAATAAGGAGAGGATTGTTCTTTTTTCGCCTGCTCAATATTTGAGAAACGCGCTCAATTTCCTTTTCCCTGCCCACTACGGGGTCCAATTTGTTTTCCTCGGCCAAGCGGGTAAGGTCCCGTCCAAAATTGTCCAGAACCGGGGTCTTGGACTTTTTGCTTCCTTTTTGGGAAGCACCTGAGCCGAAGGAACTTTCTTTGCTATCTCCCATATCATCTGTGTCCCCAGGGAAAGATTCCGCTTGGGGTGTATCTATATAATCATCGTCGCTGGTGATCATGGATTTGAATTGTTCCTTGACGTTATCATAATCCACTTTCAGTTTGTGCAACAGCTTGGTAGTTGGATCGTTCTCGTTACGCAGAATACAGAGCAACAGGTGCGCTGTGTTGATGGAAGAACTCTGGAAAAGCTTTGCTTCCAGAAAAGTGGTCTTCAACGCCCGTTCCGCTTGGCGGGTGAGGTGAAGGTTCTTCTTATCTTTCTGCATAGTGCCCGTATTTGGGTTTGCCGGACTCAGGATTTCCACCTTTCTACGCAGGTGGTCCAAGTCCACATCGAGTGCATCCAATATATTTATGGCTTTGCCATTTCCGTCTCTTAAAAGACCAAGCATCAGGTGTTCCGTGCCAATAAAGTCATGGCCCAGTCTGAGGGCTTCCTCCTTGCTGTATGCTATAACGTCCTTTACGCGGGGGGAAAAATTATCGTCCATACGTTTCTCTTTCAGCAATTAAAATTAATAAAAGTATTGTTATGGTGGTCAAATACCGTACCCTTATTCGATAAAGTAATGGTAAATGTCGGAATAATTAATGTTTTTTGGCGATTTAACAAACCTTTATTATGGCAACTTCCGCAATAGCCCAACTGTTGATAATTTTTTTAATAAAGTATTCGCAAAGGGCTATAAAGGCTGCTATTTTCTGTATATTGCCATGATAATTTAACCACAAAATAACAATACAAAATAAGGATGGCGGAAGGAGAAAAGTTAATTCCTATCAACATTGAGGATGAGATGAAATCTGCCTACATTGATTATTCAATGTCGGTCATTGTGTCACGTGCCCTGCCAGATGTTCGTGATGGTTTAAAGCCGGTCCACCGAAGAGTGCTCTACGGAATGCACGATTTAGGGGTAAGGGCCAATAGTTCGCACAAAAAATCGGCCCGTATTGTAGGGGAGGTTTTGGGTAAGTATCACCCACATGGTGATTCTTCCGTTTATGATACCATGGTCCGTATGGCCCAGGAATGGAGCCTTAGGTATATGTTGGTCGATGGCCAAGGTAACTTTGGTTCCGTGGACGGTGACAGTCCAGCGGCCATGCGTTACACCGAGGCCAAAATGCGAAAGATCGCCGAAGAGATGTTGGCCGATATCGATAAGGATACCGTAGATCATCAGCTCAATTTTGATGACACCATTGAGGAGCCCACAGTGCTGCCTACCCGTATTCCCAACCTTTTGGTAAATGGTGCTTCGGGTATTGCCGTAGGTATGGCCACCAATATGCCGCCCCACAATCTGTCCGAAGTGGTGGACGGTACCGTGGCCTACATTGACAACAATGATATCGAAATCGATGAATTGATTACGCACATCAAAGCTCCCGATTTCCCAACAGGGGGAATCATTTACGGGTATGATGGTGTAAAAGAGGCCTTCCATACTGGCCGCGGTCGCGTAGTGATGCGTGCCAAAGCCAATATCGAAGAGGTGCAAGGAAAGGAATGTATCGTTGTTACCGAGATTCCTTATCAGGTCAACAAGGCGGATATGATCAAAAAAACCGCCGATTTGGTCAACGAAAAGAAAATAGAAGGCATATCCAACATTCGTGATGAGTCCGACAGGAACGGGATGCGTATCGTTTACATTCTAAAGCGCGACGCGATTCCGAACATTGTGCTTAACATGTTGTACAAGTACACGGCGCTTCAGTCCTCTTTTAGTGTGAACAATATCGCACTTGTCAACGGAAGGCCAGAATTGTTGAACCTCAAGGACATTATCTACCATTTTGTAGAGCACAGGCATGAGGTTGTTGTAAGACGTACCAAATTCGAGCTGAAGAAAGCTGAAGACAGGGCCCATATCTTGGAAGGACTAATCATAGCCTCCGATAACATCGATGAGGTCATTGCCATCATCCGAGGGTCCGCCAATGTAGAAGAAGCCCGAAACAGTTTGATGGAGCGCTTCAAATTGACAGAAGTCCAAGCCAAGGCCATTGTGGAAATGCGTTTGCGTCAATTGACTGGTCTGGAGCAGGACAAGCTGCGCGAAGAGCATGCCGAATTGTTGAAAACCATCGAAGACCTTAAGGACATTCTGGAGAAGAAAGAGCGCAGAATGCAGATCATCAAAGATGAACTTTTGGAGATCAAGGATAAATACGGTGACAACAGAAGGTCTGAAATCAATTATGCCGGTGGAGATTTGAGCATTGAGGACATGATTCCTGATGAACAAGTGGTCATTACCATTTCCCACGCAGGTTATATCAAAAGAACACCACTTTCCGAATACAAGACCCAAAATAGGGGAGGAGTGGGGCAAAAAGCCTCATCCACCCGTAATGAGGACTTTTTGGAACACCTATTTGTGGGTACCAACCACCAGTATATGCTGTTCTTTACACAAAAAGGAAAGTGTTTCTGGATGCGTGTTTTTGAAATTCCGGAAGGAAGCAGGACATCCAAGGGTAGGGCCATCCAAAACTTGATCAACATTGAGCAGGATGATAAGGTGAAAGCCTTTATCTGTACCCAAGATTTGAAGGATGAGGAGTACGTGAACAGTCATTTTGTGATTATGGCCACCAAGAAGGGTACGGTCAAAAAGACATCTTTGGAGCAGTATTCCAGACCACGACAAAATGGTATCAATGCCATCACCATTCGTGAGGATGATGAGCTTTTGGAAGCTAAACTGACCACAGGTACCAGTCAGATATTCCTTGGTCTTAAATCAGGGAAAGCCATTCGCTTTGAGGAATCCAAGACAAGGCCAATGGGCAGGAATGCATCCGGTGTTCGTGGTATTACCTTGGCCGATGACAACGATGAAGTTGTAGGTATGGTTTCGGTACACAATTTTGAGGACGATATCTTGGTGGTTTCCGAAAGGGGCTACGGGAAACGTTCCAATATAGAGGATTACCGTATTACCAACCGTGGCGGAAAAGGAGTGAAGACCATTTCCATCACCGAGAAAACTGGCGGTTTGGTCGCGATTAAGAACGTGACGGATACGGATGACCTCATGATCATCAATAAATCTGGAATTGCCATACGAATGGGGGTTGAGGACCTAAGAGTTATGGGAAGAGCTACCCAAGGGGTGCGCTTGATCAATCTTAAGGATAACGATTCCATCGCCGCAGTGGCCAAAGTCGTTAAAGAAGACGATGATGTCGATGAGGTTGATATACGTGACATCGAGGTAAAAGGAGAAGATGGCACGGCTATTGATGAAAATAGGGACGAATAACAATAATTTGTATATTAAGGAGTAATCGATAAACACTAAATAATTTCAATTTTAAACATGAAAACAAGATTATTAATACTAACAGCCATAGGAGTATCCGCAATGGGTTTTGCCCAAAAGGATGAGATGAAGACGGCGGAAAAGGCGTTAAAGGACGGTGATGCCGCAGCAGCAAAAGCTGCATTGGTAAGTGCTGCTTCTACCATTGATTCGGCCAAGGAAAAAGATCAGGCCGAGTATTATGCCCTTTTGGGAAATGCCAACTACGAATTGGCCAAAAAAGGCGACGTAGCCTCCTTCCAGTCCGCTTTGGATGCCTATAAAAAGGTGATTGCCGTGGAAGAAGCCAGCGGAAAGGAAAAGTATACTTCCGTGGCCCGGGAGAAGATGGGGCAGATGACCGCTGATTTGGTCAACGCCGCCGTTGAGGACAACAACAACCAAAAGTTTGCCGAAGCTGCCGAAAAGTTGTACATGGGTTACAAACTTAGCCCACGCGATACCGTGTATCTATACTACGCGGCCAGTAGTGCCGTGAATGGACAACACTACGATGAAGCCCTTAAATACTATAAGGAGCTTAAGGATCTCGGCTATAACGGTGAATCTGTGACCTACACAGCGGTGAATGTGGAAACTGGGGAAACAGAGACCATGGACAAGTCGACCCGAGACCTTTATGTAAAAGCGGGAACGCACAAGGATCCCAAAGAAGAAGTGAATCCATCCAAAAAGCCAGAAATCGTTAAAAATATCGCGTTGATCTACCAACAAATGGGAGAAAATGAAAAAGCGATTGCAGCTTATGCCGATGCAAGGGCGGAAAATCCGGACGATGTCAACTTGGTTTTGGGCGAGGCTAACTTGCACTACACCATGGGCGATAAGGAGAAGTTTAAGGAATTGATGGGACAGGCATCTGCCATGGCCCCGGACAATCCAGATTTGCTCTACAATATTGGTGTAATCAACATGGAACAAGGCAATTTGGAAGATGCAAGGGATGCTTACAAAAAAGCATTGGCCATCGACCCAGGTTATATCAATGCATTGTTGAACCTTTCCACAACCTACGTAAACGAAGGTAACGGCCTTATCGACGAAATGAACGCTTTGGGTACTTCCAAGGCCGATATTGCCAAGTATGATGAGCTTAAGGATAAAAAGGACAGCCTGTTTAGGGAAGGTGCTACCGTTTTGGAAGATGCGCTACAATCCAATCCAGACAACGAAAGCATCCTTACTCAATTGAAGAATATCTACGGCGCCTTGGGCGACAATGAAAACTTCATGAGGATTAAAAAGCTATTGGGAGAGTAGTCATCATCACAAAGATTATAAAAAGAAAGCCCCATATGTTGGGGCTTTTTTTATATCACTTTTTTAATGACCCTAAGTTGATGGGTGTACAGTTTTTCCTCGGTATTGAATATGCCAGTATGGTCTATTCTGTCAATCCGGACATGACCGTTCACATGGATAATGTAGTTGTCCTGCAATATGATGCCTACATGGTCGATAATCCCTTCGTTATCATCAAAAAAGGCTAAATCTCCCGGTTCGCTCTCCTCTATAAAACTCAACGCTTCGCCTTGCTTGGATTGTTCCACGGCCGTTCTGGCCAGCGTATATCCATTTATTTTATAGACCATTTGCGTAAAGCCCGAGCAGTCTATCCCAAAAGGGGTCTTCCCTCCGGCCAAAAAGGGGGCCTTTAGGTATAAGGTGGCCGTGTCGACCAAACTCTCTTTTGATTTTTTACCATGGCATACGCTGCCCTCAAAGGAATGTTGCAGTAAAGTCGGCGCATTGACCATGGAGCCTATTAAAATGGGCAATAACATGCCATCATGAGTGCAGATATGGGAAATTAGGTCGGAACAGACTTTTTGGGTCTCCAAGCCCTCCAATTCATGGTAAACAGGTTCGGAAATGATTGTTAGCTGATTATTGGCTATCCAACCTTCAAATTTATCATAAGCGGTCCGTATACGGCTCCATTTTTTTCGACTTTCCAAAACTTTGAAATGCTCCCCATATAATAATTGGGATGACATTTCGGCACCATCGTCCGGATTTGTTCGAATAGGAACAACGCTTAGAGGACAAATTCCATATTGCATTTACGGTACGGATTGAATCACTAATTTCTTTCCAGAACAATGGACGACGCACCACCACCACCATTGCAAATGGCTGCAGCTCCCAATTTGGCATTGTTCTGTTCCAATATGTTCAAAAGGGTAATGGTTATCCTGGCACCTGAGCATCCCAATGGGTGACCTAGGGAAACCGCACCACCATTAACGTTAACGTTGGCATCGGTGAGGCCTAGAATTTTCATGTTGGCCAATCCCACTACCGAGAAGGCTTCGTTAAACTCAAAATAATCAATATCCCCAATGGAAACTCCCGCTCGGTCCAGTGCTTTAGGCAATGCCTTTGCCGGTGCAGTGGTAAACCATTCCGGCTCGTGGGCAGCATCGGCATACCCTTTTATCGTGGCCAATGGGGTAAGTCCCAGTTCCTTGGCTTTCTCTTCGCTCATAAGCACTACTGCCGCTGCCCCGTCGTTGATAGTGGAAGCATTTGCGGCGGTCACCGTTCCATCCTTGGTGAAGGCAGGCCTTAATGCGGGTACTTTTTCCAATTTGATATTTTTGAACTCCTCGTCCTCGCTTACTATAATGGGCTCTCCTCTGCGTTGGGGCACCTCTACGGGTACTACCTCATTATTGAACTTTCCGGCTTTCCAGGCCTCGGCAGATCTTTTGTAGGATTGGATGGCATAGGCATCCTGATCTTCCCTGCTAAACTTATATTCAGTGGCGCAGGCATCGGCGCATACACCCATCGCGTTTTGGTCGTAGGCATCCACAAGACCATCTTTTTGCATACCATCCACCAAAGTGGAAGGACCAAATTTGGTGCTTGTTCGCATGTAGGCATAGTGCGGTATCAAACTCATATTTTCCATCCCCCCGGCCACAACAATGGAATTTTCGCCCAAAGCAATGGATTGTGCCCCTTGCATGATCGATTTCATGCCCGAAGAACACACCTTGTTCACCGTGGTACAGGGAACAGTGTTCGGAATTCCGGCAAAAATAGCGGCCTGTCTCGCAGGGGCCTGTCCAGTTCCGGCCTGTACCACGTTCCCCATCAATACTTCTTCAACCAGTTCTGGCTTAAGACCAATCTTGTCCAAAGCGCCTTTTATGGCCACAGCGCCCAATTTTGGGGCAGGAACGGTAGATAAGGCTCCCATAAAGCTCCCAATTGGGGTTCTTGCGGCGGATACGATTACTACTTTTTTCATATGTGCATTTTTACTCCTGCGAAAATACTAAATTTAAATGCAAACCATAAGAAGGCAAGCCAACCGACTTGTGATATATATTTTCTATTTTTGAGGTTAACAGCATAAGGAATGGGAAAAACACTGGATAACGTATACAAGCACCAATCACTGGTCTATAAATATTTCCTGTATGTGGTTTCGGTAGCCTTGATCGTGTTCTTTTTCCCAAAGGGCGGAAAGTTCAAATACGAGTTTCAAAGAGGAAAGCCATGGCAATATGAAAATCTGTACGCCCCTATCGACTTTTCCATTCAGAAAACTCCCGAAGAAATAGAAGCCGAGAAGTCCGCCATCCGAAAAAACAAAACGGATTACTTCACCTACAATACGGCTACGGTTTCCGATGTGCAAACGGAAGTAGCCCAAGAATTGAACCTGCTTTTTCAATCGGAACCCTACAGTTCGTCACAGCGCCAAGCGCTCAGAAATTTAGCCGAGCAAATCATCAATGAAATCTACGATAACGGCATATTTCAAAATTTACCGGAATCCGAGCTTGCCGTGGTGGTGAAGAACAATGAGGCACAACCCATTTCACCCGGTGATTACCTCAATGTGGACCAGGCCAAAAAAGACATCTCCCAGCGCTTGAACGACTCGGGAATTTCCGGTGCCACATCTTTGCGGACAATCATAAACAATACCGTAAGGGCCAACCTGTTTTATGACGAAGTATTGACCGATAGCGCACTAAATGATGACTTTCCAAAGTTTCCTATACCCGGGGGGAGGTGAATCAGGGACAATTGATCATTGCCAAGGGAGAAATCGTGGAATCGGAGGACTTTAAAATATTGAACTCGCTCAAGAGTGAATACGAATCTGAACTCTGGATGGGCAGTAATTTCTATTTCATCCTACTGGGTTACACGATTTTGGTGGCTTTGGTGTTGATCATGCTATTTCTTTTTTTGAAAAGATACAGGAACGAAATCTTTCAGAACAACAATAAGGTAACCTTTATTTTCTTCAACATACTGTTGATGGTGGTCGCTACTACCTTGATGGTGAAGCATTATGAGAACTATGTGTACATGGTCCCGCTCTGTATTTTACCATTGGTGCTCAAGAACTTTTTTGATGCTAGATTGGGACTGTTCGTTCATGTATTGACCGTGTTGATCCTTGGCTTTGTGGTGCCCAACAGTTTTGAATACATCTTTTTGCAGATTATTGCGGGAATTGTGACCATTTTGACCGCTTCTGAGCTCTACAAAAGGGCGAATCTGTTCATTTCGGTAGGTCAGATTACCCTGATTTATATTATCGGATATTTTGCATTCCACGCCATCCACGAGGGTAATTTGGAGAACATAGAATGGATATTGTTCGGGGTCTTTGTGCTGAACGGTTTGTTGACCCTTTTTGCACAACCCTTGATTTATATGTTCGAAAAACTCTTTGGGCTGGTTTCGGATGTGTCGCTCTTGGAACTGTCCGATACCAATTCCAAGCTGCTCAAGGAGCTGTCGGACAAAGCACCGGGAACATTCCATCATTCCCTGCAGGTGGCCAATTTGGCCGAGGCAGCGGCGAACGAAATTGGTGCTAACGCGATGTTGGTTAGGGTAGGGGCATTGTATCACGATATTGGTAAGATGGAGCAGCCTACCTACTTTACGGAAAACCAGATCACCAATGTGAACCCACATGATGATTTGCCCCCCAAGGAAAGTGCAAAAATCATTATAGACCACGTATCAATGGAATAGAAATTGCGAGAAAAAACAATTTACCAGACCGTATAATCGATTTTATCCGTACCCACCATGGGACCACGGTGGTCTATTATTTTTATAAGAAACAGCAGGAATTGGAAAAAGAGGTGGATATGGAGAGTTTTCAATATCCCGGACCTATTCCATTTTCCAAGGAAACGGCTATTTTGATGATGTCCGATGCCGTTGAGGCAGCATCAAAGAGCCTTAAAAACCCCACCTTTGCCATTATTGATGAGTTTGTCGAGAAAATCGTAAAAGGACAGATGCAAGCCGATCAGTACTTGAATGCGAATATCACTTTAAAGGAAATTGAGATGGTAAAGAAAGTTCTGAAGCAAAAGCTTACGAATATCTATCATTTGCGGGTGGAATATCCTGAATAGCAGGGCAGTTGGAAAAGTTCCATCAAAAAAATGGAAAAATAGTTGCGATCTTGTAACTGAAAAGGTACATTTGCATCCGCATTTTCAGAATGCACGTTCATAAGAAATAAAGGAGAGGTGCCGGAGTGGTAACGGAGCAGATTGCTAATCTGTCAGCGCGTAAGTGCTGCCTGGGTTCGAGTCCCAGTCTCTCCGCTTTTTCCAAATACAATTCGGGGTGTAGCACCTCGACTTAGCTCGGCACAGGCTCCGCCCGAGCGGTCTACTCAACGAGTATGCCATTTGATATGAGGAGTTTTGTATTGAAAGTTACAGTTTTTGAAACTGTTTTCGGGGTGTAGCGTAGCCCGGTTATCGCGCCTGCTTTGGGAGCAGGAGGTCGCAGGTTCGAATCCTGCCACCCCGACAACCTAATTAAATAGGTGAAAATAAAGCACTGTTAATCATTTGATTTTCAGTGCTTTTTGTTTTTAGTGCATTCATCTGATATCATTTAAAATCAACCAATAGGTGTGTAATCAGGTGCGTAATTCGGTGTACAACCATTTGCTTAAATTGTACTATCTTTAAAGGGCTTTTGTAACTGATTTGACTTTCGATTCAACAGGAATTGTTTAACCAAAGTCATGCAAAATGAAAGCAAAAAACACTTTCGCGGTAAGTTTCTATACCAGAAAATCAAAACGCAGTGCCGATCAATTATCCCTTTATGTACGCATAACGGTGGATAAAAAACGATCGGAAATCAGTCTAAAACGCACCGTGTCCACCAAAAATTGGGACACCAACAGAAACAAGGTCAGGGGAAGTTCAGCTCACATCAGGGAGTTGAACGCCTATCTGGACACTGTATATGGTGCATTATTGGTGTGCCATAGGGAACTCTTGGAAGAGCATAGGGTGGTTTCCGCCGATGCCATCAAATCACGCTATCTTGGTGAGGATGATACGAACAAGACATTAAAGGATCTGGTCGGTTACCATAATGAGAAGATGTCCGTTATCTTGAAACCAGGGACCATGAAGAACTATTATACAACGGAAAGGTACATTCATCGGTTTTTATCGGAAGAATTGAATGTGAACGATGTTTTTCTCAAACAACTGAATTATGCCTTTGTAACGCAATTTGAACATTTTCTGCGGGGATACCGGGATGCCAACAATAAGCTCTCACTGGGCAACAACGGGGTGATGAAGCATTTGGAACGATTCAAGAAAATGCTCAACCTGGCGATAAAAATGGAGTGGATGGAGAAGAACCCTTTTGACCAGATCCAATTTAGGTATTTAAAGTTCGATAGGCAGTTTTTGGATGAAGAGGAACTTCACCGATTGGAAGGAACTGTGCTTACAAACCAACGTTTGGAGCGGATTCGGGATTGTTTTGTCTTCTCCTGTTACACGGGTCTGTCCTATGTGGATGTTAAGGACCTGGTCAAGGCAAACATTATCAAGGGCTTTGATGGTAACCGGTGGATCAGTACCAAACGCGAAAAAACGGATGTTATGGTCAAGGTTCCCTTGATTCCCCAAGCCTGGGCCATTTTGGAAAAATACTGGGATGAAGAAGATTCCCCGGGGAAGGGACTTCTTCCCATTTGTTCCAACCAGAAGACAAACGCCTACCTGAAGGAAATAGCCAGGGCGTGCAAAATCGATAAATATCTCACCTTTCATGTGGCCCGACATACCTTTGCCACTACGGTGATGCTGAGCAATAATGTTCCCATTGAAACGGTTTCTAAACTCCTAGGACATACTAAACTATCCACTACACAAATTTACGCCAGGGTAGTGGAGTCCAAGATAAGTGAGGATATCGATAATCTTTTGATTCGTTTTAAAAGTAAAGAGGTCGATAGAAGTGCTGGGGGATAAGGTTTGCACTTCGATAAAGGGCAAACTTATTTATGCGAACGCAATATCGAATTTAGATAAAGTTTTTTTATAATCTGGGTTCAACTTTAACGAGTGAAAAGTAATCCTATTATTGAAAAGTTTCCACCGGATAGTTAAGTTGACATTAGAAGTACATGTTTACCATAAATGGGTTGACACCAATTCAATGTAATTCATTTTTAAATATATACTTTTAATAACGTAAAATACCTTTTGTATATTTACATATAATAGTAAATAATATTTTACGTTATGTCTAGAAATAGTCTTGTATTGTTGCCTAAGAACAGGAAGCTTTTGGAAACGGTTGGAGAGCATATCAAACTGGCCCGTTTGCGCAGGAAGCTTACGATGAAACAGGTTGCTGAGCGTGCCGGTATTTCCAGACCGACCCTTTCTACCCTGGAACAAGGAAACCCTGCGATTTCCATAGGTGTTCTCCTTAAGGTTTTGTTGGTTTTGGGCTTGGAAAAGGACGTATTGCATTTGGCCGAAGATGATGTTTTGGGAAGGAAAATACAAGATGCTGAACTGACCATTAAAGAGCGAGGTCCGAAAAAATCAAATATATAATGGCACGGGAACGAAGGGAAATATGGGTCTATGCTGATTGGGATGGGATAAAGGGACCTGTCCCAATGGGCCTTTTGTATGCTACACCTTCAAGGGAAAAAGAAATATTTTCCTTTGAATACGATAAGGCTTGGCTCCGGTCCAATTTTGCACAGATCATCGATCCGGATCTACAATTGTTTGAGGGACAGCAATACTTGAATGACGAAAAGTCCAATTTTGGCATTTTCTTGGATTCATCCCCTGATCGTTGGGGCAGGGTGCTGATGTTACGTAAAGAGGCGGCAAGAGCAAGAATCGAATCAAGGCCTCCTAAGACCTTGTTGGAATCCGATTATCTTCTAGGGGTGTATGATGGTAACCGAATGGGAGGACTACGATTTAAAACAACACCGGATGGATCGTTTTTGGATGATGACCAAACAAAGGCGGCTCCCCCGTTCACGAATTTGAGAGACCTTGAATATGCCAGTTTGCAATTGGAAAAAGATGATGCCCCAGACCATCCGGAATATCTAAAATGGCTGAACATGTTAATGGCACCAGGTTCTTCCTTGGGCGGTGCAAGGCCCAAGGCCAATATCCGTGATACCGATGGTAGCTTGTGGATTGCGAAGTTTCCAAGCCAGAATGATAGGCAGGACATGGGCGCTTGGGAGATGTTGGCCTATCGGTTGGCCATTCAATCCGGTATAGCCATGGCACCATCCAAAGTTCAACGATTTTCGTACCATCAACATACATTTTTGACACAGCGATTTGATCGTAAAAAGGATGGAACCCGGATTCATTTTGCTTCCGCGATGACACTGTTGGGGTATACTGATGGGGCAGATTATCAAGATGGGGTCAGTTATTTGGAGCTTGTTGAATTTTTGATGCAACAGGGAGCTGATGTGGACAATGATATGAAGAAGTTATGGAGACGTATTGCATTTAATGTTTGTATTTCCAATACGGATGACCATCTACGGAACCATGGTTTTTTATTGTCCAATTCTGGTTGGGTGCTTTCTCCCGCATACGATATAAATCCTACTCCCAATGGCGGTGGTTTAAAACTGAATATTTCCGAAAATGATAATGCACTGGATTTTGATTTGGTGATGGAGGTGGCTCCGTATTTCCGTCTAAAGGAAAAGGAGGCCAAGAATATCCTTGAATCCATTAAAAAAAATGTTTCACGATGGGAGCAACTCGCGGTAAGTCTAGGCATACCAAGAACTGAAATGGAATTGATGGGAAATGCTTTTAGATTTTGACTTTAAAATTAGTTTTCCCTAAAACAAATGTCGCAAACATTGACATTATATATGACCGGCCTTCTCCCGTTAAACCGGACAATTTAAAACTGGTGAATCCGGGAGAATGACCTCCTCCCAAAATTAACTCCGGCTATAACTAGGGAATTCGAAATGTTTGTTTTCCATTAATTTAAGTTCTGGGAGAACTCCTGTGTTTGTAGATGATGCTGAAATAAACTAGTTCATCGACCGTAAAAGTTAATTTATCATTCCAAAAGGCATTTGCTTGATTGGAAGGTTTCTGCTAAAAGCGTGTTCAGGAGACTTATATCATTTCCAAAAAGAATCACTTATAAACTTTAGGCCCACTGGTAAGGACTCACGCCAAAACGGCCAAGTATGTGCACCATCACGGACCCTGTACTCGTGAGGTATCTGCCTAAGCACTAGTTCCTTGTGCAACTGGGCATTTCCGAGCGTAAGAAAATCGTCATCCCCACAATCAAAATATATTTTTACTTTTTTCAATAGTTCTGGGTCCTTGTTTTTTACCCATTGAAGCACATCATATTCCCTGTAGCTTTTATTTAATCGTTTTTCGCCCTTTGTGCCCACCATATCGGGCATCGCTTTTGAGATATATCCATCCATGGATTCTTGGTCCGAAGAAGTAACGGATTCTTCGGTGAATATGGCAGAGCTATAGGCGGCACAGGCTCCAAAATGTTGGTCATATTTGAATGCCAGTCGTAAGGCACCGGCCCCGCCCATGGAAAGGCCACTGATACCTGTATATCGCTTTGTTTTACGAACACGGTAATTGTTTTGGATATAAGGGAGCAATTCCTTCATGAACATATCCTCATATGGATAGGTGCCATCCGTTCTGTTCATATAGAGCCTGTCATCCCCATCTGGCATAACAATCACCATTTTCTGGATATTTCCTTGCTCAATCTCGCGATCGACTATTTGTTGCATTCCCCCCGATTCAATCCAACTTGTTTCATCACCGGTATAACCGTTTAAAAGATAAACTACGGGGTAATGGCGTTCGGAATAGTCATAACCATCCGGCAAATAAATGGAATACTTGACCTCTGTTTTTAAAAGATCGCTATTCATAACTTGGCTTTCCAAGATCTTACTTTGACCTAATAGTGCAGTATGGATGGCCAGCCAAAAAAGTAGCATTGCGCATGTTCTCATAACTATGGATATCCTTAATTGATTAGGGTATAGGGACCAATATACCCTGTTAATATTTGACGGTCCACAATATCATTGATGTAAGATAACAAAAAGCGATAAATAATGGACATGAACTAGTAGATCCTTTGTTGAAAAAACGTACTGGTACCATGGGCAAAATATGCAGGGAACACTTGGTTCACGATTCCTTTTAGAATGTCGTAAATCAATCTACAGGGGTGAAATGTGCATGAGCGCGCACCTAAGTTCGTGGGAGCTGTTGATGATGGTCGGTACCGGTTCCAAATATCTTTTACAATCTATTCAGGCCGAATTCCAAGGTAGTTTTGTCAATTTCTTAAACGGGTATAGGGCCGAAGCGGGCAAACGACCGATACTGGATGTGAGCCGCTCAATGGAAGTTGCTTGTTCGACGCAGGTGCCCACTACTGAATCGGCAAAGAGACCATAGCTTTTTTACATTAAAGTCAAAAAAATAATCAGGTTTAAAGATTTTTTTATAATTTGTTAACGTTTTTTGGAAATAATATTATTGGTTTTTACACATGCTATTGTGAAATGCCCATTCCTTTAGATTGGATAAATCTTTCCATACAAAGGGATTGTCTCTTCTTCATAAGGCACATTTTTCGTTTATGATTTAAGCTGATCGAGAATATCGATGTAAATGTCTTAGGTTATGAAACAAAGCGTTCTGTGCAAACAGTAAGAATTCGATTCCACCGAAACCTTACCAGAACAGGAGCGCTTAAAAGAAAGGCGAAAAAATGGATCGACATAGCTTTACCAAAGAATCCTATCTATTGGAGCACTTAAAAAGAGGCTCTACGGCTGCCTATGAGCATCTATTTACACTATACCATAAAGAACTCTGTAATTATCTGTCGGCAATTACCGGAAACCCCAAGGTTGCCGAAGATATTGCCCAACAAACCTTTATCAAGATATGGGACAATCGCGAGAAGTTACAGGTCGAGGATAACAAACTTAAGCGATACCTATTTAAAGTGGCCTATAACCTTTTCATCGATGTACAACGAAAGAGAAAAAAGGAATTTAAGCTGCTCGAGAAATTAAAACAGGAGGCTTATCTCGACCTCACCGATGTGGATACCTCCCTTTTCGAAGAAAGGCTCAGGAAAGTTGAAAAGGAAATCGACAACCTCCCTGAACAGTGCAAGAAAGTGTTCATCCTAAGTAAGCGAGAGGGGCTTAAGTACCGAGAAATCTCCGAACAACTTCAAATTTCCATAAAGACCGTGGAAGTACATATGGCCAAAGCCATGAAGCGGCTTAGGGCCCAGCTCACCAGTTTACTTTAATTTTCACCATTCCATTATTGCTTTATCGTAGTTGGATTTCCACAATAAGTGGGTTATATATGTACTTTCTCCATTTAAAATGTTAAAATTTTAGATTTCTATAAGGGTTTTTTGAAAAAGTTACGTCTCTTGATAAAGTGACAAAATACATCAAATGACCAAACTTGATATTAGAAGAATCATTACTAGGTATATCAACCAAGAGGCTTCCCAGGAAGAATTGGCCATTTTATATGAATGGGTAAAGAAAGGAAACAACAAAGAAGTCTTTAAAAAGTTGGTACAAGCCGACTATCTGGTCAATTACGAGGATAGACCATGGGATACCGAGGTGGCCTTTGAGCAGTTCCTGCATACCATTAAGAGCAAGGAAAATGGAAAGGTGAAAGGACTTTACAGCCGTCCTTACCTCTGGAAATATGCTGCAATTGCGGTTATTTTCTTGGGGTCCTCATTATACTTTCTTCTAAATCAGCAACTATTTGAAAAGGTTCCTCTGAATGTAGGTCCCGACCAGATTACCTTGGAACTGGACAATGGAGAGGTACTGGTCTTGAAACCATCATCAAACAATACCGTTAAAAGCAAAAATGGAACTACGGAGGTCTCAGTGATCAACGGGGTGTTGACACAAAGGGACAACGGAAAAACCAGTGGGTCTACACGCAAAAACACTTTAAGTGTACCCATAGGTGAGCGTCTATCGGTAACACTGGACGATGGTTCCGTTGTAATGCTCAATGCGGGCTCGACCATGACATACCCATCAAGTTTTGAAGGTGCTGACCGGAGAGAGGTGCTTGTAACAGGAGAAGCCTATTTCGAGGTGGCCAAGAACCCGAATAAACCATTTATTGTACGGACCTCCAAAATGTATACCCAGGTCTATGGTACAGTTTTCAATGTTTCGGCCTACCCAGAAGATGAAATCAATGAGGTGGTCTTGGTTGAAGGTTCAGTTGGGGTAGGAACACTTTTCAGGGAGTCGCTGGAAGGAGAGCAAATGCTCAAACCTTCCCAAAAGGCCTCCAGTAATCCAAGGGAAGGCAACGAATTTCTTATCGAAGATGTCGATGTTTCCCCCTACATCTCATGGACCAAGGGAATCCTTGTTTTTGAGAACGAGCCCATGGGCAAAATCATCAAAAGGTTGGAACGGCATTACGGCATCCAGATAGACAATAGATTTGAACAGCTTGAAGAAAGACGTTTTACGGGTATGTTCGATGAAGAAAATATTGATCGCGTCCTTAGAACCATACAGGCGCATACCCAATTTAGTTATTACCTAAAAAATGAAATGATAATAATAAATGAACCTCATAAACAATAGTGCCTATGAAGTAAAAACCAATAACCAAAAAACAATTACTAACTAACTACACTAATTCAATTATGAAAAAAACCATAACTAAAGGTGCATCATGCCCAAAATTGGGCAAAAACATGCTGTACGGCCTATTTCTGATCCTCTTTTTTGGTCAGGTCAATGCAGCTTCCTGTGCACAGTACGACAAGGTGGACAAAAGCTTTTTCGATACCAAACTGAGCGAAGTTTTTGAGACCGTCACCCAAACAACAGGGTACAAGTTTTTTTATGAGGCTTCGGAGGTGGACCTGGACCGAAAAGTTACCGTTCTTGGTAAAAATCGCTGTGTAGCCGACTTTTTTGAGGAGGTTTTTAAGGGTACAGACCTTACTTTTAAGATCATTGCAAGGCAGATAGTCATTAAGAAAAGGACTGAATCCTTGCCCAACTTGGTCCCACAACGAAAGGTTGAACAGGATAACCCACAAACCACCTTGACCGGTCTGGTGTTGGATGAGTCCGGGATTCCTTTGGCAGGCGCCAGTATTATTGCAAAGGGAACCACTGTAGGTGTTACTACCGATTTTGATGGTAATTTTGAAATTGACTTGCCCTCAGGGGTAACCGTGATCCAGGTCTCCTACATAGGATTTAGGCCTAAAGAGGTGAATGTTGCCGGTCTTACTACAGTAACCGTTACTATGGAAGAAGACGCTGCCTCATTGGATGAGGTGGTCGTTGTCGGTTACGGTACTTTGGCAAAAAAGAAAGTTACGGGATCAGTTGTTTCGGTAAGCTCCGAGACGATTACCGAGGTTCCTGCCCTCACTCCAGAAGCCGCACTTATCGGTCAGGTAACCGGTGTTCAAGTACAAGAGGTATCAGGAGAGCCCGGTGCCGCTCCCAATATCAGGGTAAGGGGCTCAGGTTCCATTTCAGCGGGAAACGACCCACTGTTTGTTGTGGACGGGATTCCTATTTCACGGAACCTTACCTCCTCCAGCCAATTGGGTGGGGTGTCAAACAGGCGATCGGCCTTTCAGCCACCAACGATTAATCCACTGGCTACGCTAAACCCTAACGATATTGAGTCCATTCAGGTCTTGAAGGATGCCAGTGCCGCTGCTATCTATGGCTCTAGGGGTGGCAATGGGGTATTATTGATTACCACCAAAAAAGGTTCTAATGGAGATGAAGGGGTGTTTTCCTTTGATTCATTCTTAAGCCTCCAATCTGTGGCCAATAAGCTTGATCTGATGAACGCACCGGAGTTGATCGACTTTACAAGGGATGCTAGAAACAACGCCTATCTTCAGTCGGTGGACGGAGCGTCCATAGATGACCCCATTGGTCCTGGAGACAGAGGTAACACCAATTACGAAATGCCCGAATCCTTTATCAACTGGGATGGTACGGATACAGATTGGCAAGATCTGCTCTTTAAAACGGGAATTGTACAGAGTTATAACTTCTCTTACGCCTCACCGATACGGAATAAGACCAGTTTTTATCTGTCCTCAGGATATTTTTCACAAACAGGAATTATTGACAAGGCCAAGTTTGAGCGTTATACAGTTTTGCTTAATCTCAATTCCCAATTGACAGAAAAATTGAACTTGGATGTGCGTTTGGCCCCAACAGTGACCGAAAATCAAAGGGTACCGGCATCTGCACCTTATTTTGCAACCCCTCCTGGAATCGTTTATTCGGGCATCGTACACTCTCCAACCGTAAGTCCTTACAATCCTGATGGTACGATCAATCAATTAAACAATCAGTCCTATTTGGGCGGAGGTACCACAACGGCCAGTAACCCTTTGGCTATCATAGAGGCTGTGGATGACCAAATATTCCAATTCCAGACTAGGGGAACCCTTGGATTGACCTATGACATCCTGCCGGAATTGAGTTTTAAAACCTTTGGAGGTGTTTATATCAATCTCTTCAACCAAGATTTTTATAGGGCAAGCTCCCTATTGTTCCGAAATTCAGCGGATGGTAACCCTTACGGTCAAGCGTCCTCTTCCACAGAGACCAATTGGCTCTGGGAAAATACATTGAATTTTAAAAAGGAGTACGGCGATCACTACGTGGATGCGGTACTCGGTTATACCGCGCAAAAGGATAACCTGACCTTAAAACAGGTACTTGCCAATAATTACCCGGATGATTTGGTCCCGACCATAAGTGGAGGTCAGGTATTTGGCGGAACCTCTATCCAGGAACAATGGTCTTTATTGTCTGCCCTTTTTAGGGTGAATTACAGTTACAAGGACAAATACTTGTTCACTGGAACGATTCGTTCAGATAAGTCCTCACGATTTGGTAAAAATAATCAGACCGGCTACTTCCCATCCTTTTCTGTAGGTTGGCGATTGAACGAGGAGACATTTTTAAAGGATTCAGAATCCATATCTGAGTTAAAGCTCCGCCTAAGCTGGGGCCAGACCGGAAACTTTGAGATTCCCAACTACGGTGCCGTAGGGCTTCTTGCGCCTCAAAACTATAATCTCGGGGGCAACCAGATCAATGGACTGGTTCAAAGTACGATACCCAATCCTAACTTAACTTGGGAAAAATCCGAGCAAATCAATGCAGGTATCGAATTGGGCTTGTTCAATAACAGGGTCTTCGTTTTGGCGGACTATTATGATACGCGCACAAAGGATTTATTGTTGAATGTGGCCATTTCTTCCGTATCTGGATTTGAGACCAACTTGAGAAATCTGGGAGAAGTAAAAAACTCGGGTTTTGAAATCGCCCTGAGCACCAAGAATTTTGTTGGCGACTTCACTTGGAATACGGATGTCAATTTTGCAACCAATAAAAATGAAGTGCTGTCATTGAATGTAGACAATGAGCCCATATTTTCTTCTGGAAGTGCAGGCGTAAGGCACGTCACCCAGGTAGGGGATCCTATCGGCAGTTATTATGGATATGTGGTAGATGGTATCTATCAGTCGCAAGAGGAAATCGCCAATGCACCGGTCGATACCCAAGCTCCCGATCCAGCACCGGGTGACTTTAGGTTCAAGGATATCAACGGGGATGGACAGATCACCCCGGACGACAGGACCGTTACCGGTAGTTATTTCCCTGATTTTATTTGGGGTATCAACAATCGACTGACTTTCAAAAATATTGATTTTAGCTTTTTGATTCAAGGAACGGAGGGCAATGAAATATTGAACCTGACCTCCCGGCACATGAAGAACGGAGAGGCCAATTTCAATTCCTACGCAGTTTTCAACGAACGATGGAGATCCCCTTCCGACCCGGGGAACGGGTCCATTCCCAGGGCGGATAGATTGTCCGGGAACCATGGGAACAATAACAGGCCCTCTTCTTTTCAAGTTGAGGATGGGTCTTACGTACGTTTGCGTAACGTGACCCTGGGTTATACGCTGCCAACGGATAATTTTTTTGGAAGTAAGATCCAGAGACTTAGGTTCTATGTTACCGCCACCAACCTCTTTACCATAACCGATTATCTTGGCTATAACCCAGAGGTGAGCAGTATTACAACGAACAGTTTGACACCTGGGGAGGACTATGGGGCATTTCCATTGACCAAATCCTTTACCATGGGCGTAAACCTTAAGTTCTAACCTAAAAACCTCAGAAAGATGAAACGAATTTTATATATAATGCTATGTACGGCTTTATTGACCGGGTGTAGTGAAGAATTTACTGATCTTGCCCCAATTTCCAACAGAAATGAGGCAGACTTTTACAATGCCCCGGAAGACTTTGAGGTGGCCATTAATGCCAGCTATGCAGGTCTACAGAGTACGGGTATCTACGGACGGGGTTATTGGACGATGTTCGAGATGCGCAGCGACAATACCGACCAAGGCCCGGATGCCACTGGTTTGGCGAGGCAGTATACTGAAATCAATTCCTTTACGGAGGATGCGCTCAATGAACAGATTACCGCAGCTTGGAGCGAGTCATATCGGGTAATTGCCAACTGCAATGTCATTTTAGATCGTATACCTCCCATCGAATTGGATGCGGAACTCAAAAATAGGATTACAGGGGAAGCCTTGTTCATTCGATCGTTGGTCTATTATCACATGGCCATCGGTTTTGGAAATATTCCGCTGCAACTGACCCCTTTTGTTAGCGGTGATGAATTGGTGCAGGTCGATGAGACCACCATATTGCAACAATTGGTGACAGATTTGACCGAGGCGGAGGCAAACCTTCCCGTTTCCTACTCAGGGAACGAGGTGGGAAAAGCGACCAAAGGCGCTGCCGCAACCTTACTGGCCAAAGTACTGCTGACCTTGGGCAACAATTCGGAAGCGGAAACCGTCTTAAGACGCATTATTGGGAACTATGGCTACGAACTGTTGCCCAATTATGCCGATTTATGGGGCGTTGCCAATGAAAATAATGCCGAGTCGATATTTGAAGTGCAATATATCAGTGGTGGAATTAGCCAAGGAAGCGTTTTCACCAATGATTTTTCACCAAGTACCGATTTGCAGACCGGAGCTGGGTTTGGACGTAACCGTCCTACCATTTCCATGCAAGAGGCCTATGAGGACGGGGACTTGAGATATGAGGTATCCATGGGTGCCACCTATATCAACGCGGAAGGAGAGGTGGTCGAAGCCAGGCATGTCCGAAAATACCAATCCGATTTGGCCATTGAAAACGACTCCGATATCAATTTTGTGGTCTTTCGATATGCTGATGTGCTCCTCATGCTGGCAGAAGCCTTGGGGGAAAGCTCGGAGAGTTACGACCTAATCAACGAGGTAAGGAACAGAGCAGGGCTTCCGGATATCGATGCTTCGACACCAGGGACTTTTCAAGACAAGTTGCTACAGGAAAGAAGGGTAGAGCTCGCTTTTGAGAATCACCGATGGCCCGACCTCAAACGCTTTGGTGCCGTAAATAAGGTCCTAGAGGCAGAGGACTTCATAACGGATACCCGTGAGTACTTCTTTATCCCGCAAAGGGAAATTGACATCAATCCAAACTTTGTACAGAACTAAATAAGCAAAGACATTAAAAACAAGTGCATGTTTTCATTCATTAGGTTAGTTTGATTGATCCCAAACCGTGAATTTCCTACTTATTGCTTTAGGTGAATCACCGAATTAATCGCTTTAAAACATGTCACCGTGATAGTTGTCCCTTGCGGGACGACCAGACCTTGAACTGAAAAATTTTAATGAACCATTTATCCAAAACAACATGAAAAAATTAGTACTGGCCATTTGTCTATGCCTTGCATTTTCAACCATTCAGGCCCAACAAAAAAAAGTATTGAACATTTTAGCCATTGGAGCACATCCGGATGATTGCGACTCCAAATTTGGGGGCACGGCGGCCTTGTTTGCAAAAATGGGCCATAATGTGAAGTTTTTGTCCTTGACCAATGGTGATGCAGGTCATTATGCGATGGGAGGTGGAGTTTTGGCCAAAAAACGCAGGCAAGAGGCCAAGGACGCTGCAAAAGCGTTGGGGATATCCGAGTATGAGGTATTGGACAATCACGATGGCGAATTGTTCCCGACCCTTAATGTGAGATTGGAGGTAATTCGCAGGATTAGGGACTGGGATGCCGATATCGTTTTGGGACTACGGCCAAACGATTACCACCCAGATCATAGAAATGCCGGTTCGGTAGTACAGGATGCAGCGTACATGAACATTGTACCCAATGTCGCACCCGATACCCCTCCCCTTAAAAAGAACCCGGTGTTTTTGTATATGAGCGATCACTTTAAAAAGCCCTATCCCTTCCAAAAGGATATTGCGGTCATTGTTGATGATGTCATCGATACCAAAGTCAAAGGATTGGCTGCCCACGATTCACAAATGTTCGAATGGTTGCCATGGACAAGGGGAGTAGACGTCTCTACCATACCCACAGAGGAAAAGGCAAGATTGGCTTGGTTAAAGGAGGCTTGGATGAACAGGGCACCTGATGCCAGTACTTTGGAGGCCGTAAAAAAATGGTACCCAGGTGTCGATGTTTCCCAAGTGAAACAAGTGGAGTTCTTTGAAATCTGCGAGTATGGAAAACAGCCGTCGGATGAAGAAATAAAAATGTTGTTTCCCATGTTGGGAACCAAATAATGGTAAAGAACACCCCAGGTAGCATCCAAAAATAAATAACCAACCCACCACCCATGGATATTAGCAAGCCCAAGACCAAAAGATACGTCCATATTATCGCATTGGTGATGATCGTTTTCTTTGTGATCTCATTTATCACCAATATTCTCAACTCCATCATAGTGGATGTCAAGGATAGTTTTGATCTAAGCCTGACCTTAACAGGCCTATTACCGTTCACTTTCTTTATAGCCTATGGCATCATGTCCATACCGGCGGGCTTTTTATCCGAAAGATATGGTGAGCGATCATTGCTTTCCATTTCATTTTTGGTCATGGGCCTTGCTTCCCTGGGGTTTGCCATTTTTCCCCAATATGCGGTCTTTAGCGTTACGTTATTTGTGTTGGGCTGTTGTATGGCTGTTTTACAGGTCATCATCAATCCAATGCTACGGGTCGCCGGTGGCGAGGAGCACTTTGCGTTCAACTCGGTGTTGGCGCAATTGGTCTTCGGTGCCGCTTCCTTCCTTAGTCCCTATCTGTACAAGTATCTGGTAAGCAAGGACAATACCGATGATACCCTAGCGGGAATGCTACGGGGATGGGTGCCAAAAGAGTTTCCTTGGGTTTCCTTGTACATCGTATTTGCGGCCATTTCATTCCTGTTGTTTGTTTATGTCTTTTTGACGAAGTATCCCAGATTTGAAAAGACCGAGGAAGAAAGGGCAGGGGATAAGGGCTCCTATTGGGACCTGTTGAAGAACAAATGGACGCTATTGTATTTTCTGGGCATCTTTTGCTATGTGGGAACGGAACAAGGAGTCGGAAACTGGATTTCCCAATTCCTGAACCAATACCATGGCCTTGACCCACAGACCATAGGAGCCGATACCGTTTCCTATTTCTGGGCCATGTTGACCGTAGGTTGTTTACTGGGCCTTTTGCTTCTCAGGTTTATGGATAGCAGAAAACTGCTCATTCTTACAACGGCCATTACCATGCTGTGTTTGATTTTGGCCCTTACCGGAACGGCACAACTGGCGTTGATCGGTTTTCCTGCAGTGGGGTTCTTTATATCCGTTATGTATTCCATCATATTTTCTCTGGCACTCAACTCGGTCAAGGAACATCATGGTTCTTTATCCGGTATACTTTGTACGGGCATTGCAGGCGGTGCCGTAATCCCATTTATAGTAGGGGGTTTGGGCGAATTGATGTCTTTGAAATCAGGAATGTTCTTTTTACTGGTTCCCTTGGCCTTTATCCTGACCATAGGATTCTGGGCCAAACCTTTGGTGAACAATAAGACGATACGTTTAAAAAAGGATTAGTGGAAAAGGAAAACAGGACTGTTGTCGGGGTCGATATAGGAGGTACCAAAATTAAATCGGGAAGGGTTATGGGCACGAAAGTGGAACAGACCGGATATTCCATGGTGGTGAAAACGGATCCACTGGAAAACTCCCTATCCAAATTATACGATACCATTGAAGAAGTAATGACGGAGTCCGTGACCGCCATCGGTGTTGGGGTGCCAGCAGTGGTAGACAAAGATTCCGGAGTTGTTTTTGATGTGCAGAACATTCCGTCTTGGAAAACGGTGCCCTTAAAACAACTCTTGGAGGATCGGTTCAACGTACCCGCTTTTTTGAACAACGACGCCAACTGTTTCGCTTTGGGGGAAAAGCATTTCGGAAAAGCAAGGAATTATGCAAACTGTGTTGCCCTTTCCTTGGGAACAGGGCTTGGTATGGGAATCATAATAGAGAATAAATTATATAGCGGAGTTTTATGCGGTGCCGGAGAAGTTGGAATGCTATCCTACAAAGATGGTATTCTGGAAGAATATACGGGCAGTTTCTTTTTTGAAAAGGTCTATGGTACATCAGCAAAAACGCTTTACGGGAGAGCATTGAAAAATGATGCGCAAGCTCTCGCTGCCTTTGTGGAATATGGTGTGCATTTAGGGGAGGCGATAAAGAACATACTGTATTTGTTTGCCCCCGAAGCCATCATTTTAGGAGGCTCCATTAGTAGGGCACATCCATTTTTTACATCTGCAATGGATGAGGCACTCAAAACATTCGCATACCAAAAGCAATTAGAAAATTTTAAAATAGAAATCTCGGATTTAGTGGACACGCCCATCTTGGGGGCTGCCGCACTTTGTCTTTAAAAATTAACCTTACTGAACATGAGAATATTACTATCAGTAATTCTGGTAAGCTTGTTACTTCAATCCTGTACCCAACCAAAGGCGACAGGAAACCAGCTAGCCATTACCGTTGAAAACAATATAAAAGGGGCGCCCATTACCTTAGGGATACCTTTTCCGAAAGGAGCATTAAATTCAGTGGACCATATTCGTTTACTGACATCCGATGGTATGGAAATCCCTTGCCAGACCACAGAGGTAAGTACCTGGGACCCTATCGATGATAGCATTAAATGGGTATGGGTATTTTTCTTCTCCGAAGAAACAACGGATTATGTATTGGAGTATGGCAAAGGAGTGGTCCCAATGGGGCCTAAGGAAAAAATCATATCGGCCAACAATATGCGGCCAGGTGGTGGGATCGAAGTAAATACCGGGGAGATATCCTTCACTATCGATAAAAAGGGTGACGGGTTTTTGGACAAGGTATTTTTGGATTCCGACAACGATGGTAAGTATTCGGAAAAAGAGCTGATCGCATCTTCCCCTGGAAGTCATAGGGGATCCTTCTTCGATTTGCTCGATGATGCCGGAGTTGATACATCCAAAGCATTTATCCATGAAGTATTCCGGGAGAAAGGATCAGGCCCCATGCATTCCATTTTTAGAATAGAGGGGACATATACCTATAGTAGGGAAGATAACAACATTTCCCCTTTTACCATTTGGTTGCATACCTACGCAGGAAAAAGCTACATCAAAGTATTGCATACCATGACCTATACGGGGATTCCCGATAAACACAAAATTCAGGAAGGGGAGCATGCTAATATTGCGACCCAAAATAAAAAAATCATTTCGGAGAACACAGCGGACGATCCGGGTTGGATGCAGCCCAACGATCAAATAGCTGGGATTGGCCTCCAACTTAAATACCATCTTGACGATAATTCATTGGTTTCCATGCCATTGCAACAGGGTTCATGGAAGAAGGATAAAGCACCAACCGCCTTGCAAGAAGTTAGTCTTGATGATTCCTCCGTTCAATTACTGCAAAAGGGACCGGCTAAAAAAAGTCCACCGACCTTGAGGGATGTCTATCTCAACCAATTGGACGAAAACAGTGATGGGAACATCAACAATGACAAGGAATTCCAAGCAACCGTTACCCTTGGAGAAGACGATGTGGCCACGTCACAAAGGGCCAAAGGTTGGTTGAACGTGACCGATGGAAAAAGGGGGATCGGCGTAGGAATCCGAAACTTTATGAAAGAATATCCCAAAGGGATAAAATTAGACCCGGTCAACCATATACTTTTGGGAAGCATTTGGCCAGAGGAGAACGGACCGATGAGTTTTGAAAGGCACCACACTGCAATGGACGGCGGCATGTTGTCCAATTTTGCCCAAGGGATAACCAAAACGACCGAATTCATTTATTATTTCCACGATAACAAGAGCGATGTTGCCGAAACTATGGATTATGTTGTGGAAAGTCCTGTTGCGCATGCTGCACCGGAATGGTACACCAATTCCAAAGTGTACGGTAACATGGCACCGGCCTCTTCCGAGCATACCGAGTTCGAAAATGCACTTCAATATCGATATCAATGGTGGGCCTACAACCAAAAGAACCAACCCTGGTATGGCATGTTCAACTATGGTGATGGAAAGACCTATTATTATAACGGACATTGGGTACAGTGGACCAACAATGAGCCCACCGTTGATTTTATGCTCTGGACCAATTTTATGCGTACGGGAGATCCACAATATTTTGAGATGGCCCAGGCCATGAGCAGACATACCATGGATGTGGACAATGTACACTGGCCCAAAAAACGAACGTATTATGGTCAGATCAACGATGCCATAGACTTTTGGGATTTCAAGGACGAGCCGGAATCCACACCCTACCTGGGAATTGGAAGGAGACATGCCGCAGAACATTGGTATTCCTTATTGAGCGCGCACGTTTGGATCCAGGGTTGGATTGCGGACTACTATCTAACAGGCGACCATAGGGCTTTGGAAGTAGCTAAAATGACCGGTGATACCTATATCAACCGTATATGGGGCGAGCATGATCTACGGGGTAGAAGATTGTATTTGTCCGTACTTAATATGGTGGAGTTATACGATGCCACCAAATTACAGAAATATAAGGATGAACTGGACGATAGGGTACGATTGATGCTTGAATTCCAAGAGCGTCAAGGAGGAAACCTGGTGTTGGATAGATATGGTTATTCCCAGCCCTATGTGGCACAGGGACTTTATAAGTATCAACAGATCACCGGGGATGAAGAAGTGCGCAAAGCCTTGTTGAGGCACGCAAGATGGGTTCGCGATGTGCCACCGTTGAACCACGAGATGGAATCTTATTTAGCAACCATATCTCCATTGTTGTTAGGATATGAGTTTAGTGGCGAAAAGAGCTATCTGGACGAAGCCTTGGCAAGGGCAGAAATGCTCAAGGTAGGTGAGTTGCCAAAATCACCGGATGACTATAAAACATCTGAAGAATATAGCAAGGACCTTTTGGGAATATCCAATCTGCCCATGAGCAAGGGGCGCTTCACGAATTGGCAGACCAATCAAGGACTCCGGGTATTTGGTTGGACACATGGCTACAATATTCCATACCTGCTCTATTGGATGGATGAGGCCAATATCAAGTAAAACGTGTAATCTTCGGAAAAGGGATGGCCAAACCTTCGGGAGCCGTCCCTTTTTTATGCCAAATTGGAATGACTGGATATGAGCTATAAAAGACTGGGCTTGGTATTGGGACCGTTGCTCTTCGTATTGGTAAGGTGCTGTTTTGAGCCCCAAGGCCTTTCCCATGAGGGACGTGACGTGCTGGCGGCTACCCTTTGGATCGCTGTTTGGTGGGTGTTTGAGGTTATCCCGATCGCGGTTACCGCTTTGTTGCCCATCGTTCTGTTTCCACTCATGGATACCCTTCCATTGGGGGATACCACCGCAAGCTATGGCCATAAGTATGTGTTCCTGTACATGGGAGGTTTTATATTGGCCATGGCCATCGAAAAATGGAACCTCCACAAAAGAATAGCGTTGCATATCATAAGGGTCATTGGCACCAATATGTACCGTATTGTACTGGGCTTTATGGTAGCAACCGCTTTTTTGTCCATGTGGATATCCAATACCGCGACCACGGTAATGGTATTGCCGATGGCCATTTCCATTGTCAAGCAATTAAAGGACAATCCAAATACTCCAGTGGATGAAAACACCGTGTTCAGTAAGTTGTTGATGCTGGCCATCGCTTATGCCGCTTCCATCGGTGGTATTGCCACTTTGATAGGAACGCCACCAAATCTGGTATTCGCGGGATTTGTCCAAAAGGCCTATGGCTGGGATGTAGGGTTTTGGGATTGGATGAAGTTCGGTCTGCCCTTATCCTCCATGCTATTGGTTTTGGGATGGCTTTATTTGACCCGTGTAGCCTTTCCTTTAAGAAATGCTGTTTTTCCTGGGGGAAAAAGGGAGATCGAGCGATTGTTGAACGAACTGGGCCCTCTGCAAAAGGAAGAAAAAAGAGTACTCTTGGTTTTTGTGCTCACTGCGCTGTGCTGGATTTTCAGGTCGGTTTTGCTTGAAAGGTTCATTCCCCATATGGACGATACGATCATTGCCATAACCTCGGCGGTGCTATTATTTCTGGTACCGGCAAACCAAACAGGACGTCCGTTGATCAATTGGCAGGAAGCGGTTCGCATACCATGGGGCATCATTTTACTGTTCGGTGGGGGCATGGCCATCGCCAAAGGATTTCAAGATACCGGTCTTGCCTCTTTTCTGGGCGCACAGATGACATTCTTCAGCGGCCTGCCTTTGCTTTTGCTTTTGCTGCTGATCATCGCATCTGTCAATTTTTTGACAGAGGTCACATCCAATCTGGCCACCACAGCCATGTTGCTTCCTGTTTTGGCGCCATTGGCCCTTACCTTGAAAATAGACCCGCTGATGTTGTTGGTGGCCTGTACCACGGCAGCGTCGTGTGCGTTTATGTTGCCGGTGGCAACACCTCCCAACGCTGTTGTTTTTGGTTCGGGCTATTTGCGTATTCCCGATATGGTACGTGCCGGACTTTTTATGAACTTACTATCCATAGTTCTTATTTCGCTTTTCATTTATTGGGTGATGCCCTTATTGATGGGGCCGTTTTGATATCGACTGGGGAAGTCTTGGCATAGTGTAAAGACCTGACTACATGAACCGGGCATTGTAATTTCGTTTCATGGACCGGTCCATTACTGCTTCATCCAAATCGGACTTGTGTCGGCGCTATGGTCTGCTCCCAATATATCCTTATAGAGCTCTGGTCTTCGGGCATTTTTATAGCGCCAACCACCGGATAGCTGTATTTTGTCCTTTGTAATTTTTGATAGGGTAATTTCGTCATCAAAAGATCGTATCTCGGACAAGACCTCGCCATAAGGGTCCAAAATCATAGAGTTCCCATTTTTAAGATGCTCACCGTCATAGCCAATTGGATTCGAGAAGGCGTAATAAACACCATTGTCATAGGCCCTGGCAGGTAGCCACCGCATCAACCAGCGTCTTCCTTTAGGGCCATCAAACTCCAAACGTAGCGAAACGGGATCATTAAAGCGATTGTCCCAGTATTTTTGGTCTACATAGCCCCGATGAGGCATGGAGGATGGCGTGCAGCCGGTGACATGTGGAGCAAATATGATCTCTGCTCCCAAAAGACTTGTAGCGCGTACATTTTCAATGACATTGTTATCGTAACAAATCAGGATGCCACATTTCCAACCCAGTAGGTCGAATACACAATATTGGTTGCCAGCGGACAAATGTGCATTGATGAACGGATGGATTTTACGGTATTTGGCCACCACCCCTTCGGCCGTAACGCAGATGTAGGTATTGTACAACTTTCCTTCTGCCTTTTCCACCAGACCGGCAAGGATGGGGATGCCCAGTTCAGCTGAGATGGATATGAGATCCTTCGTACTTTCGCCGCTTGGGATTTCTTCTGCCAAACTGGTCAAATCCTTTCGGTCCAGATCCTTGGTGAAGGTGTATCCGGTCACGCACATTTCATGAAAACTGATTACATCTGCACCTTTGGCACGGGCCTTCTTGGCAAGTTTGCGGATGATGGAAAGATTATAGGCCTTATCGCCGTCCTTGGGCTCAAATTGTGCTACTGCTACGTTCATGTCGAATTAAGGTCGCTTTATACCAACCCATTATATATTTTTTGTTGAATAAAGCTGGTTTTGTTCGAGGAGGTAAAATAAGGTTATTTATCCGAACGGCATTGGAACATGGACACAAATGTGGTGCTATGGAATACCTTTTTTACGCTCAATGGTTGATTTGAAAGGATGAACTAAAATAGGGCATTGATCGAAGCGTGGGTTAACCTTCATAAAGATGGATGCCTCTCAAAGGCGATGTCCCAATTGGAATCATTGTGGACAATCCATTTGTTTACCTGGATATTTTGGAAAAGGTGAAGGTGGTAATTGAAATCAGGTTTTGAATGAGCACCATGTGGGAATCATTATTGAAAAGTAGCGTAATGCAATGAAGCTATTTTCCAATACGTGCGGTAACACCCCCAAATGGGGCGGTCATTATCGATCGTTAGCACAGCTTTATTTTGAAATGTAATTAGCCCCGCTCTACCAATATGGGGCTAAACACTTGGTAGTATACATTGGAATCACTACATTAAAGATTAGTTTTAGACAACCTCAATTATGTGCTACGATGTCAATGCCCAGCTGGAAACACAGCTCAAAAGGGCCATGCGGGATGCGGATGAGCATGCCATCCGTGAAATCCAGGAAAAAATGGTCAGGGAGACCGACCTGCCCCTGTTCCATGTGACGGGTTTCCAACATCCCAAGATGCTCATTTATACCAATGAAAGTCCCAATGCTCCTGTGGTGTCCCAATGGGGATTGATACCTTTTTGGGCCAAGGATAAAAAGGCAATCTGGAACAATACCCTAAACGCACGTGGGGAGACCATTTTTGAGAAGAATTCCTTTAAAACGTCCGCAAGGGAAAAGCGATGCCTCATTTATATCGATGGGTTCTATGAACACCACCATCATGGCAAAGCAACCGTTCCTTATTACATCTCCCGTAAAGATCTTCGGCCCATAGCCTTGGCGGGTCTATGGAACGAGTGGACCGACCCCGAGACCGGGGAAATCCTCAATACTTTTTCCATTGTGACCACCGAAGGCAATCCCATGATGGCTGAGATCCATAACAATCCCAAGATGGAGGGACCGCGTATGCCGGTGATCTTGCCCGATGGATTGGAAGATGAATGGTTGAAACCGTATCGGGACGAGCTGGACCAAAAGCAATTGGAAGAACTGTTGCGACCCTATCCCGAATCGGAACTGGCGGCCCATACCGTCGGGAAACTGCGGGGCAAGGATGCCGTGGGCAATGTACCCGAGGCCATGGTCCCCGTGGCCTATGACAATGTTAAAACGACCTATTGATGCGGATATACGACTATTTGGCACTGTCCAAAGAGGAACAATGGGAGACCCTTTGGGACGATGCGGTCTATGTGGCCTCTTTCAGATCCATCGATTGTTGTTTTCAACTGTATGCCATGGACCGATTTTTTATCGAATTGGAACTTTGCCCGCAACAAGGTTCCATACTGAACATGGGTGTGTTCGTGCATGGTAAGAAAATGGACAAATATACCGATACGGTCTATCAGGACATTTTGGGTTTTCTATGATCAAGAATTAACTGTTCGGTATATGAAGAACCTAGTGCGCGGTATGGACCTTCCCTATACATTTGCCCATCGGATCCAAGCTTCTGATGATTTCAATGCACTCTTGCTGCAGCACTACATCCTGTTCAGTGATGGGGCCACTTTGGTGGACTATGCCATACGGGAAAAGGCCCATCTTTGCTCCGGGACCTACGGGGTTGAGGACTTTCATGGAAAGGTCAGTGCCTACATCGCATTTCTCGATCGCCTTATCCAAGGATGACCTTACCTGAGTATCGTCTTTCGATTGCTGTCATCCCAGTTCATTCCGAAAACACATTGGAGCAGCCGCTTTCCCTGTTATCCAATACCTACAAAAGATAAACGTCGCATCCCGGTATCGGACAAGGGACGGCATAAAGCCCCCGCTGTGGCCGTCTCCTGCCCTTGGGCAGGCCTATTTATTCCGTTTCCTCGCCGCTCAACGTGCTGCCTTCCGTTTGTAGACCACTGTAAATATTGTTTAACCTAAAATCATAAAAAGATGTATGTAGACAACTTACAGCAGGATGAGGTATTTGTGCCGGTACAGATCAGACCTCTAAACGAATTGACCGGAATGCCCGTACGAAAGGGCTTGGAACAGGCCGTGGTCAGCAACGGCAAGATCGTGAACATCGTGTCACAACGCTATGGACATATTCCCAATGAACTGTTCTTCAAAAAGGCGGAGCAATTGCTCATCGATGCCGATCTGACATACTCCCGTCAGAGCATTAACCGTTCGGACCGTAGTTTCAGCGTGGACTTTGTCCTTACCGACAGTACCCAGTTCTCGGTAGGGCAAGGTGAGGACGTCATTTTACCGATGCTGCGGTTTACCAATGCCTACGATGGGAGCGAACGTACCGCAGGCCATTTTGGGTTCTACCGAAAAGTCTGTTCCAATGGCCTGCACGTGGCCCGGACGGAAATCGGCTTTTCCATCAAGCACCACAAAAACGCGGTGCAGCTCATCATGCCCGGGCTCCAAGTACTGTTCCGCAGATTCCTCGACAATGAGTTCTACAGTACTTCCGGTAGGTTCCATCGGATGATGACCGTGGAACTGCTGGATACCAAGGATTTTGTCAGGGAAGTGCTGGAGCGGACCCAACTGTTCCGCTATGAGTGCAGCGATACCAATGATGCACACTCTAAAAAGGCCCGAGAGGTCCTTGAGATCCTTGATGCAGAGGCATTGCAACTCGGCAGTACCCCAAACCTCTGGTTGGGCTATAATGCCTTCAACGCAGTATTGCACCGTAACCTCAAGAAGGGCTTTGCCAAACAGCAACAGTTGGACAGGCAATTGTTCGAGACGGTTTATGAAATGGCCTAACGGTCCAAAGGGCCGCTCCGGTGCCCGTCCAAACCGGAGTATTGCCACCGATTACACTACAACCTCTACAGTATTTCCCCTTTTTCACCAACTCAAGATTCAAAACAGAATCGTTTGAACATTGGGTACCCACCATTAGCAAGGCATTCGAGATGTTTGTTTTGGTACAATTTAAGTTCAGGGATAATTCATGCTTTTGTAGGTAGATTCGAAATCAACCATTTTATGGCGCGAAATGGTGATGTCTTGCAGCTCGGTCGCTGTTCTTTCAATTTACGAACCCATTCTTTTTTTTATTTGGGAGTCATAAGAGTCCAGCACCTTTCTGATATTCTTATGTTTTTCCAATAATTGACCGGCTAGTTTTTCGTCAATATCCAATTCCTCCATCAACATTCGTTTACCGCGGTCGACCAACTTTTTATTGGACAATTGCATATCCACCATCTTGTTCCCGCGTACCCTGCCCAATTGGATCATAATGGAGGTGGAAATCATGTTCAAGGCAAGCTTTTGTGCCGTCCCGGCTTTCATCCGTGTGCTGCCGGTGACAAATTCCGGCCCCACGACCAACTCTATGGGATGATCGGATAGCTTAGAAAGGGGTGCATGGGCATTACAGGCTATACTTCCCGTCAAAATGGAATGTTCCTTGGACTTTCGTATTCCTCCAATGACATAGGGCGTAGTACCTGAGGCGGCAATCCCCAGTACAATATCCTTTTCACTGATATTGAATGCTTGAAGGTCTTTCCAAGCTTGATCAAAATCATCTTCCGCGTTTTCCACTGCCTTTCGCAAGGCTTTGTCGCCCCCGGCAATCAGACCGATGATCCAATCATCGGACACCCCAAAGGTAGGGGGGCATTCCGAGGCATCGAGGACACCCAGCCTTCCACTGGTGCCTGCGCCGATATAAAACAGTCTGCCCCCTTTTTTCATTTTGGTAACCGCATGATCGACAAATTCCTTGATTTGAGGAATTGCCTTTTCCATCACCAAAGGAACGCCCTTATCCTCATGGTTGATGTTGGTCAGCAATTCGAGGGTATCCATCTTTTCGAGACCGTCATAATTCGAAGGCTGCTCGGTCATATACTTGTTATTACTCATTTCTTTGTTTTAATTAAAATCAATCCTAAAAAAGTTAAACCACCGTTTACGGCAATATTGATGAAACCCATATCGAAATCATAGGTGTCCTTGAGAAACAGGCTCAAAAGATAGGTGGCTATGGGAGCCAGAACACATATGATCGGGACCACATGGTCCTTGATTTTTATGGTAGTAAACATTCCAAATACATAAAGCCCCAGTAAAGGACCATAGGTATATCCAGCCACATTGAAGATCAAGGAAATTACATCGCCCCTGCTATTTGAAAATAACATAATGATCCCAAAAACAACTATGGAAAAACCAAACAATACGATGTTCTTTATTCGTTTGGGGTTTTTAACGGTTTTGTTTGAAATGTCCAAGAAATCATAGGTAAAGGACGTAGTCAATGCCGTCAAGGCGGAATCGACACTTGAAAAAGAAGCTGCTATAACGCCCAACAGAAAAAAGATTCCGGTCACAGGGCCCAAATGGTTCAACGCAATATTCGGGAATAAGGTATCGGTATCCAATAGCGTACCATTTGCGTCCATGGGCAACCCTAATCCCATATGTTCGGCATAGATATACAATAAGATGCCCAGCCCCATAAACAGAAACTGGGTTATGGCCAATATGGAACTGTAGCTCAGTGTATTTTTCTGTGCCTCCCATACATTCTTGCAACTAAGGGTCTTTTGCATCATATTCTGGTCCAATCCGATCATCGCTATCGCTACCAAAATACCTGCAATGAACTGTTTGAAAAAGTTATTGTCCGACTTGGGTTCCCAGTTGAAGACATCAAAATAGGGATGGTCGACAATCTCATTTATCGATGCCGTAAATGTGAGGTTCAATGAAGTAATTACATAGTAACACGTGATCAGGGCACCTAAGATCAAAAAGATGGTTTGAAGGGTATCCGTCCAAACAATGGTTTTGATGCCGGACTTATACGAATACAGCCAAACCATTAACAAAATGGCGATAACGGTAATTGGGAACGGGCTTCCTATCTTTTCAAAAAACACAAATTGGAGGATCTTGGCCGCCAACAATAACCGTAGCGAAGCACCAAAGGACTGGGAAATCAGGAAAAACAAAGATCCGGTTTTATAGGCCCTATTACCAAATCGTTCCAATAAATAGGAATAGATGGATACCAACCTTAGCCGATAATACAGCGGGATGAGTACAAAAGTGATAAAGAGATACCCGACGACGTTACCCAGTATGAATTGGAAGAAATGAAAATTATTGTTTCCCACCATCCCGGGCAATGACACATAGGTTACTCCCGAAAGTCCGGCACCTATCATACCAAAGGCAACCAAAAACCAGGGAGATTGACGGTCCCCGGTAAAGTAGGTCTCATCGCCACTATTTCTGGAAGTAGCATACGAAATGGCCATGAGCACCAGAAAATAAAAGAGAATGACGAAAAAGATCAGGGTAAGGTCCAACGAAAACGGTTTTTGTGGTTCAACAATAAGCTACTGGCTATTGCGGTTCGTAAATGATGCCGGAGGAGGAATCCTTGGACGCCCCTGTGACGGAGCTCAACACATTGGTTTCATTTACCATTTTTAGCACGCCCATCAATGCAAATACAACGGCTTCTTTGAACGCTATGATTTCCGCAGGCGGGATGACCAATTTCCCCGTCGTCCCCAACTGCTCCTGCAGGACCCTTATCAAATAGCCGTTCATTGCACCTCCACCGGTCACCAGCATACTGGCCTCTTTTTGGGAGCGGTTTAAATTGACCTGTACAACTATCTGTTCGCATATATGATGGATACAGGTATGCAACAAATCCTTTGGGTCATTATCGTAATGATCCAGAATAGGCACTACTTGTTCCATGAACCATTCAAATCCGGTTGATTTGGGAAAGGGTTGCTGATAATATTCTAGCTTGTTCAAATCATTTAAAAGTTTGGGAAGGAGCCTTCCTTTTTGCGCCAGTTGTCCCCCATCGTCGTAGGGTAATCCGATCTTTGCCGTGATGTGATTCAATACCATGTTCGCGAGACCGATATCGTAAGCGATTCGCCGGCCTTTGTGCTCAAAAGAAATATTGCTGATTCCTCCCAAATTGAGGCAAAAATCGTATGCATGGAAGAAGTGGCTATCCCCTATGGGAACCAAGGGGGCACCTTGGCCTCCCAAGGAGATATCCTTATTCCTAAAATCACAAATAACTTTGTACCCAGCGGTATTGGCCAGGTACTGCCCAGAGCCCAACTGATGGGTAAAGCCAAGTTCTGGTCGGTGATGGCTGGTATGCCCATGACTCGCAATAAAGTCTACTTCAATTCCGGCACTTTGAATAAAATCCTTTACCCTTTCACCCAGCCAAATACCATATTTCACATCAAAAGCCAGGAGTTCACTGGCAGATAGATATATGGATTTCCTAAGCTGTTCTTTCAATCCATTGTTATACGGTATGCCTTTGGTCTTCTTGATCTCAAAATCCCACCTATCGCCTGTTCTCCAGATATGACAATAGGCGATATCCAGGCCATCCAAGGATGTTCCCGACATTAAACCAATTACCTTAAACGTCTTCATTTCAATCGATTTTCAATATCAGGGAAATCGGTCTGCCCTCCGAATTCAAAACTTCTTTGATGCTGTTCAGCTGTAGGGATGATTCCCCGATGATGTTGACCCAATCTTCCAAAGTCCTCGCATACCACTCGTGGCCGTCCCTAAAATTACCGGGTAGCCCCTGCCATGAATCGGAAATCAGTTGACTTTTATAATCCAGTCCATTATCGAACATAAAAAAGGGGTGCAGCGTTTGAATCAAGATCTTACCTTCCGTATGCAACTGATTTTTTGTGGCACGCAAAAGATCGGTAAGGCCTTCTTTTTGATAAAGACAAAAGTTGAATACCGCGATGTCGAAAGGAGCTTCTGGTATGGGCTGTCCCTCCATGAGATCCTCATAGGACATTTGGTGATAGGACTCAGGCCCTTTCGATCGGGCTGCGACCAATAGCGGCTCGATGGCATCTATTCCTACCGCTTTTTTTCCCATTTCCGTTATGGCCCTTGTGAGCCATCCCTCTCCACAGCCTATATCGATCACCTTATCCCCAGCAAGGTTTTTTAGTTCGCCAACAATGGCCTTATTGGTAAATCTCCTGGACCCGATTTCTTCGTTGGCAATGACTTTTATCCATTCCTTGGCGTTTTTGTTCCAAGCGTCTATGATCTTTTGGTTCATCATATCCTACCGTTCTAAAATTAATTAAGCGTAAACCATGATTGTACATAAAAGGCCTACAACAAAAACAGAGGTTGTAGGCCCAGTAAACTAAAACTAACTCAAACCGCTATGCTATAGTAGTTTATATGCTCGGGTCATCTGGGGTATTCGGATTACTGTTTCTCTCCAGATCGGGATACGGATAGAAGTTGCGGTTTCTTTCTTCCGTGTAGATCATTGATGTCCCACTGGGTTCCGGTCTACCGAATCTCCTGCTGTCTTCCAAGCTCATACCTGTCAAGAAGAGTTCTGCCCTTCGATTTTTATATACTTCCATCAAAATGGCCTCTGATGTTGACGCACCGGCATAAGGGCCTACATTGGCATTGATTCCGAAAGGATCATCGGTATCGGTAAGCACTTCGTTCAAGGCGGCCACGGCAGCACCAAGGTCAGGACCCGACTTTCTGATATTTGCCTCCGCCACTATCAAATTCATCTCATCCGGAATGTAAACAGGTATGGAACCGGTATTTACGTTGAAAAAGCCCGCCAAGTCCTCAATCGGCAATCCGTTTTGATTGGTTTCGTCCAAGGGCACCAAATAGAAAGCGTTACGCCCATCGGCAGGATCGAAGACAAATTCGGACGGGAGGCCAAAATTATCCCTTGGCTTAAAGTTGGGTGCATTGTTCAGAAAGACACGGCTCCAAATGGGATTCAAATTGATGGCATCATACTCAAACGTGGACGTGCTTGTAAGGTCCACGCTGTTTGCAGCGGTTATTGCGGCTTCATAATTTCCCGCGAACAGATTGTATCGTGCGAGCAATGCATTGATGGCATTGCGGACATCGATATTCCCTAAGGTTACGGCATTGATGAACTCCTGTGAAACGGGATTCTCATCGATGGCACTTTTTGCTTCGTTCAACAAAGTAATGGCCGTTTCATAGCCAGATACCCTTGGGACAAATTCAGCCTGATTATCCGTATTGGAGACAACGATGACCTGTTCAAAATTCTGTGCCAAATTTCCTATGGCCAAAGCCTTGAACAGTTTGGCATGCGCTATCAGGCCGCTCTGTGTTCCTGCCTCCAATTCAATGGTTCCTGCATTGGCCTCGATATCCTCGGCTATTTTTATGATGCGCAACATGGAAGACCATAAGCCCTGCACATTTGAATTGAAATTGGGCAAGCTTGTTCCGCCATCCTCAAGTTCGATCATATTCTGGAAGGTGGTCGTAATACCGCCTTCCCGCGTCGTTATCGCAGGGGTTTCCACGGCCCATCGTACCCCCGTGGTCGAGTACAACTGTTGTAGTCCGACGGATGCCGCGAGAATACCTTCACGGGATGAAAAGGTTTCATCTACCGTTGCGGCATTGGGATTGTCGAAATCGGTCTCACAAGAAGCCAATAGTACTATTGACATCAGTGTTAATACGGTGCTGTATATGTTATGTTTTTTCATCGTTGTTCTTTTTTAGAAGTTGACATTTATACCTATTTGATATGTGCGCGGGATAGGTACCCCGGCAAAATCAAATCCTCTAACTCCATTGCTCTGTCCGGCAGAGTTGATTTCAGGGTCCCAACCACTGTAGTCATCCCAAGAAATCAAGTTCCTGCCCACTAGACTGATCTTCAAATTATCGACCCCTTTGAACGGTTCCCTTAGATTATAGCTTAGGGCCAATTCCCGAAGCTTTACAAAAGAACCATCCTCAACAAATTCCTCGAAAATACCTGCCTGTGCACCTCCGAAACCTTTAGGTCGGTTACCCAATAATTCCTGGCCTACATTGAACCCGCCTCCAAAGATGACGTTGTCCAACAATCTTCTGTTCCAGTTGAAGACATCGAATCCTTGAACGGCATCGAACTGGACCCTAAAGGAAAAGTCCTTATAGGTAAATTCATTGATCAGGGAACCGAACCATTCTGGGTTGGGATCACCGATCACTTTCGATGTGGAACCATCTTCCGTGACCCCCGTAAAGGGATATCCATTTTCATCCAAGGAAATACTTCCATCGGGATCGCGAGCATAGAACTGTCTGTAGAATACACCCAATGGTTCACCTTCGATGACAAAGTTGGTCGAGAAACTGCCCGCGAGCGCAAACTGCCCTCCACCGGCAACATTGGTAACCGTATTCTCATTCTTGGAGTAGGTGGCGGTAATGTCCCACGAAAAATCCTCTGATTTTATGGGGGAACCCTTTAAAAGAATTTCCAGACCCTTGTTCTCCAAGTTGCCCACATTTTCTATTCGGGAAGCGAAACCGGTCGATGGGGCAAGCTCCCTGGGCAATAATAGATCCGTGACATCCTGCTTGTAATAGGTCGCTTCGATACCCAGTCTATTGTTCAAGAACCCGGCGTCAAAACCGAACTCTATTTCCTCTTGCCGCTCCGGCGCTATATTCAAATCCCCCTGTTGGGTACTTGGAATCAAACTTGGAGAGCCATTGATGGCTGCCGGATTGAGCAAGGTAAAACGCTGAAATGCCGTAAGTGCGGTAAGGTTCCCCGCCTGTCCCCAGGAGGCCCTTACTTTAAATGTGCTAAAGGCATCCCCAAAGGTATCCTCCCAAAAGTCCTCCTCGGAAAGAATATAGGACAGACTCGCCTTGGCATAGAGCTGGTTGCGCTCGTCCTCGCCAAAAGTAGAGGCACCATCCTGCCGCAACGCACCGTTGATATAGAGTTTGTCCTTATAGCCAAACGATTGTTGGATAAAGGCACCCCAATACGATATCTGTGATCTGCCCTCTCCTTGGGCCAATATGCTGCCGCTTTCCGCGGTTTCCACGATGGGCGGTAGTCCGTCGGCGCTGATGCCTATACGGTCAAACTCCTCATACTGCCAAGATCCGCCCAAGGTAGTTGTTGACGTGATCGCTTCATTGATATTGGTTTTATAGGACAGGTTCAAATCACTGTTATATTGAAAATTGTTGATGTCCGATCTTCTGGCAAATCCGTTCCCGTTCGGTGACGTATTGTTGATGGGGATAAATGCCGTAGCGGATTGATTGAAATAATCCAATCCCAAGGTATAGTTGGCGGAAAGCTTCTCGGTGATTTTGGCGTCCAATCCGATACTTGTGATGAAACGGTTGACCTTTTGTCCGAAATCAAAGCGGTTGACCGCTTCCAGAGGGTTGGTCCGTGGAACTAAATTGGAGGTAACGGGGTAGACACCGGATTCATTGGGAAAGGGGTTGATCGAGTTATCGCTGAACACAAAGCCAGTAATGGCCCCGTAAGCAGCATTGATACCGCCGTTGGGAATATCGCTACTTACACTTCGCACGTAATTCAGTCCTGCATTTACGGTCAGCCAATCAAAGGCCTTCTGGGTCAAATTCGCCTTAAAGCCGATACGCCGAAAATCCGTGTTCTCTATGATTCCCTCGTTGTCCAAATGGGATGCGGAAAGAAAATAAGAGGTCTTCTCATTGCCCCCGTTCATGGAAATATAGTTTTCAACACCGAATCCCGTGCCGAAAAATTCATCCTGATAGTTGTATCGAGTTGCCGGAACTGTCTCCAGGTTATTCCTATCGAACGGGTCGACCCATGATAGCGGGACCGTGTTATAATCTATTTCTTTACGAAGTTCATTGACCCTTACATTCGTGGAAAAACTGAACCTTGGTTCCCCAGATCTTCCCTTTTTGGTAAATATTTGTACCACACCATTACTGGCCCTAGATCCATAAACGGCTGCCGCAGCGGCACCCTTTATGATTTCGATACGCTCGATATCGTTTGGGTTCAAGTCGGCCAATCTGTTCTGTGCATTACCTCCTAGGTCGATCAACTGGTTACTTGAATTGCTAATAATGATCCCATCCACAATATACAAGGGATCTGAACTTCCCAGAACGGTGCTGGGGCCCCGCAAACGAATGCTTATCCCTCCAGCAGGGTCACCTGAGTTTTGTTGGACCAAGGCGCCGGTGACTTTTCCGGAAATGGCCTGGTCTACAGCAGTGGCACCATTATTCACCAAATCCTCCGACTTGACCGAAGAAATGGAATTCCCCAAGGTACGCTTGTTCACTCCTACCGTAGAACCGGTAACCACGACTTCGTCCAAGCTCAAAAGGTCTTCTTGAAGCATGACGTCCGTTACCACGTTCCCTTCCGAACCTATGGTAATCGGCACCGTCTTGGTGGTGTACCCTAGATAACTTACCTGCAATTGATAGCTCCCGCTGGCCACATTTCCAGTGAAGGAATACTTTCCGTCAAAGTCGGTTACTCCCCCAATGGTAGTATTCTTGATAAATACGGATGCACCTGGAATCGGTGCCCCATCGCTACTATCGCTAACCGTACCGCTAAAGGAATAATCCGATGTTTGTGCAAATGCGAAAGCACTTGCGAACAGCATCAGAAAACCGGCCAGTCTGGATAGGATCTTGTTGTGATTTAAACTTCGTTTTTCCATTTTACACTGAGTTAATTAATTGATTTCGAGAATTAATGTCATTTTTTGAAAGTTGTACGTTTCCATAAAAGTAACCAAAAAATGATAACTTGCAATATTTTGCGGTTTTAATTTGCAATATATCGAAAATATAAATTAAATTTCAGTTATATGGCAAAATCCTGCTACATTTAATGCGAATAGTACCGAACCAACCCATACCAACACCATGCTCAAGGAAGAAAGACACCAACTGATATTGAATGAAGTAGCTTTACATAACCGGGTCTTATTGGCCGATATCGCTGAGGTTCTCAATGTTTCGGTGGACACGGTCAGAAGGGACGTGATACAACTGGATACCGAAAAAAAGTTAAAAAAGGTGCACGGTGGGGCCGTTTCCCTGGCCTATGCCAATAATACCGGGGAACAGACCAAGGTCTACGCGATCGAAAAGAAACGGATCATTGCAAAAAAAGCGGTGCAATTATTGCGCAATGGCAATATCATCATCATCCATGGGGGAACGACCTGTCTGGAATTTGCCAGGAACATTCCCGAAAAAATGAGCCTTACCTGTTTTACCTTGAGCCTGCCCATTGCCATAGAATTGTGCAAAAAGCCGAAGCTGGAGGTGATTTTCTTGGGAGGCACCATAGCGAAAGAGTCCCAAATTGCGTCCGGTGGACAGGCAATCCACAATTTGTCGAAGATCAATGCCGATTACGGCTTTATCGGAACAGGATATGTCGATGCGAACTATGGGCTAACGGAGTTTGATTGGGAAAGTGTCCAGGTCAAAAACGCGGTCATTCAGGCTTCGAAGAGTACGGTCCTCCTTACGATATCGGAAAAGCTGAACTCAAGGAACCGATATAAAACCTGTGAGATGAGCGATATAACTACGATGATTACGGAACTGGAGCCTACCGCTAACATCTTGGAAGATTTTAGAAATACCGGTGTTGATGTAGTTTGATCTACATACGCTATGGTGTGCATCTAAAAGGAGGTTTTCATTTTCTTTTTTGTTGGCCCAGCGTTGGATGGAGCAGGGATAACAAATGCACTGACCAAGCTGGGGCGTTTGTACTATTTTCCTCCACGCAATCGGGAATATCAAATTCCTTTTAGCGAAGGGGTGAGGAAAATATGAAAGGAAGCAGTCGCACAAATGGCATTTTTTGCAGTTTGTTTCCTTGACCTTGCACTGTTGGGCCCAAGGATATGCAGCTATATTTGGTATTTAGATGGGTTTAAAGGTTGATACTATTTTAAAATGAACAGTTACTTCCCGGCTTTACCCTATATCAGATGTTCCGGAAAACAAGGGACCCTCCCTTTTTTGGTTCTCTTCTCCATCAAATGGATTAAGCTTTAGGTAATCGGTATAGGCTATTTTAAGTAACAAACTTTGTTTCTTTTCGTCTAGTTTGAAACCACCGACCACTATGAATGGACTCAAAGAAAAAATAGTACCACAAATTCTTATCATCTATATAAGGTATTTACTAGGTGGTGCATTCGTTTTCGCCAGCCTGATCAAAATAAAAGGACTTCGTTTCACCTCGGAAAGTGGAGCACTGGAACCAATCGGTAGCGCTTGGCATTTTTTTGAGACCATGTACCAATCCGGATTGTATTGGAAGTTTATTGGGATGGCGCAGTTGATAGCGGGATTCTTGCTTATGACCCAAAGATTCTCAAAACTTGGAGCATTGATCAATCTTCCGATCATATTGAATGTCTTCATCATTACGTTGTCCTACTATTTTGCCTATACCCCTGTGATAACCGGATCAATGTTGTTCGCAAATCTTTTGCTTATCATTTGGGAATGGAATGAAATCAAGATACTATGTAATCTACCTCCTAAGTTGGATAAAATCGTTAGGCTGGAGAAAGATGTGCTTTGGCAAATTCTCGGGTTGTTCTTATTCGCCCTCACATTCATATATAGGCTATTGGTTGACAAGTATAACATGGCCTTTTGGTTGCTGGTTTGTTTTTCGGTTGGCTTTGTGGGTCTCATAATGGGCCTACGGAGGGAAAGGAAAAGAAAGATATATCCCCAAAAACAGGCTTATTGATGATTTCTGACCATCTGAAATACCTGGATTTCAACTGATTTTGCTTTATGGCTTTTAGCGGTCCCATCTTCGTTCTAAAGCCTTTTGACCATTGTATCAAGACTCTTGGTCCCTGTTCCATTCACAAAAAACCAACAAGGTCATCCTCACGCCATCTGGGTGAAACCTTCGTCCTGTTTGGATGTACCCTCTATGCAACAGCGGGCCGTTATTCAAGTCTTCCACTATGGATTGGCCTTCTTCTCCCAATCCTGTATATAGGTATCCAGATGGAGCAAGATATAATTGATCTTTTCCAATGTGAATTGTTGGGAATCGTAACTGCTATCCGTGGGGGCAAGCTGGCCATTTGCCCATGCTTTTGTTTCCTTGTGCTTTGGATGTCTAGGTTTTTCCATGATCCTTAAAAAATCATAAAACCCCGCTAAACCACCAACGTTTTCCGGAGGGCAGCCCAAGGCGCCGGCACAACAGACAGGGAAGGGGATGGCCAAATCAGGAATAATCATTTCCAAGGTCAATACATGTTGCCAGTAATCGCCAAAATCGTATAGATATTCCAATTGCTGTCCCTTATGTTGCAGTACGTCGCCAATGGTGATTGTCTTTGAATCGATGATCTCATTTGGGCCATTAAAACCATCGTCCTCAAATTGTGGGCCAATACGATAGCTATCCATCGAGAATTCATACAGATGATTGTTCTTCCATCCCATTACAATCTGAATGATGTGGTGTAGCCTATTAAACTTGGTTTCGGATGAGACCAAAAATTCACGCCATATGTTTGGTGAGGTTCCATCCAATTCGATGCGAAACTTGAAGGTTTTGTTCACTGTACAATGTTTGCTTAATGAATTGGGCCCAATTTTATAACAAAACAAGCATAAATAAAAATGGTATCGACATGAATTCCCGAGATGGTGTTTCTAGCAATTGATTTGATGGGGATCAGGTTGTGGCCTATATGATGCCCAGAATCCTTGAGGCTCCCCTGGACCAGCGAATGGGTAAACATCTATACCTGGTGTGGACTTCAATTTGCCAAGACCTTCGAAAAAACTGGGCGAATTCTGGCCATGGAGGAGGTAGCACCCCAACAATTGTCCAACTATGAGAAAGTCCTATTGCAAAAATTGAGGGTATGGATATATGAGAAGCGTAGACAGGCCTTACGGGACAAACTAAAAGCTACAAAGCGTTCAGAAGCTAACCCTTCCAGTAACAATCAAGCATCATTGTTCTAAACCATCCAAAAGGTGCTTTCCCATACCATTCCAAGGGAACTGGGGGATTATGCTATGGGCCATCGCTTCCTTTGATACATTGTGCTTTAACCCATACGGAAGCCGTCCACACGGATTTATTTTTCTTCCTTCCTTCGCAAAGCCTTCTTGGAACTTTGCTTTGTAAGGCCGCAAATCCGTCCGTCCGCCGGTCAAATTTTAAGGGTCCCGTAATAAAAGAAGCCCCGGTTGTTTTTCGGGTCATCGAAAAACAGGGCAGTGCCCGGTGCCTTCCAATCAGGACACCAAGGACTTCACTCGCTCAACTTCCCGTACGCTCCCTTGCCCTTGGGTCTGAAGGAATGCCCAAGGGCCCTTATCGAACCTGTCAAGGCCAGGCTTTGTTCTGTCCGTAAATAGGGTTTCCACTTCCTTGAAAACCTTGCCTGCCCTTGGCACGGCCAAAGGTTTTGCTACGTCGCGGAGCCTCCCGATTTCCTGTCCAGAAGCCTTGACAGAACCCCCTTCTTTTATAATGCTGCGCATGTAAGAAGCAAACAAACGCCCCTTAAAATTTGGGAGACGATGACCAAAAAAATAAGGGGAAATCTTTAACCCTGTTTGCCGATCCATACCAAGGGGAGGACGGCAAACCTTTAAAACCTTTTTATCATGAGTACATTGAGAAACAAAGTACAACTTATCGGAAACGTGGGACAGGACCCCGTGATCACCGATCTGGACGGTGGAAAACGTGTGGCGCGGCTGACACTGGCCACCAACGAGCACTACAAGAACAACCAAGGGGAGCGCATCACCAATACCGAATGGCATACCGTCATCGGATGGGGGAAGCTGGCCGACATCATCGAGGGCTTCGTGACCAAGGGCAAGGAAATTGCCATCGAAGGGAAACTGACCTCCCGTTCCTACGAGGACAAGGAAGGGAACAAGCGCTATGTCACCGAAGTGGTGGCCAGCGAGATCTTATTGTTGGGCGGAAACACCAACGAGGGATAAGGCCAAGGGGTGCCCAAGCCAAAAGCTTGGGTGCCCCTTCCTTTTTTGACCCATAACAATACAAGTATGGAACCCAAAGTCAACGAAATACAGATCAGCTATCGGGAGAAGCTCAGTACCCTGAAATCGCTCTCCCTGACCAACTCCAAGGAAGTGGCGCAACTGCTCTTCAAGAACTGGGACGCCGACACCATCGGTCTGCACGAGACCTTCAAGGTCTTATTGCTCAACCGCTCCAACAAGGTCAAGGGCATCTACCCGCTCTCCCATGGGGGCATCACGGGCACCTTGGTGGATGTCCGCATCCTCTTTGCCATTGTGCTCAAGACCCTGTCCGTGGGGATTATCCTCGCCCACAACCACCCCTCCGGACAGCTCAAGGCCAGCGAACCCGACAAACAGTTGACCCAGAAGATCAAGGCGGCGGCACAACTCTTCGATGTCCATGTGATCGACCATATCATCCTGGCACCCGATGGACGTTACTACAGTTTTGCGGACAACGGCATCCTATAAATGTTGTAACGATGACCGAAAAAGATAGGATACACGAAGCCGAAAACAGAGAAACAAGCGACCTCGACCCAAGGGACTATCCCGATGGGTTTGACCCCGAGCTTTACGGTTTGTAGCAAAACAGGACAAACCTTATGAATGCCTGCCCTCTTTCAGAAGATGACATTTAAAAGATATAGAAACTTCTTTAGAATCTATTCATCCTCCGGTCAGTAATTGTTCCATAGCGTAAAACTTCCAATGGAGTGCTAATGGGGCAGGCAGATTGGTCAGGAGAAATCTCCTACTATTTAGACATTAATATTGCATATGGTATACACGAAAAGGGTGACGCAATTAGTCCTCTCCAAAAAAACAAAAAGGGCGATTTTTACAATGTCCGTAAGGATAAATTAATCCTAATTAATAAAGAAATAAATAGTATGCCACTTCGACATAAAACCTGACAATCTTTAGATTGACAGGTTTTTTTGTTTTAATATCCCCTGAATGATTGTTGACCCAAGTCGTTAAAAAAGTACCTCCAACGCGGACCAGCACAGTAGCAGTATTGAAGCGAAAATTCTTGAAACACAGTAAACTCCTATCTCTTTTTTAGATCAAACAAATCCGTTCTTCTGTCCTTAAGATTCCGAACGCTACCGAATTGATGAAGCTCCCTCAATAAATCGATGTCAAGGTCCGCAATCAAGATCATTTCCGTATTGGGCGTAGCTTCTGCCTTGATGCCATTGGTAGGAAAAGCAAAATCACAAGGAGTAAAAACCATGGATTGGGCATATTGGATGTCCATATTGTGCACATTGGGTAGGTTGCCCACACTTCCTGCAATGGCTACGTAACATTCGTTTTCTATAGCCCTTGCCTGTGAACAGTTCCTTACCCTTGAGTACCCATTTTGGGTATCGGTAAGGAATGGTACAAACAATATATCCATGCCTTGGTCTGCCAATAACCTGCTCAATTCTGGAAATTCGGAGTCATAGCAAATGAGTATGCCTATTTTTCCGCAATCCGTATCAAAAACTTTGAGTTGTTCGCCACCTTGCATGCCCCATACTTTGGCTTCATCGGGGGTCACATGCAATTTTTCATACCGCTCCGTGGTCCCGTCCCTTTTGCAGAGATAGCCCACATTGTACAGTTTGTCATTTCTAATCTCGGGCATGCTTCCTGCCACAATGTTGATGTTGTATGAAATGGCAAAATTCGAAAACCGCTGCACTATCTCGGAGGTGTGCATGGCCAACTTTCTAATGGCTTCGGATTCGCTCAAGTGATTGTCCTTAGCCATCAATGGTGCATTGAAAAACTCAGGAAACAAGGCAAAATCCGAACGATATCCAGCTACAGCATCAATAAAGTATTCTGCTTGTTGCAGCAAGGCTTCAATATCCCGATAAGGTCTCATTTGCCATTGGATAAGTCCTAATCGAACCACCTTTTTCTTGATGGCCGCCTTTTTTGCAGGCTTTTCATAATAAATATTGTCCCATTCCAACAAGACGGCAAACTCTTTGGACAATACATCCCCTTCCAAATAACCTTTTAAGATACGTGCCGGGTGAAAATCATTCGACATCTGAAAGTTCAGAACGGGGTCGTGGATCTCTTTGCGCCTCACTTTTTCAATGTACTCCTTAGGGGACATCGTATCGGAATATTTGTGATAGTTAGGTATCCTACCGCCAAAGAGGATGCCCTTTAGGTTCAATTTTTCGCAGAGTTCCTTTCTGTAATCGTACAGACGCCTTCCAAGCCTCAATCCCCTGAACTCAGGTTTAATGAATACGTCGATGCCATAAAGCATATCGCCATCGTTATCATGGGAGTCGAAAGTATAGTTGGCCGTTATTTCCTTATAGGAATGGTTGTCGTCAAACTTGTCATAATCCACTATAATGGACAGTGCGCAACCCGCTATCTGGCCATTGACCTTGATTACCACCTGCCCTTCGGGAAACTTGGTCAAAAGGCTACCGATATGGGCCTCCCTCCAATAAGCATCCGGCATTGAGGTATACGCTGTTTGCATAACATCTTTTATCTCCAAATAATCCTCGATTTGGAGATACACTAGTTCAACCTTGTCTATGTCGCTTAATTTCATGTTATATGGGATGAAAAAATACAGCCCCGACCGCAATGCCGAAGGCATTTTCTAAGGATTTTTCTTGGGTGCTGTATGTTTTATGAAAAATTTCAGGGTTCTTGGTCAACAATTGTTCTTGTTCACATTGAGCTGTGGTTCACGGCTAATTCAATTTGTATTTTTTAAAAATATACTCACTACAGTCTATTTCTAGTCTTTGTTTTTACATAAAAGGAATATGTCCCGATTTACTTTTCTACGTTATTATGATTGGGAACAAATCTCCTTTTTATTGCTCGGGGCATATGGTCCAAATCACATACACCATGAAAACCAACACAGGAATTTTTGTAGCTGGAGCGAACGTTTAAAATTAATCAAATAATCGTTGTGAACCATCGGAGCAGCGCTGAAATTGTAGGCCCAATTGGGAGCATTCTGATATGTTGTATTCGTTTTCTCTGATTCTCTTTTTGGATAAAGGCCAGTTGCCACATTAATTCGTTTTGGCTCAATAGTGGAAATAACCGGTTCAGTTTGTCTTGAACGGTTACGGTGGCATCCTGTTAAAATTGGAGATCTGTGATTTTGGGAATTCCCACAGTGCTCCGGAATCTTCCCTTAATATTTGTGGAACAGTTGATTTTTAACATGCCGCTAGTTGAGTTTTGTTGTTCCATCGCGCAGTCTGCTGTGATGGTGTCAAAAAGTATTAAGCAGGCCTCATGCTGAGAAGATTTTCTAAAATGAATGTACAGGACTATTTGATGTCTTTGTCTGTGATGTGGTGTTGTCGCTGTTTGCAGGAAAGCGTAAAATAAAATTAGTGCCCTCGCCCATTTCGCTCTCGCAAATGAGCTGGCCCCCGTTCATTTCCACAAAATCCTTGGCGATTACCAGACCGAAGCCAGTACCTTTTTCGCCCTTAGTGCCTTTCCTGATTTCGGGCCGTTTGTCGTTTTGAAGCCTTTGGTACCAATCTTTTTCCATGCCCATCCCAAAATCTTTAACCCCCAACTCAATATGTTCGCCTTGCTTTTGCGACCATAAAACGACCTTTTGCCCGTTATCACTAAACTTGATGGCGTTTGAGGTAAGATTTCGCAAAACGACCTTCAACATGGTAGGGTCGATAACAAGAGTGGGTTGCGAGACCTCCATTTCAATAGTGATGTTTTTATCCTGGGCCATTCTGGAAAATTCATCTTTGATGGATTCCAATACCTTGTTCAAATCGCATTCCTCTTTATCCATTCCGACCCCATCCAACTGTTGGTAGGACCATTTCAACAAATCGTTGACCATGGAGACCTTATCGGAAATTTCGTTTTTAAGGTTTTCCGTTATCGGTTTGAGTTCGCTGTCTTCAATATCTTGCTGGATCAATTCGATAATGGTGACCACATTGTTCAAAGGGACTCTTACATCGTGTGAGAGCAATGAGAAAAGCTTGTTCTTGAGTTGATTGATTTTTTCGAGCTCTTCATTTTGGTCTTCCAATGCCTTTTTTGCCATCTGAAGGTCCGCTGTCTGCTTCGCCACTTCTGCTTCCAACCTTTTATTGGCGTTTACCTGCATTTGCATGTGTTGCTCCTCAATGGCCTTGTACTTAAATCCAATGATCAGCGAAAAAAGAATAAGCTGAAAGGTTACCAAAATGGAGGTGGTAAGGAGGATGGGATTGACATCGAAATCATAATACCGTTTTGCAAACCATGTTCCGATGTACAATAGGGCGGCCATCAGAATGGGAGTATAGGAATACAAATAATAACGGTTCAGTTCATGGGAACGAAACAATCGGATACCGGAAAAAATGTTCAGAAGTATCGCATACATCGCCATAAAAGCGGCCATCAACACCAAAGAATCGTTTAACCAACCTATTTGTGCTGTCAGGTGGTTGGTGATGTGCAACACGGGTAGACCAACCACAATTTGTTGGGTTACTTTGTAAATTTTTGATAAAAGCGGATGATTGTCAGCCGTTATGTTGAGGTAACTTTTGGTAAACAGCAAAAGGCCCGAGGTGGTGATCATGGCAGTGGTCAAGGATGCCTTGTCGGCAAGTACCGCAAACTCCCCTCCAAAAGCACCGTTCAAAAAGAAGTAAAGGCTCCAATGCAGGGTAAGCCCTAAAATCAGGATAAAATAGTACAGCAAGAGCCTGTGCTTCAATACAACGAACGAGAGCAGGTGGTATATCCCAAAAACGCCGAAAATCGATGTGAATACAACAGTGGTCAAGTACCTAAAATCAAATTGGTCCATCAAGTAAACGAAATTGGTTAAGTACTTATTTCATAAGTATATAAATAATACCCCTTATTAGGCTAAAATAACCAATTTTCTTCTAGAAAAGCGATATTGCTCCAATTTGAGATCAATCTATCGGTTGCAATACCTTATTGGGTTTAAAACTATACAGATAGGGCGCCTTGTGTGCGTTTCCAGTGAACCTTTTTTCATGTCGTACCAGCGTGTTTGAGCTCAACATCTTTCGCTGGAATCCGCTGCGATTAAGCGATGTACCATAAATGGCTTCGTAAACTTGCTGTAGCTCTTTCATGGTAAACTTTTCAGGAAGCAAGTTAGTTCCCAGTAATTTCTTTTCCAGATTTTCCCGAAGTGTCTCCAAGGCTTTTTCAATAATGGTCTTGTGGTCCATCATCAAGGGTGGAAGCTCATCCAGGGCATACCAATCGATTCCATCCGATAAAGGATCTGGTTTGGGCACTACTTTTTCAAAGTTGATCAACGCATAGTAGGCAACTGAAATAAACCTGCCCAAGAGCCACTGATGGGATGCCGGATCAAGACCGTTCATTTCCAAAATCCGTTTCATGGGTTCTGGGTCGGCACGGTTCGCCTCGCCAAACGTCTGAAACTGCTCCAAATAAATGTCCGTTAGGCCCGTTCGCTCGCTTACCCCATTTTTAACGGCTTCATCCAAGTTCTCATCGCGTCGGATAAAGCCTCCTGGCAGGGCAAAGAGACCGGTGTTTCTGTATTCCAATATCAGTATCTTGAGCTTTTTGCCGTTAAACCCGAAAATAACGGAGTCAAAAGCCAGATTTGGGATATAATCCTCTTGTTGTAGTGTTTGCTTTTTAAAGGTCAAATCGAAATTTTTCTAAATAAAGTACAATTTTACATAAAAACAAAGTATTATTGTAACACTATGTAACAATAGAAAATCAAGGAACAATGAAAAAACAACTATTTGCCATAATGGTAGTTCTTTTTGGAATATCGGAACTTACTGCACAGCACGAAAATGCATTCCCCGTTCAGGTCACCCTCGAAAAAGGGATTATAGAAGGTTTATATGATACCCATACCGGAATCCAAAAATATTTTGGGATTCCTTTTGCCAAACCACCGGTAGGGGAACTACGTTGGAAAGCTCCTCAGCCTTTGGATGCTTGGGAGGGCGTTAAAGAAACCAAGGCTTTTGGTCCACGACCCATGCAGACCATGGTTTTTGGCGACATGAAATCACGATCTAACGGCGTAAGCGAGGACTGTCTCTACCTCAATGTTTGGACGCCAGCCAAACGAACCGATAAAAACCTTCCGGTGCTGGTTTACTTTTATGGCGGAGGTAATGTGGCCGGTGATGCATCGGAGTATAGATATGACGGTGAGAGCATGGCCAAAAAAGGGATTGTGGTGGTTACCACCAACTATCGTCTAAATATTTTTGGAAACTTTGCCCATCCAGAACTTTCTGCAGAAGCACCATATAAAGCTTCCGGAAATTATGGCCAATTGGATCAAAACATGGCCTTGAAATGGGTACAGGACAACATAGCCGCCTTTGGAGGCAATCCAAACCAAGTGACCATTGCTGGGGAGTCAGCAGGTTCCATTGGAGTAAGCGTACAGATGGCTTCCCCACTGTCCAAAGATTTGATCAACGGGGCGATAGGGGAGAGCGGTGCTGCCATTCCACCAACCATGGCTCCAGTGCCATTGGCCGAGGCCGAAAAACAAGGTGCACAATTTTTGGAAAGCGTAGGCATTCAGAGCATTGCCGAACTCCGGAAGCTGAGTACCCGTGAGATTTATGAAATCTACACCGAATCCCAGCGATTTGGATTTCCCATGGTGATTGATGGCTATTTGCTTCCCAAGCCATTGACAGAGATTTTTGCCTCAAAGGAACAGGCTCAGGTTCCGCTGTTGGTAGGATGGAATTCCGCGGAAATCCCGGGAATGGCCTTTACCCAAGGTCCCATTACCCAAGATGGATTTGTGGCCAAAGTAAAGGAGGCGTATCCAAAAGACTACCAAAAAGTATTGGAGCTATATTCCCATGCTACGGCAGAGGAGCTCCAATGGGCCGCTACCAACTTGGCATCCGACCGTTTTATTGCATACAGTACCTGGAAATGGTTCGATTTGCACCGTGATTACAGCGACCAGCCCGTTTATCGTTATTTGTACAGCAAAATAAGACCACCGCTTAGAGATCAAAATTTGATGTCTGGATTGGCAGGGGGAACTGTAGAGCGAAATTCCGATGCGCCACCAATGCCCAAAGCTATTGGTGCTCCCCATGCTGCAGAAATCGAGTACGCTATGGGTAATCTGCACCTTGTGGACGATTATGCTTGGACCGCAGAGGATTACCAGGCTTCCAAGACCATGCAAGAATTCTTCGCCAATTTTATTAAAAATGGAAACCCCAATGGTGATGCTCTTCCTGCCTGGGAAGCTGCGGGAAAAAGCGACAACACCCCGCCTGTAATGATCATCGATACGGAAAGTAAACTGACCGAGGCTACCGATGACGCACGATATGAGTTTTTGGATAAGAACTATAACAACTGATGTTGCTGGGATGTTTGAGTCCCCCTAAAGTTGGGTCCCGGGTAAAACGGGACCCTAACTAAGGGCTTTTTAAGAAGATTGAACCCGGAAATATTTTTTATCGGTTCCCGATACAACCTACGCGATTTTTTACGTCCTTTGATTCGTAATTTAAGTGTCTTGCCTTAGGCAAAAGACCATGATTGCGAACACACTATCGGGGATTTTGGCTTACTTGGAGTCCATGTCCAAAATCATCTACGGCGTAGGTTCCCGACAAATGATGCTGACTCCCTGGAATAACGGAACCGAGACTTCCTTTCTTTTGGTTCACACGTATTCATTTGATGTTTTGCCCTTCCCGCTCGGGAAGTTATATATCCCTTTTTTTACAAGGCATTATCTTATTTACGGTTCAATCAATTAAATTTTTATTTTGATGAAAAACATGATTATATTATTGACATTGGTGTTGTCATTATCGCCCATGGTACAAGAGCAGACCATAACTGCCACTTACAACGGTTTTGAGGATGACACCTATTATTTTTCGGGTGAAGATGGAAACCCATATGAATTCCAAGATGTGGACGATTCCGTATGGGACAGTTTTGATTTGTTGGATGCGTCCACGGTAGACCGTTTGTATAAAGTAAGTTATACCATAGACGAGGAGTTGGACAATGAAACGGGCGACACGTACGAAAGTTATCGCATCACAAAATTGGTTTTGATTAAATAACCATAGCTATTTGAACAGAGTTGCACAGGTTGCAAGCATACATAAATGATAGAAAAAGAAAGTAAAGAAGACCCCTCGGCGAAACGCCTAAAAAAAAGCGCCCAAATCGGAAAAAAAATGTTGTTTGTTTCTCGGTGGGGAGAAATTCTGGACATAGCCCTAGCCGTTAAAAATGAGGGCTATCAGGTTAAAATGTTCATTGAAGATAGGGCATCGCGTGAAATTGGCAACGGTTTTGTAGCCAAGGCCACCGACTGGAGAAAGCATATAGAGTGGGCGGATTGTATTGTATTCGATTATACGGGCTACGGAAAGGAATGTGAAGAATTGAGGGCTGCCGGAAAATTGGTCTTTGGGGGTACCACATATACCGACCGATTGGAGCTTGATCGTAATTTTGGACAATCGGAACTTCGGCGGCACAAGATCAAAACCTTGGCTTCCAAGGATTTTGATTCCTTTTCAGAAGCCATTGCCCACATCCAAGCACACCCAAATGCCTACGTTTTAAAACCTTCGGGGGAGACCCAGGAATTAAAGCAACTCTTATTTGTGGGCAACGACGATCGCGGTTTGGACGTGATCCGTATGTTGTACGCCTATGAAAAATCGTGGGGAGACCGCTTTGGCACTTTTCAATTGCAGCACAAAGTCAAAGGAATCGAGGTAGCCATCGGGGCCTATTTTAATGGAACCTGTTTTTTGACCCCGGTGAACATTACATTTGAGCATAAAAAATTATTTCCAAAGGAATTGGGCGTATCCACAGGGGAGATGGGAACCAGTATGTTCTGGACAACCGATTCCCCTTTGTTCCAAAAAACACTAAAACCCTTTGAACGGACCCTAGCCGAGCAAGGCTTTCGTGGACATATCGACGTAAACTGCATCGTTAACGGGGTAGGTATTTATCCGTTGGAATTCACCTCACGTTTTGGATATCCGCAGGTCTTTATTCAGCGGTCGGGCATTTTGGAATCCTTCGGAGGAATGCTCCAAGGGGTGGCAGCGGGTACCCAAAATCAGATTCAGGTCAAAAAAGGGTTTCAAGTTGGGGCCTACATTGTGGTTCCACCTTTCCCTTATGATGATAAAAAGACCTTTGAGCTTTTTTCAAAGGATGCCGTAGTGGTTTTCAAAAAGGACCAAATGGATGGAGTACATCCGATGCACGTTAAAAAAGTCAACGATCAATGGCTCATCACCGGGAATACGGGGATTGCTGTTTTGGTAACGGGGTCGGGCATTACCATGCGAGATGCACAGCGAAGCATGTACAATCGCATTCAAAACGTTATCGTTAACAATGGGTATTACCGCACCGATATCGGTGATCGTTGGCTGGAGGATTCTGATAAATTATGGTCATGGGGTCTGCTGTAGGTTCTGGTCAACATCAAAAGCAGTTTTTAAAGTGGGAGGGCCCACTGGATAGCTTTACGAAAGCCATGCCAGAGGATTGGCCTCCTTATTTTCAACAGTGTATTGAGGAATCCCGAGATGCCATGGAACTGTTTGTGATCACCGAAAAGAATCGTATCGTTGCGGGTGGCATGGTGTTCGAAGGTCTCCCCGCCGACATGCAGGTATTTGATGATGATGTAAGACCTTATATTGAAAAAGGATACCTCTACATAGGGTATCTATTTGTGGACCAGGCCCACAGAGGAAAACAGTTGGGAAGCCTTTGGTTGACCTGCATTAAGGGGCTTTATGGTGGCAAAGGGTTCTGGCTGACCGTTGAGGAGCCCGGTCTCAGGGAGTTTTATGAAAAGAATGGGTTTACATGGGTGAAAAGCCTTAAGAAAGAAGGCGATTCCGAAGAGTTGTTGATCAGGGAACCGGATTGATTTTACAGACCATGTAATCAAAAAAACTTCAGAACAACCCTGGGTATAAATTTCAAAATTGACTATAACAGGCTTGATGGTGGACAATCGGCTGGAGTGTAAATCACGCTTGCTGTATAAAGGCAATCTTCAATTGGAACATTTCCGCCATCTTTCTGGCCCTGAATTTCGCCTCTTCCGCCTTTTCACCTTCAAAAGAATCATCCAAAGTCGCAAAAAAAAGTGTTTTCCAGCGCTCAAAATGTTCGGCTCGCAAAGGAAGATGGGCATGCGGTGCAAAAGGACTGCCCTTGTAGGTGTGTTCATCCAACAACACGGTTTGCCAAAAACGGTACATCTTTTCCAAGTGTTCGGGCCATCGGTCCTGAATGATATGATTAAAAATGGGACCCAATAAGCTATCCTTACGGACTTTTCCATAAAAGGTATCCACTATCAACTGTATATCTTCAATCGTTGCTATTTTTTTCTTTTCCATCATGTTATTTTTGCTCAGATCAAATGTCCCAAGATGACCAATGTGCTAACCCCCAGACTAAGTATCAATAGGTTAAAAGAGCTTATTGGTTTTAGCTGGGCCAGAACAGCGCCGTTGTAGGCCATACAGAAAATGGTGATAAGAAAAAGCAAGACCATTTTTAGGATCATTCCGGTACTTCCCATCAAAAGGGCCATGGCAGCCGCCGAACCCAAACAGCTCTGGCCTATAATGGCAATGGCGGCGTAGCCCATTTGTCCTCTTCTATATTCCCGAAAAAGTTTGGAATATATATTTTTCGGTACAACCGTACGATTATTCATAATATGCCTATTGCATTAATCGAGCTTCCAATATCTCCGCATTGGGAAATAATATGTTGTTTTCCAAGTGGATATGGCGGTGCAAATCGTCTTCAAATTCCTTTAAAAGAGAGAATGTGACCCGATAGGTATTACAGGCATCCGATGGAGGGGTGTAATCCTGGCTTAATTCTGCTATCTGTCGGAAACGCTCCCCTTCGTTATCGTGCTCCTGCATCATGACCTTAATAGGGGTTCGAACCGTTTCGGATGGTGTCTTGCCGTCACTTTTAAGATCAGATGGTCCATGGAGCATTTTCCGTATCCAAGGAAATAAAACGAGCTCCTCTTTTTTCATATGCATGGCCAATTCACCTGCCGAGGCATGGAAATGTTCCGAGATTTGATGCAGTTCGGGATGTTGTGCACCATGCACCTTGCAGAGTTTGGTGAGGTATTGCTTTAGGACGGGGATTTGCTGCTCTACATAGCGGTGGTGTTTTTTCTCGATATAATCGATAAGTAGATCCAAGGGCCATGTCTTAAAGTCCGGCTGGTCCGTTTTTTCAGAATTTTGCACAGCTTGAAGATCTTCCAGCAGGTTTTCCAGTGTAATTCCCTTTGTGGTTACCACCTCGGATAGGGTGCGGTTTCCTTTGCAGCAAAAATCAATTTTATGGTTTTTGAATACTTGTGCGGTGCGGTAATCTTCCGCTACCAATTCTCCAATTGTTTTTTCGATTGTATTGTTCATAGTACTAGGGGGTTTTTATAATTCGGATAAAATTGTCTTTTTTTAGTTTAAATTTTTTTATCGTTTCAGATAGGTCAAGCCTTCTTCCAGGCCAACGGCCAATTCGTAGAGACTGGTGGTTCTGAGCATGGTGCTAAGATTGTTGCGGATGTCCAAAAATCTATCATGAAGGGGACAGGGTTTATGTTCGTTGCATTCTTTGAGTCCAAGGCCGCAGCCCATATAGATTTTGTCTCCATCAATGGCCTTTACAATCATGTTCAGTTTAACGGTATCCATATCTTCCCGTTCAATCTCAAAACCGCCGTGGGGTCCTTTTACCGAACGTACGATGTTATTTCTTGTGAGCTGCTGCAAAATCTTGGCCGTAAAGGCGACGGGTGAATCTATTTCCTCCGCGATTTCACCGACGCTTACCCGCCTGCCTTCCAATGATTGCAGGGCAATGTAAACCGCTGACCGAATACCATATTCACAGGCTTTTGAAAACATCATAGGAACCTTTTGTCAGTACAAAGATAAACCAAAAAATTAAATAGGACAAAAATGTCTTTTATTATTTTCAGTATGTTTTACCATCTCAATGGATTCAAATATAAACTATTATGGGTATCGATGTAATAGGGCTCCATAAAAAAAATCAATGGTGAAATCGATTCTTGGATAACATCAAAATCAATCCAATGGGCATCAGTATACTCGCTAAGATCAAGATTACCGTATAATTACCGAGGGGTTCCCATTGCATCCATGCTGCTATTCCTCTATAAAAGATTAACAGTTCGGAAAGAACGAAGCCCGAGAAATACCATACAAAGGGCCTTTGGGCAATTCTCATCAATCCATAATAATCCACAAAAAAGAACAGACCTATACTGATGACCCCCAAAAACGTCAAATGCAGATATCCTATGGTCAGGTCCATATAAATGGTGGCCAATCGGGCAAAATAGGGCAGGGCGGTCAGCAATTGAAGACTCATTTTTATGAGCCCAAGAATGACCACTATCCGCATCAGGAATATTTGAAGTTTCGACAAGGACAATAGGTGGATTTTGTTTTTTACAAGGATTCCCAATCGTACAAAGGCATAACACTGAACCAAAGCGCCCAGTCCTGCTGCCACATATAAACCCATTGGCGGTTCGGTCCAAAGCACGGATAATGCAAAAGTGAGTACAATACCCCAATTGACCATCCTGAAAAACTGAGTGAAGCCTTTTTGGGGCAATTCGATGCTCTTTTGTTCCAAGACGAATAAAAAAAGAGCTACCAAAGCGAGCACCATCCATCCATTGTATTGAAAGTGCAGGTAAAAGTAGATAGCCAATCGGTACCAAATGGATTGGGGTCCCAAGGTATTTATTATGGCCCCCAATGCCCATGGGCCTATACTGGAGATTACTAGGTAAAGCAATGCGGCCTTGGCACACCGGAGTGCTTTACTTTGATTGAATTTCGGTTTGATGTTTTTCCAGAAATGGTATACATACACATAGGATACGATAAGAAATAGTGTGGAAAAGATGATGGAAAACAAGGCATATCCCGTAAATGGAAAGGTTAACAGCATTCCTATCAAAGTCCCTTGGGTACACCAGAAGATACGTTGGTATGCAACGGATGAACCTTTTTTTTTCACAAAACAAAAGTGGAGCAAGGTGGTCAGCCCCACATAAACCCACCCCAAAAGTGCAATATGTGAATGGGCATGGACCACGTAACGGTAATTGAATTGAAATCCGAATACGGGAAAGGAGCGAAGCAGCAGGCCCAATAGGGCCGCAAGGCAGAGGTATAGCAATCCAAGCCGTACCTGTTTTCCGTACCGTTTTTTATCCATCATACCTTATATGAATCAACGAATGTATCGATTTTTAAAAATCCTTTCGTTTGGCCTTGTACCTCAAGATTCCAATAGGCAATGCCGTCCAAAGCAATAGAATGGCCATTGAGGTGAGAAAGCCAAGATCGGTACCAAAGAATTTTTTGAAAATGGCTCCCGTATACCCCAAGAGGGCAGAAATATCCAGTTTGAGCAGTATCAAAATCCTGGAAAGATCAATGGGATTGAGCATGGTGGAAACTAGCGAAAATGTATCCAAGGGATACTCCTCAAAGATGATCAATGACATCAAAAAGAGTCCATCGTACACCACGGCCAAAAACAGCCAGAGCAACACCGCATAACCAAAACCTTTGATTTTGTTCTCATTTGAGATGGCAATCACAAAGGAAAGCCCTACAAAAATAAAGGTGAGGAAGGCCCCGGTGACCAACAATAGTGAAAAATCGAAGATGGCATTGCTTCGTAACAATCCATATAGCAGAAATGGGATACCAAGGCCCAAGACCAAACTTAAGGTCAACGAGCCTGCGACCCCAAAATATTGCCCCATGAATATGGAGCTCCTTTTGATGGGTTGGGCCAACAACAGTTCGGTAAATTCCCTTGAATTGTAGTAGTACATCACACCAAAAATGGTTCCGATCAACGGAATCAGAACAATAATTACGTTCATAAGGGTGATCACCGCCTTGGATACATCATTGTTCAGAAACAGGAGTACAAAACCTAGAGCTAGGTAAAACAGAAAGTAGACATAGCTCCAACGGCTGCGTATCAGGTCGTAAAAACTGTATTTCAATATTTTGATCATGGCTTCTTGGTAGTTAAGGCCGCGATGGCGTGTTCAAAATTTATCTCGTTGGTCTGATCTAATAGTTTGCCAATACTTCCCTTGAAATAAATTTCACCTTCCAAGAGGTAGACGATTTCGTTGGCTATTTCTTCCACGAACTGCATAATATGGGAGGTAATCAAAATGGTCTTTCCGTTCGCCTTTTCCTTTTGGATCAGCTCCTTTAAACGGATCAGTGCCCATGGGTCGAGTCCAGTTGTGGGCTCGTCCAAAATAATCAATGGGCTGTCGAACATAAAGGTGAGCACAATATTTACCTTTTGTTTGGTGCCCCCCGATAGGGTGGACAATTTTTTGTCCAAAAACGGTTCCAGGCCAAAAAGGTCGATCAGTTCCTCTTCGGCACTGGTACTGTTTCTGAGGTCCTTGATCATATCGATCAGTTCTTGGACCTTAATGTTAGGGGGAAAATTGGCAATTTGGGGCAGATAATCAATCTGTTTACGATACTTCCATCCATGTTTGATGGGGCGATCCAGCACGGAAATTTCTCCTTTATCGGGAATCACCATTCCCAAAATACTTTTAATCATGGTGGTTTTTCCAGAGCCATTGGGCCCAAGGATGGCATAAATGCGTCCTGGTTCAACGCTGAGGTTGACTCCTTTTAGGACGTGATTTTTTCCAAATCGTTTGTATAGATTCTCTATGGTTATGGTCATGGCCTCATCTGCATTAAGGGTTGGGCATCTTTTAAATTGTCGGGCGTAAATACGGGGGAGACCCTTTCCGAGAAATCGATGATATCCATAAAGAGGCTCCGCAGCAGTACAATGGTCTCGGGGGTTCGGTTAACCACATAGGAAAACAGTTTTACAGGACGGTAGGGTACATCGCCAATACCATCTTTGTCCAAATCGTAACCGGTATAGCTGCTCCAAAAATTGCCTTCGAACACATTGTCGTTCAGTTTACTGTTATAGGAGATGTCAAAGGAATTGTACAAAAAATTATTGCCTTCAAAACGGTTGGTATAGCAGGCGCCTACTACGCGGATGGCCCAGCCGTTACCAATAAAATCGTTGTTGGCATAGGTGATTCGGTTAGAACCCTCAATATTGATACCAATGGTATTTTCTTCAAAGGTGTTTTCTGTGATTTCCGCATCATTGATTTCTTTGAGCAACATGCCGTAGGCCGCAGTCCCCCAGTTTTTTCGAAATATATTGTTTTCCATGGTGATGTGCTTGGAAAACATGACCGCCACCCCGGCGCCATTGTTTTCAAAGGTATTTTTGGTATACACATCGTTGTTGGAGAACATAAAATGAAGACCATACCGCAAGTTGTCCATACTTACATTCTCACTGATGGTGATTCGGTCCGAGAATTCCAGATAGATGCCGTCCCTGGTACCTTGTACGTGGTTTTTGGTCACTTCCACGTCGGTGGAGTACCAAAGTTGGATACCATTTCCTGAATTGTATTCGTCCAAAGCCTCACCGATAATTCTATTGTGGTACACCTTGCCGTGTGAGGATTTCTCCAAATAAATACCAAAGAACAGCTGTTCCAAAACCATGTTCCGTATCGTAAAATCTTTGCTTTGCACCACCCGTATGGCGGCGTTGTCCTTGGTGTAGCTTACCCCAACATTGATGACGAAAAGCCCATCCAAGGTAACATGGTCCGAGGTTACCATGAAGATTTCCCCTTTTTCCTCCCCATCCACAATGGGATAATTGATCCCCTTGATCACCAAAGGTTTGTCCACCAAAATTTCGTATTCACGATACGTGCCCTTTTGCACCAGCAGGGTGTCGTAGGGCTGGGCGAGGGCAATGGTCTCTTTAAGGGAACTGTGCTCGCAATTGCCACATACGTTCCATGTTTTTGCCCAAACCAAAGGCGTCCACAGCAGGAGTAGCAGGGATAGGATAAATTTGTGATATGGGTGGATTGTAGACATGAAGCAAGTGCCGTTTATGAAGTTCTGTGTTGTGATCTCTGAGGGCTTTTTTTCAATTCTGAATTGCTGCTGATTAGGATTCTTCTACCGATTTTCCGATTATTTCAGTGACGGCAATCCGATATACCACCGGCATTTCCGCTTCCTGCAATCTTCCGGAAAAATGACTCAAGAAATGGGGTCGTTCCGCATTTTTATGATCTATGGTACGCTGCACGCCCTCCGCAAAAAGTTGTAAATAATGCTTGGCTCGGTTTCCGGTAAGTTCTTGAAAATTGCCATGTACCTGCACGGATTCCCAGTGACGGAAGGATTCGATTCTGTCCACTTGAAAGGATACCTTGTCGTGCTTTCGTAGGGAGTCCACCCTATGTCCGTTGGAGGCAAAACACAAAATGCTTTTTTCCTCCGGATCAAAATAATAGGTAGAGGGCACAACATAGGGTTGATTGTTGGCAATGTAGGCCAATCGTCCCACATAGTTATCCGCCAAAAGACGTTCACATTGTAAGGGTTTCAAATCTGTCATGGTTTTTTGGTTTACGGTTTAAACCGGTTTTTGATTTCTGACCAAGTGTAAAGTGTACCGCCTTGTTCGTTTTTGATATTGATAGCTGTCTGCTCATTGGCAAAGGCACTGAGGTATTCGCCCATGGGGCTAGGTACATTTTCACTGATCAAATACGTGGCCTTGGTGGCATCCACCAACTCTCCTGGTTGTTCATAGTCGTTCACCAAGAACAGCGCTATTTCGGATTGGTCTTCCTTTTTGAGCTGATTCAGCATGCATTCAATGGCATCAAAATTAAAAACCTTGCCTTTTTGGGTGACCAATTGGGCCGCATGTTGTTGGTCCACAATGGTCATACTGCAAAAGTGGCATCCCACATGGCCGTAGTCGATGGATTTTGGGCCAATGGAACAACTGAGGCAAAGGACCAATAGTAGAATAAATGGTATTAGGTGTTTTTTCATGATATGGATTTTAGGTTTTGAGAGTTCTTCCACCCCATAAAGGAAGCGATTAGGGTAAGCATCATACCTACGAACATAAGCCATCCTCCGGCGGCTGGCATAGAGGTCACATCAAAATTGAGCATTTTTACATGGCCCAATAATGGTGGTTTATAGGTCATGGGCGTTCCATCGGGATTGGTCAACTTCATAATGGCATTGGGATCTAAGTTGGTACCATAGTCTATCAACCAAAGGTTGAAATCATACATGCCCAATATCCCAAGGACGGACATCAATAGGAACCAGCCAACAAACCACTTGTAACTTACTTTGTTAAAGTACCCCAGAATACCGACCAATACACCTAACGTGACCATAATACCGATTACGATGGGAAAGGCACTGAACTCCCACATTTCCTCTGCTTTTGGGAGTGTATGCATTCCAATATAGTGGTTGAGGCCATCAATGTTTTGAATATCAAATTCGTTGACGCCTTGAAGACCATTGATGTGGATGTTCATGCCCAAAGGGTCGGGATACTGAGGAGCTCCCAATACAATGTTCCAAAGTGGATAAACGTACAATCCCAATAATAATAGTGGGCCAATGATCATAAGTAAACTAGCCTTTTTCATGTGTAGTTGTATTAAGTTGTAAACTGAATGTGGCTTTTTGGTGGGTGGGTGTTGCTGGTCTTGAAAAATAAAGCGGGCCGAACCTTTTGGCGGCCCGCTTTGTACAATGGTCCTTCAATCTACATTATTCTCCTAGGGACCATTTTAATTCTACATTCGAGTTGGCTGGGGATACGCGAACATATCCTTGCATCTCTTGGTGCAATGCCGAACAGAAATCCGTACAGTAGAAGGGCCATACGCCAACCTGCTTGGGTTCCCAGACCGAGGTTTTCGTCTGTCCGGGCATAATCAACAACTCGGAGGTGTTCTGGCCGATCATGGCAAAGCCATGGGGTACATCAAAATCCTGTTCGTGGTTGGTGATATGGAAATACACCTTATCGCCTACTTTGATCCCTTCAATGTTATCCGGAGTAAAGTGACTTCGGATAGTGGACATGTAGATATGCACCTCGTTGCCATCCCGCACCACTTTGGCATCTACGGGTGATTTTACGGCGTAAGGGTGTTCGTTTTCATCCAATCGATAGATTTTCTTTGATTTTGGGGCTAAAATGTCGGCCGGTATCCCAGCGGCATAATGGGGCTCCCCATGAGTTGGAAAATCATAGATCAATTCCATTTTATCCCCGGAGATATCGTAAATCTGTGCCGAGTGCTCCATTTCTGGGCCAGTGGGCAGATATCGGTCTTTGGTGATCTTGTTCATGGCCACTACGTATTTGCCGAATGGCTTTCTGGAGTTACCACCGGGAATCATCAAGTGACCCACGGAGTAGTAGGTGGGCTTTCTGTCGATCACTTCCCAGGTTCCCAATTTCCATTTCACGACCTCCGAAGAGATGAAGAACGTGGTGTACGCATTTCCCTTGCCATCAAACTCGGTATGCAATGGCCCAAGGCCACCACTCTTTACCTGTCCTGCCAAAACATCTTCAAAACTCAGGATGGGAATACCATAGGCCTCACCATCAAATTTTTCGCCTTCAATGGCCGCAATCATCTTATCAAAGGAGTGTACAGTCAAGTCTGCGGAGAGTTTCCCGTTTCCGATAATATACTGGCCACTTGGGTCCACATCACAACCGTGTGGCGACTTAGGTGTGGGCAAAAAGTACACTGCTCCGGGCACTTTTAGGGGATCCACGGTCAAGACTTCTTTTTTCATGGTCGTTGTGGCCGTGTGACTGCCTTCGTCATACAAGTTGTGTGCATAATTGGCGGGCATTTTGGTGCCACCGCCATTGTTCACGTATTCCTCGATTTTCTTCCAGTTGACCGCAGCAATAAAATCCTTGTCGTTTTGGGAGGCGTTCACCTCTTGTAGGGTGTGCGCTTCCTCGGTATTGTAGGTAGTGAAAAAGAACCAACCATGGGATTTTCCCCTACCAGGGTGGGAGAGGTCGTAGTTGAAACCGGGCATCAATAATTGGAATTTGAGGTCCATGTGACCATGCTCTGGGTCTACACTGATAAAGGACAAAGACCCTTTAAAATTGCTCTTGTACTCATTAATGGGCATATCCCGTTGCGGAATGGGCACAGAAAAACGCGTTCCGGCCACCACATACTCTGTATTTTCCGTAATAAAGGAAGAACTGTGGTTACCCGCACTATTGGGTACTTCGATGATTTCCTCAGTTTCAAAAGTGCTCAGATTGATACGTGCTATCCTTGGGGTGTTGTTACCGTTAATAAAGATCCATCGACCGTCCAATTCCCCATTGGTCTGGGAAATGTCAGGGTGGTGGGCATCATCCCATGGCACAAAACCATGAGAGGTGTTGAGCATAGGTTTGGTTTCTTCTGAATATCCGTATCCGGATGTTGGGAATTGGGAAAAAACAGGAATTTCCTTGAACATTCGTCCAGAAGGCAATCCATACACGGTAAGGTTCCCACTATATCCTCCTGATAAAAAGGCATAGTATTCGTCCTGCTCACCAGGAGCTACATATACTTTTTCGGCAGCACTCGAAGAGAGCGCCCCATTGGAACTTTGATTCTGTTGACCACAAGACGCCAGCATCAGTGCCGCACCCAAGGTCAATATAAAAGGGTTTTTGATTTTCATTGTATCTAGTTTTACTTGTTTTTGATTTATTATTGGCTAGGAGGCAAGATGACCTTGTCCACCACATGTACAATTCCGTTACCGGCGGAAACACTCGCAATAATCTTTGCGCCACCGACATAGACTTCATTGTCCTTGACTTCGACCGCTACATTTTGATTATTGGCCTGGCCCAGCTTTTTGAAATTCTTCAAAAAGTCTTTTGAGTAGTTCCCGGGGGTCACGTGATACTTCAGGATATTGGCCAAAGCATCTTTGTTTTCCGGTTTTAGGAGGTCTTCCACTGTCCCAGGGGGGAGCGCATCAAATGCAGCATTGGTAGGGGCAAAAACCATCAATGGTCCAGCATTCACCAATGCATTTTCCAGTTCGGCGGCCTGTACTGCGGCCACGAGCGTACTGTGATCGGATGACTTCAAGGCAATTTGAAGTATATTCGGCGTAGATGCCTCATCTTCAATAAAGGCCTGTCCCTTGTTGCTTTCCAGAACAGCTTCGTCCTGGGTTGGATTCGTTACCTCTTTTTTCTCTTGAGATTCATTTTTGCAGCTTCCGAGGATTACGGACAGGGCTAATAATCCAAGCATGCTAAGTTTTAAGGTTGATTTCATAAAGTCTATTTTAAAGTTCTAAAGTATTCGAGGATTGCTCTTGCCTGATCTTCGGTAAGTCCTTGGTTGGACATGGGCGATCCATTGAATTCCTTTAAAAGATCATTGGCCAAAGGGTCTTTTTGAACCATTTCTTGTGGATTCAAAATCATGTTCATTACCCATTCCGGGGTCCTTCTTTCCAAAATGCCATTGGGCGGTGGACCGATGAATTTTTTTCCGATCCTATGGCAGGCCAAGCACATTTGGTCATACACTTTTTTGCCCTCTGCCGCCATGGCTTGGTCGATTTCCGGGTCTAGGTCAACCGATTTAACGGGCCCTACACCTTTGGTGGACAGGTCGACCCTTTCGGAAGCTTTTACCACATCGGTTGAGGTCTGGGCGGGCTGTTCCGTGGGAGCCTTTTTGCGTTCCACGCTAAAACCCTCATCCTTTTTTGATTCTTTTTTTCCTCCACATGCCATCATGATGAGGGCGAGTAGAAGTGTTATTCCTTTTATGGTTGCTTTCATGGCATAAATGATTATGAATTATGGTTCAAAAGTATAGTGGTCAAAACACCTATAACATGATTTAAGTCATAAAAAGGATAAAAATATCTTTTAATCTTTGATTTCGATTTAAAACAATGCTTTCCAACTCATCAAAATATGCCATAAAAGGAGTGCTATATCTGGCGCTGAACTCCGATGAGGACCATAAGATCATGGTGAGGGATATTTTTGATGCCGTTCATGTTCCCGAAGCTTATTTGGCCAAATTACTACAGGAGCTTTCCAAGAAAGGGGTTATTTCTTCCATGCGAGGCCCCAAGGGAGGTTTTTATCTCAGTGAGGAAGACCGAAAGGGTACCTTGATGGATATCGTTCGCGTTATTGATGGCGAGAAAAGGGTACATTCCTGTGTTATGGGCAGTCGAAGCTGTGATGTGGACAATCCATGCGTACTCCACAAACATGTGGGGGACGCAACTTCCAACTTCATCAAGGTGTTGGAGCAGACCACCATTCTCGACCTAATTGAAGGAAAGCGCGATGTGGAAGAATTTTTTCCATCTTAGTCAAAGTGATGTAAAAACCATCGACTTCCCGTATTTTTGTGTGGAATCTTGCAATCGATTTCAATGTACGACCAAAGTCTGCCATCGAAATGTTATTCTAAAATATATACTTTGAAGTCGGTTTTTTGGATGAACAGATTCAAAAACCTTTATTGAACAAACCTTGCATCATGCTATTTAGGCTCTTATCCATCGCATTGTGCCTCATCTGTTTTTCGGCTAACGGACAGCAATTATTGCCGCCTATCCAAAACTTCCGATTATTGGACTACAATGGGGGCAGTAAAAATTGGGATGTTTCTGTCAACACCAATGGAGAACTCTTTGTGGCAAACAACAAAGGTCTTTTGCATTACAACGGTGAGGAATGGTCCCTCAATAAACTTCCCAACAATACCATCATTCGCTCCGTGGAGTGCATAGGTGATAAGGTGTACACGGGTTCCTACGAAGAATTTGGATACTGGACCAAGAATGAGTTTGGAGATTATGGGTATACCTCGCTGACCCATTTGATCAAGGGCCACACCTTTACCAGCGAGGAGTTTTGGGAAATTTTTCCATCGAAGGATGGTAAGGTGATGTTCCGTTCGTTTTCTTCCATCTATGCCTATTCAAACGAGGCCATAACCGTGGTGGAGCCTCCATTTGTGGTGTCGGATTTTATTGAATTCGACAATAGGCTCATCGTCGCGGCGGGGACAATCGGACTTTATGAAATAAAGGAAGGACATCAAATTGCCTTACCCAATCAAGAGCTTCTGGCAGGCAAGACCGTGAACGACATGACCATTTTCAATGACCAGCTCTTGATCGGAACTAAATTGCATGGTTGTTTCCTGTATGATGGAAATACACTAAAACCTTGGTCTGCTCCCATAAACGATGAGCTCAAACAACACCAATTAAACAAGATTACCCTTTTGGACGATGGATTTTTGGGATTTGGGACCATTAAAAATGGGATGTACCTCTACGATTCCAACAAACGCACGTATCGCATCCTCAATCGCGAGTCAGGTCTGCAAAACAATACGGTATTGTCTTCCATGGTCTTTAATGAACAGTTATGGTTGGGATTGGACAATGGTATCGCACGTGTGAGGCTTAACAATCCGATATCCTATTACACGGATTATACAGGAACCTTGGGTATGGTCTACGATATTGCCTGGTTCAACGAAAAGTTGTTTTTGGGAAGCAATACGGGAGTGTTTTATTTTGATGGAAACCAACTCCAGTTTGTTAAGGGTTCCCAAGGCCATGTTTGGGATTTGGAGGTGGTGGAGGGCGATTTGCTCTGTGGGCATAATACGGGTACCTACAAGGTGACGGAAAATAGTTTTGAAAAGATCAGCGACATTTCTGGAGGATACCAATTGATCAAGGTCCCCGACCAAAATGCCACATATGTCCAAGGAACCTACAATGGCCTGGCAAGATTTCAAAAAATGGGCAACGGTAGGTGGAACGTGACCAAAATTCAAGGATATGATGCTCCAATAAAACAACTGTGTTTTGAAACTCCCAACATTCTTTGGGTGGCCCATCCGTACAAAGGTTTTTACAGGGCACATTTCGCTAGTACCGAGTATGACCGCTTGGATGAGCTTCAGGAGTTTATGCACCAAGATGCACCCAGTGAGTACAATGTAAAACTCTACAACATTAAAAACCATATCGTACTTAACAGTGAGGGGCAATGGTATACGTACAATCCCATTACCGATAGGATGGAAGCCTTTGACGAATTCAGAAACTATCGGGAAAAGGAATTGCTCTTTTTCGATGATTCCTATTATTGGTTTGTGGATGATGATGAACAAAAAGCCATCATTTACACCAATCTCAAAGCTGATAGCCTGATGATAACGGACCTTCCGTTGCGCGAGCGATTGGCTCCAGATTCCCAAAATGTGGTGAAGATCAATGACAGTATTTCATATATCACTTTAACGGACGGTTTTGCCAAGGTCACCGATCCCGGATTCAAGAGTTTTTCCAATCTTCAAAACCTTCCGGTTCCTTATTTTGAGGTATTGCTTGATCAAAAGACCAAACACTCGGTTGTTGATGGTCTCGTTGAGATTCCGTTCAAGGATTCACAGGCAATTACCGTTGAAGTGGTATCCCCAGAGTATATCTCACCTCATTTTTACTATGAATTGGAAGGGCCAAAGGAATATTCGGAATATACTGAAAGTGGTGCCATCAATTTTCAAAACCTGCCTTTCGGAGAATATACTCTTCGGGTTGCGACCGCGGGCATGGACAATTCCGTCTCCGAGTTCAATACATTGCGCTTCGAAATTGCCCCACCTTGGTACTTTTCATGGTGGAGCCTTTTTCTCTATGCAGCATTGGGGCTATTGACCGTGTTCATCGTTAGAGGTTACAATAGGAGAAAATTGGACAGGAAGCGTCGTGAATTGGAAGAGCGGATGGTCAGGGAGCAAAAAGAGCGTATGGCCAAGCTGGAAAAGGAGGAACTCGCCAAGGAAATCAAACTGAAAAAGAACGAGCTGGCCAGCACCACCTTGAACATCGCCCGAAAAAACGAGATGATGTTGGAATTAAAGAACATGTTGGTGATGAACAAGGATAAGTTTCCGAATTCCCAGCGGTACCGATCTTTTATCAAGCAGCTTAATAGTTCCATTGAGGATAAGGAAGATTGGAAACGTTTCGAGGTTAATTTTAAGGAGCTACATCAGGATTTTTTCGAAAGATTGCTCAAATCCTATCCTTCCTTGACTCCAAAAGATCTTAAACTATGCGCCTACCTGAAGATGAACCTGACCACAAAGGAGATTGCACCATTAATGGGAATTACCATAAGGGGTGTTGAAATACATCGCTATCGCTTGCGGAAAAAACTGGATATGGACAGTTCGGAAAACCTTTCCAATTTCCTTATCACTTTTTAGGGGCTCGATACTTCTCTTTTTAGTGCCGTTTTAGTCAATTTTCGTACTACATCAACACTACATCACAATGTTAATTCTTTTTACATCAATGCTGCATGGAACTACTGCAAACGTCGTGAAATAAGGCTTTCCAGCGATTCTTTAAATGATGTATTTTTTATGTATGCCCATATCTCCCTAAACCTTTAACGCTTTGTTAATTTAGTAAAAATCTAACTCAATTTTTGCACAATTATGAAAATTAAAAGCAAACTATTGCTAATGTCGTTTTTGTTGTTTCAAGGCCTTCTCTTGGCACAAAACAATATAACGATTTCGGGTACGGTTCTGGACAGTCAGGGTCAACCGTTGCCAGGGGCAAGCGTGGTGCTTCAAGGCACTACTACAGGAATCCAAACGGACTTTGATGGAAACTATCGTTTGGAGAATGTTCCAAGTAACGGAACTTTGGTCTTCAGTTACGTTGGATTTACCACTCAAAACATACCCATTACCAATAGAACCACTATTGATGTCACGCTGCAGGAAGACACCCAGAGCTTGGACGAGGTGGTCGTTGTAGGGTATGGAACACAAAAGAAAGCCGATTTAACGGGTTCCATTGCGACAGTGGATGCCGAGGAGATCGAAAAAACACCTTCTGCCAACCCCGTGCAGTCACTGCAAGGTAAGGTGGCAGGTGTGCAAATAGTTACGCCCGGCTCGCCAGGTGCCTCTCCTACGGTAAGAATTCGTGGATTGGGTACCTATTCCGATGCTACCAGCCTATTATATGTAGTAGATGGTATGTTCTATAGCAATATTGATTTTTTGAACCCAAATGATATCAAATCGATGAACGTCCTAAAGGATGCTTCATCTTCAGCTATTTATGGAGTGAGGGCTGCCAACGGTGTAATCATTATTGAAACCAAGTCGGGCGGAAAAAACAGGAAGCCAAGTATCGAGTACAATGGATATACCGGGGTTCAACGGGCACAGAACGTTTTGCAAATGGCCAACGCCGAACAATTTGTAACCATGGCCGTGGAATCTGGATCACAGGCAGATGTACAGTTTATCCTAAATGCCATGCAGCGCTTTGGTAGGAGCAGGGTCAATCCCAATGTTCCCGATGTGAACACAGATTGGTACGATGAGATCATTCGCGATGGATTGATACAGAACCACAGTATAAGCGTTACCGGTGGCACGGAGAACGTATCCTACTCCTTGGGAACCAACTACTTCTCCCAAGAAGGTCTTTTGGATATGAAAAATGAATACGAAAGGTTCAACATACGTTCCAAACTGGACGTGGATATTATGGACAACCTTAGAATGGGTGTCAATACCGTTTTTAGTAATGCCACACAGCAGACTCCAGAAAACTCTGCATGGTTCAAGGCATATTTTGCCGTTCCGATTCTTCCCATTTTTGATGACCTGAATACCGAGGCAACGCCGACCCGCTACGCCAATGCACAGGCCCTGGGCTACAGGGGAACGCAAAACCCTTTCCCCGATATGGATTACAACGACAACAGGTTGAAAATCCGTAAGCTCTTGGCCAATATCTATTTGGAAACCGACTTGATCAAGGATAAACTTACCTTTAAGACCGCTTATAATGTCGATTTTTCCGCCCTTGAGGAGCGCTATGTAAACCTCCCCTACAATATGGGCTTTGGTGATCAACGTATATCGTCTATCAATAGAAGGCAAAACAATTTCTTCAATCAGATTTGGGACAACCTTTTGACTTATACCGATACCTATGCCGAAGACCACAATGTAACCGTTCTGGCCGGTACATCCTTCAGGGATGAGGCGGCCAATAGGTTCCAGGCCACAGGTACTGATATTGCCGGAATCAATTATGAAACATCTTGGTATCTGGATTTTGCCGATCCGTTGTCCTTCAACAATAACGTCGGAGAAAACAACCAAAGAATCTACGGACAATCCTATTTTGGAAGGGTTTCCTATAACTTTAAAAACCGTTACCTTCTATACGGAACCTTTAGGGCAGATCGCTCGTCCAAATTCACAAAGGAGCAATGGGGCTATTTCCCTTCCGTTGGTGCAGGCTGGGTGATTTCACAGGAGCCGTTCATGGAAAATGTTGGTTTCTTTGACTTTTTAAAGGTAAGAGCCGCTTGGGGCCGTTTAGGGAACGACAATGTTCCTGCAAGCTCAGGGGCCAATACCATTTCCAATCAAACGGTTGACCTTGGCGATACGCCCAACACGGGGGTTACCGCTACCAGTACTTTTACAGACCTGACTTGGGAAGTAGTGGAAGAATTGGATTTCGGTTTCAATATGAACATCTTGAACAACCGATTATCCGTTGAAGCCGATTACTATATCCGTGATACGGAGGATGCCATTATGCCCGTCTATATTCCGATTGCCAATCAGACGGTATCAAGGAATTCGGGCGTTATCCGTAACTCTGGGGTTGAGGTGGCCCTCAACTGGAGTGATCAGATTGCTCCGGATTTCACCTACACCGTGGGTGCCAACTTCACCACGGTTAAGAACGAAGCTATACAAATTGAGGATGAAAGCGGCTATATCGATTCTGGTTCGGCCGAGTTTAGACAACGAACCATCGAAGGGGAGCCCTTATATGCTTTCTATGGGTACGAAACCGTAGGAGTCTATCAAAACCAGGCCCAAATTGATGCCGACCCAGTTGCGCAGAATGCAATTGCGGAAGGACAGGACATTCAGCCCGGGTACTTTATATTTAAGGACAGGGATGGTGATGGCGCCATTACCGATCAGGATAGGACCGTATTGGGTTCTTTCCTTCCAAAATTCACCTATGGAGGTAATATTGGACTTAATTATAAGGACTTCGGATTCTCCATGAATTTCTACGGACAGTCAGGGAACAAAATCCTGAACAGAAAAAGAGGAGAGGTCATTTTTACAAACGATACCAACATGGATGCCGACCTGGCCAAAAACCGTTGGAACGGGGAAGGCTCCACCAATAGTTATCCTTCTTCCGCAGGACTAAGGGACAGTTGGAACCAAAGGTTGAGCAACTTTTGGGTAGAGGACGGTGACTTCTTCAGAATACAGAACATACAATTGGCATACACGCTTCGCGGCGATAAACTAAAGGGTAACATGCCCGACTTTAAATTCACATTGACCGCTGAGAGGCCATTGACCATTTTCAGCTACAATGGGTTTAATCCAGAAGTTTCAGACGGGGTCGACAGACAAACTTACCCTGTACCGGCAATTTACACCGTTGGTGTTAATGTTAAACTATAAAAAAGAAAATTGAGATGAAAAACAGTAACCTTTTATATCGAACAGTATTCATACTGATTGCGATGCTTACCATCCAATCATGTTCTGACAAGTTTGAAGACAGGGAAGGTCAGCTTAATGCCGACGACCTGGATTATTCGGCAACCGAAGATATGGTGCAAGCCTTGATCGGGTCTTACTATGTGATCGCCACTAGGGGATGGGAGGAGCCCTTGCTGCTCTCCGTTCGTGGTGACGATGTGAACGCCGGAGGACTCGGGGACCAGCAACCCTTTGCCGATACCGACAATTACGTTTATGCGCAAGGATATTGGATGTACAATTCCCTTTGGAACGTGCACTATGGCGACATTGTTCAGCTGAACACCGAAATTGAGCTGATAGAGAACTTTAAGGATTTTGCCGATGAGAGCGGAAAGGAAACCGCCGACCAATACATTGCCGAAATAAAGGTAATGCGCGCTTGGCTGCACTTTAACCTGGCAAGGGTTTGGAGCGATGTGTTCATCATAGAATCCACACAACCAGATGCCGAAATCGCCAATGGACCGGCTACCAAGGAAGAGATAATGCAATACATCTCGGACCAAATGGACGAAGCCATTCCATTGTTACCGAATTTGAGACCCAACGAACGAACCGACATACCAGGAGGGGTGACCCGCTACACGGCATACGCCCTAAAAGCCATGGCCCAAATGGAAATGGAGAATTATCAGGGGATGGCCGATGCCTGTGCGGCGATCATCAATTCCAATAAGTTTTCGTTGTACCCAGATTTTTATAACCTGTTCAAAAAACCGGGAGAGTTAAGCGATGAGAGCTTGTTCGAGCTACAGTTTTCCGATTACGGTTCCAGTACAGGGGATGTGTTTTATCACCTCTATGCACCCTTTGGTCCACAGGGATGGACCCCGGCCAGGGAAAATGCTTCAGGGGGATGGGGCTTTTATGAGCCCAGCATGAAGTTTATCAAATTTATGTTGGATAGAAACGAAGCCGTTCGTTTGGAGACAAGTGTTCTTTGGACCGATCGCGGGATAGCCGAATTGCAGACCGACCCCAACTATTCGACACTCCCATCTTTTGTGAGCAATACCACAAGGGATGGTGATGTGATCAATGACTATGCCAGGGCACTGTTTGCCAGTGGTAAACACTACCTTCCATCAGTGCAGCTTACCGATCAAAGAAACGATTATGGTGGCGGTAAAAACATGATCGTAATCCGCTATGCCGAAATATTGCTGATGTACGCCGAAGCCTTGACAAGGGGAGCGACCGGTTCCGGTATGACAGCGGACCAAGCAGTGAATATGGTCCGAAACAGAGCGGGAATGCCATCATTGTCCGGTGTATCCTCTAGCGATGTCATGGACGAAAAGTTTGCCGAACTAGGTATGGAATGGGGAATCCGTTACTACGATATGATCCGTCTGGACAATTACGGGGAGCTCAGTTACGATGGCCGATCATTTACGGCCGATAAAGAATTATTGCCATACCCACAGGCCCAGTTGGATGCCCTTCCATCTTTGGGAGGTAGCACTGGCAACGATTAAACTAACTAAATAAACAACACAAGATGAAAAATACAGTAAAATCCATAATGATGCTTTTGGGGCTTCTGGTGGTTTCCTGTAACGAAGGAATCGACCCCATAACGGCAGTGGATGCAGGAGTGGATGAAACCGCTCCGCAGGTAACCATTACTTATCCGACCGAAGGAGTGGAGCTCATGCCCTTTGAAGAGGAGACATCCATAGACATCACCTTTGAAGTTACCGATGATATCGAAGTGGTCAATGTGACCGTTGCGATGGATGGTTCGCAAATAGCGGCTTTCAACACCTTTAAAGACTACCGCATCGTACTGGAGGAAGTTACTTATGATGGATTGGGCAATGGGGACCACACCGTATCGGTCTCTGCTACCGATGCCGAAGGAAAGACCACAACAAAGGAAGTAAACTTTGCCAAACTGGCGCCTTATAGTGCCCAGTTCGATGGTGAGGTGCTGTACATGCCGTTCAATGCAGATTATATGGACTTCATTAGTTTCGAGGAAGCCGGGGAAGTGGGCAATCCAGGTTTTGCTGGAGATGCCTTCTTGGGAGCCGATGCTTTTCAGGGCGCACAGGATTCCTACCTGACTTTTCCTATGGAAGGACTTAAGAGCACAGAGTTCAGTGCCGGTTTCTGGTACAAGGTAAATCCAACGCCGGATAGGGCTGGAATATTGGTCGTTGGCGACAATGCCGACGATAGAAACCAGGGATTTCGTCTCTTCCGGGAAGGAAATGCCGATGAACAACGGATCAAATTGAATGTGGGAACCGGTGCTGCAGAAAGCTGGAATGATGGAGGAGTTATTGATGTGACTGCTGGCCAATGGGTGCACGTTGCAGTTTCCATATCCCAAACACAGAGTACCATCTATTTCAATGGGGTTGAAATGTTGAGCGCCGACCTTCAGGCACCTATCGATTGGACAGGTTGCGAGGAATTGCATATTGGTTCCGGAGGGCCAACTTTCGACTATTGGAACCATGGCTATGACGCCAGTCAAATGGACGAACTTCGTATTTTCAACAAAGCCCTGTCGCAAAGCGATGTACAGATTATGATGAATGCGGCCAACCCTTACATGCCTCAATATGATGGGGAGTCGTTCTACATGCCATTTGATGGGGACTACATTGATTTGGTCGGAAGTAAGGCAGCCACCCAAGTAGGTTCGCCAAGCTTTACCGATGAAAGTCAAGTTGGTGATCAGGCTTATTTGGGAGCTACCGATTCCTATATCAACTATCCGGCAGAAGGATTAATGACTACGGAGTTTAGTGGATCATTCTGGTTATGGTCGATGCCAACCCCGATAGGGCCGGAATCATTACCATTGGTGATGATGCCGCAGACCGTTTCCAAGGCTTCCGACTTTTCCGTGAAGGAAATGCCGATGAGCAGCGCATCAAGCTGAATGTAGGAACAGGAGCGGGAGAAAGCTGGAACGATGGCGGAGTAATCGATGTAACTGCTGGTGAATGGGTGCATATTGCCTTTACCATATCAAACAGTGAATGTGTCATCTATTTTAATGGAGTGGAGATGCTATCCTCGGCCATGTCGGCACCTATCGATTGGACTGGCTGTGATACCTTCACCATAGGTGCAGGTGGACCAACCTTTGATTATTGGGGACATGAATCAGATAACAGTATCATAGATGACCTTAGATTTTACAGCAAATCGCTTTCTCCAGAAGAAGTAGCTGAGGTTTTCGGAGGAGAGGTAGCACCACAGAATTTTGGATCTACGCTCTATATGCCTTTTGATGGTTCCAATGTGGATGACAATTCAGGAGCAGCGGCTACCGTGGTCGGAACACCCGGTTTCGCCGGAGAATCTGCCGTTGGTAGCGATGCCTATGCGGGCGCAACAGATGCCTATTTGACTTTTCCAATTGATGGATTGTTTGCAAATCAGTTTAGTGGGGCCTTTTGGTACAAGGTCAATGCCGACCCAGACAGGGCAGGGATCCTAACCGTGGCTCCTCCAATGATCGGCACCGACAACGACCTTTCCGCAGGCTTTAGGCTTTTCAGGGAAGGCAACGCCGACGAACAGCGTATCAAATTGCACGTGGGCACGGATGCAGGGGACGTTTGGAACGATGGAGACCTTATCGATGCAACCTTGGATGAATGGGTGCATGTAGCCTTTACCGTTACGGAAACGCAAACACTCATTTACCTCAATGGAGAACCTGTGGTCAATACAGGTGATATGGACGGAAAGACCATCAGCTGGGAAAATTGTTCCATTCTATCCATAGGCTCAGGAGCACCCAACTTTAGTGGTTGGAACCATCTTTCCGACCTAAGCTATATCGATGAGCTATACCTTTTCGATAGGGTGTTGACCCAAGAGGAGATTCAAGAAATTATAAATAATTAATGTGCCAGTCACCAATTAGTTGAGTTAGTTTAGTTTATGAGGTTAATTTTAATTCCATTGGCCGTTGTCACCTTATTCGTAGGGTGCAATGGCCAAAAAACAAAGAAAGAGAACAACAAATCACAGGAACAAAAGAGGGACAGTTTGGCCATGGCCGACGAAGCCCTCTTGGATTCCCTGCAATATCAGACCTTCAATTATTTTTGGGATGGGGCAGAACCTACATCGGGTCTTGCCCGGGAACGAATCCACTTGGACGGCATCTATCCCAATCACGATAAGGATATCATAACCACTGGAGGCTCCGGTTTCGGACTCATGGCCATTTTGGTAGGCGTGGAACGTGGTTTTATTACTCGGGAACAAGCATTGGAGCGATATGAACGTATTGTTGACTTTTTGGAAAAAGCGGATCGCTTTCATGGAGCTTGGCCACATTGGTTATTGCCATCGGGCAAGGTGACCCCTTTCAGTAAAATGGACAATGGGGGAGACTTGGTGGAGACCGCCTTTTTGGTCCAAGGCTTATTGACCGTACAGGCCTATTTTAAAAATGGCAGTGAACGGGAACAACAATTGGCAGACAAGATTCAAACACTTTGGGAAGGTGTGGAATGGGATTGGTACACCAAAAATGGCGAAGATGTACTGTATTGGCATTGGAGCCCAGAATACGAATGGAAAATGGACTTCCCCGTAGGTGGTTACAATGAGGCTCTGATCATGTACATTTTGGCAGCTGCATCTCCCACCCATTCCATTGAAAAATCAGTTTACGAAAAAGGTTGGGGAGTTGATGGCAATATCAGCAAGGATACCATTTATTATGGGCTGGAAACCGAAATGAACCATTACCAGCACAGTGATGCCCCGGTGGGACCGTTATTTTGGGCACATTATTCTTATCTAGGCTTAAATCCCAAAGGATTAAGGGACCAATTTGGGGATTATTGGAAATTGAATCAAAACCATGCGTTGATCCATTACAAATATGCTGTGGACAACCCAAAAGAGTTTAAGGGATATGGAGAAAATTGCTGGGGTTTGACTTCCAGTTATTCAACAAAAGGATATGCAGGACACCGCCCAGGATTGGATTTAGGGGTGATTTCCCCGACCGCAGCACTGTCTTCCATGCCCTACACCCCAGAGGAGAGCAAACAGTTTCTGCGATTCTTGTACAATGAACAGGATAGTTTGATCGGCAAGTACGGCCCTTACGATGCCTTTAGCTTGGATAAAGATTGGTACCTGCCCAGATACTTGGCCATTGACCAGGGACCTATTCCCGTGATGGTGGAAAATTACCGAACTGGATTGTTCTGGAAACTGTTCATGTCCAATGAGGAAGTACAGCAAGGTTTACGAAAACTGGGTTTTGAAAACCCTTCTATGGAACCTGCCAATGATTAAAAAAGTCGCATCCATTTTATTTGCCGCCACTTGGATGTTGTCCTGTGGTGGAGGTGATGATTATACCTACGTTCCAAAGGAACCCGAACTGCCCGGCAACGGTTCTGATGATACGGTGGAACCTACCATTTCCGATGAGGAACTATTGGACCTGACCCAAGAAACCACCTTTCGTTATTTTTGGGATTACGCCGAGACCAATTCGGGAGGAGCTAAGGAACGTTATCATCCAAACGAACCCGGTAGGGATTCCCAAGTGGTCACCGCAGGAGGCACTGGATTTGGCTTGATGGCCATCTTGGTAGGGATAGAAAGGGGATTTATTTCCAGGTCCGAAGGATTGGAACGTTTAAATACCTTGTTGGACTTTTTGGAGAATGCAGATCGTTTTCATGGGGCTTGGTCCCATTGGATCAACGGATCTACAGGGGCCGCAATACCGTTTAGCGATTTGGACGATGGTGGGGATTTGGTGGAAACCGCTTTTTTGGCACAAGGGCTTATTTGCATAAAAGAATACTTCAAGAATGGCTCGGAAGCGGAACAAATCTTGGCTCAACAGGCCGATGACCTATGGAAAGGAGTGGAATGGGATTGGTATACCCAAAACCAAAACGTGCTGTATTGGCATTGGAGCCCAAACCATGGGTTTGATATCAATTTACCGTTGAAAGGGTATAACGAGGTGCTTATTGCCTATGTAATGGCAGCGGCATCGCCCGAATTTGGCATTGAAAAAGAGGTATATTCCAATGGTTGGGCCTCCGGTGGAGGTATTCGTTCTTCCAATACGCAATACGGATATCCACTATTGGTGCGTCATAATGGCTCCGAACAGCTTGGCGGGCCCTTGTTCTGGGCCCACTACTCCTATTTGGGACTAGATCCCCGAAACCTTTCCGATGATTATGTGGATTATTGGGAAGTGAACGTGAACCATACCATGATCAATTACGAATACTGCATTGCCAACCCCGATTTCTATCAGGACTATGGAGAAGATTGTTGGGGGTTGACCGCCAGTTACTCTCGAAACAGCGATGGAAGTTTAGGGTATAATGCCCATAGCCCCAGTAACGATACGGGGGTCATATCACCCACGGCAGCCATCAGTTCCATTCCATATGCACCAGAAGAATCTTTGGCCGCTATGCACTATTTTTATAGGAATAGGGATGATTTGTTGGGACCTGCCGGTTTTTATGACGCCTTTAGTCCCGAGTACGATTGGGTAGCAGAAGCCTATTTGGCCATAGATCAAGGTCCACAGATCATCATGATTGAAAACTATCGGACCGGTTTGCTTTGGAACCTGTTTATGGATAACGAAGATATTCAAGCTGGTTTGACCAAACTCGGATTTTGATATGACAAGACAATTATCATTTTTAACAGTACTGCTGGCTTGTAATTTGGTCGCTGCACAATGGCAATCGAAATATGAAGCCAAAATGCACATTGATGGAAACGATACCTTACGATATCGCATCATGTACCCCAAGGAATTTAAGGAGGATGGGAACTATCCTGTGGTGTTGTTTCTGCACGGCGCAGGGGAGCGCGGAAACGACAATGAAAGACAATTGACCCATGGCGCCAGATTGTTCGCTACGGATTATTTACAGGAGCGTTATCCTGCAATCATCATATTTCCACAATGCCCCACAGATAGTTATTGGGCCCATGTAGATGTCGATAGAAGTTCCTATCCCATCCATTTGGACTTTAAATATGGTGAGGGACCAACAAAACCCTTGGAAATGGTAATGGATTTGCTCGATGCCACCATTTCGGAACCATATACCAACCAAGAGCAAGTCTATCTTATGGGACTCTCCATGGGAGGGATGGGGACTTTTGAACTATTGAGCAGAAAACCGAATACATTTGCCGCAGCGGTGCCCATCTGTGGAGGAGGTGACCCGGAGTCGGTTTCAATGTATGCCCAAACAATTCCTTTATGGGTGTTTCATGGGGCCCAAGACAATGTGGTGAACCCCCTGCAATCCATGGAAATGGTATCCGCATTACTCAATTCGGGGGCACACCCCCGGTTCACCTTGTACGATTTTGCGAACCACAATAGCTGGGACCCCGCATTTGCCGAACCCGATTTGTTGCCTTGGTTGTTCTCCAACCGGAAAACCACAACGACGGCAACACAGAACAAATAGAACATATCAAAATTAACCTAGCCATGTACCCTAAACAACTACTATTGGCCCTTATGGGGCTTATACTCTCATCGGTCCAAGCCCAAAAACGGATTCCTGAAGTAGAACAATTATTGCAAAAAATGACCATCGATGAAAAAATTGGTCAATTGAATCTGTTGACGCCTGGTGGGGGTGTCGCCACTGGTGAAGTGGTAAGCCAGAACGTGGGTGAAAAAATTAAGGCCGGACAGGTAGGGGGCTTATTTGGGGTTGCTGGTCCCAACAGGGTAAGAAAGGCCCAAGAAATTGCCGTAAAGGAAAGTCGTTTGGGTATTCCGCTGTTGTTCGGTTCGGATGTGATCCATGGTTATAGGACAACGTATCCCATTCCTTTGGGCCTGTCGTCCAGTTGGGATATGGATTTGGTCCGCCAGGCAGCCCAGATGGCCGCAAAGGAAGCCACAGCAGATGGGATCAATTGGAATTTTTCACCTATGGTCGATATTGCCCGTGATCCACGCTGGGGGCGCGTAGCCGAGGGAGCTGGCGAAGACCCTTATCTTGGTTCCAAAGTGGCGGAAGCCATGGTAAAGGGATATCAAGGTGAAAATTTGGCTGCTACCCATACCATGTTGGCCTGCGTAAAGCATTTTGCCCTTTACGGTGCTGTAGAGGCAGGACGCGATTACAACTCGGTGGATATGGGCAAAATCAAGATGTTCAATCAATACCTTCCACCTTATAAAGCGGCCATTGATGCCGGAGCGGCCAGCGTAATGACCTCTTTTAATGATGTGGATGGTGTTCCCGCCACGGGCAATGCATGGTTGTTGACCGATTTGCTTCGCGATCAATGGGGATTTGATGGTTTTGTGGTTTCCGATTATACCTCACTGAACGAGATGACACAACATGGCATGGGTGACCTTCAAGCGGTTTCGGCCTTGGCCTTAAAAGCAGGTCTGGACATGGACATGGTGGGCGAAGGCTTTCTGACCACTTTGAAGAAATCCCTAAATGAAGGAAAGGTGACCGAAACGGACATCACCAACGCATGTAGAAGGGTGCTTGAAGCCAAATATAGTTCTGGACTCTTTGATGACCCTTATCGATATTTGGATTCCAGTCGACCTAAAAAGGATATCCTGACCCAAGAGCATAGGGCACTGGCGCGCAAATTGGCGACTCGTTCCTTTGTATTGCTCAAAAATCATAACGACCTCCTTCCCTTGGAAAAGAAAGGAAAAATCGCCCTGATCGGTCCCTTGGCCGATAGTAGGGAAAATATGTTGGGAACATGGGCCCCGACTGGCGACTTCAATTTGGCCGTTACCATTTTAGAGGGATTCCAAAATGTGGCCACCCAGGCACATATCGATCATGCCAAAGGAGCCAATATTTCCGATGACACCGATTTTGCCAAAAACGTAAATGCCCTAGGAGAACGAATTGTTATCGATGAGCGATCGCCCGAAACCATGCTTCAAGAAGCCGTCGATTTGGCAAAATCATCGGATGTTGTGGTCGCCGTTGTGGGAGAGGCCACCGAAATGAGCGGTGAATCTTCCAACAGAACCGATATATCGATTCCCGAGAGTCAAAAGAAACTCATTAGGGCGTTGGTTGCCACAGGAAAACCTGTTGTTTTAGTTTTGATGAGTGGTAGACCGCTTACCATTTCTGAAGAATTTGCAATGCCCGTGTCCATTTTACAGGTATGGCACCCTGGAGTGGAAGCAGGAAATGCCATTGCCGATGTTGTTTTTGGGGAGTACAACCCATCAGGAAGGTTAACCGCGACCTGGCCCATGAACGTAGGACAGATTCCAATTTATCATAGTGCCAAGAATACGGGTAGGCCCGCTCCGGAAAGCGGAGAGTTTCAAAAATTCAGGTCCAATTACCTTGATGCTCCCAATACCCCTTTGTTGCCCTTTGGCTATGGGCTGAGCTACACCACTTTTGAGTATTCCAATCTTAGCTTGAGCAAAAAGAAAATCAATCGAGGAGAGTCGATAACCGTTACCGTTACCGTATCCAACACCGGAGATTACGATGGGGAAGAAGTGGTACAATTGTACGTAAGGGATGTGGTACGAAGCATTACGCCCCCCAAACGGGAGTTGAAGGGATTTCAAAAAGTCATCCTCAAAAAAGGGGAGCGCAAGGAAGTTAGCATTACATTATCCCCCAATGACCTGAAATTTTACAACAGCCGACTCGAATTTGTTACGGAACCCGGGGATTTTGAAGTCTTTGTTGGGGGTAATTCGGACACACAACTTTCGGAAACATTTACATTACAATAAAAAAATCACCTATGCGTATTGGACTGACCCTTTTCGGATTGCTTATCATGGTTTCCTGTAAACAACAGGAAAGGCCTGAAGAAAAAGTAGCTGGACCGCCCAACATCATTTTTATCATGTCGGACGACCATGCCGAGCAGGCCATTAGCGCATATGGGCATCCGGTGGGCAAATTGGCCCCCACACCAAATATCGACAGGATTGCAAAGGAAGGGGCCCTGTTCAGGAATAATTTTTGCACCAATTCCATATGCGGCCCCAGTAGGGCAGTGGTATTGACGGGAAAGTTCAGCCATGTCAATGGATTTAGGATGAACGGGAACCGTTTTAATGGTGATCAACAAACCTTTCCCAAACTTCTTCAAAAGGCAGGATATCGGACAGCTGTCATTGGAAAATGGCACTTGCACGGATTGCCCCAAGGCTTTGATCATTGGAATATTTTGACCGATCAGGGTAACTATTACAATCCTGATTTTATTACTGTCAACCAGCAGAGCAACGTGGCGGATACCACTCGTATCGAGGGGTATGCCACCGATATTATCACCGAAAAGGGGTTGGACTACCTTAAATCGGTCAAGGATTCCGGTCAGCCTTTTTTGCTCATGTTGCAACATAAAGCGCCACACCGCAATTGGATGCCGGCGCTGCGCCATGTAAATCGATTTGATTCGGTCCAATTTTCCTTACCGGAAACTTACTTTACCCATCACGAAGGCTCGCTTGCATCAAAAGACCAATTGCAGACGATTTACAAGGATATGTACGAGGGCCATGATTTGAAGATGACCGCTAAAAAAGGGAGTCCAGCATTGGCATGGAATCCCTGGAAAACTGACTTTGAACGGATGACCGAGGAACAAAGAGCGGCTTGGGACAGTGCGTATCAAGCCAAAAATGATGCCTTTCATGACGCCAATTTATCTGGAAGGGCCCTGGCGGAATGGAAGGGACAACGCTATTTACAGGAATATTTATCCACCATTGTTTCGGTGGATGAAGGAGTGGGCCGGGTGCTGGACTATTTGGATGAAAACGGTCTGTTCGAAAACACCATCGTTATCTACACTACGGACCAAGGGTTTTATTTGGGAGAAAAGGGATGGTTCGATAAACGCTACATGTACGAAGAGTCCCTGGCGATGCCACTGATGGTGAGATATCCTGGCCATATAAAGGCGGGCAGCCAAATAGAAGCACTCACCCAAAACTTGGATTTTGCCGAGACTTTTTTGGATTATGCTGGAGTCGAGATACCGGAGGATATGCAGGGACAATCCTTACGACCCTTGCTGGAGGATACAATGCTCGGTTCTGATTTCAGAAATGCCATTTACTACCATTACTATGATTACCCGGCATTTCATATGGTGAAAAAGCATTATGGCATCAGAACGGATCGTTATAAGCTGATGCATTTCTATGATGATATCGATACATGGGAATTATATGATCTGGAGGAAGACCCCAAAGAAATTCACAATCAAATCGATAATCCCCAATATGATGCCGTTGAAGCGCAGCTGAGGGAGCAGTTGATACAATTACAGCAACAATATCAAGTTACGGAGCAGGAGTTTGAACAAGCTCCAAAAGAACAGGTCCAAAGGGCCTACGGACAATTTGAGAAGTTAAGGGGCCATACAGGTACTGCCTATGACCCTATCAAAAATGAGGACATAAAGCTATAATATGAAAGGAATATCCATAGCATTGGTGGCTGCAGTTATGCTGCTATCCTGCAAGGGCGACCCCATCCAAAGGGAATCTGAAGAAAGGGAGGCTACGGTTCAGTCAAATTCACCCAATGGTTTTAAGACCTATTGCAATCCCATTGATATCGACTATTCCTATATGTCACATTACAGGGCGAACAACAATGTGTCTTATCGGTCAGGGGCCGACCCAGCGGTAATCAATTTCAAAGGCCGTTACTATATGTTCGTAACACGCTCACACGGGTATTGGGCTTCCGACGATATGAGCAATTGGAAGTTCATCAAGCCACAACGTTGGTATTTTAAAGGGTCCAATGCCCCTGCAGCTGCCGTTAAAGGGGATAAGGTTATCCTGTACGGTGACCCTTCGGGCCGTGGTCCCATACTCGAAACCGACAATCCAGAACTTGGGGATTGGAAAACCAATTATGCGGTAATCAATCCACCAGGAGGAATCCAAGATCCTGATTTGTTCGTGGATGATGATGGACGGGTATATCTCTACGAAGAGTCTTCCAATACATGGCCCATCCGGGTCGTGGAGCTGGACCCGGAAAATTATTATGTACCTAAAGGTGATGAGAAGGATCTTTTTCAATTAGAGCCCGAAAAGCATGGTTGGGAACGATTTGGACAAGATCATAAATCGGATTTTAAACCTTATTTGGAAGGACCTTGGATGATAAAGCACGGTGATACCTACTATCTGGAGTATGGGGCTCCTGGAACACAGTGGAACGTATATGCAGATGGTGTAAGAACCAGTAAAAATCCCTTCGGACCATTTGAGTATGCACCTTACAATCCCATATCCTATAAGCCCGGAGGTTTTTTAAAAGGATCGGGCCATGGAAGCACTGTTAAGGACAATCATGGAAACTACTGGCACTTTGCAACGATGGCCATTTCCGTAAATTACAAGTTTGAGCGCCGTTTGGGGATGTATCCTGCAGGATTTGAAAGTGATAACGGTCAAATGTACGTCAATACCGCCTATGGTGACTACCCTCATTTTTTGCCCGATACCGAAGTGGAAAATCACAAGGAACGTTTTACGGGCTGGATGTTGTTGTCCTACAAAAAGCCCGTTAGCACCAACTCTGGTTTGGTGGATAGGGATATCAATGTAGTGGACGAAAGTGAGCAGGGTTATATGCAGGAACAGATCAAGGGTTTTGGCATAGATCGAATAAATGATGAGGAAATACGGTCCTACTGGGTATCGGAAGCAAACAATGATTCCATCCATATTGAAATGGATTTGGAAAAAAAGATGAACGTAAAGGCCGTTCAAATCAATTTTCAAGACTTCAATAGCGAAATCTTTGGGCGTCTGGATAGCTTAAGGCAACAATTTGTACTGGAATATTCATTGGATGGGTCCCAATGGAAAACCTTGGCCAATTATGCCAAGAATACCAGGGATATGCCCCATGGGTACATTGAACTGGAAACGCCCGTAGATGCACGTTACATTCAGTACAACCATGTGTACTGTACCAATAAATACCTATCGATTTCCGAACTCAGGGTCTTCGGTAACGGCTATGGTGCAAAACCGAAGCGACCTGCCAACTTCAAAGTCGTCCGGCAAAAGGACAGAAGAGATGCATACCTGACATGGGATAAGGATGATAGTGCCCAAGGTTACGTCATATACTGGGGCATTTCCAAAGACAAATTGAACCTTTCCGCCCTGATGTATGACCATCCCAATTACGAACTCCGCGCCCTAAATACGGACCAATCGTATTACATGCAGGTGGAAGCATTCAATGAGAACGGTATTTCCGAAAAGAGTGAAATAATCTTTGTGGAATAAACAATCGTCCAGCAATAATGGATTGGAGGGGTGGCTTTCCACTAATCTTGGAGAATTCCGAGGCTATCTGAAAATAAGAGTTCTAAGTCATTTGAGACACCGATTTAGCATAAGCTTCTGCACAATGAATAGATAACAATGCCAGCTTTTACTGATACTGTTTGGACCATGAAACAAAACTGATATACGTCATTTGATATTTACCCGTAGATTTGGATTTTTATTAACGTGGTTTTGGTCAAAATCTTAGTATTTTGAAAAATTTAAAATTTAACCTGCGGGTTACGCCCGCAACAATTCCAATGTTTAATTTTGCATCCTAAATCTTCGAATGTATGATTGTATGGATTCTGTTCCTTTTGGGAATCCTTGTTTTTTTAGCCCTAGATCTTGGTGTATTTAATAAGAAGGCTCACGTTATCAGTGTTAAGGAAGCCTCCTTTTGGACCGCTGTTTGGGTGACGTTATCGCTTTTGTTCACCGGGGTCATTTACTGGCTCTATGGAACAGGAAAGGTGGACAATGTTGATGGGCTGACCCCAATGGACGCTAGCTTAAAATATATAACAGGCTACCTTATTGAATTATCCCTCAGTATCGACAACATCTTTGTCATTGCGGTTATTTTCACATCGTTTCAAATCCCCCAAAAATATCAGCATAGGGTTTTGTTTTGGGGTATTTTGGGGGCCATCATCTTTCGAGCGTTGATGATTTTCTTCGGAGTAGCCCTTATTAAGAAATTTAGCTTTACCACCTATATTTTCGGGGCTTTTCTGATTTTTACCGCACTTCGTATGTTGTTTTCCAAAGAGGAACCGTTCAACCCGAAGCAGTCGTTTGTTTATCGAAACCTACGAAAAATAATGCCCATCACTTCGCAGATGCAAGGACAGAAGTTTTTCATCAAACTAAGACATATAACCGCAGCTACGCCGCTGTTTATTGCCTTGGTGGTGATCGAGTTTACCGATATCCTGTTTGCTTTGGACAGCGTCCCGGCTATTTTGGCAATCACTTCTGATCCCTTTTTGGTCTTCAGCTCCAATATATTTGCCATTTTGGGTCTTAGGTCGATGTACTTCTTTTTGGCCCATATGATCGATAGGTTCTACTATCTCAAATATAGTTTGGTGGCCATCTTAAGTTTTGTAGGGGTTAAGCTGATCCTGGCACACCATTATACCTTCCCTGAGTGGTTTTCGTTGAGCTTTATTACCGTCGCGTTGCTGACCGGTATTCTTGCATCAAAAAAAGAGGAAAAAAAGACGGTTTGATGAGGTTTATGGGTTGCAATAATCGCAGTATTGTGGGTTTTCGTATTCCCTTTGGTTTGAGCGCGTTTCTGTAAAGCCACACTTTTGGCAGTTGTATACGTGCGCTTTCACGGACTTGGTGGGCATCCCGCAGTATTCACAGGGCAATCCCCGTTGTACTCCTTGAATCGAAAAACCAGGGACTTGGCATTTGGGACAGCACGATTTGATGTTTTTGATTAAATCCAAGGTGGCCTGTTCAATGGCCTTCATGCGCGTAGGGTTGTTCATGGCTCGCATATCGGTTTCAGCTTGCAAGGATGCTCCTTTATGAAGTAGCCGTTCCACAGTGTGCACGGTTTCTTCAAAGGATGAAAAATCCTTCCAAACCTGCTGCGCTCCATGTATTGTTTTAAGAATGATACCGTGCTCGGGAGCACCAATTTCTTTGGCAAAGGATTCGAATTCCGATTGACTTTTGATTTCTCTTTTATGGTAATTGGTTTTTTCGGTCAAATGTCGACCTACGATTTCGAGTTTGTTTACGGTATCGGTCAACATGACCATTTCCTCGTTTCCCGGGATAAAAAAATAGGAAGGGTGGGGGCCAAATGATCCTTCACTGGCCACCACCAAACTTCCCTCGACCAACTCAATTGCTTTTTTGGTCTTTGCCCTCAGTGCTTCCAAAGGAGTGCCTTTTCGCTGTATTTCTCCTGAGAAGCTTCCGAAAGCATCCGTGTCCAAATGTTCCGCTACCGTACAGCGAACCTGTAGTTCGCGCTCCAATAGGGGTGCCAAAACCTGCTCTTTACCATGCATCGTAGCAATGGTCACGGTTCTTCCTACAAATAGGTCATTTCCGTGAGCAGGGGTTTTCATGTGTTAGGCAATGGTCAATTCTTCGTGTACTTTTCGTTTTAAAAACCCATTAATAAACTGCTCCTCCTCTTTAAGTTCCAGTTCTTGTTGGTCCAACCAGTGGATGCTGGTTCCTTTCTCTGGATCTATAATGATGAGGTGAATCCATTCGTTGGTCACTAACGACTTGAGTGCTTCGTACTTCGAAAGAATGGTATTGACCCTTTCCTTTGGCGCTTGGATTACCACAGTAAGTCGCAAAGGGGAGTGGTAGGGCTCGTTATCGGCGTTGTAGAGGGACTCCCATGGAAGCCCTGTCTGTAAATCGCCGCCATTACCTTGCACCACCCCAAACTTGCCGGTAATGTTGTGGGTAGTCTTGGTTCCCGCACCAAACTTTCCGTTGTCCACGGTAGAAAAGTAATAATGGTTGTTGATCCATTGTGTCACTACCATGGGCCCTTGCATAATGGCTTCCAAAGCCGTTCCATCCTTATCGTTTTTCCAATCGTAAGAATGCAGGAAACACCTTCCGTCCAGATCAATATGTTGGGTAGTTTTTCTAGGTGCGATAACAAAGCTTGCATTTCTGGCCAATCCCCATTCTGGACGGGTCTCGCCCCAGTTACTGGCATTGATTTGCGCCATGGCTACACTGTTGCCCATAGCGCCCAACCGTTCTTGGGTCGCTGTAATTTGGGCTTTTTCAAGATTTGATTTTAGATTGTCCAATAACTGTTGATGGGATGATGGAATATGTTTGTCAAACAGTTCGATTTCATCCGTGGTCGTATTGTGCTCCGCTCCCAAGAACCAGGTTGCGTCCGGAATCTTGAGACCATATTGATTTTCCAATAGCTTCCTAACATCGGTGTTGTTTGCCATTTTGGCCAGCATTCTTGCGTTGTGTCGCCCAGGGCTGGCCGCACAGGCACCACAATCCAAGCTGGAACCAAATGGATTGTTGGCCGAATGGCTTCCGTGGCCTACAAAAACGACCAAGGGAGCAAAATTTTGCCATCCCATCAAATCAAAACCGGATTTTACGATAGCGGCCTGTTCCGCTATCGGCACATTTAGATCATGGGTGTTTTGGGCGTTTTGCAATTGTGGGTCGCAAACCGACTCGTGTCCTGTTTTTCTCTTATGGGAAAAACGGTAGAGCGAAGCTGGACTTATGGTACGCGCCATAAGATGAAGTCCGTAAAAGAAACCGGAGCCTTCCACAAAGCCAAAGGTGGAGGGCAACATGTTCTTCATTCGTTTCATGAAGTAGTTCCAGAATTGGGAAACCTCATTTTTCCTGTCCAATTTTTGCTTTTCAACTTCCTTGTTTTCTTGAGCCACCTCTTTTACGGTGTAGCACGAATCCAAAATTGGGGGACAGGATTTTTGTGTAATACCGTTTTGGGAGTTCTCATAATCCATGGCAATCCCGAAAAAGCCTGCGTAACCAAAGGTTTCATAAAAACCTTTGGACTCCACGTGCCTACGGATCAATTCCGAACGCGTGTCGATACAAAATACCAGTTGCGCATCGGGAACACTGCTTTTTTTCTTGTTCAAGTCGATTTCTTTGGGCGAGTTGCCAAGAGTGTGGACCAATTCCAATTGCCAGCTTTTTTCCCATGCCTTGAGCCATAAGTGTTGTAGCTCCGCGATTTCGGTATCTGGCTGAGTCTTTTTTTCATTGGACAATAACGCTATACCAAGTTGTTTGGCTGTCCACAATCGAACGGCAAGATACTGTTCCAGATCTATGGGGTATTGTTTTTGCCACTCCGTTTGGTTCTGTGTCCTTAGCTTGATGTACCCTATCCACCCTGGCAAAGCGGCCAAGTGTTGGGTGAATAGCTCCTGAATCTCCCTTTCGGAAAAATTATTGGTAAGCTGTATCAATGCTTCCTGACTGGTTTTTGGAATATCGTTGCTTCCGATATTCCCCAAAATCTCGTCGTAGGGAGCGAGCTTTCTCCATGCGTTGTAGAATCCGGAGGATTTGAATGGCATCTCCCATTCTGCCAATCCTTCGTCCATAAAAGCGGACAACCACTTTACCATGGCCCTGTCCAATTCGGCAAATGGATTGATATTTTCTACCGTTTGCTCGGATTCCATCAATGGCAAATAATGTTCTGGAAGCTTTTTATAGCCGTGTTTGTGCAGTACATTTTGCAAGACCCCTGCATTGATGTCTCCATTTTCCAGAGCTTTTTGGTAAACCGATGCCTTTGGGTAAACTGACGTTCCCAAAACTTCCTTCGCCCGCTGTACTGCCTCTGTGAAAGGCAATTTTTCGTAACCGCTCAACGGATTCGAGGTCACAAAGGAATAGAGTGGCCAAGTGCTGCCAATATGATCGGCAGCTTTTTCTATGAGTGTGCTAATGGTGGTCGGGTTCATTGTGTTTTGGTTTTATACATTAAAATGGTCTTTTTTGATGGTTGCGATAGGTTCATCAGTTTTACGTACAGCCATGGTATTTGGCGGTACACCCCTAGTTTCATGAGAAAGAAACCGGTCAAAAACACTACCCCAAATGTGATCTGTAGCGGGGTTACCGGTGAAGGGACGGATATAATTTCCATACCTGTCATAAGCGCGGATACACCATTGTAAAAGAGGGCATAGGCACCAATCCCGGCCACAAAAAGAAAGGGGGGAACTATAAGTTTTTGCAGGCCGCTGAAGGTTCTTTGCTTCACGATATTGTAGGTGGCCTGTCCAACCGTAATTGATGCGATAAGCGTAAGGAAAATTCCGCTATCCCACTCCATACCTTTTCCGGTAAGTCTGGCAAAAATAAAGGCCCCAAGTAAGCTGAACAGCAATACGACCAAGGCTTCCAACCATTTGATCTTAATGACAGGGGGCTGTTTCGGGTTCAAGCGTTCGATTTCCTCCCCAGAGGATAGGAACAAGTACGCCTTGTAAAATCCGTGTAAGATCAAGTGGGCAATCGCCGCATTGAAGAAACCAAGTCCACATTGCATGATCATAAAGCCCATTTGTGCAATGGTGGAACAGGCCAGCCGTTGTTTTACATTGGTTTGGATGAGTTTGGTGAACTGCGCCAAGATGGCCGTAAGGCCTCCAATAATAAAGAGCACATCCATGGTACGGGAGGCCACAATTACAGTGGCCAAAACAGTCAATACAATGCCTGAACCGTTCACGAATCCGGCATGCATCAAAGCGGAGGCAGGGGTAGGGGCGGTCATCGAGGACAACAACCATTTATGAAAGGGAAATATGGCTGATTGGATCAATGCCGCTACAATGATACATAGGGCCGCAATCACAATAATATGGTCAGGTGTTTTACCAATACCATCGATTACACCGCTCAAGGTGATGGTGTGGTTATACGATGCTAAAAGAAGCAAACCGATACTCAGAAAAACACTGCCGATCACAAAATACTGACGGGCAAAACGTTTCGCTTCCCTGGCCTCTCCCCATCGTGAATCCAGACCTATTAAATTGGACATCACGGCTCCCATCAATAGCCAGCTGAACATGAGCAACACAATGTGTTCGGATACCAAAAAGAGCATAACGGCAATGGTAAAGCCCAAACACAGGAGCATGAATTTGGAGCGTTGCCCACGATCTTTAAAATAGGAGCTGGCGTAGGTGGTAATCACACCTCCAAAAAAGGAAACCGTGGTCCACAATAAGGCCGAAAAGCCATTGAATTTTACTAATTCGCCCCATTTCCATTCGGGTACATTGGGAAAGTGAAATGAGGTAAAGATCAGGTTACCGATAAACATCAGCCAAAATAAAACCGGGATGGCCCCGGTAAAGACTGTTTTTTCGGATGATTTCCTGATGATGGTTGTGAGTTGAGTCATTTTCGTGTTTTTTTGAGGAAATTCCTATTTGTCTTTTTCTTCTGGAACGACACGTTGAACACCGCTACGCACTTTGGCCAACAATACCACTCCTACGATAAAACTGCACAGTAAGATGCGATCTAGGAACATGGATTGATTTAGGTATGACATAGCGATCATTAGGACCATGATAAGCAGTCCCAAAAGCACGGGGATAATATGTTTTGATTTTTGCATGTTGTCTTGATTTAGCATTTGCTGATGGTTTGGACAGTATGTTGAATTAATCCACAAATTTGAATTCCAAAACGCCGTTGATTTGAACATTACGACCTTCAGCTCGCGCCTGGTTGATGATCATTCGGGCTGTTTGTCTTTCTTCCTCCAATTCTCCGATGCGACTGTCCAATAGGTTGGTCTTGCTGTGGTGATTGCCTTCCCAAATTTTGAGTCTTTGGATTTTGTGAAAGTTGATTTTTTCATCGATCAATGAGGAGATAACATCGCAGGCCTCACTAGGTGTGAATGTCCCGTCTACCAACTGAATCGTCTTTTGCTCAGTGGTCACTTTTGATAATTGCTTTGTTTCCATGGATGTGAGTTTAGATTTATTCTTTGCTGCAAAGGTTAGGTAAATAAGTCATTAAATTTTATTTATATTTATAATAATAAACATTAACTTCTTTTATGAACTACACTTTGCACCAACTACAGATATTCCTGAAAATAACTGAATTACAGAGCATTACGAAGGCTTCAGAGGAGCTTCACCTGACCCAGCCAGCAGTGTCCATACAGTTGAAAAATTTTCAAGATCAGTTTCCGATTCCCCTCACGGAAGTGGTGGGCAGACGACTTTTTGTCACGGATTTTGGAAAGGAAATTGCCCAAGCTGCCGAAAAAATTTTGAATCAAGTACAAGAAATCAACTACCGGACCATGGCGTATCAAGGAAAATTATCGGGTCGCCTTAAAATATCGGTCGTTTCCACCGGCAAGTATGTGATGCCTTATTTTATGTCGGATTTTATGGCAGAACATACCGGGGTAGATCTTATAATGGACGTGACGAACAAAACTAAGGTCGTCCGGAGTTTGGAACTCAATGAGGTTGATTTTGCCCTGGTTTCGGTGTTACCGGATAAATTGAAAGTAGATGGTGTGGAACTGATGCCCAATAAATTGTTTTACGTGAGCAATTATGATCGGGAATTACCAAAATCGCCTTCAAAAAAGCATCTTTTTGAACGAACGCCCCTGATTTATAGGGAACCTGGGTCTGCAACGCGAAATGCGATGGAAGGCTTTATCGAAAAGAATAATTTTAAGGTCAACAAAACCATGGAGCTTACCTCAAACGAAGCTGTAAAACAGGCCGTAATTGCGGGATTGGGATGTTCCATCATGCCCTTGATCGGGAACAAGAACGCACTTCGTAACAAAGACCTCAAAATTGTGCCCGTGAAAGGATTGCCCATTATTACCAATTGGAACTTGATTTGGTTGCAATCCAAAAATCTTTCACCCGCTGCAGTGGCCTTTCTGGATTATCTGAGGGAGCGCAAGGAATTTATCATCAAGGATAAATTTGATTGGATTTCCGATTTTTCATAAAAAAAGCGCCGTACCCAAGGCATGGCGCTTTTTGATGTCTCTGTCTCAGAAAACCTTAAAGGTTTATTAGGGGTGCAACTACACCAATTTCATGTTTTTGGGATCCCAATGCATGATTTTTTTATCAAAATAGCTGGTGTTGCAGGCAAGTGCCGGAGCGGCTGCCCTAAATCCAAACTCTGCATCTTCCACAACCGTTTTACCATCACGGATGGCGTCAAAAAAGTTGGTGAAGTGATCCAGATGTGAGCTGTATCCTTCGGGAGCTTTATAGATTACATCACCCTTTGGATGTCTTTTTTGCTGTGCCTCGGTCCATTTGGCATTATAAGCGGCAGTCATCCGCTTTTGCATTTCTTCGGGGAAGGTAAAAACAGAATCATAACCTCCAAATCCGGGAGCTTCGGGCATTTTGCTGTATCCCACCGTAATATCGTCCCCATTGATGGTAATGGTGCCTTCCGAACCAATTAGCTCTATGACCTCCTGACCTCCGGTACCGCTGATGAAATTCACCCGTAGGTTCAACTGGAAAGCAGGATGCTCTTCGCTATCGGGATATTGCATGACGCCGGACATCACATCGGGCATGTTCCTGCCATCTTTCCAGTAACTGAACTGTCCAGTGCTATACACACTCTCTGGTCCTTTTGAATTGGTAATTAAATGTGTACCGCTCAGTAAATGGATGTAAAGGTCGCCGGCAACGCCTGTTCCAAATTCCTTAAAGGCCCTCCACCAAAAGAATTTTTTGGCATCAAATGGCATTTTATCAGTGATTTCGATAAAGGTTTCCCAATCCGTGGTCTCGGCACTGGCATCGTCTGGAATGGTGTATTCCCATGCTCCGATGGAACTTTGACGGTCCCATGCCGCGGAAACCATGTTCAAGTCCCCGATTTCTCCGGCAGCCAAAAGCTCTTTTGCCTTTTCATAGCCCACACTGCTTACACGTTGACTACCAATTTGGACCACCTTGCCCGATTTTTTTGCCGCTTGCATAACTGGATAGCCTTCATCGATTTTATGAACCATCGGTTTCTCCAGATACACATGCTTGCCTTTGGCAAGCGCATCCAATGTCATCTGCGCATGCCACACATCGGTGGTACAGATAAGCACCGCATCAATATCGTCCCTGTCCAATAGGTCCTTGTAATTTCGGGTAACGTACAAGTCCTTGCCAAATTCTTCCTGTGCCCGAATCAGTCGGCCTTCATAAAGGTCACAAATACCGGCAAGCTCTACTCCGGGAACACGGAGGGCAGTGGATAGGTCAAAATGGCCTTGGACACCATAGCCAATCACACCGATACGGACGGTATCGTTGCTCCCAAACCCTTTTTGATAACGAAGTATGCGCTCTTCGGCCTTTTCTTGGGCTGCAAATGAGATAAAGGGGGTGCTCGCCGTAGCCAGCGTAGTGGCCCCAATTTGACGTAAAAACTTTCTTCTTTTGTTGGAATCGTTGTTTTTCATGTGTTTTGGTTTCTTATTTTCTTCTAGTTGATGGAATAGCTCACAAAAGCGACCTTTTTGCTATCGGGACTCCATGAGGGCACATTGATGGTACCTTGGCCCCCAAAGAACACAGGGGTAATGTCCTTAATGTCCCTTGTTTTCAGGTTCATCAATCTTAACTTCACTTGCTTACCGAATAAGTGATTCTGTTTTTGGTCCGAAGTGTAGGCGATATATACAATCCATTTGCCATCTGGGCTAGGGTGGGGGAACCAATTGGAATTTTGGTCAAAAGTCAATTGTTCCTGGTTTTTGCCATTTGGCTCCATTCTCCATAATTGCATGTGCCCGGATTTATAGGAATTATAATAGATGTACTTACCATCTGGGGAATATTCAGGGCCATCATCCAGCCCCTCCCCATTGGTCAGTCTTTTTTCCTCACCACCTTCTACTGGGATGGTATAGATGTCATAATTTCCATTTCGCTCGGCGCAATAGGCCAATCTTTTGCCATCTGGCGACCATCCGTGCCAATAAGAAGGCACTTTAGAGGTTACCTTTCGTGGCGTGCCACCACCAATAGGAAGAACGTAAATAGCAGATTTATAGGGTTTGGTTGAGGGGTGTTCCCTGTCGTTATGGCTAATGGCGAGCCATTTGTGATCGGGAGAAATGCCATGGTCATTATTGCATTCGTCGGCAAAGCCGGTTTCCAATAGTTCCAGCTCTTTACGTTCAAGGTCCAAGGTATATAACTTCCCTTTACTGTTTACGATCAAATAATTGTCCGGGTGCCAATTGGGGGCTTCAAAATGCTCATTTATCGTTAGTACCGTTTCAATGCTCCCGGTCTCAATGTCTACGGTCTGTATGTAACTGGTAGTATCCATTTTTTGTTTTGTAGGGTTATTGTAGGAATGGATGGACTGTCCCACTAATTTCCATTGATTGTTCCATTTTTCCAAAAGACGTATTTCATGGGATAGGGACACCTTTCCATTGGTGTCCACCGAAACTTCATCATGGTTCACCCATGCCATATCCCTGCCGATTTTCATACTGTGATTGGAATGAAAGGCAAATCCACCATTTCCCATCATGCCCGGTTGGGGGTCGATCATGGTTTTTGAGGGTAGGTTGAAGGTGTTTCCATCTGCCGTAGAAACCATAATGCGTCCATAAGGCCGCTCCAGCCAGCATTCGGCATGTTCCTCTTTGTCCCCCATACGCCAAGTCCTTCCTTCTTTTTCCAATAATGTGATGATTTCCAGGGAATCTTTCGATTGCTGTGCGGATAAGGAAATGCTGGATAAAATACTGAATAAAAGTAGGCAGGACTTTGAAAGCGACAATTGAAATTGGCGCACGAGAAGCTGCTGAAGATGTAAAAAAACCTTCATGTTTGGTTGTTTAGTTTTGGTGTGCGCCCTAAATATACGGCTTTGCAAATTCACAAGCCAAGGGTATTTTGTGGCGTAACCCTATGGTTGGTCTTCAGAGCATGGGTTTTAGCACTTTCCACACGTTTTCAGCGACCAGTTTTTGCCCTTTTTCGGTGGGATGTATGCCATCGGCCTGATTCAGTTCGGGAATACCGGCTACACCTTCCAATAAAAAGGGAATAATTGCTATTTGTTCTTCTGATGCCAAGTTTGGGAAAATATTCTCAAATTCTGCGGTATACTCCGGACCCATATTAGGTGGAATCTTCATACCGGCCAAAATAATCTTGGCATTGGGCAGCTCTTTCTGTACTTGGTCGACCATCGCTTGAAGATTGGAGGCCGTTTCGGTCAATGGAATCCCTCTCAACCCGTCATTGGCTCCCAATTCGATGATAACGATATCAATGTCCTCTTCCAACACCCAATCCAATCGATTTTTGCCGCTAGCGGTGGTCTCGCCACTTAGCCCAGCGTTGATTACGGAGTAATTCAGCCCCAAAGAATCAATTTTTTGTTGGATGACCGACGGAAAAGCCTCACCCATTTCTAGGCCGTAGCCAGCGGTTAAACTATCGCCAAAAAAGAGTATTTTTTTATCGGAATCGGCTGTTTCGGCAACTACCGTTTCTTCTGCTGGAACCGATTCCTGTTTTTCTTTTTTGGAACTCTTCTCACCACAGCCAGAAACTAGTAAAATCAAAAAATAACAAAACATTAACGGACTGCGGAAGCTTGGGGTTTTCTTGGTCATGGGCAATTTTAGTATTTTGAGAGTTTTAACCAAAAACATGGTATGTCAAAGATATTAAAAGTTCAAAACCTCTCTAAAACATATAAAAGTGGAGATCATGACTTAAATGTACTCAATAATGTTTCTTTTGAGGTGGATAAGGGCCAAAGTTTTGCCATAGTAGGTCCTTCAGGTAGTGGAAAAACCACATTGTTGGGCCTTTGTGCCGGACTGGACACTACAGATCAGGGCGAGGTTTGGCTCTGTGGTTCCAATTTGTTCGATTTGGATGAAGACGGGAGGGCGTTGTTGAGAAACCAAAATGTGGGATTTGTTTTTCAGGACTTTCAATTGCTACCGACCCTCACCGCTCTTGAGAACGTTGTTGTTCCTTTGGAACTGCGCGGGGCAAAAAAAGCCAAGGAACAGGGAAAGGAACTATTGGCCAAAGTGGGGCTTCAGGAGAGGGAAGCGCATTATCCGTCACAATTATCCGGAGGGGAGCAGCAAAGGGTCGCCCTGGCACGTGCTTTCGCCAACCGCCCATTGATTTTGTTTGCTGATGAGCCTACTGGAAATCTTGATGACGACACAGGGACTCGGATAGAGGACCTGCTTTTCGAGCTTAACAAGGAGCAGGGTACAGCACTCGTAATCGTGACCCATGACTTGGAGTTGGCCAAAAAAACGGATAAAAGCATTCGCCTTAGATCGGGCAAAATCGAGGAAACCGTAGGGTAGTATGGGAAAGAACAACGCTGGATTTTCTTGGTTGCTCAAAATGGCCTGGCGCGATGGTCGGGCGAGCTATGGTAAACTTTTGTTATTTGTTTTCTCCATTACCTTGGGCGTGGCCGCTGTGGTAAGTGTACATTCATTCAGCCGGGTATTGCGGGAGAACATTGCCCTACAATCGAAATCCCTTTTGGGGGCGGATTTTGTTATTGAAAGTGATAAGCCCGTCAATGATAAGGTGATGGGAATCATGGATTCCCTTGGAGGTGCCGATGCAAAGGAAATCAACTTCCTTTCCATGGCTGCTTTCCCCGCAAGCAATGGCACCAAACTCATGGAAGTTAGGGGCGTGGAAGGAGGTTTCCCTTTTTACGGGGATTTGGAGACCGAGCCATCTTCGGCTAGCAAGACTTTTAAAAACGGTGGTGCACTGGTGGATGCCACTACCATGCTACAACTCCAGCTAAAAGAAGGGGATAGTATCAAATTGGGGGCTGTGACCCTGCCGATTTCCGGTGCATTGGAGAATGTACCCGGCAGCACTTCGGTTTTCGGCGCCATTGCTCCGCCGGTCCTCATTCCTTATCGATATATCGAAATGACCGGGTTGGTGCAGACTGGAAGCCGAATCGAGTACAAGTATTATTTTGAGGCTGATGAAGGTCAGGATATGGCCTTGTTGAGCAAGAAGGTGGAACCTGTCTTGGATTTGGAAGAAGCAGATTTGGATACGCATCTATCCGAAGCGAGAAGATTGGGCAGGCGGTATGAAAATTTCGCAAAATTCCTAAATCTTGTAGGGTTTATTGCGCTTTTGTTGGGCTGTGTGGGCATCGCCAGCGGAATGGGTATCTATGTTCGCATGAAAATAAGGTCCATTGCTGTGCTTAAATGTTTGGGAGCTTCCAAACGACAGAGTTATTTGATATTTTTTGTCCAGATAGTCTGCATGGGTATCATTGGTGGTTTGTTGGGAACTATACTGGGGTATCTCCTTCAGCAGCTTTTTCCTGTGCTGTTGGGTGACCTCTTGCCTGTGGATGTGGATATCACTTTCTCGATGCAAAGCATATTGCTGGGTCTTTTACTTGGGGTGGCCATGTCCGTGTTGTTTGCCCTTTACCCCCTTATGAAAACGCTCTATGTGTCACCATTGCAAGCGCTTAGGGTGGTACAGGAACCAAGGTCCAATTCCAAAAGGGCCACTGCTGCCGTTGGCATGGCCATTTTACTCTTTATCTGTGGTTTTTCCTATTGGTTGCTAGGCGATTTGGTGAGGTCTTTACTCTTTGTGGCCGGTCTGCTGGTCGTATTTTTGATTTTGACCGCTGTGGCCCGTTTTTTTATGGCCTTGTTAAAACGATTTTTCCCCTATTCATGGAGTTTTATCGCCCGTCAAAGCCTAAAGAATCTATTTCGCCCACAAAATCAAACCTTGGTATTGGTTCTATCGATTGGGATAGGTACATTTTTGATCAGCACCCTGTATTTTACAAAGGATATGTTGTTGGAGAAAGCGGCCATTGAAGACAGTGCCAATAGTGCCAATATGATTCTAATGGACATTCAAAAGCAACAAGTGGAAGCCATTGCACAAACGGTGGAATCCGCAGGAATGCCGGTAATTGACAAGATTCCTATTGTTACAATGCGGGTGGAGACCTTGAACGGCCGACATGTGGAGGACATTCGAAAAGATTCCACCTCACAAGTGGGCAGGTGGATATTGAACCATGAATTCAGGGTGACCTATCGTGATAGTCTTATCGGCTCGGAAAGGATTATGGCAGGGGAATGGGTAAAACAAGCGGAATCCAATGCCGAAATCCCGATTTCCGTAAGCAGTGACTTTGCCAACATGGCAAAAGTAAACATTGGAGACCCGGTCGCTTTTAATGTACAGGGTCGGATTATGGAGACCACGGTGCAGAGCATACGCGAAGTGGATTGGAGTAGACTGCAGCCCAATTTTTCCGTTGTTTTTCCATCGGGAGTGCTCGAGAATGCCCCTCAATTTGGGGTCATGACCCTGCGAACATCGGATGATGAAAGTTCGGCAAGCCTCCAACAGCAATTGGTACGCGATTTTCCCAATGTTTCCATTTTAGACCTTAAACGGATTCTCGCCCTGCTGGAAGACATCTTGGGAAAGATTGGATGGATTATCAATTTTATGGCCTTCTTCAGTATTTTTGTCGGGGTTGCTGTATTGATGGGAGCTATTTATAGCAGTAAGCATCAAAGGGTAAAACAAGGAGCGTTGCTAAGGACTTTGGGCGCAAAAAGTGCGCAAATTCTCAAAATGATCGCTATCGAGTATACCATTTTAGGCTTTTTGGGTGCCTTTATGGGGGTGGTATTGGCTGTTTTGGCCAGTTCACTACTGGCATGGCTACTTTTTGAAACCGCTTTTGCACCTTCTGCGGTGCCGTTTTTCATAATTCTACCTGCGATAACACTCCTGGTTTTTACCCTGGGTGTGACCAATAGTATTGGGATTGTGAGAAATTCCCCATTGGCTGTACTGAAAAAGGAGAAAGAATAAAAAAGACTGTCCAAAAATCAGTTTGTCTGTCAGTTCGAGCGCAGTGTATAACTTAAAGCATGTTGATAATCAAGGGGTTTAGACTGCGCTCAACCTGACTAGGTTCAAATAGTACTGTTTTTTAGACAACCTTTTCCAATTTTCTTATTCTGAAAGTACGGTCCTGAAACCCAAATGTTCCATTCCCGAATCGGGGCTGGTGTTCATCCGTGCGGAAATGCGATAACTGGCACAGTAGGAAGCACTGCATAGAAACGACCCCCCTTTGATGACGCGTTCCCTTGCCCTTGGGTTCCCGGGATTGAAAGCCCTCTTCGCACCCTTTGGATTTTGGGCAACCTTGCCGCTCAAGGCCAATTGTTGATAGTAATTGGTGTTGTACCAGTCGCTGGTCCATTCCCACACATTGCCTGCCATATCGTAAAGGCCATAGCCATTTTTGGGATAGCTCATCACGGGAGCGCTACGCTCATATCCATCTTCCATGGTATTTTCTACGGGGAATTCCCCTTCCCATGAGTTGGCATGGGCGCTTAATTGTTCCATGTCATCCCCCCAGAAAAATAAACTTCCCATCTGGTTGCCACGAGCCGCAAATTCCCATTCTGCTTCGGTGGGAAGTCTACGGCCCGCCCATTCACAATACGCTTGGGCATCCTCAAACGCAATATGCACCACGGGATGATCTTCCTTCCCTTCAATGCTGCTTCCAGGTCCGTGGGGATGTTTCCAATTGGCACCGATTCTCCATTCCCACCATTGGGAGTAGTCATACAGGTTGGGAACGCTGCTTTTTGCTTTTTTGAATACCAACGAGCCAGGTTGAAGAATGGAGTCATGGGGTTTTTCTGTACCTGCAGGCAATTGCTTTTTCAATGCTTCCCAATCCACCGCTCTTTCGGCTACGGTAACGTAACCGGTTTCCTTCACAAATTTGGCAAACTGCGCATTGGTTACTTCGTGCTTGTCCATGAAAAAGCCATCTACGTGTACTTTGTGGGCTGGTTTTTCATGGAACATGGCCATATGGTCGTTGGGGACCGCTCCCTGCAGAAATTCACCCCCTGGAATCCATACCATTCCTTCCGGGGCTTTTTCTGATTGCAGGGCGTTATGGGACTCAACTCCATTTTCTGATGCTTCGGGCTTGTTGGTCTTGGATTTACAACTGAAAAGTACAATCAGGAATAGAAAATAGACTATCGGTTTCAAAGCAAGGATTTTTATGAGGCCACAAAATTAAAAAAAAGAACAGCATCAATATTCCTGAATGTTTATGATTATCCCAACTGGGTCGATCAGTGGACTGTGACGGGATTTGTAAACCATTTGATACAGAACTGCCATTGGCAACTTTCATTTCAAATAATCCCTCCCGCTTTTTATTGGGACAAAAGTTGTTGTTCGAGGGGTGGCTTCTGTTGTTGACATATTTTTTTTTCAAAACTTATTGAAATTCATTTACTTATAAAAGTACTTGGTTGCTTATAACTGCAGTACGTTAACAAACGCTATGAAAAAGACTAGGATTTTGGGGAAATTTCCAAGGAAAGGTTATGTGCGAACTTTTTTCGTCCTATCACTCCTATCCTTTCTGGGTCTTATCGCCACTCATTGTTCCCCAAGGTACTCCAATCTTGCCTCTCCTTTGGACGAATTTGAGGAATTCAGTGTAACGGGAAAGGATACCCTAATCAACGAAAAATGGTGGGAAACCTTTCAGGACGAGCAATTGAATGCGCTTATCGATAGTGCAATGCAGTCCAATTTGAACTTGGCAGCTACGTGGCAACAGTTTGTGGCATCAAGGGCGGTCATACGCACACAAGCTTCCAATAAATGGCCTGCGATTGAAGCTTCGGCACAAACAGCCCGAACATTACCCGAACCTGACTTCGTGGGTGGTGAGAATACGCAATTGGGTTTCTTGTCCAGTTACGAATTGGATGTGTGGGGAAGAATCGGAACAGCGGTCAACGCGGAAAAATTTAGATCGGAGGCCAGCTTTTTTGATTATCAGGCCATAGCCTTGTCCCTTTCCGCCGAAATAGCGACCACTTGGTACCAATTGCTCGCCGCCAAGAAACAACTTCAAATTACCAAAGACCAGATCAAGACCAATGAGGCTATAATCAAATTGATTCGTTCACGTTTTGTGGGCGGACAGATTAGGGCTGTGGATATTTTAAGACAGGCCCAGCTCTTGGAAAGCACCAAGGAACAACAGATTATTTTTGAAACGAACGTCGCCCTTTTGGAGAATCAACTGGCAGTGCTGTTGGGCAAGCAGCCACAAGGTGTATTGCCTATGGAGGCAGCCAACTTACCCGAAATTCGGGAACTTCCAGACACCGGCCTACCATTGGATTTGGTGCGTCGCAGGCCCGATTTGCGACAATCCTTCGCACTGCTGTTGGCCGCCGATAGGGATATGGCGTCAGCGGTGCAAAGCAAATATCCAAGGATTTCATTAAGTGGGCGGGGACAGTTTCGTTCCAATAATTTTGAAAACCTCTTCGACAATTGGGCCTATTCCTTAACTGGAAACATTTTGGCACCCCTTTTTTACGGCGGACGGCTAAAGGCCGAAGCAGATAGGGCCACAGCCATTAAACAACAACGATTGTATGACTACGGGCAAGCTACACTAGTGGCTTTTAGGGAGGTGGAAGATGCCTTGGTACAGGATGTGAAACAAACCGAACGATTGGAAAATATCGCACGCCAATTGGAACTGGCCGAAAAAAGTAACAAACAGCTACGGGTCGAGTTCTTGAACGGTTTCAGTCCCTATTTGGATGTGCTTTTGGGACTGGACCAAGAACAACAATTGCGAAGGGATTATGTTTCGGCCCGATTGCAGCACGTACAAACCAGAATAGCGCTCCACCGCGCCCTGGCTGGGGGATTTGAAACGGGAAGGACCTTGGATGACGGAAACAGTAAACTAAACGAATTCTATGAGCAGTAAAAAACTGATTTTGATATGTTTGGCCATTTTGGTCGGGGGAATCTTGATTACCGTACTCATTTTTTCCACCGAGCCTGAAGCACAAAGTGAAGGAGCCAGCATTGAAACTGCCATCTTGGTCGATGTCGTGGAGGCGGAAAAAGGCACCTATGCCCCGACCATAGTGGCCACGGGTACGGTTCAGCCTGTGGAAGATGTCACCCTAAGCCCCTTGGTATCCGGCCAGATTATCCGCAGAGACCCGGCATTCACACCGGGCGGATTTGTAAAAAAAGGAGAAGTCCTACTACAAATAGACCCATCGGATTACCGAAATACTTTGGAACTCAGGAAAAGTGAACTATTGCAATCGGAAACCACCTTGGCCACCGAAATGGGGAGGCAGCAAATCGCTGAAGAAGACCTACAGCTCATTACAAGGGACTCGCTATTTGGGAGTAATCCACTCTCGGAGGATGAAACCCAGTTGGTACTGCGCAAACCGCAATTAAATGCCGTAAAGGCTACTATCGAAGCTGCGAAAGCTTCGGTAAACCAAGCCCAATTGAATTTGGAAAGAACCACGATTCGCGCACCTTTTGATGCCCATATCCTAAGTCAAAATGTGACCATAGGTTCGCAAGTGGCCCAGGGCGATGCTTTGGGAAGGATCGTAGGGACCGATAGTTACTGGGTTACGGCAACTGTACCCATTTCCAGACTGCAATGGCTTCGGTTTCCGGAATCCACCAATGATAAAGGCTCAATGGTTCATATCGAAAATCCTACCGCTTGGCCAAAGGATGCGCATAGGGAGGGGTATTTGGATAGGCAAATAGGTGCTTTGGATGCACAAACACGACTAGCTAGGGTTCTGGTCAGGGTAGACGACCCGTTGGCAACGTCTGAAGAACTTGAAGGTGCCCCAAAATTAATGATAGGAACCTTTGTGGAAGTGAACATTCAGGCAGATTCCATTCCCAATGTGGTGAGGCTCGACAGGGATTTGGTCCGAAGCAATCAAACAGCTTGGGTGATGAAGGACGGTCTATTGGAAATACGCGAGTTGGATATCATACTAACCGATAATCGCTACGCTTTCGTGAGGTCAGGATTGGAGCAGGGAGACATGGTGGTAACCACCAATCTCAGCACGGTTTCCAATGGAATCGAACTTAGGACGAGGTCGGAAGAAAGCACTACGGGAAGCAATGATTAAAGAATTGATGTGATGGAAGAAGAAAAGAAAAAGAATCGAAAGGTGCGCAAGGAAGGCGCCATTGGTTATATGGCAAGGAATTCCATTGCCACCAATCTCTTGATGTTGATACTCCTTGGTGGCGGTATTTTCACCATGTACACTATTCAAAAGGAGGTGTTTCCCGAATTTCAACTGGACTTTGTGGATGTATCCGTTGCCTACCCTGGTGCTTCTCCCGCAGAAGTGGAGCAAGGGGTGCTCCAACCGGTGGAAGAGGCGGTACGAAGCGTTCAGGGTATCAAGGAAATTGTTTCGGAGGCGAGTGAAGGCTCAGGGCAAATCAGTATTGAATTGGTTGCTGGTTCTGAACGCATGAAGGCTTTTCAGGATATTGATCAGGCCATCAACCGGATCCGTACCTTTCCAGATGATATTGAACGTCCAGAGGTTAGTCTGAGGTCTAGACAAAGGGATGTCATCCAAATAGGGCTTTACGGTGATGCGGATATTTGGACACTCCGAGTACTGGCCGAACGTTTACGTACTCTGCTGCTCAATGATCCCTCAATTACCCAGGTGGAACTCAATAATGTGCCCGATTATGAGACCCGGATAGAAATTACACGTAACAACCTCCAAAAATACAATCTCACCCTTGGCCAAGTGGCCGACATTATCCGTCAAAGTAGCAACGATGTTCCTGCCGGGGCCGTCCAGACCCAAAGCGGGGAAATTCTCCTGAGGATGAAGGAACGCAAACAATGGGCGGACGAATACGGAAATATCACTATAGTTTCGGCGCCCTCTGGAGCTAAGGTTAGTTTAAAGGACATTGCAACCATTACCGATGGATTCGAAGAAACCGGCTTTCATGGTCAATTTAACCAACAGAATTACGTAGAACTCCAAATTTTTAGGATTGGCGATCAATCCCCTCTGGAAATCGAGGATGCCGTTCTGGGCATTTTGGAAGATTATCAATTGCCACCGGGCATAAAGTACCGTACGGATAGCAACCGCGCCTCCGATTATCGGGAGCGATTATCCTTGCTCACCGAAAATGGGGTGCTGGCCATTATCATTGTTTTGCTGATTTTGACCCTTTTCTTGGAATACCGATTGGCTTTTTGGGTGATGATGGGCATGACAGTTTCCTTTATAGGTGGAATGATATTCCTTCCCATGCTTGGAATAAGTGTCAATATGATATCCATGTTCGGCTTTTTGGTGGTTTTGGGAATTGTGGTGGATGATGCCATTGTAGTGGGGGAGAACGTTTATGAGTATCGTAAAAAAGGCTTAAGCCCAATGAAAGCGGCCATTGCAGGCACCAAAGACGTTTCCAAACCGGTAATTTTCAGTATTACAACAACCATTATAGCTTTTGTTCCCCTATTATTCATGCCCGGAGAAACCGGGAAGTTTTGGCAACCACTACCTGTGGTCGTGATTGTAATTTTGGCCGTTTCATTACTGGAGGCACTCTTTATTTTACCTTCACACTTGGCCCACCTAAAAGAAGACACCAGTAAGAACAAATGGGTTCAAAAATTGGAAAAATGGCAAGGCTCGTTCGCTAACAGCTTCAACCAATTTATTGACAAACGTTATCGCCCTTTATTGGACAAATGCTTAAAGCATCGCTACATTACCCTATGTAGTGCCATAGCTTTGTTATTGATTGTGGGAGGATATGGTTATAGTGGACACATGGGGATGATTTTAATGCCCGAGGTGGCTGCCGACGAAATTGAGGCAGGAGTCCGATTGCCCGTGGGCACAACTCCCGATCAAGCGTCAAAAGTAGCCCACGATATTTCCAATGCCACCCAGCGCATGTTCGAAGAGCACAATTTGTATGAAGTTGCCGAAGGCATCAAGACCAACGTTCGCGGACAAAATTTTATCGATGTGGAAATTGTGATGTTGCCCCCAGACCAAAGGGATATCACCGCAGGGGAGGTAATCGCACTTTGGCGTGACAATATTGGGGACATTGAAGGGGTGGACCAGATTACGTTTGAAGCGGAAAGAGGTCCGGGAGGGGCAAGACAAGCCATCAGTGTCGACCTCAGTCATTCGGATATCAATGTTCTGGAAAAGGCAAGTGAAGCCTTCGTGGAACGAATGGATGCTTTTGCCAACACCCGCGATGTTACTGATAATTACAACAAAGGAAAGCTCCAATACGATTTTAAGCTTTTACCCCAAGGACGTAACCTTGGCCTTACCTCAAACGAGGTCGGAAGACAGGTTAGGGATGGCTTTTTTGGAGCCTTGGCCATGAGGCAACTTCGCGGAATGGACGAAATCGAAGTCCGTGTGAAACTGCCCATGGAAGAACGCAAGGATATCCGAAATTTGGAAAACTTTTTGGTGCGGACGCAGGATGGCGTGGAAGTTCCCTTAATGGACGTGGTTGAGGTAGAGCAACGGGAAGCCTTCACCAGTATCAATCGTAGGGATGGCCGTAGGGTGGTGAATGTGGGAATGGATACCGAGCCCGCGAATGCCGTGGGACGTGTAATCGCCAAGGTACAGGAAGAAACATTGCCCCAGCTCAGGGCCGATTTCCCGGGAATTACCTGGACCTTTGAAGGGAGCCAAGCCGACATGCGGGAAAGTACAAGTACGCTAAAGGCCGGTTTTGCCATTGCCATGTTGTTGATTTATGCCTTGTTGGCCATTGCCTTTGGTAGCTATGTGCAACCCTTGATCGTGATGACAGCCATTCCCTTTGGGATTGTAGGAGCCGTTATCGGACATATTTTGTTGGGGTACGACCTTTCCTTGGTGAGTTTGATGGGAGTTATCGCCTTGTCCGGGGTTGTAGTAAACGACTCGTTGATTATGATCGATTACGCCAACAAGCGTCGTAAGGAAGGCGACCCGATTTATAAATCGATACATGAAGCGGGATTACGAAGGTTCCGCCCCATCATCTTGACCACTATGACCACCTTTGGGGGATTGGCACCGATTATTTTGGAAACTTCTAGCCAAGCGTTTTACCTCATTCCCATGGCCATTTCCTTAGGATTCGGGATTGTTTTTGCCACGGCCATCATCTTGGTCATTGTGCCATGTCTCTATTTGGTTTTGGAAGATGCCCGTTTGGCCATCCAAAAAGGAAAGACCGTTGAAAAAGTGGATGTTTCGGAAACGGCTGTATCCTGATTTTTCATTTTCAAAAAATCTCCGATCTGAAATAAAAAGGTTGCGTATTTTAGTGGTATGCCGACCAAGCAGTTTCATATCACCAAATCAACTGGGGAAAAGGTAGATTTTTCCATGGAGAAGTTGAAAAACTCATTGCAGTTCAGCGGCGCATCCAATGATATGGTGGAAGAAATTGTACAAAAAGTACAGGATGAACTCTATCACGGCATTACCACAAAGGAAATCTACAACCGTGCTTTTTCCCTATTGAAGAAAAAAGAGTCGGTTTACGCTTCCAAATACAAATTAAAAAAGGCCATTTATGAACTTGGGCCCACGGGTTTTCCTTTTGAAAAATTCATTAGCGGGATTCTACATTATTCCGGTTTTGAAACGAAGGTCGGGGAAATCGTTCAGGGTACCTGTGTGTCCCACGAAATCGATGTTCTGGCCACAAAAAATAACATCCTAAATGTAATCGAGTGCAAATTCCACAGTGATGACGGGCTCAAATGCAATGTGAAGGTTCCGCTCTATATCAACTCCAGATATAATGATGTAAAGACGCCCTTGGAAAGTAAAAGGGATAAGACATTTACCACAACCAAAGGTTGGGTGGTCACCAACACGCGGTTCAGCCAGGATGCTTTTGAGTATGGAAAGTGTGCTGGACTGTATCTGTTGAGCTGGGACTATCCTCACGGTGACGGTCTTAAGGAACGGATTGATAGGCTTCGGCTATATCCGATTACCGTTTCCACGTTACTTTCCAATCGAGAGAAACACTTTTTGTTGGAACGGGATGTTGTCCTTTGTCGTGAATTGGTCAAAAATGGATTCTTACTGGATCACTTAGGTGTTTCCAACGGACGAAAGCAACGGATTCTGAAAGAAATGAAATCCTTGTGTAATCTCTAGCCAATAGATGAAAACAGTACAAGTACATTTTTTGGGCGCATCGGGAACCGTTACCGGTTCCAAATTTTATCTGTACTCAGAGGATATCAAGGTTTTGGTGGATTGTGGTCTGTTTCAAGGCGTAAAGGAACTGCGCCAGCAAAACTGGAAGCCCTTGCCCGTAGACCCCTCCGAAATGGATTATGTATTGTTAACTCACGGACATTTGGACCATTGCGGCTATTTGCCCCTTTTGGTCCGTCAAGGTTTTAAGGGAAAGATACTGGGAACAGCACCTACTTTGGAAATTGCACGGATCATATTGGAGGACAGTGCCAAAATTCAAGAGGAGGAAGCCAAAAAGGCAAATGAAGAAGCCTACAGCAAGCACGACCCTGCGCTTCCCTTGTATACCAAAACGGATGTTGGCCTCACCCTTAAACTTTTTGAACAGGTGGACGAAGGGGAACCCATCGACCTGTCAGATCAATGTTCCGTTAGGTTTTTGTACAATGGACATATCATTGGCTCTTGCTATTTGGAATTAAGCCTATACGGAAAGTTGTTCGTGTTCTCTGGAGATGTAGGACGACAAGAGGACCCATTGCTCAACCCGCCCAAAAAACCCGAATGGGCGGATTACTTGTTCGTGGAAAGCACTTATGGGGATAGACTGCACCCCGAAGAGGATGTGGAGGGCATACTAACGGATTTGATAGAGCAGACGCTTTATCAAAAAGGAACCCTCATCATACCTTCCTTTGCCGTGGAACGACTGCAATCCCTCATGTACCAATTGTGGACATTGTACCAGAAAAACCGGATTCCCAACATTCCCATTTTTGTGGACAGTCCCATGGGAAACAATGTGTTGGAGGTGTTCAGACAATTTCCGGAGTGGCATAAACTTTCGTCTTCGGAGTACCGAAATATGTATCGTCATATAAATGTGGTGAGCTCTTACGCGGAAACCTGGGAAACCATTGATGATCCAAGGCCCAAAATAGTGATTGCGGGCAGCGGTATGGTCACTGGGGGTCGGGTGCTCACCTACATCAAACAATTGGCCGATAAGGAGTCCACCACTATTTTACTGGTTGGTTTCCAAGCAGAGGAAACACGGGGGAGAAAGCTATTGGAAGGAGCAACCGAATTAAAAATCTACGGAAACTACATTCCAATCAAAGCCAAGGTCCACCATTTGGAAAGCTTGTCGGCCCATGCGGACCAATCGGAACTGTTGGCGTGGATGGGTAGCATAAAAAACGTTCCAGAAAAGGTGTTTTTGGTCCATGGCGAAGCTTCGGCCATGACCATTTATAAGGATAGGATTCACCAAGCATACGGCTGGGACTGTCATATTCCGAAACTCCACGAAATGGTTGAGATTATGCTTTAAAAGAAGCGTTACAGCTTCATACCATAGCTGAGGTCACCTGCATCCCCAAGACCGGGGACAATGTATCCCTTGCTGGTCAATCCCTCATCCACCGCAGCGATCCAAAGGTGGGTATCCTCAGGGAAAACGTCCTGTACTTTGGCCAAGCCATCTTTGGACCCAATGACCGATATGATATGGATTTGTTTTGGCGTTCCATGGCTCTTTAAGGCATCGAGTACATTTTCCAAGGTCTTTCCCGTGGCCAACATGGGGTCGGTAAGTACCAATATTTTTCCATCCAAGGAAGGTGCAGCAAAATATTTTACAATCACTTCAAAGGCATCATCATTGTTCGGATGATGTCGATATGCGGAGATAAATGCGTTTTCGGCCCCATCAAAATAACTCAAAATGCCATGGTGCAAGGGCAGCCCGGCGCGAAGCACGGAACAGAGCACCAATTGGTCCGAACACAAGAAAGACGATTTGGTGTCTAGGGGAGTGGTCACCTCTTTTTGTGAATAATCTAGGCTCTTACTCAGTTCATAGGCCAAAATCTCACCAATGCGTTCAATATTGCGTCGAAACCGCATAGGGTCTTTTTGTATTGTAACGTCCCTGATTTCGGCGATGAAGGTATTGAGAATGGAATGGGCTTGGTCGAATTGGTGAACGATCATAGTATGGCAATTGAATCCACCTAAAGGTAAACCTTGTCCGTTACATATGAAAATGCGAGGGGAATGGATAGAGAACAGTGGGTTAACTGATAAAGATCATTGGCGAAAAAGTGAAATTTTGGCGAAATTTGATAGGAGGACTTAGAGCATCAAAAAGCTTGAATCTAATAGCGTACTATGGACTTTATTGATTATTACAAGGTTTTGGGGGTAGATAAAAAGGCATCTACCGAAGAGATTAAAAAGGCATACCGCAAACTGGCCCGAAAGTACCATCCGGACTTGAACCCTAATGATGTAGAGGCCGAAAAGAACTTTAAAAGGGTGAACGAAGCCAATGAGGTACTATCAGACCCGGATAAGCGGAAAAAATATGATGAATACGGTAAGGACTGGCAGCATGCGGAGGAGTTTGAAAAAGCAAAACGTGCGAGGTCGCAGCAGGCGAACCAAGGGGATTATGGGGGATATACCTATAGTTCTGGCGGTTCGGCACAGGATTTTTCCGATTTTTTTGAATCCATGTTCGGGGGCAGGTCGGCCGGTTTTGGTGGCAGGGGACAACGCGTCCGATTTAGGGGACAAGACTACAATGCAGAGCTGAAATTGTCCCTTATGGATGTGTATACGACGCAAAAGCAGACCCTTACCGTAAATGGCAAGAATATCCGCTTGACCATTCCAGCGGGAATCGAGGATGGCCAGACCATCAAAATAGCAGGTCATGGAGGCCCAGGAGTAGAGGGCGGTCCTGCAGGTGACCTCTACATTACCTTTTCCATTGTCAACAACACCGATTTTAGGAGAGACGGAGCCAACCTTTACAAGACAGTGGAACTTCCTTTGACAAAAGCTGTTTTGGGCGGTGAAATCCAAGTGGAGACCTTAACGGGCAAGGTAAAATTGAAAGTAGCGCCCGGAACAGACAATGGTACCCAAGTCAAACTGAAAGGAAAGGGTTTTCCCAAGTATAAAAAGGAGGGGCAATTCGGTGACCTGTATTTGACCTACCAAGTAAAAGTCCCTAAAAATTTGACCGCAGAGCAAAAGGAGCTTTTTGAGGCATTGGAGAAAACCAATCTAAAATAAAAAAGACATGAAAAAAGAAAACTACATATCCATAGAGACCTTTTGTGAGCTTCACGGGGTAGGGGAATCTTTTGTGTACTCCATGTACGAGTATGAGATTTTACAAGTAAAAGATAAACCCGACAAAAGAATGCTTCATGTGGAAGAGCTTCCTGTATTGGAAAAAATGGTGCGTTTGCACAACGAGCTCGATATCAATCCCGAAGGGATACAGGCCATACATCATCTTTTGGGACAAGTGGAAAGTCTGCAAGAAGAAGTCGCTGCCCTGAAACGTAAATTGGATGCATTAAAATGATGGGGATGTCCGTATGACCATCGTCATAGGAATATGAAAATTAGCAGATTACCTTTAAGGGAAGACAAAAAATGAAATATAATCCACATAACTATTGCATAAGTTATTGTGTTTCCAAAAGGTGATGCGATGAAAAAAATATTGGTACCCGTCGATTTTTCAGATTTTTCCAAATACGCCCTTGAGGTTGCTTCCAAATTGGCGAAGCAGCATGGGAGTGGCATTGTTTTGCTTCATATGATCGGTATGTCCGATTCCGTATTGGCGAATTCCGAACTTGCGGAAGAGGCGGAGGCTAAATATTTTTTGAAACTGGCCAAGGATAAGATCAAGGAGTTGACCGGACAGAAATACCTTAAAGGTATCGCTGTGAATGCCATTATCCAAAACTATAAGGATTTTGAGGAGGTGAATAAGGTGGCCCAGGAACAAGATTGTGATTTGATCGTTATGGGCTCACATGGCGCTAGTGGTATTCGGGAACTTTTTGTGGGTTCCAATACCGAAAAAGTGGTACGCTCTTCCGACCTACCTGTTATGGTCATCAAGTCAAAACCGGAAGCGTTCCATTTGCAACGCATTGTGATGGCCTGTGACCTTGATTTGGAGAACATTTCCGTTTACAAGAAGGCGAAACAATTTGCCGAAAGCAACGGAGCTTCTTTGGAAATGGTCTATGTGCACAGCGCTGGCGCCAATTTTATGGGTCGTGACGATGTGACGCAACGCTTGGAGGCCTTTAAGCAGGAATTGGGAAAGGACGTTAACATTAACTTTTACGACCATAATTCGGTGGAGAAGGGCATACTTCAATATTGTTTTGAAAAAAATGCCGATCTATTGGTCATTCCTACCCATGGTCGAAAAGGATTGGCCCGTTTCATCGTCGGTAGTTTGGCCGAAACGGTCTCCAACCATGCAAAAATTCCTGTGATGACCATAAGGATATGATCAATTGTCAAAAAGCAATTGCAATCGTCCCAAAAGAATGAGCTCCGATTTGTTGCTTCCGGCAAAGGCCGAGGCAATGGCCCGTGAAGTGGACATGGCCAAATCCTTGATCTCTTTGGTAAACAGGATTTTATGGTCTGTATAAAAGGCCTCAAATTCCTCGTATATCTCTTCACTGTCCTTGGTGTATTCCAATAGCCAGTCAAACACGGAAACAATCTGGAAGGCGGCATCCGTGCCGTACTCATCCTCAGCGTCATCTACTTCCAACCAATGGTCGCGCACCACCTCATTGAGTTTTTCCATCTCTTTCATGTGAACACTGTGGTCCGCCATGGCAATGGCGTAGAACAATTTTCCTAAATTTTGATACAATTCGTTCTGTAGATTTTTATCAGATTCCAACATTTTCTTAATTTTTAGTCCAAGTTTAAATATACCGATCTATTCGGTAGGGAAGCATGACCAAAATCAGTATTTTTAGTCTAAGTTTTGGAAAAGTTCGAAGAAAGTAACGTATTGGGCATGTTTTCGGAGGTCATCTCCGAAGGCATCCTTATTGTCAATGCCCAGCAACAGATAACGGCCAGTAACAAGGCGGCCAACAAAATGTTCAACTATAATGAAGGCGAACTTCTGGGCCAGCCTCTGGACATCCTTATTCCCAAGCGCATCAAGCACAAACACGGGCAATTGGCCCATCGTTTTATGGGCGAGGGCAAGGCGAGGCAGATGGGAAAAGGACTGGATTTGGTGGGTATCCGTAAAGACGGGGAGGAATTTCCTTTGGAAATCAGCCTAAACCCTTTTAAGATGAAGGAACAGCAATATGTGCTGGCCTTGATCATGGATATCACCGAGAAAAAGAAAGCGGAGCAGACCATTGATTATTGGTTTCAGATTTTCGACGAGTCGCTGAACGAAATTTACGTTTTTGATGCTGAATCCTTCATTTTTATCAATGTAAACCAAGGGGCACAGCGCAATTTGGGCTATTCTATCCAAGAGCTTACCAACATGTCGGTAATGGATATCAAACCCGAAGTATCTGCAGAAGTAATGCAGCGGTTACTGTCTCCACTTATCGCAAAACGAAGGGAGAAGGTCATTTTTGAGTCCGTTCATCGGCGAAAGGATGGGACCCACTATCCTGTGGAGGTGCACTTGCAATTGTCCTATATTGAAAAGCGAAGGGTGGGTGTAGCGATAGTGTTGGATATCACCGAACGTAAAAACTATACCCAACAACTGGAAAACACCGTCGAGGAGCGTACGGAGCAATTACGGGAAGCATTGAAGGCAGAAAAAAAGTTAAACGAGCTCAAGACAAAGTTCCTTTCCTTGGTTTCACACGAGTTCAAGACACCCTTGTCCAGCATACTTACCTCTACCTCCCTATTGACCAAATATACCACCACGGAACAGCAGGACAAACGCGATAAGCATATCGCTACCATTAAGTCCAAGGTGCGGTACCTCGATAATATTTTGACCGATTTCCTATCCATTGAACGTTTGGATTCTGGCAAAGTAAATTACGCCTTGACTTCATTTCCGTTAAGCAAATTGATCAATGAGGTGGTTTACGATGCCAATACCCTGCTCAAAGAGGGTCAACGCATACAATATCCCCAGAATATCGATGGTATAGTTATCGAGTTTGATGAAAAGATCATGGGGTTGGCACTTTCCAATCTGGTCCATAATGCCATAAAATATTCTCCTGAGGACAGCGATATCGAGCTAAAGGTACACCAAGAACGGGAACAATTAAAAATTGATGTGGTGGATCAGGGTCTTGGGGTTCCAGAGGAGGACCAACCCTTTATATTTGATCGATATTTTAGGGCCACCAACGTGCTTACGGTACAGGGCACTGGTATCGGACTCAACACGGTCCGGCAACATATGCACAACCTCAATGCTAACGTAACTTTTAAGAGTGAACTTGGGCGAGGCTCGACCTTCACTCTTCACATACCAATAAATAACAAGGAAAATGAAAAAGATCTTACTGGTTGAAGATGACACCTCGCTACGCGAAAATGTGGCCGAACTGTTGGAATTGTCCGGTTTTGAAGTTTGTACGGCATCCAATGGGCTCATAGCTGTGGACATGGCCAAAAAGGAGGTTCCCGATTTGGTACTCTGTGATATTATGATGCCCGAACTGGATGGGTATGGTGTCCTTGAGGAACTGTCCTCCCATGAAAGTACACGGCAAATTCCGTTCATTTTTGTTTCCGCCAAAACAGAAAAACAGGATGTTCGCCGAGGAATGAACCTAGGTGCGGACGATTATTTGACCAAACCTTTTGAGGAGGAGGAACTGCTGTCTGCCATCGAATGTCGATTGGAGAAGGCCAAACAGATGAACACCGTGCTCCAGGAACACCCTAAACAGGCAAAAGAAGACGAAATCCGTTCCCTGAACGAATTGAAGAATTTTTTTGATGACCACGGGGAATTGTTGTCCTACAAAAAGGACGAGACCATCTACAATAAAGGTGACCACTCCAATATGGTATATCTTATCCTGAAAGGGGTGGTGAAAAGTTGCAGTTTGGATGAAGAGGGAAAGGAATTGATCACCTCAATTTATTCGGCAGATGATTTTTTGGGCTTTACCTCCCTAACCGATCACCTGCCTTATCAAGAATACACCATAGCCATGGAAGATGTGGAACTTGCAGGAATTTCCAAGGAAAAAGTAAAGGGCATTTTGGAAGACAACAGGAGTGTGACCTTGGAATTGATGGATGTGATAACCGGAAACCTGACCGACATCAAAAAGCAATTGTTGCAAATGGCCTACAGTTCTGTAAGGAAGAAAACGGCCCAGACCCTTTTGCTCTTTTCCAAGGCCATTAATAGGGATAAGGACGGCGCCCTTAAAATAGCCCGTAGCGACTTGGCGGGTGTGGCCGGGATTGCCACCGAAAGCCTTATCCGTACACTTTCCGATTTTAAGAACGAAGGACTCATCGCTATAGAAAACCGCACTATTTCAGTAATCGACAGGGAGGCATTGGCACGTGTAAATTGAAAAAAATCGGTCATGATGGGGCGTAAGTGATATTTATCATTCCATTATTTTTTGCGAATGTCCATATTGCGCCATCAATTCATGACAGATGAAGAATATTCTGGTCCCAACCGATTTTTCGGAGAATTCTGTTCGGGCGCTAAAGTATGCCCAAATGCTGTTCGATTCCGAAGAATGTAACTTTTATATCCTATATGTCGGTACCCTTCTGGACACCAAGAACGATGCTGAAACCATGCAGTATGGCGATGGGGATTCCGAGAATACAAAAAGAAAACTTGCCGATTTGGTAAAAGATACCAGGGCACATAGTACCGAGGCCAATCATTTCTTTTTTTCATTGCACGAGTACGGTTTTTTTATCCCAACGATCAAAAAACATTTGGACGAACAAAACATTGATCTAATTGTCATGGGTACCAAAGGGGCATCGGGTATCAAGGAAAAAGTGATCGGCACCAATACCGGGGATGTGATTACCAAGGTGCAGTGCAATACCCTTGTGGTTCCTGAGCAAGTTGAACTTTCCAAACCCCGCGAAATTGCCTTCCCAACCGATTTGAACATCTTCTACTCGTTAAAAATGCTTCGGCCCATGATTGAAATGGTGCAATTGGGCAAGTCAAAGTTTCGAATTATGCATGCACTGCAGGCAGGCGACCATCTGAACGAGGAACAAAAGAACAACAAGGAATACCTTTTGGATTTTATGAAGGAAACCTTTCCAGAGAGCCACAGCTTTCATACCATAACCAACAAAAAGGTAAAGTCGGCCATTCAGTGTTTTGTGGAGAGCCGGGAAATCGACATGATGTTCATGGTGGCCAAGAACCTGAATTTTATCCAACAGATCCTGTTCGATTCCATTGTGGAGCAAATCAGTTTTCACACCAAGATTCCATTCTATGTAATCCACGAATAGTACATTGGAAAAAAATCGTCCAATCTGATGTAAATCATAGATAATCAGCAACGGAACGGGTAGCTTTGATACTGTAGGAACCAAAAATCGAGAACCATGATCAAAGTACTTTTGCCCACTGATTTTTCGGAAAATGCTTTTCATGCCATTACCTATGCAGTAAAGCTATTGGAACACGCCACTTGTACCTTCTACTTGGTACATGCCTATACCCCTCCGGTGTATAGGGTAGACTATGCCTTGGGCAGTCCAGGACAATTGGGCCTGCCCGATGACGAAAGGAACAAGGCAGAGGAAGCCTTGGAACGTACCAAAAAGAAGATAAAGTCACTATTGCCCGTATCCCGGCACAGCTTTGTTACCCATGCCGCCTTCAACTCCTTGGCGGAGGAACTGGAATCGGTTTCCCAAAAAGAGGATATCGATTTTATTGTGATGGGCACCCAAGGAGCCACAGGAGCCAAAGAAATTCTATTTGGTTCGAACACAGTACAAGTAATCCAGAAATCATCGGTTCCGGTATTGGCCGTTCCCGCTGAATTCGAATACCGTCCGCTCCAAAATATGTTGTTTCCCACCGATTACGAAGTGGAATTTAAAAAGGCCAATTTGGAAACGGTACTCCAGCTTTTGAAACTGTCCCGTGCCAAATTGCACGTTTTGCACATAAGCTCTCCCGAAGGCCTTGATGAGAGCCAAATGGATAATAAGGGCTATCTGGAAGGTCGCCTTTTGGAACGGAACCATCAATTTTATGATATGCCCGACCAAGATTTGATTGCCGCCATCAACGATTTTCAGGATACGGTGTCTGTGGACATGTTGGCCATGGTCAGGAACAAGCATACGTTTTTGGAGCGCCTCTTTATAGCGCCTACCATCAGAAATATTGGTTTGCACAGCAAAGTGCCTTTTTTGGTATTACCGTTAAACCCTTAATCCGTTGCCATGTTACACATTTTAGCACCCACCGATTTTTCGAACAACTCCTATAATGCGATTTATTATGCAGCCCGGTTGTTCGCCGATACCGATAGCGAATTTCATATCGTACACGTTTGCGGTACCGAGGGAAGTTCCGATTTGGAAAGCTCAAAATTGGAATCCACCAAAAACTTGGATGCCCTGCAGCACCGGCTCATTCGTGATGTGGGCAAAAACAACAAGCATTCGTGGAAAAAGGTTTCCCTGTGCTCCGATATGGCCAAAGGCATTGCTGATTATGCCAAGGAAAACGATATGGATCTTACAGTCATCGGCAACAAGGCAAAGGAAGAAGTAAAAGACATTCTTTTTGGGAACAATGCCATGCAATTGGTGCGGGAGATTGCCCATTGCCCAGTACTCATCATCCCCTTGGAAATTGATTTTAAAAGGGTCGATAAGATGGCTTTTGCATCAAATTATGTGAGGCCTATTCACGCAGAAAGCGTTAGTGCACTTCAGTTTTTTAGTGCGTTACTGGATAGTGTCATTGTTCCCATGACTATCGAAGACGATAAAGGGAACGACGCCTCAAAGCAAAATAGGGCGGATTTTTTGGAGGCCATTTCCGAGAGCGCATCCAAAGAGGTCAAACTCCCGGTGTTCGAGGGCAAGGTAAACACCATATTGGAATTTGTGGACCTATGGAGCATTGATATGCTTTGCATGGTGTACTATCCCCATCATTTCTTTTTGGAATTTATAGGAAAGGGAATCATCAAAGAGCTCAATACAAAATTGAAGATTCCCTTTTTGATCCTGCCCGATACGTCCAACTGACGAAAATCATAGGGCAGTTTTCTGACCTTGCTTATTATATAATGGGTTAAAAGGGATGGAAAGCGAAGGAGCCATCCGAAAGAAAATGATAATTGAAAAATTGATGAAACTATGAAGCAAATAGGAATTTGGTTGGACAAGCAGGAAGCCAACGTTGTGGTATTGAACAATGGGAAGGAAAGTATGTTCACTATTCCTTCGGAATTGGATTTTTTCAACCCCAAAGGCGGGGCACGATCCAAGACCAAATGGGGACCACAGGACGTAGTGCAGGACAGCAAGTATTTGGAAAGGGAAAAACATCAGTTAAAAAAGTATTTTGATACGCTTGCCAAAAAGGTTTCCGATGCCGATGAACTTGCCATTTTTGGCCCTGCCGAAACTCCTGATAAGTTTACGGATGCCTTAAAATCTAGACACTCGGCCCTAGCCGGCAAAATCAAATTGACGGAGACAGCCGATAGTATGACCGAAAACCAGTTTAAAGCATTGGTAAAACGCTCTTTTGGAATGGATGACCGATATCCCGAAGGCGATTAAGATTGCCCCGGAACATGATTTAGGTCATTTCATAGCTAGCTAGTTTGTACTACATTCAATCCAAATTTAATGTAACTGCCGTAACGATGAAGAGGGAGAGACAAATAGCGGTAATGCATGGAGAATTACAGACATGGAAATCCTATCTGCAGTTTATAGCGGATGAGATGGCTTTTATTCAAAGACTACTCGATTCCTATGTATTTGAGCCACGGACTCCCAAATTGTTCGAACGTTTGGAAAACTTCAAACAACACTTCGATAGTTCCAAGGCCGAACGCTGTTCGTTATCGGAATTCATCAAAAATCATGAAAATGGACTGGGCGGCATCTTTGAATGCACGCAAGATGAGTGCGATGGCCATTACTACGAAAAACACTTAAGCCTCAAGAATAGAGTGGACCGGTATATTGAGACTTACATCAATTTGAAAAAAGAGGTGTACGATTATGCTGGGGCCATACTCAAGAAAAAGAAGCCCTTGTACTGATGTGGCGTTGACCATATCGGAGAGTCAAGCAATTATTTAATCTGTTAAATCAACTAGTTATGTCATTGGTAAAATTGGACGGAAAGCGATTTCCATGGAACGAAAGACTGATTGATTTTTTCAGTCGGGATGCATTTGTGGATGATGATTTTTTCAATTTGGAGAAAACCCATCCATCCATGAATGTCAAGGAACACAAAGATGATTTTGAAATTGAGTTTGCCGCACCGGGATTTGAAAAGAAAGATTTCAAGATTACTATGAAAGATGATGTATTGGAGGTTTCGGCCCAAAAGCGTAAAGAGAAGACCGAAGAGGAAGAGAACTTTACCCGAAGGGAGTTCAACTACAATGCATTTACCAGAAGTTTACAACTGCCACCCACCGTAGATCGCTCCAAAGATGTTAAGGCGGTGTACCAAAACGGTATCCTTACCCTTAAGGTCCATAAAATGGAAGCGGCCAAAAACAACCAAAAAAAGGTGATTGAAGTGGCATAGTTAAAAACCAGCGGCAGATGGTTTCCGTCTGCCGCAAAATGTAATTCAGTGATGGAAACAAAATCGAACAAACGACAATATCGGGAATGGTTCAGTGCAGATGAGCTGCACGAAGAGACCAACAATGGTGTTCCGAGATGAAATTTGCCCGGGACGAGCAAAAATTCCTGAACAGCATGATCAAGGACTATACCTTGGACATCATCGACTCCGACATGTTCAAAACCATACAGCCCATTGTGGATGCGTTGAACATCTGCGAAAGGGATTTGGTGGAACTCTTCAAAAAGGTGCAGCTGCACGAAAACCAGCTCCAAATTATGGTAGATGAGGTCAACCAAGAGAAAATGGAGGCCGCTTATCTGGATACGCACAACGACCTTGCCAAGGAAGTATCGGATTACTTTGTACGGTACCGTGATGCAAAAAACAAGATTTTCGATATCGTATCCCAGGTAATGAAGCGCAGAAGACAAAAACGATTATTGAATTAATATAGCTCTTAAAAGGATGAAAGTACTGGTGTACAGTGCCAAGGATTTTGAAATAAAGAACTTGGAGAAAGCGAACAATGGAAAGCATAAAATAAGGTTTGTTCCAGAAGCCTTGGATACCACAACGGCGGTTATAGCGGCAGGATATGATGCCGTGTGTATCTTCTCCAACGATGATGCCAGCCTTGTGGTACTCGAAATTCTCCATGACCTTGGCGTAAAGTACATCACCCTGCGATCCACGGGCTACAACAATGTCAGCGTAAAATCGGCCAAGCGCATCGGGTTGAAGGTGGCCTATGCCCCAGAGTATTCGCCACATGCCATTGCCGAACATGCCGTAGGCCTTTTGCTGGCTTTGGACCGCAAGTTGGTTCAGGCCAACACTCAGGTAAGGGTCTTTAATTTTACGTTGGACAATCTTATAGGCTCCGACCTGAACGGAAAGACAGTGGGTATCTTCGGAACGGGACGGATCGGTTCCATTTTGGTGAAAATATTCCATGCTTTCGGATGTAAGGTCGTAGCCCACGACCTGGAGCGCAATCACTATTTGGAAAATCATTACGAAGTGGAATACCTTCCTTTGGAAGAACTCTGCAGGAAGTCGGATATCGTAAGCATTAATACTCCGCTAAATTACAATACCCATCATATTTTTAATACAACGCTTCTCATGGCCATGAAGCCAGGTGCCATATTGATCAATACAGCTCGTGGGGGCATTATAAAAACAGAGGATGTACTGGCAGCACTCAAAAACGGTAGGCTTGGTGGCTATGCAACCGATGTATATGAGCACGAAAGGGGCATCTTCTTTAAGGACCATAGCAAGAATGGCATTACTGACGAACAGCTGAAAGAGCTGATTGCCCTGCCCAATGTGCTGCTGACCCCTCACCAAGCCTTTGCTACCAAGGAAGCCCTTGTTCGTATTGCTGAGACTACCATCCACAACTTGGATTGTTGGGAGGAAGGGAAAACCAATACCAACGAGCTTGGTTTTGAAACCATTATGTTATAGGAGTGGGCTCAATAGCTTGGCAAAGCCTTCGATCAACTTTTTGGTCCAAGGCCGGTTTTTATGTGCTTCGTAATCATCCAACAGCAAGGATCGTTCACAATCTTTTAAAAAATCCGATTTCATCTGTTGACAAAGGGGTGCATCGTACACAAAGACCTGGGCCTCATAATTTTGTTGAAGGCTCCGATTATCCAGATTGGCCGTTCCAATGCTGGCGATTTCATCGTCACAGAGCATTACTTTGCTGTGCAGAAAACCATCAGCGTAGAGATAAATTTTGATTCCTGCCTTTAGATAGGATTCAAAATACGCCCTTACGCACCAATCCACCAGTTTGATATCGGTGCTGGTCGACATCAATATCCGAACATCCACACCGCTGAGCGCTGCGGTCATTAAGGCCTGTAAAATGGCATGGTTAGGGATAATATAGGGGTTAACGATGTAAAGATATTTCTCCGCACTGTTGATGATGGAAAAATACACCTGTTCCATCACATCAAAATCATCATCCGGACCGCTGGGCACAATTTGTAGGGAAGTATCGCGTTCCAAGGTTTTATGAATGTTGAAGGTAGAAACATCTACCTTTTTCTCGCTCGCCAGAAACCAGTCGGTCACAAACAATCGATTTAAAAAATCTACTGCCTCGCCCTCGATCTTCAAGTGGGTATCGTGCCATTTGCCTAAGGCAGGGTCACCCTTTAGGTATTTATCCGAAATGTTGATACCTCCCGTAAAGCCGATTTTGTTGTCGATTATAATGATTTTTCGATGGTTCCTGTAATTCAATGAAGCCAAGAACCTGCCAAATTTAAAAGGGAGGAATTGGGCCGTTTCCACACCTATTTCGTTTAATTTTTTCAGGTATTTTTTGCTTAGCGAATAACTGCCTATACCATCATATAGTAATCGAACGGTCACATTTTCATTCACTTTACGTTCAAAGACATCCAAAAGCCTATCCGCCAACAGTCCATCCTCAAAAATATAATACTGCAAGTGGATGTGGTCTTGGGCTTCTTCGAGGGCATGGAAGATGTGCTCAAAAGTTTGTTGCCCATCTTTTAAAAGCTCCAAGTCGTTGTGGCAGGTAACTGGGCATTTGGCCGTTTTGGTAATCAAGGAAGTGATTTTGTGCTTGTTTATGGATAGTTTAGGGTCACAATGGATCTCTTCCGATTGTTCCAACGGGCCAAACTCATTTTTGAGGGAAAACATTTTACTTTTTCTCCTGTTCCTGCCAAATAAAAGGTAAAGAAGAATCCCTGCCACCGGAATGGTAAAAATGGCCAGTAACCAAGCCAAGGTTTTGCTGGGCCTGACCCCGTTCAATAACAGGCTTACTACCATGATCAGGGCAATCAATATGTAGAGGCCGATAAGAATGGGAATGAGCATCCGTTGGTATTGAGCTGTTTGAAATACATTGACAAGGTAGTAAAAGTATTTTGCCAATAAAATTGGGCTGGTCAATCATAGGAATGTTAAAATATCACTGATTGATTCATGCCTTTCAAATTATGTGGACAAAAAGTGTAACAAATCTGTAAAAATTGATACCAAAAAATGCGGTCCAGCCACTCACAAAGATGAAAAAGGCGTCTGCTTTTGGATTTTAGGTTAAAATTAACATAAAGCTACAAGAGCACTCCTTAATTTTAAGACCCATGGATTTGAATGGATTATTTTACATACATACCCACCTTTTATCAACTCAGAATAAATCAAATAACTAACATATGAAACGAAGAGATTTTGTACAGTACGCTGGTATGGGTGCAGGGGCCATGATGATGCCCTCGCTTCTTATGGGAAACAATATTCCCGCGGAAGCACTGCTCGAACCAGGGATGGATACCGTACTCAAAAAGAAAATGGCCGATGTTGCCCTTAACACGGCAAAGTCCATGGGAGCCACCTATGCCGATGCAAGGATAGGAAGATACCTGAACCAATATGTCTTTACCAGGGAAGATAAAGTACAGAACGTAGTGAACACCGAATCCTTTGGAATCGGAATCCGTGTGATTGCCAATGGCACCTGGGGATTCGCTTCTACCAACGATGTCACCGAGGATGGGATCAAAAATGCAACCCAACAGGCCGTAGCGATTGCCAAGGCCAATTCTAAAATCCAAAAAGAACCCGTGGTCTTAGCGCCTGTGCAAGGGCATGGCGAGGTTTCGTGGAAAACACCTATCCAAAAGGACTTTAAAGAAGTACCTATTTCCGAAAAAGTGGACCTTTTGTTGAGTGCCAATGCCGCTGCCATGGAAAATGGGGCCAACTTTGTGAACTCTGCCCTCTTTATGGTGAACGAGCAAAAATATTTTGCCTCTACCGATGGGTCGTACATTGACCAAGACGTACACCGTATCTGGCCGACCTTTAACGTGACGGCCATTGACCGTCAGGCGGGTAAATTCAAGAGCCGTCAGGCCTTGAGCGCCCCTATGGGAATGGGTTATGAGTATATGGATGGATTGGAATCCGAAAAATTGTCCGGTCCCGAGGGAATCAAGCTTTACAATAGAAGCTACGATATTGTGGAAGATGCCACCATGGCCGCACAACAGGCCAAGCAAAAGCTTTCTGCAAAATCTGTTGAAGCTGGTAAATACGACCTGGTGTTGGAACCTAATCACCTTGGTTTGACCATCCACGAATCAGTAGGTCACCCACTGGAACTCGACCGTGTGCTTGGATACGAAGCGAATTATGCGGGAACCAGTTTTGCCACCTTGGATAAATGGGAATCCAAGGACTTTAACTACGGAAGCGATATCGTAAACATTGTGGCCGATAAGACCCAGGTAGGATCTTTAGGTGCGGTAGGTTATGATGATGAAGGCGTGAAGACCAAAAAATGGGATTTGATTCGTAACGGAACATTGGTGAACTACCAAGCGATCCGTGACCAAGTCCACATGATTGACCAAAATGAATCACATGGTTGCTGCTACGCCCAGAGTTGGGAAGATGTGCAGTTCCAGCGTATGCCCAATGTTTCCTTGGAACCCGGTACCGAAAAGTACTCGTTGCAGGACATGATCAAGGATGTAGACAAAGGAATCTACATTTTGGGCCGTGGTTCGTATTCCATCGATCAACAGCGTTATAACTTCCAATTTGGAGGAACCTTGTTCTACGAAATCAAGAATGGTGAGATAGCCGGTATGCTGGAAGATGTGGCCTACCAATCCAATACCCAAGAATTTTGGAATTCCTGTGCAAAAATCTGTGACAAAGACGACTACCGATTGTTCGGTTCCTTCTTTGATGGTAAGGGGCAACCCTCCCAAGTCAGTGCCGTTTCCCACGGAAGCTCCACTTCCAGATTTAACGGAATCAATGTAATCAATACAGGTAGGACCATTTAAGGTTTATTCAAATTAAATACTAAGACAATGGCTATATATACTAGAGAAGAAGCAAAAAAGATTTTGGAAAAGGCATTGAGCTTTTCCAAGGCCGATGCCTGCGAAATAAACCTGAGTGGAAGGAACAGCGGAAACATTCGTTACGCACGAAACACCGTGTCCACGGCAGGATATCAATCCAACCAAAGCTTGGTGGTACAATCCAGCTTTGGCAAAAAGGTGGGAACGGCAACCATCGATGAATTTGACGATGCATCCTTGGAAAAAGTGGTCAGAAGGGCAGAGGAGCTCGCGCAATTATCTCCCGAAAACCCTGAGTTTATGCCGCCCTTGGGACCACAAACATACGATGAGGCTATCACATACAAGGAATCGACTGCCAACATCACTCCGGAGTACCGAGCTGAGGTGGCCAATAGCAGTATTGTTCCCGCCGCTGCAAAAGATGTAACTGCAGCAGGCTTTTTGGATGATTCGGCCCAATTTTCGGCCATGATCAATTCCAATGGACTGTTTGCCTACAACCAATCCACCAACGTGGATTTTACGGTGACCATGCGTACCAATGACGGTACAGGTTCCGGTTGGGTGACCCGCGATTATAACGATATTGACAAGTTTGACGCTGCCGAAGCATCAAAAATAGCAATAGACAAGGCAGTGATGTCCCGAGAGGCGCGTGCCATAGAGCCCGGTAAGTACACTGTGATCTTGGAACCGGCCGCATCCGCAGATCTTTTGCGTAATATGTTTGGTTCTTTCAATGCAAGGTCTGCCGATGAAGGAAGAAGCTTTATGTCCGCTAAGGACGGTGGCAATAAATTGGGACAAAAGATTGTGGACGAAAGAGTGAATCTTTGGTCCGATCCCTTACATCCCGATGTGCCTACCTCCACATGGAACGGAGCGGGACAGCCTTTGAAGAAAACCAGTTGGATCGAGAACGGGGTGGTCAAAAACTTGGCCTATGACCGTTACTGGGCAGAGCAAAAGGGTGTTGAGCCCGTGCCCTTCCCAAGCAATGCAATTATGGAAGGCGGCGACGAAAGTTTGGAAGACATGATCAAAGGAACCAAAAAGGGTATTTTGGTGACACGCTTTTGGTATATCCGAAGTGTAGACCCACAAACCTTGCTATATACTGGTTTGACCCGGGACGGAACGTTCTACATTGAAAATGGACAGATCAAATTCCCTGTAAAAAACTTCAGGTTCAATGAGAGTCCAATCATTATGTTGAACAATTTGGAATCGCTCGGGCAACAGGTTCGTGTAAACGGTAACCTGATACCTTACATGAAGATTCGCGACTTTACGTTCACCAGTCTTTCCGACGCGGTATAAGCATAATACACACAACAGACTGGTGGTCGACTTGGTATCGACCGCCAGTTTTTTATTTTGGCAAAGATTTTAGCCTACGACCCAAATGGCATTGGATAACGAATTTTTTTTCACACGCTTGCAGTATGAATCAGGAGATTGGGATGTGGATCAGCGTATGCCCTCCAATTTGCTGAATTCCTTGGTTGAATACACTACACTTAAGGTAGATACACAGGAAAAAATCATCCCGTTGGCCAGTGACGATATCTTTAAAAGCCCGTTTTGTTATATCTCCGGCCATAAACTGGTGCAGTTCACCAAAAAGGAAAGGGAAAATTTTGAAAAGTACGTCCGCAACGGCGGTTTTGTCTTTGCAGATGACTGCAACCACGATATTGACGGTCTTTTTGCTAAATCCTTTGAACGCCAAATGGAAGAAATTTTTGGGGCTGGCGAATTGAAAAAAATTCCCAACGATCACGAAATCTACACCATTTTTTTTGAGTTTGATGATGGTCCACCTACCACTTCCCAAGAATTGAACGGATGGGGAGATGATTTGGTGCACGAATACCTCAAGGCCATCGTCATCAACGGACGCATAGGCGTGCTCTACAGCAACAAGGATTATGGATGCGAATGGGATTACGATTTTAGAAACAAACGATGGTACAAAATCGACAACACCCGTTTCGGGGTCAACATCGTGCTGTACGCATTAACTTCTTAACACTATTGATTTGAACAAAGAACTACAACAAATTGCAAACGAAGTGGAGGGGCTTTCCGAAAAATTATCGGCCCTGAAGCAGGAGATTGGGAAGGTGATCATTGGTCAGGAAGAGACCGTTTCACAGCTGTTGATTACCTTTTTGGCAGGTGGACATGCCTTGCTGGAAGGTGTTCCGGGATTGGCAAAGACCTTGATGATACGGACCCTTTCGGATGCGATTGACCTAAAATTCAAAAGGATTCAGTTTACCCCGGATTTGATGCCATCCGATATTATCGGTACCGAGATACTGGAGGAAGACCACAGTACGGGCAAAAAATTCTTCAAGTTTAATAAAGGCCCTATCTTTTCCAATATCATATTGGCGGATGAGATCAACAGGACCCCTCCCAAAACGCAGGCAGCACTTTTGGAGGCCATGCAGGAGTTTGAGGTGACCTACGGCGATAAAACCTATAAACTGGACAGGCCGTTTTTCATTTTGGCCACCCAAAACCCGATTGAGCAATCAGGGACCTTTGTATTGCCAGAGGCACAACAAGATAGGTTTCTGTTATACATTAAAATTGGCTACCCGACGGATAAAGAAGAAACCGAGATTTTAAAGGCAACCACCGGAACCAAAAAGGCACAATTGAACAAGGTGTTGTCAGGAGAGGACATCATCCGATTACAACAGTTGGTGCGGGAAGTCTCCATCAGCGATGGTCTGATTCAATATGTGAGCGATGTGATACGCGCCACCCGGCCCGACACCACATCAGTCGACTACGTAAAAAAATGGGTGGATTGGGGTGCAGGTCCGCGCGCAGGTCAGGCCATGATCTTGACCGCCAAGGCCAATGCCCTCTTAAATGGAAAATTGGCCGTAACTCTGGAGGACCTACAAACCGTTGCCTTACCCGTGTTGAGACACAGGGTACTGGTCAATTTTAGGGCAGAGGCAGAAGGTACCACTTCGGATACGGTGACCCAGGAAATACTTAAAACCGTTCAAGTTAAGGATAACTAATGGCAACAAGGGACTACCACGACCTTTTAAAACCGGATGTGATCAATACGGTATCGGGCCTCAGCCTGATTTCGCGTATTGTGGTGGAAGGTTTTACCTCCGGTCTGCACCGTAGCAAGAGCGTGGGTCCTGGCATGGAGTTCAGTCAATATCGGGGTTATGAACCCGGTGATGACCTACGATTGCTCGATTGGAAAATGTTGGCCAGATCGGGACGATATTACATCAAACAGTCCGAAGTGGATAGCCATGTAGCCGTTAAGTTTATCGTGGATGCCAGTGATTCCATGGCACACGAGGAGAACGGCATTTCCAAACTGGAATTTGCGCGCGTCATGATCGCCTGTCTTTCCCATTTGGCACAAAAGCAAGGTGATTCCGTGGGACTCTTTGCCCTTAACGAAGATGATTTTGTAAGCATTTATCCCAAAGCGGACAGAAAACACTTTAACAGATTATTGTTGGAGCTGTTGAAGATTTCCACCAAAGGAAAGTGGCCGCAGTTTTCAATTGCCTCAAGAAAAATCCATAATCGGGGCGAAAAGGAACTTGTTTTCTTCCTGACCGATATGTACGAAGATGTTTCCGAGCTCTCCGATTTTGTAAAGAACCTGAAAACCGCACACAACGAGGTCGTGGTAATTCAAATTATGACAGGTGCGGAAATGGATTTCGATTACAAAAAATCCGTCACTTTTGAAGACTTGGAAACCGGAACCAAGGTCAAGGTAGATGTAAACAAGGCCAAAGCTGGGTATTTGAAGGCATTGGACAACAAAATAGGGCAAACCAAGGAGCAATTGCTCTCACAAGGGGTACATTATCATCTGTTTCGGATGGATGATGATTTGGGTGATGCCCTCCAATTATTTTTAAAGGAACGAATTCGGTTGGTGTAAATGGTTTTTGCGAATCCAACATATCTCTGGGCACTTTTGGGACTTTTGGTCCCTTTGGCCATTCATTTGTGGAGCAAAAAGGAGGCAAAGACCATCAAAATCGGAAGTGTTCAGTTGTTGGACGAATCAAATTCACGCCAATCCAGCAGCATTCAATTGAACGAATGGTTGCTCCTGCTGTTACGTATGCTGATTTTGGCACTTATCGTACTGTTGATGGCTTGCCCACAATGGCGTACCAAGGGCAATCAACAACAGGTTACCTATTTGGTGGAGCCTTCGCTGGCCAACGAGCCCACTTTGGCCACCATTTTGGATAGTTTACAAGAAGATGCCTCCGTAAGGTTGTTTGCCAACGGATTTCCGGAATGGGATTTGGATACGGATTACCGAGCGGAACAGGAGACTCCCAACTATTGGCAATTGGCACAACGATTGGATTCCTTGCGTTCGGATAGTTTGGTCGTATTCACTAAAGCATTGGCCAAGGGCATCAAATCCAAACGACCGAACACTCAAAAGAACATCCAATGGGTAGTCACCGAAGGTGAGGAAATTCTTGACCGTCCCCTCATTGCCCTCAAAAACACCGAGGCTGTTCAACTTGTTTCGATTTCCAGCAATAGCATGAGAACCCGCATCAATAAGGAAATGATTAAAGATGGATACCAACTAACAAGGGCAGGAGATAGTTTGCAACTTGGAGAAGGAGCAAATACCATCGTTCCGCTACATAAAATGGATACCCTTCTAATCAATCTGCAAGTGGATGAGGGTTTTGAAAGGGAAGAAAAGTACCTTGAAGCCTCTTTTCGTGCATTGTCCGCCTATTTGGGGCAGCCTATCAAAGTTATGAAGGACAGCTCAAGCGAAAGTACCGATTTACAGGTATGGTTGAGTGAAAAGTCCTTGACAACAAGCGAAGGGAAATGGTTGATTCTGAAACCGGACGTGATGGCAAAACAGTTGATCGAGCCCGGACCTACAAAAAACATTTTTCATTTAACCTCCCGTTTAAATCCCAAGAATACGGTGGAGCAGCGATTCACGGAACAATTGTTGGGTATTTTGGGCGTGAACAAGGAGGTTGAAAGTCTTGCCAAAAATATGGACAGACGTCAGATGGAAGAAGCCTCTTTAAAGCCCAATTATGTGGCGCCCAAACGAAAAAGGGAACGCGCCACTTTAGTGGATATTTCACTTTGGGTATTTGGTCTAGTGGCGGGATTGATGCTGGCAGAACGATTGATTTCAAAGTATAGAAAACAGTGAACGGAGCAGCCCACATAAAACAGTTTCAGAAACGTTGGCAACAATTGCTGTATGCCGAGGCACTGTTATATGCCGTTGGTTTTGGAGGGATGATGTACCTGTTTACCCACAACATGGGATATGGTATCCTAAGCCTTTTGGTGGCCCTGGTTGTTTCCGTATGGATCAAAAGACCTTGGAAAATAAATGAAGCAAGGGCTGTCAACTATATTGATGCCCACTTGCCACAGGCTGGATATAGCAGTGGACTATTATTGGTGTCTGCCCAAGAGCTTTCAGACCTATCAAAATTACAGCAGTACCGCGTTTCCGCCCAGTTAGAACCTGTTTTACCCAAGACACGGCCACCTCAAAAACTATTCAAGGCGGCATTGGTCATGTTCGGACTGGTGCTTATCGGACTGATGGCCAATACCCTCTGGACATCCTTGAATCCATTTTCGAGTAATGGTTCATCCAATCAGGACGTTATTACTTTCGCTCCGAAGGATAGTTTATCATCATCCATCAAAATCCCTGAGCTCACCGATACGAAAGTGACCGTTCAATACCCATCCTATACCAAAAAACCAACCATACAGACTTCTTTACCCAACATCAAAGCGGTGCAAGGTTCCAGGATCACATGGCATCTCGAATTTGATGTCGAAGTACAAAAGGTTCAAATGGACCTGATGGGAGAGCATTTTGATTTTGTCAAAGTGCAAAACCAATACCGATTGACCAAGCCCTTGGAAGCTTCGGGCTTTTATAGCTTCACTTTTACCGATGGTGACGCAAACGATTATGTAAGCGACCTGTATTCCATGGAAATGGTCAGCGACGAACCACCCTTGGTACAGCTGGAGGGATTGGACTATTACAGCTATTTTGAGTTTGAGGACGATAAGCGGTTGATGTTCAATGCTAATATTTCCGATGATTTTGGAGTTGAGGATGCCTACATCATCGCCACGGTCAGTAAGGGTTCGGGAGAGTCCGTAAAGTTTAGGGAGGAGTCCGTTCGCTTTGATCAAACTATCCCAAAAGGAGGTAAGTTGGTGCAATTGCGACAACAACTGGATTTGAATGCCCTCAACATGGACCCGGGGGATGAACTCTATTTTTATGTGGAGGCCCTGGACCAAAAATCACCAACACCCAATGTGGCGCGTAGCGAAACCTACTTTGCGGTGATTCGGGATACGGTCACGGATATGTTTGCGGTGGAAGGAAACTTGGGAGTGGACTTGATGCCCGATTATTTTAGGAGTCAGCGCCAACTCATAATTGATACTGAAAAACTGATTTCCGAACGTGGTAAAATTTCCGAAAAAGATTTCAAGTTCAGGAGCAACGAACTTGGTTTTGATCAAAAACAATTGCGCTTAAAGTACGGACAATTTATGGGCGACGAGACCGAAATGCAATCCGCCCCTGGGCAAGTATCGCCTGAAGCCGGTGAGGCAGACCATGACCACGACCACGAGGGTGGGGAAGAGGACCTGCTGGATGCATATAGCCACAAACATGACAGCGATAACGAGCACAACCTGGTGGTGGAAGACGATCACGATCATGGCACCGAGGAAGAGAAAGAAGACCCTTTGCACGAATACGTGCACGACCATGGTGACCCTGAAGCATCCACACTTTTTGAAAAATCCCTCAAAGCGAAGCTTCGGGATGCCTTGACCATAATGTGGGATGCGGAATTGTACCTCAGATTGTATGAGCCGGAAAAATCCTTGCCCTATCAATACGATGCCTTGGAGATTATTCAGGACATTAAGAACAGTGCCCGAATCTATGTCCACCGAATCGGTTTTGATCCTCCACCGATCAAGGAGGAGAATCGACTTAGTGGTGATATCGAGGGGATTACCAACGTTACCAAAGAGGAAGGATTTGATTACGAAATGTCCTTTGCTGCCACTCGTGAAGCCATATATCGTTTGGAACTCCTCATTCAAAGTGAAACAAATTTTAGCGAAACCGATGCCGCCCTTTTTGAAGAGGCAGGAAATGAACTGGCCCAAAAAGCCATCGCCGAACCCCTTACATATGTTAAAGTGCTACAAGGACTTCGGGATTTACAAAAGGCTCCGGATAGGACCAGAGAAAGCTATATGGAAGTGCAACGAAAATTATTGTCGGTGTTGCCCGAAGTGGATGATAACCCTTTCAAAAGAACGGTATACCCTGATGAAATCAATCAACTGTACCTAAAGGAACTGGAGGCGTATGAGTGATGGAGTGCAGTTGTTGAACCAAAACATCTTATGGCCTGTGGTGTTGATCGCGCTATTGTTGTTGACGGTATTTGTTTGGAAGGAATGGGAACAACGGAATGGGAAACGTTTTTGGGTAAAATCGGTGTTGGGGTTAATGGCCGTGGCATCTTTGGCCATGATAATATGGCGTCCCGCCACCTTTCAGGAAGAAACCAAGGGCAAAGCCATTATTCTGACCAAAGGATACCGTACCGCCCAATTGGACAGTTTACGATCTATCTACAAGCGGATTCCGATGGAAAATTATTCCCCTGGAAAAACCTTATCCATTTTGGAGGAAGCTGATTCGTTATTCTTGTTGGGGCAGGGATTGGAGACCTACGACCTTTGGCAGCTCAACGATGCCACCATATCCTTTTTGGGAGCGGAACCCCTTATGGGATGGACTAAAATTTCTCATCATACCAACATTCCCCTTGGCGAACAGTTTTCCTTGTTCGCACAATATGCCCAACCAACCGAAGGACATTGGGCCATTTTAGCGGATAATGGAGGTAATCCATTGGATTCCGTAGTTTTTGGAAAGGCGGAGCAGCAAACGGTCCGATTGTCTGCCACTACAAAGGCAAGCGGCACATTTGTGTACCAACTGTGGGAAAAAGATGGTGATGGCAAAGTACTTTCAAAAGAGCCAATTCCCATACATGTGGAAAAAGGTACATCATTGCGCATTTTGATGGTCAATACCTTTCCAACTTTTGAAACCAAATACCTCAAAAACTTTTTGGCGGAGAACGGCCATGAACTACAGGTCAGGACCCAGCTCACCAAGGGCAAATACAAATTTGAATACTTTAACGGAGCATCCGAAGCAGTATATGGATTTACCATGGACCAGCTAGAGAAATACGACCTTTTGATTCTGGATACCGATACTTACACAGGTCTTTCCAATGTTGCAAAAAGAGCCATTGAAGCATCTGCACGTGTAAATGGTCTCGGAATTTTTGTCCAGCCCAATGAGCGTATGTTCCGATTGTCCAAAAATCGTTTTCCATTGGGATTTGAACGCGATGGAAGGACTGAAATCTCCTTGGAACAATCAGGTGTAACACTGGCAACATATCCTTATCAATTTGAAACAGGTGTCAGACAACAGCCAATAGCAATCGATTCCACCATAATAGCCGGCTACGTGCCCATGGAAAAAGGGAAATTGGGCAGTACGGTGCTGCAAAACACCTATCAATTGGTGTTGGAGGGTCATGAAGGGATTTACGCAAGCATTTGGACCCAAATACTCAATGGAATTGCCAAACCGCAAGAATCCGAAATGGCTTTTGAGGCATTGACCCCCATCCCAAAGGTAGATGAACCATTTTTGTTTAAAATTCGAACCCTTGAGGAAAACCCTCAATTGGAGAATTCGGATGGAAGGCCTATTGCGTTACAGCAAGATGCGAGTCTTCCGTCAAAATGGTCAGGCACCCAATATCCTAGAAAAATAGGTTGGAATCAAGTTCGGTCCGGAAAGGATAGTACGGTCGTGTTTTCCTATTACGTTTTTGATAAAGATCGATGGTCGTCTGTTGCTACGGCACATACCATCCGAGCCAACAAGCGTAAATTTGGAACGGACAACCGTTTTAGGGGCAAGTCAGCTTCCTCCAATGGGAGCTTGCAACCTATTTCTCCGCTATGGTTTTACGTTTTACTTCTTTTGTGTTTGGGTTGGCTATGGTTGGAGCCCAAATTGGTGTCGTAGAGCGACACATTTTTATAAATTATTTTTCCAACTCGGGAGATAACCTGTTCAAAATCCTATCAATGGATTGGATTACCTGAGAAATACGTGTGGTTCCCCCCGAATAGTTATCCTTGTTCAAGATTAGATTGTTTCTTGCTACAGATGACCTATCAAATATGTTAGGATCATTTACTATGACGTACTGTCTGAACTTAAAATCCTCAATGGAAAGTTCTTTCAACAAAGGTTTCCAATCATTTAGAAATGCATACTCTACATCAATTATGGCTCGGCTTACCTGTTCCACTTCGTTTTCGTAATAATTACTCAATAGCCTACGGAGTTTATCATCGGATACTTTATCTAGGCCATTCGATTTTAAGGTTTCGTACGAATTTGTTATGGCTGCGAACCGTTCAAACTGTAGAATATCGCCCAACCAAAATTTCAAACTGTCAGGATACTGTTCCTGTTCATGTTCCAAGATTTTAGTAATCGACGAAATGGCTTTTTCAAATTTCTATGGACCTTTTTCAAATCCATTTTATCTACTTCCAGGTTTTCGCGAATTTGTGCTAGCATCTCCTGTTCAAATGAACGGCTCTTTCTATTTTCGTTCCAATTGTTTACCTGTAGGGCAATCAATATGCCTATTACTACCAGAATGATTTCGCCAATAGCGTACTTTAGGTATTTTCCAAGGTTTCCTTCTGAAACCAACTGTTTTCTGATTCTTCTAAAGAGGGCAAACATACTTCTATCGGTATCTCCAACTGGTTAAATCGGCACCTTGTGGTGCGCTTTCCGCAATGCGCTTCATGATTTTGGGCACATACATGGAATTGTACCGCAAACGGCTGATGGCGTTCGGCAGTTCTGGGTCGCCGTTCCAGCAATGTTCGGCACGGTCGCCGTACAACACTTCGCCTTCATAATAGGGCTCTGTGGTACTTTCCAAAAAGTCTTCCATCAAATAAACGGCATTGTTCAAATAGTAGTTGTCCATATCCCCGCAATAAATATGGATCTTGCCCCGCAGTTTTGGGCCCAATTTGTCCCAATCCCGTTCCAGAATGTGCCGCAGATCGTAGTTTTCTTTCCAGTATTCGGCGACCTCGTGGTCAATGTCTCCCGTCATTTTGTCCCAAATGCGCACAGGATAGCCATCATCACCCTGTGGGGAATAGGTCGCTTCCCAAATATCCCATTGTTGTCCCGATCGGGATTTATCGCCCAAAACCAATTCCAGATGGTTTCCCTGTCGTAAATTGGATTGGATATCGCCCAAATAATTTCTGTGGGAGGGAACTTCCAATTGCTTGTGCTCGGAATCGTAATAATAAGCATTATCGTCTTCGTAAATATTGGTAAGGCAGTAGGCCCTAAAATCGATGGGGTCTGGACAGGCAGCAAAGCAGCCGTTATACTCATCCGGATATTTCACCTGCACGGCCAAGGCTTCCCATCCTCCGGTAGAACCTCCGTACAGGAATCGGGACCAACCTTCACCCATTCCCCTGAACTCTTTTTCGATATATGGGATGAGTTCATAGGTAATAGCGTCGCCATAGGGGCCTTGACTGGCTGAATTTACCGCATACGAATCGTCGTAATAGGGGGTAGGGTGCTGGATTTCTATGATGAGGAAACGCGGAAAATCCGGTTCGTTCCATCTTTTGTAAAAATCGTAGGCTTCTTGTTGCTGAATGATGTTGTACCCCTCCAAGTCAAACCGTTCTGAATATTCGGGTTCCAAATTGGGGTCGGGCGGAGTAGTCCGGAAACCTCCAAAATCGCTCGGAAAATGCCCGTGAAACACCATCAATGGGTATTTGGCCTCGGGATGTTCTTCAAACCCTTTTGGCAACAATACGTGGGCCCCCAAATACATGTCCCTCCCATAGAATTCGGAGAGCTTTTCCGACTTGATTTTAATATGCTTGATCCACTCGGTATCCTCGGGCTCGGGGATAGGAGGGATGACTTGATCCAAGGTTACGGAAACATTGTCGATGCCATTTTCACCTACTGTTATTTTGAAAGGTGTACTGTACAGATTGCCGGGAGAGGTATTCCAATGTTGCCCCTCGCCATTGTCCATAGGAAGTTTCACGGTATGGCCTGTGGACAGATTGAAGGTTTCATACACGTGTAGCAAGGCCTGTACATTGTATTCGCCAGGGGGAACATCCTTTAAACTAGGGTAGGGATATCCAAAAATGGATTCATCAAAAGTAATGGATGTCCCGGGTGCCATATTATCCACGTTCATCCCAAAAATGAGCTGGGTATTCAATCCATCATTGATTTGAAATCGGGGCTCCTTACTGTCATCAGTTGAAAGCATGAGCAATAATCGTCCATCTTTGTTCTCTGGACTAACGTTTTCATCGAAACTGACAGCAATATCAAATTTTGATTTTTCGGTCTGCGCGCAGGAAAACAACAAAATGGTGCAACAACAGATAAAAAGGGAAAGCTTGGTCATAACGGTTGGATTTTAGATAGTTAAGATAGTCCATTCCAACCGTAAAGAAAAAATCCCCGACATTTAAAATTTTAAACATCGGGGATCAAAACAAAATGGTTGGTTACATACGCTTACATTAGGGCGGCTTGCGCTGCAGCTACCCGTGCAATGGGTACCCTAAATGGGGAACAACTTACGTAGTTCATGCCCACTTTTTGGCAGAACGCAACCGAGCTGGGTTCACCACCATGTTCGCCACAGATACCTACTTTAAGATTGGATTTGGTCTTACGTCCCAATTGGGTTCCCATTTCCACCAATTGTCCGACACCTTCTTGATCCAATACTTCAAAAGGATCATGTTTTAGAATACCTTTTTCGAGATAGGTTGGGAGGAACTTTCCTGAGTCGTCCCTGGAGTATCCAAAAGTCATCTGGGTCAAATCGTTGGTTCCGAAGGAAAAGAAATCCGCATCTTCGGCGATCTTGTCGGCAATCAATGTGGCCCTTGGGGTTTCCATCATGGTACCTACGGAATACTCCACGGTATCCTTACGTTTTTTAAACACCTCCTCAGCGGTGGCGTCAATTATGGCTTTTTGTTGTTTGAACTCTTCCACAGTGCCTACCAGCGGAACCATAATTTCAGGTTTTACAATGATACCGTCTTTTTTCACTTTGAGCGCTGCTTCCAAGATGGCTTGGGTCTGCATTTCGGTGATTTCCGGATATGAAGTGCCCAATCGACAACCACGGTGTCCCATCATGGGGTTGAATTCTTCCAACTCGGCCACTTTGCTTTTTACGGCTGATAGCGAAATATGTAAATCTTCGGCCAATTCTTTTTGCGTAGCCAGTTGATGGGGTACAAACTCATGTAATGGGGGATCCAACAATCGAACGGTTACTGGATAGCCCTCCATGGCCCTAAAGATGCCTTCGAAGTCGCTGCGTTGCATGGGCAATAGTTCTTTTAAGGCCTGTCTGCGTCCTTTGACCGTGTCTGCCAAAATCATTTCGCGCATGGCCTTGATGCGGTCTACCTCAAAGAACATGTGCTCGGTACGGGTCAACCCAATACCTTTGGCACCGAAGTTCCTGGCAACCAAAGCATCTTTTGGAGTATCTGCATTGGTTCTAACGTCTAAAGTTGCGTAGGTATCGGATAGATTCATTAAGTCAGCGAACTCACCACTAAGTTCTGGTTCTTTGGTGGCTACTTTTCCCTCCAAAATATTACCTGTGGAACCATTGATGGAAATCCAATCTCCTTCGTGATATTCATGGTCTCCCACTTTTAGTGTTCTGTTCTTATAGTTGATTTTTAACGCTCCTGCTCCGGATACACAACATTTGCCCATTCCACGCGCAACAACGGCAGCGTGGGAGGTCATCCCACCGCGAGCGGTAACGATACCTTTGGCGATATGCATCCCTTCCACATCCTCTGGGGAGGTTTCGACCCGAACTAGAATACTGTTCTTGAACTTGGATGCTTCATCTGCAAAGAATACGATTTGACCCGTTGCAGCACCGGGAGAGGCGGGTAGCCCTTGTGCGATGACATCGGCCTCATTCAAAGCCTCAGGATCAAAGATTGGGTGTAGCAGTTCGTTGAGCTTATTGGGTTCAATGCGCTTGAGTGCTGTTTTTTCATCGATCAATCCCTCTTTGAGGAGATCCATGGCAATCTTTACCATGGCCGCCCCGGTTCGTTTACCGTTACGGGTCTGAAGAATCCAAAGTTTACCCTGCTGGATGGTAAATTCCATGTCCTGCATGTCTTGGTAATGGGTCTCCAATTTATTTTGATATTCGAAGAGTTCCTTGTAGATGTCAGGCATCAATTCTTCCAAGGAGGGATATTTTTCCTTGCGTTCCTCTTCTTCAATTTGGGCAAGTCTCGCCCAGCGTTGGGAACCAAGCAGGGTAATTTGCTGCGGTGTACGTACTCCGGCCACCACGTCTTCGCCTTGGGCATTGATCAAGTATTCGCCGTTGAACATATTTTCACCGGTTCCGGCATCCCTGGTAAAGCAAACCCCTGTTCCGGAATCTTCGCCCATATTACCAAATACCATGGCCTGTACGTTTACTGCGGTACCCCAATCTTCGGGATATCCGTTCATTTTACGGTAATAAATGGCTCGGTCACCGTTCCAGCTATCAAAAACAGCAAGAATGGCTCCCCAAAGCTGGTCCCATGGGTTGGTAGGGAAGGGTTTGCCAGTTCTTTTTTTGACGATGTCCTTAAAATCGTATACGAGATCTTGTAGGTCTTGTACGGTAAATTGGGTGTCCTGTTCGATTCTTCTCTTATCCTTTAGATGGTCGATAATCTCTTCAAAAGGATCCAAATCGTCCTTGGATTCTGGTTTAAGGCCCATGACCACACTGCTGTACATTTGGATGAATCGACGATAGGAGTCCCAGGCAAAACGCTCGTTGCCTGTCATTTTAATGACTCCTTTTATGGATTCATCGTTGAGTCCCAAGTTCAGCACGGTGTCCATCATGCCCGGCATGGAAACCCTAGCGCCAGAGCGTACCGAAATCAATAGTGGATTTTCATCATCTCCAAAAATGGCTCCCATAGTTTGCTCAATATTGGTAATGGCATCCCTTACCTCGGGTTCAATGCGCTTGATGACTGCTTCTTTTCCTTCCTCGTTGTATTGGGTGCATACTTCTGTGGTTATGGTAAAGCCAGGTGGCACGGGTATTCCTATTCGGCTCATTTCGGCAAGGTTGGCTCCCTTTCCTCCGAGCAGGTTCTTCATTTCGCGTCCACCATCGGCCTTTTTGTTGCCGAAGGAATAGACGCTGAGTTGATTTGCTGTGAGTGTTTCCATCTTTTTATCTATTAAGAGATTGATACATGCTAATTGTTCCTGTAAAATTACTGGCTAACCTATGCGCAGAATATGATATAAATCAGGATTTTGACCAAGAAGGGTTTGATAATGTGGTCTTTGAGTAGGTAAATTAAAAATGCGCCAAATTTTTGCGAAAATTTTATTCAAATGAGGTTGAAATACCATCAAAATATATTGGGAAACCAAAAAAAATAAAAAAATATGGGGTGTTTTTTCCTTTAAAATCAAGGCTTTAGGAAATAACTGACATATATCATCTTTTAAAAATATTTCGCAATAGATCTTTGTCCCATCAAAAACCAAAAACTATGCAATATCATATCACACATCGACCTTCGCTTTTAAAAGCAGTCATTTTTTGGCTATCGTTCGCCCTTGTTCCGATGGCACTTTTTGCACAAGATTTTACCCTCAATAATTCGGAAGGAGAAGTACTGGTTACAGGAACTTCCACCTTGCACGATTGGGAAGAAGTGGCAGAGCAAAAATCAGGTTCCATCAATTTGGACAAGACGGGAGAACTGCCCCAAATCACATCCTTAAAGTTTGTGGTGGAAGCGGAAAGCTTAAAAAGTGGTAAAGGAGCCATGGACAAAAACACCTATAAGGCCTTGGATACCAAAATGCACAAACAAATTGTGTTTGAGATGAAGAACGTGAAAAGCATTTCGCCCATCACAGCCACTTCCAACAAATACAAAGTAGTGGCAACAGGCAACCTGACCATTTCGGGAAGTACCAAGACCATTGACCTACCTTTTAACCTAAGTATCAACGGTGACAAGGTGGTCCTGGAAGGCAAAAAGGCCCTGAAAATGACCGATTACAATATTGAACCTCCCAAAGCTCTTTTGGGAACGATTACCACTGGAGATGACATCGAGGTTCACTTCAATACCGTTTGGAAATAATTTAATCTTAATACTCAACTAATAAATCTACAATCATGAAAAAATACACAAAATTTGGATTGTTGGCTGCTGCTTTCCTAGTTAGCCTATCGGGATTTTCCCAAAACCGTCAACTCGACAACTTCCGTAACCCGGACAAAACAGGCATCAATGTATTTGAGGCCCCTAAGGATTCCGTTTCCACTTTCGATGGGATTAAGGTACGTGTAGGAGGATCTTCTACATTGCAATTTCAGGCTATCGACCATGAAAACTCTGGAGCTGTGGAACTGATAGAGATCGGGAACAACTTTAACTTGGCAACGGCCAACTTGGATTTGGACGTGGCCTTGGCCAAAGGGGTGCGTATGCACTTAAGGACCTATTTGTCTTCCCGTCACCACCCAGAACCTTATGTAAAAGGCGGGTATTTTCAGGTAGATAATTTGGATTTCATCAGCCCTGGATTCTTGGAGAATGCCATGAAGTACCTCACCATTAAGGTGGGTCACATGGAAAACAACTATGGTGATGCCCATTTTAGAAGAACGGACAACGCCCAGGCCATGCACAACCCTTTTGTAGGAAACTTGATCATGGATGCCTTTACCACAGAGGTAGGTGGGGAAGTATACTTTAGAAAGAATGGTTTCATCGGGATGTTTGGGCTTTCCAATGGAAAATTGAACCAAGCTGTTACCAACCCAGAGACTACAGGAGCTTCCATTTTGGCCAAATTGGGTTACGATGGTCAAATCAATGAAGATTTGCGATTGAGACTTACAGGTTCCATGTACAGCACCAACAAATCAGGAAGGGTATACCTTTACAGTGCAGACCGTGCAGGATCAAGATATTACTTGGTGATGGAGGATACAGAGGCATCTGCCACCAGCAACTTTAGGTCAGGTAGGTACAACCCAGGATTCAATAATGAAATTACTGCCTTTATGATCAACCCATTTGTAAAATACAAAGGATTGGAATTCTTTGGTACCATTGAAACTGCTTCTGGTAAGACCAATGCAGAAACCGAGGATAGAAAGGCTACTCAGTTGGCCGGTGAATTGATCTACAGATTCGGAAACAATGAAAACTTCTATTTGGCTACCCGTTACAATACGGTAACTTCCGATGACCCTTCCGGTTCCGAAGTAACCATTGATAGATTCCAATTGGGCGGTGGCGTATTCTTGACCAAGAACATTTTGGCAAAAATAGAATACGTAAACCAACAGTATGATGGATTCGATACCACTAGTATCTTCAACGAAGGTCAGTTTAAAGGACTTTTGTTGGAAGCGGTGATCAGCTTCTAGAAATTATAAATGTTCAAAAAGACCTAGGGCAATAATGTCCTAGGTCTTGGCCATTAAAATTGTTATATTTAAGTATCATGATAACCTCTATTCCACAAATAACGAAAACACTTTTCATTGGCCTCGTGCTTGTGTCTTGGTTTTCCTTTAGCGACCCTGAACGGGAAACTAAGGTAAGGGTGGAGCCACAAAGCGAGGTAGTGATCGCTGGTACTACCAATGTCAATAACTTTACCTGCAAATACAATTTACAGGAATTGGAGGTACCCATTCGTTTGATCTACGACGAAAAATCCGAGCATATTCTTTTTAAGAATGCAGAGCTTAAATTGGTCAATGATTGTTTTGATTGCGGAGGAAAGGCCATCAACAGGGATTTTCAAGAGTTGCTCAAAACGGAGAAGCATCCGCAAGTCGGGCTAAGATTATTGTACGTAGACCCCCCATCAGTCAATCAAAATATGGTGAGTGTTGGCTTGGAGATCAAAATCGCCGGGGTTACCCGCAAGTACCAGACCCTATTGCATTGTGAGCAAGCCAAGGATATTTGCGTAAAGGGTACTTTAGACTTGAAATTGAGTGATTTTGAGTTGAAAGCTCCCAAAAAAATGCTGGGTATGATCAGGGTAGACGACGAAATCAAAGTGCATGTTACCCTTCAAATGAGCGAAATCTAAGCATTGTATGCTGTTAGAGTAAAGAAATCCGTTTTGATAAAATTATCTAACGGATTTTTTGTTTGAGCACATATTTCATAAAACCAATAATCAGTATCTTGTGTGCTACATAGATAACTGAAACTAAATTCAAACACTTCAAATGAAACGATTAGTATTGACAAAGGGTATACTTGCGTTGGCCTTTGTGCTATTGACAACCACTTTTTACGCTCAGGACAACTTTGGTGGACTTGCACTTTATACCGTTAGGGACAACATGGGAGAAGATGCTAAAGGCACTCTTCAAAAAGTTGCCGACGCGGGCTATGCTTACATAGAGGCCGCAGGCTACAATGAAGGAAAATTTTACGGAATGGAACCAGAGGAGTTCAAATCCTATCTGGAAAGTATTGGATTGACCCCGGTAAGCACACACATGGGAATGGTTACTTTGGACAATGCTGATCAATTGATCGCCGATACCAAAGCAGCTGGCTTCACCTATTTTACCATTCCGGTTCCACCGATGGGTATGTTCACTTTTGATCGTGAGAAGAGGACAATGGGGATGAAAGGTACCATGGAAGATTTTGCCAACGTACTGACAACCTTGGGGAAGAAATGTGAGGCGGCAGGATTAAAGCTATTGTACCACAACCATGATTTTGAATACAAGGATAATGAAGATGGCATAAAGCCTATTGACTATCTATTGGAAAACACAGACCCGGAATATGTCAATTTTCAGATGGACCTCTATTGGGTGACGAAAGCCGGTGCTGATCCAGTGGCCTATTTTGAGAAATATCCCGGCAGGTTCAAACTATGGCATGTTAAGGATATGGACGACGAAGGGCGATTCGCCCCTGTTGGTGAGGGAAACATTGATTTTGGTAGAATTTTGAACGAGAAAGAGGCTTCGGGAATGCAAATGTATTTTGTGGAGCAAGACAGGACTTGGGACAAGGAACCATTGGAAGTGATCAAAATCAGCCATAAAGCGTTGAAAGCGATAGGGTTTCAATAAAAACCAATGTAAGCGGTTATGATAGCATTGCAATAAAAGGGCAAGAAATCAAAAAAATATTTTTTACAACCGCTTACATTAGTATCTTTGCACCCGCAAAGTTTGGTCGCGTAGCTCAGCTGGATAGAGCATCTGCCTTCTAAGCAGACGGTCGAAGGTTCGAATCCTTCCGCGATCACTAGTATTCATAGGGCCTCAGAGAGTTTCTCTTTCTGAGGCCTATTTTTTTGCAAACAATTTGCAAACACCTCATTTTTTAACAGTATTTAACACGATAATAGCCTATTTGTCAAATCTTGAATCGATTTATCTTGATTTCACTTGGTTTAATATTTAGTTCTATCTCTTCTTCATTGAAATTGTCAAACTTTGTTTTTAAGGCGTTTTTTAATTCGATTAAATACATTCAAACATATTGAGGCCAAAATCATGGGCAGAATAACACAAATAGCTGTTTGTAGCTCTAGATTATCTTTTCTGAATTGTGGTGAGGTATAATATTCCCAGATATACGAAAACAACTTTATAAAAAGTATTATCAATCCAAGAAACAATATAATCCCAAGAATAATAAGAACCCCATTGCCAAACATCGAAAATTCGTCTTTTAGGTTTTTTATAATCTTTGATTTACTTGGTTTTTCGTACATTTTCAGGAATATTTAAACATGAAAATAAAGAGTATAACATTCTCTCCACAGGAACCAAAGTTAAAAATCATCAAGAATGTATTTGTTTATATTTCTGAAAAGCATGAACAAATCATAGTCACCCCATTTTATAAAGAACCTAATCAAGGATACAGATACTCCCAAGAAGAGTGTGAAGTATTAAAAATTGATTCTTCTTATGACTTGATTGGAGAAGCGATAAAACGAAACATCCAGAAATTTGATATAAAAGAATATGATGCAAAGCGATCTAGTAAAAAGGACGGTTACACGGCTTTTCATGTGAGTAAAGAAAAATCAATGAGGGGTTTTGAAAAAAACTATACACTTATTGATGTAAGCGGATTAACGGATAGGAACAATACTTTCAGAATTCAAACTAGACTTGGGTTTATCAATAGACTTGAAATTACATCTACAATTTCGGCACATTGTGATAATGCAGAATTAGGGAAATTGGTCATGAAAATGTTTAATTCTGAAATCGTTGAAAGGAAATAATGAATGAGGTATTTCCTTGGATAGTTTTAAAGGATGAATTCTTTTTCAATGGGACCATTGAGCAATTAGAAGAAAAATTAAGGTTTCAGAATAACCAAAAATTTAGAGTTGAATGGATAGACTATCAATCATTTAAATTTTTATCCAACTTTTCGGTGGGAACAATAATGGTAAAATTTAATCCAGGGTTTGCAGATGGAATAAAAGGCTATGCCAATTTAATTGAAACGGAGTCAGGCAAGACAAAAGTTTCACTTAGAACCAAAATCCGAATTGAATTATACTTTTTCCTAGCAGTTATGGTAATTGCAATTATTGCAGCGTTAGCATCAGAAGAAGTTTTTCTAACTTGGGCGCTATGGCTTACACCTTTTGGTTTATTATGGTTTTGGTTTGTGTATCGAATACAAGAAAGAATCCTTTTCAATAAGTTGAAAAGCTACTTAAGTTAGTTAAAGAAAGACTTAAAATTAAACTTTGAGCATTACACTAATCAAAACAGATTATACTATTTCAGCCCTACATAAACTTGTATCAGGCGGAAAATATAAAGGCTTTGTCAATATGAAGGAATTCGAATTGGTAAGGCTAAAATCTCATAAGTTTTACAGAGTTAAGGGAAAATTGAACGAAAAGAATGAATTCGTTGTTGAAACAGACTTTATAAAATCTTTGAAAATTTTGGTCAAGACCTTTAATATTTTTGGGGTTTTGACTTCTTTGATTTTAGCGTTTGTAATTTCCAACTGGACACTTGTGATATTATACTTTGTTTTGAGGCTGTTTATGGAATTATATACAAGGTATCATGAAGAAAGGGAGATACGTTTGTTTTCTGAAGCCTATTATGGGCTAATTCGAGAAGTACAGCATAACTATTAGAATAATGGAAGGATTGATTAATGTAAAAGGCTATTCTGAGAAGAATCTAAAGTTGGCTATCAGACAATGGATTGATTTGTATTTCGAAAGTTTAGATAGCAAATTGACCATTAATCTGTTCCAAGTTGAAGACTCAATCCAGATAGAAGTTAATAACCTCTCTAACCAATTGTTCTTTTTCTTAATTAACTATTTAAAGTACCCTGAAGATATAAAGGGGGCCATAGAAATATTGGGATATACAGGAGGTGATGAGAGTAGTAATTTTAAAGGTCAGGACATATTGATTTATATTCCTTCTGATGATACTGAATATGATAACGTTTATGTGGTTACAGAAAATAATATTCATTTCAAGATTGACTTTGGTGGTGGAATAAAAAAAGTTAATTCCAGCATTCCAGAATTTTTTAAGTTAACACCAGTAAGCACATCACCGATAGATTCTATTATAGTTTCTAAAAAAGCGAGTGTCTATTTTGATAAGAAGCAATTCTTTAAAACCATTGAAGGAAGGTTTACCATAATATCTTTGGTACTCTTCATACTATTAATATTTCATTTTCTGTATATCAATGGAGATAGAGACATGCTTGAAAAAGAAAGAGCAACTTGGTTTTTATATGCCGGAGTTTCTATTTGGTTTTTTATTGATAATGAAATGCTTAAAAAAGATATTCTGTATCTAGGTTGTTTTGCAATAGCAATTGTATTGATGGTTTATGGGGGGGATTTTGTAAATAATTTTCCAAAAACATTAACTGAAAAGTTAGGGCCATTTACCTTAATGCCATTAACTTTTTTAATGTTGCAATGGCCTCTTCGAAGAATATACAAAGGATTATTTAAGAAAGAACCGAAGACTGATAGGGACGGGGGTGTAACTGATTTCATATATTCAATGGCACTTACATTTGGCTCAATTATTTTGCCATTCGTATTGTATGGATTAATAAATAAGTGATTGTTATATCTAAAAAAATAACTATTCAAATCAGTTCATATTACCATTCATCAATTCACAACGTATTTTTCTTTTAGTAAAAAGGTTATATTTATAATATGCTTTCAAGCATAATTTGTGCGGCAAATAAATAATTGATTTGACTTTCCTAAAGTCCGTACAAACCAAAGAAAATTTATAGGGCAGCTGATTTTCAATCATGCTGTATTCATTTGGTCCCGCTTGCGGGACGAAGGAATAGCAAGAGGGTGATGCGCAGATTGCGCCATCACGGTTGTTTTCGGGTCTTCAACAAGTTGAAAACCAGTCAATTGAACAGATTTTGGAATACTGTGCAAAATCAAGGGCTACAGTAGGCTTTTCCGAAATCTACAGTAAACCCTTTGGGAAGCCCCATAAACACTGGAAATTTTTGACGAAAAAATTGACACAATTTCACTAAAAAAACAAAATCGCACTTATGGAAAAGCAATCAACCAACGGTAAAATAAAGAAAGGGACGGGGGGTTATTCCAATATCACCGTAAAGAAGGAAACGGCCACACGCTTTCGCAGCTATTCCAAAAGGTTCAACAAATCCCATAGCGAGGTTTTGGAAGGAATGATACAATACTTCAAGGAGAACAACCTTGATCCTTTTGGAGAGGGAACAAAGGTCATCCTTGACAGCATCAAAAAATTGGAGCGTCAGATGATGAAAAAATTCGATAGGCTCATCGCCATTATCAAGAACATGGAAAAGACCAGTATCAGGCCCACCTATGAAATGGTACTCATCCTTTATGAAGCCTATGTAAAGGATGGGAGGAAACCTAAACGTGAACCAATCAAGATACAGGAAGAGCGAATGGATTTTTTGGAGTCTAGAAACACTGTTCCAAAAGTTGAGCACGAGAGAATCCTTCATGAATTTGAAAGCTATAAAAAGCGTTGCAATGAAATCATCGACAATGTGGAAAAGGTGGAGCCTATGATGGGAAAGCCCTATCTAAAGATCAATATGGGCATGGGGGATTATGAAAGTATTAAGTATCAATTAAAATGACACTTATGTACCTTACCATCTCAGCACAGAAAATAGGCAGTACCTATAACTCCAGTGTGGGGAGCTATGTGGACTATCTGGAAAAGGAAAACGAGGATAGGTCGCCCGAACAAAGGGAGGAATTCTTTGACCAAGAGAACGACAGCGTAAGCCCTGAAAAGGTCATCGATGAAATTGATGCCAATACCGCCAAATTAAGGCAGAAGGACCCGAAATTCTATTCCATTGTGGTCAGTCCCAACCAAAGGGAACTTAAAGCCATAGGAAATGACCAGAAACTGTTAAGGGAATACACTAGGAAACTCATGGAGGACTATGCCAAGAGTTTCCATAGGAACCAAGAGGTAAAGGCCGAGAACCTGAAATACTATGCCAAGATCGAACATGAACGCACCTATAGGGGCTTTGACAAACAGGTTCAGGAGAATGCTCCCTACCGAGGGGAGATAGCAAGGCTCAAAAACGAGATACGGAAAGTGGAACGTGGCGAATCCATTGGGAATGTCAAAGAGCTTGAAAAGAGGATTGCAGAGCAAACAAGATTGGCCCCACACAAACAGAACGGGCAGCTTGTGGCCGCAGGGATGCAAAAGGAGGGGCCACAGACCCATATCCATATCATAGTCAGCAGGAGGGATGTGACGAACACCTATACACTTTCACCCATGGCCAAGCACAAGGCCTCGGAAGTGGAACTGAACGGAAAGACGGTAAAGAGGGGATTTGATCGGGACAGCTTCTACCAAGCAGCCGAAAAGACCTTTGACAGGACAACTGGGTTCAAGAGGAACTATGTGGAATCCTATGTTGGGAGAAAGGCCCATGCCAAGGAACCGGGGAAGTTCTTTGCCAAGGTCATGGGACTGCCCACCAAGGAAAAGGACATGGCCTTTAAACTCCTTAAGACGATGGGTATCAAAGCTCCCAGCATACCTACCAATAAAGTGCAGATGGCGGCCAAGATCATTAAGGCACTTGGAAAGGGTATCGATAAGGCTAGGGGAGCAGGTGAGGACATGGGTTACTGAAATCCCAGAAGTAGGTTGCGCCCTTTCGGGTTTTTGCTTTACGCTTATCTACCGGAACACTACAAAAACCCGAAAGGATCCATGCGCAAAAGTTGGGGGTAAGATTTGGGGACACTTACAGCACTTCACTGTGTTCCGTTCGCCCTTCATTTATCTAGCCTTCCCTCTTTTAGGATATCGCTAAATTCATAAAATTATCATTAATGTCTTCTGTTTCGGGGAAGAATTGGTTGGACAATAAATTGAAAGGGGTTGATCTAGGGGCTGATGGTTACCTTATTAACGAAAAATGCCCTTTAAAAACCTGTCCGTCCTTAAAATTTATAATAAACCAATAGTCTGCTGGAGGCATTCTATTTCCATTAAATACTCCATCCCACGAGCCATTTTTCAGGGAGAAGTTATTCAGCATCTTACCATATCTGTCATAGATAAAAACATTACCATCTTTACTGATATTGCCCATATTAGGTCTCCAAATATCATTGATGTCATCTCCATTGGGGGAAAAAAACTTTGGATAATCAACTATTGTAAAATCCAAGCCGGCTTCACCACAACCGTTGATATCTTTAACTACCAAATGATATGTACCTGGAGCAATACTTGTAAAAGTTGATGAAGATTGTTCTATTCCATTTAAGGAGTACAAATAGTCACTTATTCCTGTCGTACTAATTTCAACTGTTTGTTGGTTCGTAAAAAGTTCTCCGGACAGGGAATATGCTAAATCAAACGGAATTGAAGATTCAACAACAGAAAAGGAGTAAGTTCTTGAACATCCGTTGGGAGCTACAATATTTACCGAATATTCTCCCGGAACAAATACCTCAACGTTATTATTTGTTTGATCGGATAAAAGGTCGCCATCTAAAAACCATTGAAAAGAATACTTTGGGTCATCAATGTCTGTGTCAATGAAAATGCTTTGATAGTTGTTACTGTTTGTATTTTCTTTACATATAAAATATGTGTCTTCTAAATCAGGCACAATAGGCTTCTGTGCAAATTCAATAAAAAGCCAAGAATCCAAGCTATTGTCCCCTCTATTGGTCAATATAATTTCCAATTCATAGACTTCACCGGGAATGATCGGTGAGACAGCGGTTAGCGGCACGGTTCTACCGTTCGCCTCAATTTCGCCCGTACCAACTTCTTGCTCTATAAAGTATGATTGGAATCCAAGATTGTTACACTCCGGATTGTTATGAATGCTATGTAGGCCTACTTGCGTAACTTGATCCGGTAGTAATGCAATGTTTTTACCGTGATGTACATATTCTATTTCAGGTGTTGTCGTGTCATTGTCATGATCAAAGGTATCTGGTGTAATACCTGGACCGGTCAATAATATTGCAAATCCATCCTGTTTTGAACTATCGCCATCAAAACATTCAATGTCCCCAACTTTATAAGACTCAGAAGCAAATATGTAATTTAAATTGAAAAAATCAGTTTGAGATACAAATCTCAATTTAATAGCTTTTGATTCCGAATATTGACCGACAGTACCAATTCTATCGTCGAGAATTTCCTGTATGGTATATATCCCGCCAAACGGTTCGCTGACCGAACTCGTCCTTAGTGATTTGTTTGGTCCGATTGACATCTGTGCTTGACCTGTTGATAGTACGAAACCTGTATCAAACGGAAATTCTGAGTTACCTCTATTAAATGTGCTGATTCCATTTAACGATAGATTGGTCGCCCTTTCAATAGAAACATCAAGGCAATCGGTATCGAAAGAGTCATCAAATATATCCTTCAATTTACCATTTATGTCAGCATATTCTCTGTCTTCAATAACAATGGATTGCCCAGATAACGCTACCGAATAGCCTAAAAGAGTTATAAAAATAACAAGCTTTGGATAATTCAATTTCATGGGCAATTAATTGAAAGATAAAATATTCAATAAATTAAGAAAAAATAAAATAATTTGTAATATATTACATACGAAAATAATTTTATTATTACGTTATAATGAATTTCGTTGAACTCACTTAGAAAAGTAAACAATTTAAAATGAAAATGTTTCTATACGTTATATCAATTCTGTTATTTTCTTGTTCTGATAATTCTGGTCAAGAAGGTTACCAGGTGAATCAATTTTTAGGAACCTGGAAATTGACAGCAACCTATCAAACCAAATTGGATGGAAGTGCCGATTGGGAAACTGTTGATGATAGTGCGAGTTATACCATAACTTTTGCTGATGGCAATGAAGCTGTCGTTAGTTATAGTTCATGCAGTGGCACCTATGAATATTCAGAAGAACAATCAAAAATTTCTGTTTTTTTTGAATGCCTAGATGATAGGACTGATTATTTCATTGATGATGAAAGTGATCTTCCGGATATTTTGATAGTTAGTGCATTAGGGAATAATACGCCGGATGAGGGTATTAAGCTCAAATTTTTGAAAATATAAATTATAAATCTCATAATCACGGTCCAGCATGAAAAAAATTACTACGTTAATAGTTTTTATTGGTTTTAATTGCCTCATCCACGCCCAAGAATGTGCTACCCCTACACCGACCGCATATTCAGTTTCATCAGGTATTTCTGGAAAATCTTCAGTCTCTTCCTCCTATTGTTTGAATTTATATTTCCATATTGTTCGCAGAACCAATGGTACCGGTGGGGTCAATCCAACGGTTATCGACGATATTCTTAATGTCATGAACAGTGCATTTTTACCACACGAAATTTCAATACAATCTGTCGGCAATGATTACATCGATAGTGATGCTTTATTCGATATCGGAACGGACAATGAGGCGAACCAGCTATTTGGTACAAACAACCAAGCGAATGCCATAAATGTTTATCTTGTAAATTCAGGTCAAACCTCCAGTGGAATTGTTTACGCTGGATTGGCCCAGGATATTCCTAGCAGGAATATGATAATAGATAATGATTTTGTGCTTACTTCTACAGCTCCCCATGAATTGGGACATTGTCTTAACTTATTGCATACTCATGAAACTTACTATGGGGTTGAAAATATAAATGGTTCAAATTGCTCAACGGCTGGGGATAAAATTTGCGATACGCCAGCTGACCCGCAGCTTTCGAGTTTTAACGTCGATGTTACCTGTAATTACACTGGCGGAAATGGTTACAGTCCCCTTACGGATAACATTATGTCCTATTCAAGGTCGGCATGCCGAGATTTATTTACTGATGGACAAGTGGCGGTTATGAAAAATGCGATACCACAATATTCTATTTTATCAGATGCTGTAGCAACGAACTGTCAGATAACCAAGTTGATTGGTGACGATTGTACTTGTTCGAATATAAATACAGTAATAACCCTGCAATATCCCCCAAGTACCACTGTTAACTGGACTACTTCAACCAATATGACCATTGTAAGCAGTACTAATAGTTCGGTTACGGTCAAGGGGGTAAGTGGTACTCGAAGTCAGGGTCAGGTCACGGCAAGTTTTAATGGTATTCAATTAACAAAAGATGTTTGGGTAGGCGAACCCAGTGCACCATCTTCCCTTTCCGGTCCATCATCTGTTTTAACAGGTGCATTTGTAAATTATAACTCGTCCGTAGCTTCTGGAGCCAGTAGCTATGAATGGCGTCTGCCTTATCCTTTTGATGTAGTTACAAGCTGGAATTACAATGGTCAGCGTTGGCAAATGAGGACAACAACGGATCGCTATCTTACAGCTTATACTGGAATGGGACAGATTTCCGGATTGGTACAGGTCATGGGGAAAAATAAATGTGGTGTTGGAGGAGCTAAGACTAAAAGTGTATCCCATTCAAGCAGTGGTGGAGGTGGAATTCCACTTAAGACTCAATTCGATGGTATAGGAGTAGCTATAACTGAAAACCAAATTTATCCTAACCCTGCAAATGAACGGATAAATATCTTGCTGAAGAATCGCGCTGATTTAACTTTTGTAAATGTCACTTTAAGCAGTATGGACGGGAAGGTTTTATTCAAAAGCCAAAACAAGAACTTATCGGTTGTTCCAACTGAACATTTAACGAACGGGGTTTATATACTTAATATAATAACTGATCAAGAAATAGTTCAAAAATCAATTATTATATCTCACTAGCAGAATCCTTTTGTAGATTTACCTCTTCTAAGTACATCGCTAATTTCATGATATTAAAATAAATGATGCTATTTAAGAAGGGATATATCATGAAAAAATTCAACTAAAACAATGATTTTCAATAATATATGATTTCATGGATGATTCCAGTCATGACGGCCTCCCTTAAATTGTCGTTAATAACTTTAGATAGCTTCAATTAACTTCTCATTGTAATCATCCAGGATAGTAGTCGGCAACGATTTGAGATAGATTTGAGTTGTATTCAGCTTACTATGTCCAAGCATGGCAGAAATGGCCTCCAAAGGAATGTTGTGAAGCATAGCTTGTGTAGCAAAGCTATGTCTGCTAACGTAGGTTGTAAGCTTCTGCTCAATTCCACATAACTCCTGAATTGTTTTTAACCCGCGATTATAACGCTGCCTTTCCCAATTAATCTCTCGTTCCTGTTTAGCAGGATTTTCTCGTTTTATTACAGGAAATATGTAATCCTCCGCTTTCTTTCCTTTCAAATAACTGTTCAAGATTTCTGAAAGTTGTCCGGTTATTTTTATGTCATATAGTTTTCCTGTTTTCTTTCTGCGAAATTTAATACGACCGTTCACTATATTGCTTACTTGGAGGTATGCCATGTCCGTGAAGTTCATACCATAGAGAAAAAAGGAACAAATGAAATAGTTTCGATATCTAAACAATGCTTGATCCTCTGGAATTTCCAATTCTAGGATCTTTCTGATATCTTCAATTTCCAAAGCTCGTTTTTCGGTTGGAATTTGTCTTATTGTATAATTCATAAAAGGATAGGCTTCCTTTTCAATTAACCCTGCTTTTATACCCTTATTGAAGAGTGCTCGTAAGCCGCGTAAGTAAGTAGATAATCCATTCCAACTATTTCCCTTTGCTAAATGATATTTTTCAAAGCGTTTGATAAAGGAGTAATTCACTTCATTGAACTTAAGATCTTTGCCCTTATTGAAGGTCTTCAAGACCGATAAAATGCCTTTATAATGTCTTGCCGTCCCATATCTGTGTGCCGCCTTTAAATCCTCAACTACAGAATTCCCAAATTCAAAAAAGGATTCATAGGTACTGTTTCTTGTGATTCGATTTTTCACTTCAACAATTGACAAATAGTTCAACTTACCTTGATCAGAAAGTTTGTTGAGAATGTCATTTGCACGAGCTTCTTCTTTTAATAAAAGTGTATTCAATCGGGCAATGGATTCCGTGCGAGTGTAGTTTCTTTTAATGGAACATTTTTGATGATCCCAAAATATTTCGGATATTGAAAAACCAGTTGCGATGGATGTTGTTTTTCGCAAATGAGTGAGGCGAAAAATGATAGGGTAGGTGCCATCTTTTTTTGCTCTTCTTGTATCCAATAAAAGGGTCAAATATGTTCTCATTTACTTCAAGTTAGCAAAAAAATTTGCAAACAATTTGCAAACAAATAATTGATTCCATTTGATTTCAAATGAGGTTAAAATAAATGTAACACATTGAAATACAATAAAATATAGTGATTTTGGTTTTTGGAAGATTTGGTATTAAAGCGGCTTCTAAGCAGACGGTCGAAGGTTCGAATCCTTCCGCGATCACTAAAAAAAAGCTCCCAAACATGGGGGCTTTTTTTTCATCTCACCTAAGAGTTAAAAGCATCCTTACACCCATAAGTGAGCTGCATTACTGCCTCCTATATCCTTTGGAAACAATTGGAGACTGCCAGACCCTTTGGGTCGGTAAAAACAGAAAGGAGACTGGATAAATTGTAAATCCAGGTACTTTTCCTGTAAAAATGGTATGTCTTTCCGTAATAGGGGTATGATTGAAAATACGGATACCTAGTATTTTTGAGGTTGTTAATCAACTAAACATGCTAGCATTAATTTTTGACCGACTGAGCTTGCGCATACCACCATCTTTTCTCCCTAAGTTTTGCCACGTTGGATTTACCAATTACCTGCTTGTATTTTTGTGTTTGTTTGTCCATGGACTTTCATTTGCACAGGACGAAAAAGAACGCTTCTTGGATGATTTTAGAGGGACAGCAAGTGTTACCCAAAATGGAATTTCCCTTATCCCATCATTTTCTTTGGGAGATCCTGCACTAATATTTGACCTAAAATTTACCAAAGGAAGATTGAGTTTTGAACCTGACATGCGGTTTGCTTTGGAGGGAAAACCCTGGACTTTTATTTTCTGGTGGCGTTATAAGGCCATTTCCAAGGAAAGGTTTTCCCTTAGGGTAGGTGCACACCCCGCATTGAATTTTAGGACCATTTCCATTATGCGAAATGGACAGTCGGAGGAAATCTTGGAATCCAGAAGATATTTGGCGGCAGAAGTGGTTCCAACCTATAAGATTTCGGATAATATCGATGTTGGTTTCTATTATCTTCACGGAAGAGGTTTTGATGAAGGCGTAAAGCAGACAAATTTCTTTGTGCTGAATACCTTTTTTAAGAATCTTTATATAACGGAGCAATATTATTTTGATATTAATCCACAGGCCTATTTTTTGGCTACGGATAACCTACAAGGGTATTATTTGGCGGGTTTCTTATCTCTGCATAAGAAGGATTTTCCACTTTCGATTGCTGCCATATTGAACAAGGCTTTGGATACGGAAATTTCACCAGAGGATGATTTCACTTGGAATCTGTCCTTGGTATACAGTTTTTGAACTTTTAAACATCAAGCGGAATCATTTCAGGTAATTTAAAAGTTCTTTATACCTTAAGGAAACTAACCCATCAGAATATTGAATGTAAGTCATGAATATATTTGAAAGATTAACATCGGGCGAAGAAATTCCAATGAACCACCCGGATTACGGTGAAATTGGGGTTGAGGTGAACAAGACCATAGCACTTTCCACCAAATTGAATTCATCGAAAAACGTGCATGAAATTAGACAGACGTTGAGCGAAATCATTGGTTCGCCCATTGATGAAAGTACTACTGTTTTTACTCCCTTTTATACCAATTATGGGAAGAATATTTCTTTGGGGAAAAACGTGTTCATCAACCATGCTTGTAGCTTTTTGGACCTTGGGGGTATCATTATTGAAGACAACGTCATGATTGGTCCAAGAGTAAGTATAACTTCGGAAAATCACCCCACGGCTATTGAAACAAGAAAAACGATGCTGCCCAGTAAAGTACATATCCAAAAAAATGTATGGATTGGTGCCAGCGCCACAATTTTACCTGGGGTGACCATAGGAGAAAATTCAGTCGTGGCAGCAGGTGCTTTGGTCAATAAAGATGTCCCATCCAATACTGTGGTTGCAGGAGTGCCAGCAAAAATCCTTAGAAAATTGAAAAACGGTGTTTGAATTCCAGTTATTTACTCTTCTTTGAAATCAACAAAAACAGTACACCACAAAGTAACCATGCGGGCAAGGTCATAAAGGATAAAAAGACATCAAAGTAAACAGAAATACCATAGCAAAGTCCAAAGCTGATGGCCCATGCCCAAAACACCGCACGATTGAATTTCATGTTCATTTTTTCCGCATAATCCAGTATGATATTCGCTTTCTTCCCATAAAAGTGTTCGAACACGATGATAGCTCCCATAGGTGCCAAAATAAAGCCATAGAGTGCCACGAAGTCCAATAATTTCATCGCAAATGCAGGAAAGAGTCCAGCTAAGGTCGCTACGCTGCCCGCGATGATGGTAACCCAAAAAGTAGAGGTTTTAGGGATGATCGCTTGAAATGCCAAACCTGCCCTATAAATGGTAGGGTTGGCCGTTGTCCACCCTGCCAGCACCACGGCAATGGCACCAAAGATTCCCAGTGCATTGTAGGCTAGGGGACCGGGAGCTACATTTGGAGCGTTTCCACCGGCCAATGCAGCTTGTGCTTCTGGTGATTCCAAGTAAACAGCATAAAGTAGTGCCGCAGCGATCCATGCCATATAATGGCCTACATACATCCCTGCCGCAGTGGTCCATCCAGAACTTGCCTTTTTGGCAAACCGGAACACGGAGAGGTCGGACATGCCCACGTGCATGGCCGCATTCGCGAACCAAGACCAAATGGCAACATGCCAGAAGGTATATTTGATTTGCCCTGGAAAAGGTTCACTGCCTTCTCCCCAAATATTCCAGAAATCAGAGAAACTGTTCACATCAAGATCGCGCAAAGCCACAATGCCGCTCGCCAAAAACGCCAGCACTATGATGGGGGACATATAGTTGGCCGCCTTGGAAACGGTTTCATAACCCTTGGCCGCAATAATGGAGATTACGGCCCCAATGGCCAAAACGATGATGATCCAGGTAATTCCGTTGGGCATGGTATCGGTCAACTTGGGCATTTCCATATCAAAAGGAATACCAACGGCGGTGGCCGAGACCGTAATCATAGCTCCCGCCAGAAAACAGAAAAGGATGCCATTGGCCAGATTGTAAACCGTCACTAAATTTTTGCCCACGATCTTTTCCAATTGATAGTAGAGCGTGAGCCGATATTTAACGGCTATTTCTGCGGTAAGGAAACGCCAACTGAGCACGGCCAGTAGGTTTCCCAAAAGAAGTCCGATAATTAAATCAAAAGCGCTGACCCCTGTGGTCAAAAAGAGTGGCCCGATTACAAACTCGGTACCGGCTGCATGCTCACCGGCATACATCCCCAAAAAGCTTTTCCAGCTTTTAAGTTTTGATTGTGGCACTGGTTCCCTTTCGAATTCGCCACCTGCGATTTCCTCGATTTCTTCATCAATATTGTATTGGCTCATGCGGTTTGGTTTGTATCGTTATTTCTTAGGTGAATGCTGGTTAGATCAGGTGCTTATGTAGGTCACCAATATCCTCACAACACAATTGATCCATGATCTGCTGTAATTGCACTTTTAATATGGTCATGGTATGGTCGCCTCCCTTTTTGCCCAAGGCTGCGGCTCCGTACATAAAGGAGCGTCCCATGAATGTAAATTCGGCCCCTCTGGCCAGTGCTCGTGCCATATCCGGACCGGAGCGCATGCCACTGTCCATCATTATGGTAATCTGGTCCTTGTATTTCGCGGCAATACGTGTCAGTGGGGCAATGGTAGATTCCCCCGCATCCAATTGTCGTCCGCCATGGTTGGAAACAATAATACCGTCAAATCCCAACCGAATGGCCTGTTCGGTATCTTCCTCTGAGGCCACACCTTTCAACACCAACTTTCCTTTCCATTTGTCCCGAATGGGCTTGATGCGTTCCTCATTTAGCCTTCCAGAGAAGGTTTTGTCCATAAACTTGCCCAATTGCTTTAGATTGAGTCCTTCAGGGGTGTAGGGCCGCAAGGTCTCAAATGTGGGTATGCCATATTTAAGTGTTTGCATGGCCCAAGTTGGCTTGCCCAATACTTGAAGTATATTGGCCATTGTCATCTTCGGGGGCAGGGCCAATCCGTTTTTAAAATCGCGGGGTCGGTAACCAAAGGTGGGTACGTCGCAAAGCAGCACCAAAACAGGGCATCCCGCAGCTGCTGCCCTATCCAAAATATCATTTCTGACCGCGTCCTCCGCTGGATTGTACAATTGGAACCAAGCCTTACCTTCGGTAAGTTCGCTGGCCCGTTCAATATCCATGGTCGTCACGGTGCTTAGGATAAAGGGCACATTGTGTTTGTGGGCCGCTTTGGCCAGTATTTCAGGGGAATTGGGCCACATCAAACCTTGTAGACCCACGGGAGCGACACCAAAGGGGGCATCGTATTCTTCCCCGAAAAGCGTGGTCTTTATAGAGGCACCTTTAAAGTCCTTGATGTAGGTAGGCTTTAGGGTAATGTCCCGTATTTCCGAGGTATTTCTGTGGATGTTCACATCCTCGTTGCAGCCACCGTCCAAGTATTCGAAGGCAAAGCGTGGGATTCTTTTTTTGGCTTTTTCCCTCAGATCGTCAACGGAAGGATATCGGGTATCGAAACTTTGGGCCATATCAATTGGTAATTAAGGGTCTGTGTTTTTTTAAAGCGTAATTTTCTTTTAAGAACTTTTGGTCCAATTGGATATTGGAAATGGCAATGGCAGCCCCCAAGGCCGAACCTAACGATGCGTCGGTTGTTTTGATCTTCATGTCTTCCAGACCGCGGGCCAATAGTTCCACAAAAATTTGATTATTGGCAAAACCACCGTCAATGTACAACTGTTTGATATGGTCCTTTCCAATGGCACGTTTTATACTATCTATCTGTAATTCAACAAATTCCATCATTAATTGGTGATATGCTTCTTCATAGGAATTGAATTGTACAGGCGTTGGAATGTTTGAAGGTGCCACATCCAGACTTATCCATTTGAATTTATGTGTAAAACCGTCCTTTAGCTTGCGATAGATGTCGGCATCAAAGTTCATGGTCTTGTGATGATCTTCCGAAACTCCGAAAAGAACTGCCAGTTTCTTGATCTGTTCGTTGTATTCATTCCCCAGAAACAAGCGTGCCGCTTTTATGGGAGCTCCATTGATACGCATGTAGTTGATACAATTGGAATCCGTATCCTCGTCCGTAAGGAGTTGTTTTGAAAATGGATTGAGTGCAATGCTCCAGGTTCCTGTGGAAAGCAGCAGGAATTTTTTGTCAATACTGCGTATATAGGGCAACAGGGCAGCTGAACTGTCGTGGATGCCCACACCTATCTTGATTTGGTGACCAAAGAGTTTGGAGTTGATACTGGTACCCGTATCCACTATCGATGGCAATATCTTATGGATTTCCTCTTGATAGACCCAGTCGTGATAATCCTGCTTTTCATAGTTCCAAAGCGCAGTATGGCAACCGATACTGGTATATTCACTGACCGGAATTCCCGTAAACAAATAGCTTAGATATTGTGGTAAATGAAGCGAATGTTTGATTTTTGAAAATACGTCCGGTTTTTCGTGTTTTAACCAATACAATTGGATGCCCGAGTTGAGCATACCCTCCCGGGTTGTGCCTGTTTCCCTACAAAACTGTATCTCGGGTCCATACTGCGCATAGAACTTGTCAATGATGGTTGCATTGATAGGCTTTGTATAATTGTAGAGAGGTGTAACCACCTTTCCCATATCATCCAAATTAACAAAGCTTGCGCCATAGGATGAAAAATTGACCGCCTTTATTTTGTAATCCTTTGCTTTGAGTATGTCTTGAAAAGTACGTTGTACCCAACTCTCAAGTGCTTTCAGGTTCTCGGTAGGGTGTCCATCCTCATCTTCAATGGTTTCCAAATAGGTGTAATCGCGATGGACTTCCCTAAAGTCCATATCAAAAAGGAAAAACTTTTTATTGGTTTTACCAATGTCAAAAACCGCAATTACTTCTTGTGCCATTTGCTTCGGATTATAGGCCTGTTGCCATGGTATGTTTGCCTCTTTCGTCCACCAATTTTTTACGGACTTCCAAATGCCTGTAAGTGTCCAATGGGTTTAGCGCTCCACCGTTGGATATTCTGGCTCGCTCCAATAGTGGGCGTATATCCGTAAGATAGGCTTCCTGTAAAATTTCCTGGCACAAAGTCACATCATGGTTCTGTTGTGCATCACGAAGGGCCTTTTGGTCTACCAATAATGCTTTTGCGTAGGACGAGCGTATGGCCTCCAATGACTGCATCAAATCTTCCAAAGGATCTTTTAGATTGTGGCTGGTATCGATCATCCAAGCAGGGTAGGGATTCTGTGGATTGTTTTCCATGCCGTACACCAATTCGTTGAATATCAAAAATAGGGAATACGGTTTGATGCTCCCTACGGTAAGGTCATCGTCCCCATATTTGCTGTCGTTAAAATGAAATCCTCCCAACTTGCCCTTCATCATTAAAGTGGCGACTATCTGTTCAATATTGGTATTGGGCAAATGGTGACCCAGATCGACCAAGGTATAGGCTTTTGGACCACATTCATTGGCCAACATAAAGGAAGTGCCCCAATCTTGGATTACCGTGCTATAGAAATTAGGCTCGTACGGTTTGTATTCAATAAAGAGCTTCCAATCCTCAGGTAAGGTTCTGTAGATTTGCTGCAAACTGTCCTGCGTATTTTTGAGTACGGTCTGGAAGTTGTTCTGTCCGGGAAAACTGGAACCATCGGCCAGCCATACGGTCAAACTTTTGGACCCTAATTTTTCGCCCAGTCGGATGACATCGATATTGTGTTGTATGGCCTGTTGCCTCGCATTATCGTCCGTACTGCAGAGAGACCCGAACTTATAGGAATGCTTTTGGTCGGGTTGGTCTTGAAAGGTATTGGAGTTCATGGCATCAAAAGTGAGCCCCAACGATTTGGTCAATGTCTTTATCTTTTCGGTATCTTCTGGCACGTCCCAAGGGATGTGCAGGGAAATGGCGCCTGCTGATCTGGTAAGCGTATGAATGAGTCCAACGTCCTCAATTTTTTGCTCCAAAGTGCCCGGTTCACCATGGTATGAGAAACGACCAAAACGTGTTCCTCCTGCACCCAAGGCCCAACTGGGAATGGCTACTTGAAAATCGCTTATTTTCTTTAGGATATGTTCAACATCAAAACCTTTTTTGGCTAGGGTATTGGCCAAAAAATCAAAACTTTGATCATGTTTGTCAAAGTTATTTTGGTTGTGTGATGTAATGTGTTCCTTATCTAAAACCATGAGTTGATTTTTTTAAAACCGTAGGCTATGGTATAACCTACGGTCATTCTTAAATTAACTAAACCAAAAACTTATCTATCTTGTAAATGCGTTGGCCATGCCACCATCTACATTGATAATGTTTCCAGTACTTTTATCCAATAGCCCTACAAAAGCGAATACACCGTTGGCTATATCTTCTGGATATATAATTTCATTGAGCAGGTTTCGTTTGGCATAGTGGGCCGGCAGGTCTTCCACTTCAATGCCATAGGCCTTGGCACGGCCTTCGGCCCATTCACCTTCCCAGATTTTGCTTCCTACGATAACGCCATCGGGATTTACCGTATTCACACGTATCCCTTTACCGCCCAATTCTGCTGCCAATAAACGGACCATGTGTTGCTGTGCCGCTTTAGCGGTTCCGTAGCCCACGTTGTTGGGTCCGGACACCAAACCATTTTTGCTGGCGATGCTGATGATATCTCCGCCCAAATCTTGCTTGTTCATAATTTCCACTCCTTGTTTAAAGAGCTCGAACTGTCCTTTTACCAGTACGTTTTGAAGTAAGTCCCAGTCTTGCTCGGTGGTCTCTGCCAAGGGTTTTGAAATGGCCAAACCTGCACTATGTACGACCAGGTCCACGCCCCCGAATTCCAAACAAGCGGACTTATAAGCATCTTCAATGGATACTGAGCTGGTTACATCACACACCGCATAGCTTGCTACATCCCTTGGGTAGGTTTCCACGGCCTCTTTTAATCGGTCTTCGGCGATATCCGTCAAAACCACATTGGCCCCTTGTTCGGCAAGTTTATCGGCAATGGCCTTACCGATTCCGCCTCCAGCACCAGTGACCAAGGCCACTTTTCTGGACAAAGGCTTTTCTTTGGGCATCCGTTGCAATTTCGCCTCTTCCAATAACCAATACTCAATATCAAAGGCCTCTTGCCTTGGTAAAGAGGTATAAGCCGAAATGGCTTCTGCACCGCGCATTACGTTGATGGCATTGATATAGAATTCACTCGCCACACGGGTGGTCTGCTTGTTTTTGGCAAAGCTGAACATCCCAATTCCCGGATAGATAATGATGACAGGGTTGGGGTCTCGCATAGCCGGACTATTGTCATGCTTGCAACTTTCGTAGTAAGCTGCATATTCTTTTCGGTACTGTTCAAAGGCCGGCTCCAGCTTTTTGAGAATGTCATCCACGTTGGATAAATCTTCCTCGGGGTCCAGTTTAAGTACCAAGGGTTGTATTTTAGTGCGCAAAAAGTGGTCGGGACATGAGGTTCCCATAGGCGCCAATCTTTCCAGATCGTTGCTGTTGATGTATTCCATGACCACATCCGCATCGGTGAAATGCCCGATCATACGGTTTTCTGAAGAACAGAGACCGCGTAACAATGGCATTAACTGTGCAGCTTTTTCCTTTCGTTCATTTGCTGGCAAGGATGCTACTTTTTGTCCACCGAAGACGCTGCCTTGTTGCTTGATTTTTTTCTCAATATATTCAGAAGCCATTTCTATGACTTCCAGACTGTTGATGTAGCATTCATATGAAGTGTCTCCCCAAGTGAACAGACCATGGCTCCCCAATACGATACCTCGTATTCCGGGGTTATCGTTCAAGCATTTTTCCAATTGAAGTCCAAGGTCGAAGCCTGGTCGTTGCCAAGGCACCCAGCCCATGGTGTCTCCCCAAATTTCCTTGGTCACTTTTTCACTGTCCTTTGCGGCGGCAACGGCAATCAAAGCATCAGGGTGTAAGTGATCAATGTGCTTAAAGGGCAACAGGCCATGCAGAGGGGTGTCGATAGATGGGGCACGGCTGTCCAAGTCATAGATGCAATGGTTAAATAGTCCCACCATCCTATCCTCATCATGGAGACCCTTGTAAACTTTCTTTAAGTTTCTCAAGCGCTCCGTATAAAGTCCTGCGATTCCCGATCGGGTCAGGGTACCAATATCACCTCCAGATCCTTTAATCCACATCACTTCGACCTCTTCGTTGGTCAAAGGGTCCTTTTCTATGGTCTTGCAGCTCGTATTCCCACCTCCATAGTTGGTAATCCTAAGATCGGAGCCCAAAATATTTGATCGGTACAGGAACAGGGCCACTTGGTCGTTTCCAAGCTCCAAAGCCTTTTTTTCGTCCCATAGATAATCCACGTGTTTAAAAGTCTTAATCCCCATCAGGTTATTTTTTTTATTATTGTTGTGGGTAAATGTAGTTACCCATTTTCTTTTAAGTGTTCTGCACTGTTAAGTAAACACTTCTTAAAAGTTACTAAAATGATGGGATTGATTGACATAAAAGAGGAATCAAAAGTACCAAAGTACAAACAGATTGTAGATTCCATTTTGGCAGCTATTGAAAATGGCAAGATAAAATTGGATGATAGGTTGCCGTCGGTGAACGAACTGCTGATCGAATTTGATATTTCTCGGGATACCGTGGTAAGGGCTTACGACCACCTTAAAAAAAACAAGATTATTGAATCCGTTCCCGGCAAGGGATATTATGTAAAAAGGGATGAGCTTGCCCTTAAAGCCAAGGTGTTTCTATTGTTCAATAAATTGAGTCCCCATAAAAAAATTATTTATGATGCATTTGCGAGGACACTTGGTGACAATGCGACCATAGATTTCTTTATATATGAAAACAATTACCGGCATTTTAAGGAATTGATCCTGGATTCCAAAAAACGGTCCTATACCTATACCCATTATGTTGTAATCAGCCATTTTGAAGAAGGAGGAGACGATGTACTTAATTTTATCAAAAAAGAGATCCCATTGGAAAAATTAATCGTTCTGGATAAACGTTTGGACGGACTGCCCAATACTGTGTCCAGTATTTATCAAGATTTTGAAAAGGATATTTATTCGGCCTTGGTTACGTTAAACCCAAAACTTCGTAAGTACAAACAGATCAAGTTGCTTCTAAGAAAAAAGACCTATCATCCCATTGAGATTAAAAAAGGATTCATAAAATTTTGCGGTCAATATGCCTATGAGTTCGGAATCATCGAAGAGATAGAGTCCAGTGAAATCGAAAAGGAAACGGTATATATCAACCTTAAAGAAAGTGATCTAGTGGTGTTGATCAAAAAAATAAAGCAGACCAAATTTGTGCTGGGCAAGGATGTGGGAATCATTTCCTATAACGAGACGCCTTTAAAGGAGGTCTTGCTCGAAGGTATTACGGTCATCTCCACCGATTTTGAAAACCTTGGTAAAAAGGCTGCGGAGATCGTGCTTAAAAACCAGACCATCTACACGGAAAACCCATTCCACGTTATCCAGCGGAACTCCCTTTAATTTACTTCCATTTTTTGCCAACTTTCCTATCTGTATCAGAACAGTACAGAACGGAATAGTTTTGCCCTAACATTAGCTTAACATTGTCGTGAATCAGGTGTCATTCAAGGCTTATGATTCAATTTTTGACCTAAAAAACAAACTAACTAAAGGTCTATTGCACAATTAATTAACTAAAAACAAACTATGAGGACTAAACAGACATTATGGCTAGCGGTTCTTTTTATGGCAATTTTCTGTGGCTTTTCCGCCAATGCACAGCAGAGAATTACAGTAGAGGGAACTGTTACAGACGCCGAAACGGGCCAGCCTTTGCCGGGGGTTACTGTAGTGGAGCAGGGCACCACTAATGGTACAAGTGCCGATTTTGATGGTAATTATACCATTGAGGTGGCTTCAAATGGAGTATTGATCTTTTCTTCCGTGGGCTATGCGGCCCAGAACGTGCCTGTCAATGGAAGGACACAAATTGACCTTGCGTTATCAGTGGACAGCCAACAGCTTGATGAGGTAGTAATCGTGGGATACGGTACACAGAGCAGTAGAAAGGTGACGGGAGCTGTACAGCAACTTAATACACAAGAGTTGGCAGATTTGCCTGTTCCCCAAATAACGCAAAAACTTCAAGGTAGACTTGTGGGTGTTCAAATCAATCAGACCACAGGTAGACCAGGAGAAGGAGTGCAAGTTCGGGTAAGGGGTCAAGCCTCGATATTGGCGGGTAGTGACCCGTTATACGTTGTGGACGGATTTCCAATTGTTGGTGATATCAGTACCATTAACCCGGATGAAATTGAAAGCATATCCGTATTGAAAGATGCCGCTTCTACCTCCCTATATGGGTCAAGAGCTGCGAATGGGGTTGTTTTGATCACCACTAAAACTGGTAAAACCGAAAGGGGAGAACTTTCCGTCAATTATTTTGGAGGGGTTCAGACTGTTCCGCAGCAGGGGCGTCCAGACATGATGAATGCAAGGGAGTTTGCCCAGTTTAAAAAGGAATCTGCCGAAGATTTGGGCGTTCCGGTTCCAGAGCCATTTCAGAATCCAGAACAATATGGAGAAGGTTTTGATTGGTACGATGGAATGTTCAGAACTGCCGCTATCCAGAGTTTAAACCTAACCTGGTCGTCACGCACCGAACGTTCATCCCATGCTATTGTCGCTGGATACTTTGATCAAGAAGGAGTTATGATTAACTCCGATTTCAAACGTTATTCCATGCGTGCGAATTCTTCCTTTAAGTTAGGAAAAAAAGTAAATCTTGGACTATCGGTTGCACCAACCTACACCATCGATAATATTCCAAACTCAGACGGTGCCTTTTATAGTGGTAACGTAGACGGTGTTGCCGGAGGTGGTCTTATTAACAATGCCTTGTTGACATGGCCTATATTTCCATTTCAGAATGAGGATGGATCGTATCCACCAACCGCATTTACACCGGGCATCAGTGCTTTTCCAACGCCTAACTGGGTGTATGCTGCCAATGAGATTACCAACGAAACCAGGGAAACACGAATCTTGGCCAACCTTTTCCTTGATTATGAAATCATAGATGGGCTCAAATTCAAAACAACGATCAATGGTGATTTTGGTCAAACCAATTTCTTCAGCTTTAGCCCATCAACGGTATCGAATGTATTTACAGCGCTACCGCCGGTTATAGCTACGAGCACAAGGAGGCAGAACGAATATCTTAGCTGGTTGAATGAAAATACGTTAACCTATACCAAAACTTTCGGTGACCACAGCATAGAGCTTTTGGCAGGAGCTGCTTATCAAAAGTTTGATGGTGAAACGTCTCAACTTCGATTGTCAAACTTCCCGGATGACCGTGTGCAAACTATTCAGTCAGCACTCAATATTGAGCGAGGAGCATCATTCAATAACATCAATGAGTGGAGTTTAACTTCTTATTTCTCCAGATTCAATTATGATTACAAGGGCAAATATTTGTTTACCCTTGCTTTAAGACGAGATGGTTCATCCCGTTTTGGGTCGGAGAATCGTTGGGGTAATTTCCCATCAGCTTCTGCTGGTTGGGTGTTCAGTGACGAAGACTTTATGCAGGGCGTAGATTGGCTCAGTTTCGGAAAAGTAAGGGCTAGTTACGGTGTAATCGGTAACAACAATATTGGTAACTTCACACAGTTTGCACTTGTAGATAATTCGCTGAACGCTGTTTTTGGAAACTCTATTGTGAGTGGTGCTGCGGTTACTACCCTTGGAAACAACAATTTGGGGTGGGAGCGTACCAACCAGTTCGATATTGGATTGGATTTGAGATTGTTTGACGGTAGAGTGGAATTCATCTACGATTACTACAAAAAGAATACCACTGATTTATTGTTCAATGTGGATATCCCACAAGAATCCGGATTCACAAACTTCAATGATAATGTTGGTGAAATTGAGTTTTGGGGTCACGAGGTTGCGTTGATCACTAGAAACTTTGCGAGTGAAGACTTTACCTGGACATCAAATTTCAATATTGCGTTCAATCGTAATAGGGTCGTTTCCCTTGCTGAAGGGGTTGACAGGATTTTCTCCGGTGCAGGAAACTACCAGAGTATTACCCGACCAGGCGAACCATTGGGTCAATTTTGGGGCTTGATTTGGGACGGAGTTTATGATAACCAAGCCGAATTCGACAGTTCTCCAGTGGCTGCAGAATCCCAAGTGGGTACCATTAAGTTTGCAGACGTCAATGGCGATGGAGTAATTACCTTTGGAGGAAACGAGGATGACCGTACTGTAATCGGAAACCCATTTCCTGACTATATCTTTGGTTTCACCAATGACTTTAAATACAAGAATTGGGATGCAACCATTGTAATGCAAGGGTCTATTGGTAACGATATTGCGGTTACCTCCGATCAGGGAACTACCAACCTTGATGGTGTATTTAATGTGTTGCGCGATGTGCAAGACCGATGGAGGTCTCCAGAAAACCCAGGTAGTGGTAGATATGGTAAAACAACTGCGGCAACATTCATGGAGCGTGACTGGTTCTCCACTCGCTTTATAGAGGATGGTAGCTACCTTGCTGTACGTAATATTACTGTGGGATATAATTTCCCGCTTAAGGAAGACTTTTTCCTTAAAAGAGCAAGGCTATATGGATCGGTACAAAATGCATTTATGTTTACTGGGTATCGTGGCGTCAATCCAGATGTCAGCACTACTCAAACAGGTGCAGGCCAGTTGAACGCTCTGGCTTTGGGATATGACTGGGCCGCATACCCATTACCAAGAACTTTTACCTTAGGCTTTAACCTATCATTTTAAAAAAGAAATCATGAAAAAAACAACATATTTTCTACAGCTGATTATAGCCCTATTTCTTTTTGGGTGTAGTGAGGATTTCCTTGATATTCCTCCAGAAGACTCATTAAGTAAAGCTATTTTCTTTGAATCTCAAGCAGATTTCGAACAAGCTATAAATGCTACATATGCTCCTTTGCGCGACCTTCAACAGGCAGGAGGCAACGCTCCTGGTTCTGCATGGGGTATGGGTGAACTTACATCGGACAACACGTATTATAAGTTTAACCCCAACTATAGAGCTGTGCAAGACGGCGAAGGTTTGGCCGACCATTATCCAAATAACGCCAATGCTACCATTGGAGCTAAGTACGTAACGAACTATTTGATCATTGCGAGGGCCAATCAAATTTTAGATTTGATAGATGATATTGAATTTGAAGATCAAGCCCTTCAATCGAACATAAAAGGTCAAGCATTGTTTTTAAGAGGACTAAGTTACTTCGATTTGGTGCAATTCTATGGCGCCGTGCCTTTACATACAGTGCCAGTTACCAGTAGGGAAAATGCTGCATTACCATTATCATCTGCAGATGAAGTTTATGCGCAAATTGTGAACGACGTTAGTGAGGCAATTTCGTTGTTGCCACCTAAGTCATCCCAAGAAGCTGGTAGAGCCACTCGCGGGTCTGCACGAATGCTGCTTGGAAATGTTTACGTAGTTCGAGAAAATTGGTCGGCTGCGTCAACGGTTTTGGGTGAGTTGATCAATTCTGGGGAATACGCACTTCTTCCCGATTATGCCAGTGTATTTGAATTGGCAAACAAAAATAGTAGTGAGTCTATTTTTGAAGTCCAATTTTTGGAAGGAACAGAGGGCTTTGCTAGTTTCTTTCCATACAATCAGATACCCATGCCGTTAACTGCAGAACAAGTAGCTGCAATAAGTGGAGTGCCAAATTCCCAAGCAATTAATGAACAGGGATTCAATATTCCAACTCCTGACATTATTGATAGCTATGAGGATGGTGACCCACGAAAATCCGTATCCATTGATAGTGTAAATGTAGATGGGGTATTTTATCCATACATCAATAAGTTTTGGCAGCCACATTCTACACCAGGACTAACCGGTGTGAATTTCCCTATTTATAGATACTCCGAAGCTCTATTGTTCTACGCGGAAGCATTGAATGAAGCTGGACAATCCAGTGAAGCCATTACCTTTTTGAATCAGGTGCGGGAACGCGTTGGTCTAGCTCCTTTGGCAGGTTTAGATCAAACTGCGTTAAGACAGGCTATCATGGATGAAAGAAGGGTAGAATTGGCTTTTGAAAATAAAAGATGGCTTGATTTGGTTCGCACAGGTACAGCACAAGCGGTTATGACCGCATTCGGTGAGCGGGTCAAGGCCAATCCACAAGACTATTATTTTCCTGATGGTATAGCGCCACCACCGGTGGCTTTCACTACCATTTCGGAGTTGTTTCCAATACCTGCTGGTGAAACATTATTGAATCCCAACTTCTAACCATAGCAATATGGAACAGTTGGCAATTGAGTTGGGTTATGTTTAGTTAATCTAACCCGGTATTTACGATACCGGGTTAGTTTTTTTGTTTCCGCCTTTGGTTAAGAATATTTCATGCTAAGAAAAAAGAAGGGGAAGTTGAAAAGAAAGCAATGGTTGAAAGTTTGGAAAATCATTGATGTTTTCAAACAAGCTCAGCTCTTGCATGGGGAAAGGGTTTGGTGTAAATTGACGGATGCAGCTGGAATAGGATAATTTTAGAGGTTTAGTGAAACACCTCACAGGCAGTAGAATAAGTGAAAAGATGAAAACACGAAGAGATTTTATAAAAACGGTTGGAACCGCATCAGGATTACTGTTCCTTCCTGGTACAATACTGCCTTTCGGATATAATGCATGGGACATCCCTGAAGAATGGGTGGAAGTTGAAACCTCAAAAGGCAAGATAAAGGGGATGCGCTCCACTGGAGTGAACATTTTTAAAGGTATACCCTACGCAGGTAAAGTTTCGGGTGACCGAAGGTTCAAAAGACCTGCTCCATTAGAGCCTTGGACGGGCGTACGGGACACTTACGAACTGGGTGCTCCCGCCATTCAGGCGCCGCGGCGCAACGAGCCAACACCTGCAGAGGACTGCTTGTTTCTAAACGTGTGGACACCGGCCAACGATGGTAAGAAGCGCCCTGTGATGTTCTACAGCCACGGCGGTGGATTTGTTATTGGTTCTGGAGGTTCGCAAGCACAGGACGGAGCCAATTTAGCCCGTAATTTTGATGTAGTCGTGGTACAGACCAACCACCGTTTGGGAATGCTCGGATTTTTGTATCTGGACGAAATAGCAGGACTTGACTATGCGGGATCTGGCAATATGGGACTTTTGGATATCACTGAAGGATTGAGGTGGGTAAGCGAAAATATTGATATGTTCGGAGGTGACCCCAATAATGTGATGATCTTTGGGGAATCCGGAGGTGGGGCAAAAACCTCCTGCCTCTATGCCATGCCAGAGGCGGCACCTTACTTTAACAAAGCATCAATAGAAAGTGGACCAGGAGTCCGCATGCTCACCAAAGACATGGCAGCACAGAACACTGAATTGGTGCTCAGGGAGTTTGGGTTGACCCAAAATAATTGGGAGAAACTTTTGGAGGTGCCGACTGATGAAATATTAAAAGTACAAGCAAGAATTCCATTTGTACCTCCTTTTCAAGAAAAGAAAAATACAGGGGGACTGACCGAACCGACCATAGGCGGTTTTGGACCGGTGGTGGACGGTACAGTACTACCTCATCATCCTTTTGACCCAACCGCTCCGATCATTTCCAAGGATAAACCATTAATGGTCGGGTGGAACGAAGACGAATACACCTTTTTTGCCTGGGAACGGAAGGATACCGAATTTGCCACTTTGGATTTCGAAGGATTAAAAACGAGATTGATGCCTCAATTTGGGGAAGATACCCCCAACATAATCGAGGTATACAGAAAAGCACGGCCAAAGGCTTCACCGGCCGACATTTTTGTAGCAGTTTCGTCCATTGTGATGATGGGGCTGGGCTCCATAGAGATTGCGCAGCGAAAAGCTCAGCAGGGAGGAGCCCCGGTATACCTATACAATTTTGGGTATAAATCTGAAAAGTTGATTCCCGGAACAGATTATCCCATGGGAACGCCACATGCCATGGATATTTCCTTCAAATTCAACAACGAACAGCCGCCCAAGGATGGGGAAGAAGACCGACCCAGTTTTTTTGGAGGTGGACGTCCCGAGCGCTTTACCGCATCCCACAATATGGCTGCGTATTGGACTGGTTTTGCCAAAAAGGGAAAACCTACCGCCGAGAATCTGCCCCAATGGCCCGAGTATAATATGAAAACCAAGCCCACTATGCGGATCGATGCCTCATGTGAGGTTATCGAGGATAGATTTTCGGAAGAGCTTGCCATGTGGAAGCAAATAGGGAGATTACCTAAAGAACAATAAATTCAAGATCAATATTATCAAAAGTATTACACCGACAACATGAAAAATTTACTAGCACTACTGATTTTATTTTCGACTTTGGCCGTTACCGGCCAGCGTAGACAGAACACCGAACCAGAATGGACCGCAACATGGATTACCTTGGGCGGAGTCGATGCTGAGGAGGCCGGAATGTACCTGTTCCGCAAATCCTTTACCCTGGACAGCACACCTGCTGAATTCCCTATCCGCATTTCCGCGGATAACCGATACAAGCTTTTTGTAAACGGTACGCTTGTTTCCGTAGGTCCCAACTGGGGCGACATTAAGCATTGGAATTACCAATCCATGGATATCGCTAAGCATTTACAGCAAGGAAAAAATACCTTGGCCGTAAAGGTTTGGAACGAAGCCGATTTGCGTGCCGTGGCTCAGTTTTCCTTTAAAACGGCCCTAATCCTACAAGGGCAAAACGAATTGGCCAAGGTTGTGGATACCGATAAAAGCTGGAAAGTGATAGAGGATAAGAGCTATACTCCCTTGGAACAGCACATTAGGGGGTATTATGCAGCAGGTGCCGGTGATTTTATCGATATGAACAAAGCAGTAACGGGTTGGAAGCAGCAAGATTTTGATGATAGTTCGTGGGAAGCTGCCGATACCGTTTTTGAAGCGGTGCAACAAGGTTTTGGATTCAGACAGCAAGAAGGATGGAATTTGGTACCATCCATATTGCCCGAAATGGAATTGACCAAGGAACGCTTGGCCAAGATACGTAAATCGGAAGGCGTAAAAATACCATCCAGCTTTCCTCAAAAACCAGCCTCAATAAAGGTGGCCGCCAACTCCAGTGCTAAATTTTTATTGGATCAGGAACACCTGACCAATGCTTATTTGACCTTATTGTTCAGTGGTGGTAAAAATAGCGTAATAACCCTGCAGTATGCGGAAGGGCTGTATGATAGTGAAGGCGCCAAGGGCAACCGGGATATTATCGAAGGGAAGACCATGACCGGAAGAAGGGACAGTATCATTTCCAACGGAATGGATAATCAAGAATACACCTCTTTGACCTATAGGACCTACCGCTATGTGGAACTGGATGTGAAGACCAAAAATGAACCGCTGGTTATTAATGATATCTACGGAACTTTTACAGGGTACCCCTTCCAAATGAAGGCTAATTTGCTCTCCGATAGCGAAGAACTTTCCGAGATGATGGAAATCGGTTGGAGAACAGCTCGCCTTTGTGCGGTGGATACCTACATGGATTGCCCTTATTACGAACGATTGCAATACGTAGGGGATACCCGAATACAACATTTTGTGTCCTTTTACAACAGTGGTGATGACCGCTTGATCAAAAATGCCATCAATTTGATTGATTATTCAAGACAGCCCAACGGGCATACGTTGAGCAGATATCCAGATAGGCAAGATCAAGTGATCCCAACCTATTCGCTTTGGTATGTAAGCATGCTTTATGATTATATGATGTATGGTAGCGATGCCGACTTTATTGCGGAAAAGTTAATGGGGTCCCGTCAAGTATTGAACTATTTTATCACCTATTTGGACGAAGATGGCTCCTTAAAAAATGTTCCGGGTTGGAATTACACGGATTGGGTGCCCGAATGGAACTTTGGAATGGCTCCAATGGCCGAGGATGGCTCTTCCGCAGCCCTAGATCTGCAAATGTTGCATGCTTTGCAATCGGGGATAGCGCTAGAAAAGGAATTGGGTAAACCAGAATTTGTCACGCTATACACCACTATGGCAGATCAGCTTACGGAAACCATCAAACGAAAGTATTGGGACCAATCCAAACAATTGTTCGCTGATACCCCAGCCAAGGACAAATATTCCCAGCATGCCAATTCATTGGCGATTTTGGCCAACATTGTGGATAATGACACCAAGAAAGCTATCGGCAAGTCACTGTTGGAGGACAAGTCGTTGGCACCCGCATCCATTTATTTCAGCTATTATTTGCATTTGGCCCTGAATGAAGCGGGCTATGGAGACCAATATTTGGACTGGTTGGATGTTTGGAGAAAAAATATGGAGCTTGGTTTGACCACATGGGGCGAAACATCACAAGTAGAAACCACCCGTTCTGACTGTCATGCTTGGGGATCCAGTCCCAATATTGAGTTCTTTAGGATTCTACTAGGTATCGAAAGTGCCGCACCCAATTTCAAATCTATCAAAATTGAACCCCACTTGGGCGATATCAAAAAAATTGGTGGAGAGATGCCACACCCAGCAGGGATGATATCGGTGAACTATGAAAAGTCCGGAAAAAAATTGAAGGCTACCATCGTATTGCCTCAAGGAGTTGATGGGGAATTTGTTTGGAATGGAGAGCGTAAAGCCCTTAGCTCAGGCAATAATGTTATCAATCTTTAAGATTGAATGATGGGCCCAATCAATCTGTAACCAATACAAAGCGATGAAAAATAAACTATTCTTTTTAGTACTGTTTTTATGTGGGACAATGTTCCATGTACAAGCACAATCCGAAGTTATCACAGGGGAAAATATTGCCGTGACCAATACCGAATCAGGAAAGGTGAGAGGTTACATCCATAATGGTATAGTTACCTATAAGGGTATTCCGTATGCCATAGCGGAACGGTTTAAACCGGCAACAAAGGTGGAGCCCTGGGAAGGAGTGCGCAGTTCCACCATGTATGGCCCTGTAGCACCCTTATTGACACCGACCACTCAGGTTCAGGATGAATCTGAGTTTGTATTTGATCATGACTGGGGCTACACCAACGAGGATTGTCTTCGAATCAATATTTGGACACCAAGTATCGAAGATGATAAGAAAAGACCCGTCCTTTTTTGGATTCATGGAGGTGGTTTTACGGCTGGTTCAAGTCAAGAATTACCTTCTTATCATGGTGAAAACCTAAGCAAAAAGGGTGATGTGGTAGTCGTTTCCATCAACCATAGGCTGAATATCCTTGGTTTTTTAGATCTATCAGAGTATGGAGAAGAATATCGGGAATCAGCCAACAACAGTATTTTGGATATTGTCGCTGCATTGCAATGGGTGAAGACCAATATTTCCAATTTTGGTGGCGACCCCGATAATGTGACCATTTTTGGACAATCGGGTGGTGGAGCCAAGGTAAATACCTTAATGGCGATGCCACGGGCCAAGGGTCTATTTCATAAGGCCATCAACCAAAGCGGTGCCTTTAGGGGCAATTTGACCACAAAGGAAGTTACCCAGTCCATTGCCGCGGAGGTATTGAACCAACTCTCCATCTCACCAGAGCAGGTGGACAGTCTCCAAAACATCCCATTCAAAGATCTTAGTGCGGCAGGGGCAAAGGCATTGAAAATCGTTTCGGATAAATTGAAGGAGAAAGGAAACACATCATCTGGAGTTAATCTCAATTGGGGTCCCAGTAGGGATGGATCTGCTTTACCTTATGATTTAATGTCCGCTGAGGCGCTTGAACTTTCCAAGGAGGTACCCTTATTGATCGGCACTACCAAAAACGAGTTCGCGCCATTTGCCAACATGCGGTTTTTTAATGCATCAGAAAAAGAAGTGATGGACCATATTGAACAAGTCTACAAGGATAAAGCGGACGATTATGTTGCAGCAGTGAAAAAGGCCTATCCCAACGATACCAAACCTGAAGACCTACTATCAATAGATACGAGGTTCCGACCAGGGGCTGTGTGCCAAGCCAATCAGAAATCGAATTTAGAAGGCGGTGCACCTGTATATATGTACCTGTTTACTTGGCAATCACCTGTTTTTGATGGTAAATACAAATCACTTCACTGTATGGAGCTGCCTTTTGTGTTTGATAATATCGAACGGGCGAATCATATGACCGGTGGAGGTGAAAAGGCACAACTATTGGCAGATAAAATGAGCAGTGCTTGGATCAATTTTGCAAAAACTGGAGATCCAAATCATGCCGGGTTGCCCACATGGCCCAAATACAATACGGTGAATACCGCCACGATGCATTTGGACAATACCTGCGAAGTAAAGCCCCAATTGGACAAAGAATTGTTTGAATTAGTGGCAAGTATGCCAAGTAATTGATATTGAAAAACTAGGGTTTCTTCATCCAGAAGATTGACTGACCATAAAAAACTACAAATGAAAACCGCTTGGATTAAAACTTGCTTTCTGTCGCTTTTTGGAGTGGTGTTGCTGAATTCTTGTACCAACCCAGATACCAAAATCGATACCCTTAGAGTCGCTTACATGGAGCATCCCATGGCCGTTGAAGATACCAACCCACTGTTTGGGTGGAAAATGGTATCGGACAAGGTGGGACAAAAACAGGTGGCCTATCAAATTATGGTGCGCAAGGACCAAGACGGTTATGTGGTTTGGGACAGTGGCAAAGTCCTGAGTGGAATTTCCAATAATATTTCTTATCAAGGCGATGACTTAAAAGCTGAAACTGCCTATACATGGGAGTTGACAGTTTGGGATGTCGAAAATCGGCAATATAAAAAAGAAGGCCACTTTGAAACGGGTATCATGAATCCGGATAGAGCAGCTTGGCAAGGAGCGCAGTTTATCGGCACCAATAATCTAACACTTGATGCGGCGTCCGCCTTGTTGTTTGATTTGGAAACGGAATTCCAAATTTTGGAAGGAAACACTGCCTCATTAATCCTAGGGGCCAATGATTTTAGGTTGAATGACAGGTTTCAGAACATCAACAATGCCGAGGGGGAAAACTACTTGAGGTTACAATTGGATATTGCTGGGGTTGGAGGTGAGCAGGGTGCCAAGTTGAACATCTATCGTGTAGGATTTACCAAAGAGGATTCTGCAACGACCCCCTACATGGTTATTTCCAAGGCGAATTACCCCAATACCAATATCAACAAATTGATTACCGCTTCGAATAAATTGGATTCCCATCAACTAAAAATAGCGGTCAATGCCAGCACGATCACTCTGTATATTGATGGAGAAAAATTGCTTTTGGAATTGGATGACCCCGATAACCCCATCCCCCCTCAATTTAGAAATACAGGTTTTACGGTAACTGGTGGGGGCGGAGGTAATTTCTTGACCTATCCCCATATCAATTCAATAGGATTTGCAGCGGAACCTGGAAGCAAAGTGGTTTATAGAAATTATAAACTGTTGAATTCAGGACACAGCGACCCTAACAATAATGAAGTATTTGGAGCCAAAACCGGTCCGGGCTATGGTATTTTTAAAGAATTTGAGGGAGTTGAGGTACAGGAAGGTGATAGGATAGTGGTGTCTAACATATCCGATGAAACTCGGCTTCAATATGCAGACCCTAGTCACGGGTCCGTGAGCATGCTACGAACAAATTTTGTGACCAAAGAAGGTTCCGAAGTGGTTAAAGCGAAATTGTACGCCACCTCCATGGGTTCCAATGAAATGTATATCAATGGGGAGCGAATTGGGGAAGATTGGTTTGCACCTGGCGCCACTCAGTTTCGGGAGACATTGGGATACTACGCCTATGATGTTACTTCCAGCATCAAATCCGGTGAAAATACCATGGGTGCCATCATTTTTCCTGGCTGGTACACGGGCTACATGACCTACACCCCTGGCAATTATAACTTTTTCGGGGATACGGAAGCCCTTTTGGCTCGACTAGTGATTACCTACGCTGATGGAAGTAGCCAAAATGTGGTGACCGACCCTACCTCATGGAAACTGTTTCAAGATGGTCCTATTGAGTACGGTAGTTTTTTCCAAGGAGAGCGTTACAATGCGCAAAAGGAAACATTGATCTCTGTGGATGGAGATGTTAATGGATGGTCCACCACGTCTTATGACGATTCCCAATGGAAAGCTGCTGAGGTTGTTAAGCCAAGAGACTGGATTGATTTTGACATTGTTTCCCGCCATGACCGCCCCGTTCGGGTCGTTGAACGGATAAAGGCCCAGGAGGTTATGGAAACTCATAGCGAAGATGGCAGCACTTACACCTACAATATGGGTGTGAACATGGTCGGCGTACCCCACATCACCATTCCAGAAGGCTGGCTTAAAAAAGGGGATACGGTAATATTACGTTATGCCGAACAGTTGTATCCTGGTTTTGAAGGCGATGATCAGGAATATGTAGCGATGTATGGCTATAATGGTGGAAAAGGCATAGCGGGACGTATTTTGACGGAGAACTATCGTGCTGCCATGGCCACAGATTTTTATATTGCTAAAGATGCTGCTGAAACGATAATTCAACCAAGGACTACTTTTAGAGGATATCAGTATGTACAGGTTACCATTCCCCAGCATTCTGGACCTCTTCCTTTGGAAAATGTGACAGGACTGTCCTTGTCTTCAGATAACCTACCAACTGGAACTTACACTGCGGTTACCTTTGATGGAACCACTGGAGATTTGGCCAATCAACTCTTCAAAAACATTCAGCGGAGTCAATTGGGTAATTTTTTCACCTTGCCCACGGATTGTCCACAACGGAACGAGCGTATGGGTTGGACGGGAGATGCCCAAGCCTATACGAGAACAGGAACCTATAACTCCGATACCTATAACTTTTTCAGGCAATGGATGGTGGCTCTTCGCGATGACCAAGGGGTAGGTAGTGAAACGGAAGCTCCAGGGGGAATCGGCAGTACCGTTCCTACCTACAATATGAAGGATGATACCACTTTCGCCAATGGGACCACTTGGGCAGCTGCAGTATGTATGGTGCCATGGCAGTTGTACGTTCAATATGGGGACACCCAAATTATAGAGGAAAACATGGAAACCATGCGTTTATGGTTGGAGGGGATGGACTACTATGATTTTAGTGAGGAGTATCCGCACTTGTCTTCGAAGACGGATGGACTTGCCGATTGGTTGGCCATGGATAACAATACCCCCGCCGAATTGGTGAACAATGCCATATACATTTACATGATGGAAGTTACGGCCATTATGGCTGATGCCATTGGAGAAACGGAATATGCCAAAGTGTTGCGTAATCGTCATGCAATGGCCAAAGAAGAATGGAACAGGCTATTTGTAGACCCAGAATCTGGAAGGACACGCAACTTGGAAGGACTTATTGTGCACTCCCAAAGCTCTTATGCCACACCGTTGAACTTTAATGTGTTTAACGATGCAAATCAAGCTAAGGCTGAATCACATTTGGCAGAATTGGTTCAAAAACCTTCCAATAGCAATACCACGGCAGATGGGAGTAGGGTGGTTTATCCGGAAAGAACGGGACCATTGGGAGGTTTTGGGATTAACTCGGAGCAGGTTACGGAGGACTTTTTACCCTACACCATAACCACTGGATTCTCTGGTACGCCAAACATACTTCCGTCCCTAAGCAAGGGAGGAAAAATTGAAGAGGCCTACCGTTTGTTTTCAAGTACCGATTACACCTCATGGCTGTATCCGGTAACCAAAGGAGCAACCTCCATTTGGGAACGTTGGAACGGATATAAGGCCGCATTTAAAAAGAATAATGATAACCGCATGAATTCCTTTAATCATTTTGCCCTAGGTGCGGTTGGACAATGGATGTATGAATACCAATTGGGCATCACAACAGACCATGAGCAAGGTCAGGCAGGTTACAAACAGTTTGTTTTACAGCCCCAAGCTTTTGGGAATTTCAAATCGTTGGAAGGGAGCTACGAATCCAATTATGGTACCATCAAAAGTCATTGGCAGATGAACAATGATGACCAAATGATCACATACAATGCAACCGTCCCGGCCAATACTACGGCCACCTTATATTTGCCCATGGTCTTGGATAATGATGAATACCCATCTATTGAAGGTGCAAATTATAGGGGCGAAACCATTAGAAATGGCGTATCTGTTTTAAAATATGAGCTGGATTCAGGAACATATTCGTTTAGCCTATCGGAAGGTAAGCTAATGGTAGTTTCAAATTGATCTTGAATCCCAAAGAAGGTTATTGAACATAGATTATGAAGGCCAAAAGTATTAAAATGATTAGGTAAACAAGAATTGTTTGAGCCCTTTTGGGCAGAAGCAATAACGTTCAAAACCTGTCGAAATCGCTTTCTTATAGCCTCTGTAAAAACAGGGGCTTTTTTGCTTTTATCAAGATATTCAACCACACCATCGAGGATTAAATTTTAAACCTGTAACTTGTAAATGAATGCGTAATCAATTTATAGGATCCTTGTTTTTTTCCAACACTAGTATTGATCAGAAACAACACTTGATCTTTCCCATACGCGATTGCAGCCATACATTAAATGTGAAATATGAAAAAGCTACTTCTTGTCATTTTGCTTCTTATAGCCATTGCGATGATTTTCATCTCCGTAAATGCCCGTATTCTTCCACCAGGCCTAACGGGTTTAGGATTTATACTGATTGCAATCATACTCTACAAAAAACCATAGTCGCTGGCTTAGAAACAAAGTATAATATCCACCAGTTGTACCATAGCACAAAGAAAAAACCACACTCGAAGATAATTTGACCAATAAACAACGACCAATATCCATAGAACAGCATGTAATCTTCCCTGAACAAAAGGAAACAGTTGAAGGAAGCAATAAAAGAACGAATTATGGACCGTAAACAGATTACCACTTTTGATGCAATCATCATTGGTTCTGGGCAAGCAGGGACCCCATTGGTTTTTAAATTGGCATCGGAAGGTCAAAAAGTGGCGTTTATCGAAAAAGAACATTTCGGAGGCACCTGTGTCAATAATGGCTGTACACCCACCAAAGCCTACGTGGCCAGTGCCCGACGTATGTGGGAGGCACAGCATGGAGGGGACCTTGGGATTGAAATTCCACCGGGATCCAAAGCAAACCTACGCGCCATAAAAGCTCGAAAGGACAAATTGGTTCAAAATTCGGTGAATGGCATTGCCAAAGGGGTGGAGAATCATGAAAATATCAGTTTTTTTAAGGGAGAGGCACGTTTTGAAGGCGATAAGATTGTGGAAGTAAACCATACATTCTTGACCGCCAAGGAAATTTATATCAATGTTGGTGGCAGCCCATTTATTCCTGATGGCTATGAGGACATCCCGTATCTCACCAATCAGAGTATATTGGAGTTGGAAGAATTGCCTGAGCACCTTTTGATTATCGGTGGAAGCTATATTGGTCTGGAATTTGGCCAAATGTTTTCGCGATTGGGTTCAAAGGTCACCATTATTGAACGGGGTAAGACCATTATTGGAAAGGAGGACGAGGAAACCAGCCAAACTATTCAACGAATGATGGAAGAGGAGGGGGTGGATTTCAGGCTCGGGGCAACTTGTCTGTCCGCCAAGAAAAATGGACAAGGTGGAATTACTGCACAAATCAATTGCTCCAAGGAGGGTCGATTGGAAATAGATGGTAGTCATCTTTTGTTGGCCGTTGGTAGACGCCCCAATACCGCAAACCTGCAGCTTGAAAAGACCGGTGTAAAAATAGATGATAAAGGATTCATAGCGGTGAACGATTACTTAGAAACCAATGTGAAAGGCATTTTTGCCTTGGGCGATTGCAATGGCAAAGGAGCATTTACGCACACCGCTTACAATGACTACGAGATTCTTGCTGAGAATAAATTTGATGGAAAAAACAGGAAGGTATCCGATAGAATCACAACCTACGGACTTTATGTTGACCCACCTTTGGGCAGGGTCGGCATCACCAAAAAGGAGGCCCAAGAAAAGGGAATGGATGTGCTCATGGGACATCGACCCATGAAAAAAGTTGCCCGTGCCAGGGAAAAAGGGGAAACCAAAGGTTATATGAGCGTGGTGGTCGATGCAAAGACCAAAAAAATATTGGGAGCCACGGTACTTGGTGTGGGCGGGGATGAGATTATCAGTGGCCTCATCAACATGATGTATGCGGATAAAAGTTATGAGGTGATACGCGACTCCGTACAACCCCATCCTACCGTTTCCGAGCTTATTCCCACCATGTTGGAATCATTGACTAAATTGTAGAAAAATATGAAAGCTATTTGGAACAATCAGATTGTGGCCGAAAGTGCCAACACAATCATAATCGAAAACAACCATTATTTTCCACCGGAAAGCATCAATCCAACGTATTTTAAGGACAGCGATACCACTAGCACTTGCCATTGGAAAGGCACCGCCAATTACAAGACAATCGTGGTGGACGGAGTTGCCAACGAGGACGCAGCTTGGTATTATGCAAATCCTTCTGCCTTGGCGAAGGGGATTGCTGGCTATTATGCTTTTTGGAAGGGAGTAAAGATTGAAAGTTAATGAAGTTAAAAGACCAGTTTTTAAAGACCAGAAAAGAAACCGAAACGATATGCAGCCCGCTTCAAACCGAAGATTATGTGGTACAGCCCATGGAAAATGTGTCACCACCAAAATGGCATTTGGCCCATACCACATGGTTTTTTGAGCAGTTTGTCTTGGTGAAATACGACAATAATTACAAGGTATTCCATCCCGATTTTGCCTATTTGTTCAACAGCTATTACAACAATATGGGCAAAAGAACGCAACGGCAAGACCGTGGGTTCATGACCCGGCCTAGTGTCTCCAAGGTTTACGAATATCGGGAATATGTTACCAACGCTATCGAGAACATCTTGAAGGACCACCCCGGTAATGAAGTACTCGACCTGGTTGAAATAGGGATACATCACGAACAACAGCACCAAGAATTGTTGGCCTATGATATCAAATATATCTTGGGAACACAGCCCACATTTCCCAGCATCGGAAATGTTTTTGGATGGGAAGCGGAGCGCCAAAAACAGGAATGGATTTCTTTTCAAGAAGGTTTGTATGAAATCGGTCATACAGGGGGCGGATTTTGTTTTGATAACGAACTCCCCTCGCACAAGGTCTATCTACAAGATTTCCAAATCAGTAATAAGTTGGTGACCAATGGCGAATTTTTGGAGTTTATGGAAGATGGCGGTTACACCAATTTCAATCTATGGCACGATGAAGGATGGCATTTTATCCAAAACAATGGCATTGCACACCCCCTTTATTGGCATTACCATGACAGTGAATGGCAACAGTACCACTTTCATGGGCTGGAAAAGCTAAATCCAGATGTACCGGTATCCCATATTTCCATGTACGAAGCCTATGCCTTTGCTAATTGGAAAGGAATGCGATTGCCTACCGAATTTGAATGGGAAGTGGCCTCCGATAAACTGGCTTGGGGTCAACTATGGGAATGGACGCACTCTGCCTATTTACCTTATCCCGGCTTTAAGCAGGCCGAGGGAGCTCTAGGGGAATACAACGGCAAGTTTATGCTCAACCAAATGGTGTTGAGAGGAGCTTCGGTAGCTACGGCCCAAGGCCACGAAAGAAAAACGTACCGTAATTTTTTTCATGCCTCCAGCAGATGGATTTTTTCAGGGATTCGATTGGTAAAAAAGTAAAATAGCATGGGAGAATTTTTTGAACACGTAAAAGAAGGACTGAGCAAATCCCCAAAGGAAATTTCGTCCCGATACTTTTATGATGCCAAGGGCGATGCACTGTACCAAGGTATCATGAAGTTGGATGAATACTATCTTCCCCGTTGCGAAATGCAGATCATAGACGACAAAAGCCATCAGATTGCCCAAGATATTGCTGCGCAACATTCGTCTTTGCAAGTTGTGGAACTAGGGGCGGGCGATGGCTCAAAAACCAAGCATTTGCTCAAACAATTCCGACCCTATTTTAGCGATTTGGAATATGTTGCCATGGATATCTCCGAAAATGTGTTGGATATCAACCAAACGGAGATCAGAAATGAAATTGAATCCATTGACTACAACGGTATCGCCGGTAACTATTTTGAAACCTATCAATCCCTCACCGAAACATCCAACGGAAGATTGGTCCTGTTTTTGGGAGCGAATATCGGAAATTATACCACGGAGGAGGTAATCGACTTTTTCAAGTTTGTACAGTCTGGATTGGACAGGAACGACTATTTTTTGGTCGCTTTCGACCTTGTAAAAGACCCCAGAAAAATCCTTGCGGCTTACGATGATAGTCAAGGAATCACCAAACAGTTCAACCTTAATTTGTTGGAACGGATGAATCGGGAACTGGGTGCGAACTTTGATACCCGACATTTTGATCATTTTCCGTTTTATGATCCACTGACGGGTATAGCCTCCAGTCAGATCATCAGTATGAAAAAGCAGACTGTCGATTTTTCCCATGGCTTTTCCGCATCCTTTGACCTATATGAAGCCATCCACACGGAGATTTCCAAAAAGTTCTTTTGGAGCGATATTGAAGAAATAGCCGAGGAATCAAACATGCATATTGCACAGAATTATTTCAACACGAACAAGGGATATTCGTTTGTTCTGTTTCAGCCGGCTGGCTAGTATTTTATTATTTTTCAATTATTGCGCAACGCCTCGATGAGTTCTTCTTTATCCATTTTGGACCGCCCCTCAATGCCTACGTCTTTGGCTTGGTCATAAAGTTTTTCCTTTGTCCATTCCTCATAAGGACTTGCTTTTCCTCCATTTTTTCCAGCGTCGGGAGTATTGGCGATTCTGGCGGATTTTTCTTTACTGTACCCTTGCTCGCGAAGGGCTTCGTATTGTTCTTCGTTTTGTATGCTTGGATTTGGCATCATTACATATTTTAGTGAAACGTAAAGACTTTCTTTACTCCGTAAGAAGATGGCCAAGTGCCTGGAATTCATTTGCCTCATTTGAGATTTTTATTGCCTTTGCAGATTATTTGGAGTTTGTCCAAAACTTGTCCCTACGAACGAATCACGTTAACATTAAGACGTAATGGGCTAAGTTGTACTTATCTAAGGCTATATCTTAAAAGCTTTCAAAGGATGTTTTGGCATGACAGAAGTATTTACGAATGATTGGTCCCAAGTGATGGATTTTGCCCTAAAAGTGGGCATTGCAACCATTTCTGGGTTATTGATAGGGTTGGAAAGGGAATTTAAAGGCAAGGAAGCTGGTTTAAAAACAAATACCTTGGTCGCCATTGGTGCAGCGGTATTTGTATTGATTTCCATGCGGTTTTATGGTGAGGAATATACGGATGTCACTAGGGTATTGAGCCAAATTGTTACCGGAATCGGCTTTTTGGGCGCAGGCGTTATTCTGCAAAATGAAAAAGAAGAGCGCGTAAAAGGCTTGACCACCGCAGCCACCCTTTGGTGCAGTGCCGGAGCTGGTTGTCTGGCGGCAATGGCTATGTGGCTGGAATTGGTTATACTTACGGTATTGGTAGTAATCGTAAACATTGTTTTTGGATATATCGACGATAGATTGTCAAAAAACAGTAATTAGCGTCAGGAAAGTTGCTCGGATAGAAAACCTTTTTTAGGAAGGAGCTAAGTGCTTGAAATTGAACAAAACAGACCTTAAAAATATTTGTAAGAAAAATATTTCATTTTTGAATACGATTACAATGAAATTCACGTTCTGGGATGTAAGGGATGATCTTTTGGAAAAGACATGGATTTGACTATTTTAAGTAAAATTTGAATTATGAAGATGGCTGATGTAGAGCACAATAGAATGGAATACAGACGTATAAAAAGGCTAAGTGAGTTTGACCTTGATTATGGCAACCTCCACGAAGAATTCAAGGGTTTGGTGGAACTGGCAGCCCATGTCGCGGGCACCGAAATTTCCCTGATCAATTTGATTGACCAACACTCACAATGGAGTGTATCCCGGCATAATCTGGATGTATTTCAGATGGATTTGGAATACTCCATTTGCCAGCATACCATTCAGTCCGACCATATTATGGAAATACCGCACCTTGGGCGCGATGAGCGTTTTAGCGACAGGCCTTTTGTAAAGGCTGATGACGGGTTCCGCTACTACTTGGGCATTCCGTTAAAGGTAAAGACCGGGGAGAATATCGGGGCACTATGTGTGATGGACCATCAGGAGAAAAACGTTTCAGAAGAAAAGAAAAAGTTGCTACGGCTCATTGCAAACGAGATTGTGGAGAAACTGGAGAATAAGTTAAATATGGATGAACTTCAGGAAGCATTGGATAAAGCAACGGTGCAGCGCAATCAATTGGCCCACGATGTACGAGGTCCTATTGGAGGTATTCTCGGTTTAGCTACGAGCACTGAAAATGTACCTTTGGAAGAAGAAGAATTCATGCAGTATATGCAAATGATCAAAGCATCTGCTGCCAAGTTACTGGAGTTGACCGACGATATTCTGGAAAGACAAAAAGCTCAACAAAAGGAGAATTATTTCAATCTATCTGGTTTTAAGCAGCATCTGGATGGGCTTTACGAACTTTCAGCCCGTAATAAGGAAATCCATCTGGACATTGATATCAACCAAAAAGAAGACCATCAAAAGTTTCCAAGAAGAAAGCTGCTGCCCATAGTGGGGAACCTCATCGCGAACGCCATCAAATTTACCCCCTCGCAAGGAACTATCGGTGTGGACCTCGATATTTCGGGTAAAGACGGAAAGAGAGCCTTATTGATCAAGGTTAGCGACAACGGCAAGGGAATCCCAAAGGAACGCTTGGAAAATATTAAAAAATTAGCTTGGTTCGAGGATTATGGCACCGACTACGAAAAAGGGTATGGCCTAGGGCTTCAACTCGTAACTGAAATGGTCGAGGATATCCATGGAACACTGCATATCGATTCCGAAGAAGGGAAGGGTACAAGTGTACGTATTGTGGTACCTTTAAAGGATTAAAAAGTATATCCCTTTTTTATGGTACTAAAAAGAATCCTTCCTTTTGTTCTGGGTTCCCTAGTGGTTTCTTCCTGTGGAAAACGAAGTAGAACACACGTGATCACTGATTTTTCGCAACCGGTTTTTGATACCTTGGTTCCTTACGAAAAGCCCCTTAAGCCCTATGGTGTTGCTCTGTTTAAAGTGCAAGGTTCCGTAAATGATACCATAGCCATTCGCTTTTTAGGGTTGGATAGAAAATATATGGGCTCTTTTTCAGACGACCTGAAAATGGGTACTACGGTATGATTCCCGTTGCCTTTTTGTTTGATCCATTACAGGCTAACGAGGGTGAGGTGAGGGTAGAATACTCCATTGAATAAATAGTCTTCATGCTCAGCAAATCCCTAATGTCTGACTGAGACGATAAATTCAATACAAATAAAAGGCTGCCATTTTCGGCAGCCTTTCTCTTTTGGTAAACTATATAGTTTACATTTTCAGCCGCATAAAAAGCTCGTGGGTATTATTATCCAGTCCATCAATCGGATTTTGGATAGAGGTCTCATAGGCATAGCCCAAATTGAACCCATTGCTGATATTGAACAGGAACAGTCCGCTGATGCTCTCATCGTGCCTATAACTGGCCCCGAACTCAAAGCGTTCCCCAAAGTCCAAGATTCCGGTTACTTCCACAGAGATGGGAGATGCATCCACATAGCGGAACATGCCCATGGTCTTAAGGTCCAATGTCTTTCCTAGCAAGAAGGTGTATCCACCGCTCAAGTAGGCGTGCATTCGGTCCACACCCAAGAAAGCGTTTCCGTCACGTTCTTGCAAACGGTCCGGGGTCAACAGCTTTGGAGCAGAAAGGGAAGCAAAATACCTATCGTGTTTCAAATAGACCCCGGCTCCCACATTGGGGGTAAATCGGCTTTCGTAATCCATTAATGCGCCATCCTGACCAACGCCGTAAGTGATAAGGCCCTGGGTATTGGCATCGTAGGAGTTCGCGCTTCCCTTGATTCCGAAATAAAGGGTGTGCTCTTCATCCAACTGGACATTATAGGACACATCAATGGCCACCCAAGTCTGTTGTTCTATAAAGGTCCTGTCGTTTAGAATGGAGGCACCGAGTCCCACATTTTTCCCGACCGGCATCCCGAAAATAGCACTCTGGCTCTCCGGTGCCCCTTCGATGCCTGCCCATTGGCTACGGATGCCCAAAGCGAATTCCGCAGCCTCTGAACTTCCTACGAAGGCCGGGTTGTAAATGTTCATGTTGTAACGGTAAAAGGTATAGTTGGGGTCCTGTTGGGCATTTGCCGTAGCACAAACCACGAGGAACAGTGCCAGTAATCGTATGTTATTTAAAAGTTTCATTGTTGTAGTATGGTTTTTTGTTGGTATTAATAGTTGATGAATATCCAGCCCTGCAATGGTGCACTGCCATCGCCCAGGTCTATGATGTATAGATATGAACCTGCGGGAAGCTTTTCGTTTCTACTTTTATAAAAACCTTCCCAATCGTTACGATAGGATTTGGTGGCGAACACTTCGTGCCCCCATCGGTTGTAAACCTTGACCACGTTGTTGGGATAGTTGTCTATTCCCGGGATGATCCAGGCATCATTGTTACCGTCGCCATTGGGCGTAAAGGCTTGGGCAGGTACCAATAATGGTTCTTCGTCCGTTGGGAATGCGTCATCGAAATCGGAAACGCCGTCGTTGTCGTCATCTTCGTCCATGGTATCGGGGATACCATCGCCATCGGTGTCCACGGGTTTGCTGGACGCATCGGTTGGGTTGGTTCCTTCCATCAGTTCTACCTCATCAGAGTATCCATCGCCGTCATCATCCGTATCGGCATTGTCGCCAATACCATCTCCATCGGTATCCACAGTTTCACTGGCATCCGTTGGGAAAGCATCTTCACTATCCGGGATTCCATCATTGTCATCGTCGTTGTCCACATTGTCCCCTAGGCCGTCCCCATCGTTGTCCGTATCGGTTACGCCATCGTTATCATCGTCGTTATCTGCATTGTCGCCAACACCATCGCCGTCCACATCGGAGGTTTCGTTGGGATCATTTGGGAAGGCGTCCTCAGTGTCTGGCACACCATCATTGTCCGCATCATCGTCGGCGTTGTCGCCTGTTCCGTCACCATCGGTATCGGTATCCTCTGAAGCATCTTTTGGGAAAGCATCCTCTGAATCTGGAGTACCGTCGTTATCATCATCGTCATCGGCATTGTCGCCTGTTCCGTCACCGTCGGTGTCGGTATCTTCAGATGAATCCTTCGGGAAAGCATCCTCTGAATCGGGAGTACCGTCGTTGTCATCGTCGTCATCGGTATTGTCACCTGTTCCGTCACCATCGGTATCGGTATCCTCAGAAGCATCTTTTGGGAAGGCATCTTCACTGTCCGGAGTACCGTCGTTATCATCATCGTCATCGGTATTGTCCCCTGTTCCGTCACCATCGGTATCGGTATCCTCGGAAGCATTCTTCGGGAAGGCATCTTCACTGTCCGGAGTACCATCGTTGTCATCGTCATCATCGGTATTGTCGCCTGTTCCGTCACCATCGGTGTCGGTATCCTCAGAAGCATCTTTTGGGAAGGCGTCCTCTGAATCTGGGGTACCGTCGTTATCGTCGTCGTCATCGGTGTTGTCACCTGTTCCGTCACCATCGGTATCAGTATCCTCGGAAGCATCCTTCGGGAAGGCATCTTCGGTATCCGGAGTACCATCGTTGTCATCATCGTCATCGGTATTATCCCCCGTTCCGTCACCATCGGTGTCGGTATCTTCAGATGAATCCTTCGGGAAAGCATCCTCTGAATCTGGAGTACCGTCGTTGTCATCGTCATCATCGGTATTATCCCCCGTTCCGTCTCCATCGGTATCGGTATCTTCTGAAGCATCTTTCGGGAAAGCATCCTCTGAATCTGGGGTACCGTCGTTATCATCATCGTCATCGGCATTGTCGCCTGTTCCGTCTCCATCGGTATCGGTATCCTCGGAAGCATCTTTCGGGAAGGCATCCTCTGAATCTGGAGTACCGTCGTTGTCATCGTCGTCATCGGCATTGTCGCCTGTTCCGTCACCATCGGTGTCGGTATCCTCAGAAGCATCTTTTGGGAAGGCGTCCTCTGAATCTGGGGTACCGTCGTTATCATCATCGTCATCGGTATTGTCCCCTGTTCCGTCACCATCGGTGTCGGTATCCTCAGAAGCATCTTTTGGGAAGGCGTCCTCTGAATCTGGGGTACCGTCGTTATCGTCGTCGTCATCCAGATCATCGGGGATTCCATCACCATCCGTGTCCTGCGAAGCATTGATACTTGCGGTATAGCTGGAAGCACTAACCGCGTCATCATTGTCTTTTACTTTGAAAGCGAAGGAGCTATAACCATCTCCATATTCGCCATTCGCAGTGGTATACGTCAACAGGGAGATGTCATCGATCATGTCGTTGATCTGTACTGCTGAACCATTGTACTCCAGGGTTCCTTTGGCGGGCAACGATATTACTTGGATACCATTAAAGGAATCACTGGGGTCCACATCGGTAAAAGTAAAGTCTGCTGCCGTAAAGGTGTAGGCGGCATCCTGAATCACTTCCACTGTGCTATTGGCGCCTGTTGGAACATCGTTCACATTGGTGATGTTCAAGGTTGCGGTCACGGTCTGCGAGAAGGAAACAGCATCCTCAAAATTATAGGTAAAGCTGTCCGTTGCCGATTCGTCACCGTTGTGCTCATAAGTAAAGGTTCCATCTGGATTAAAGGTAAATGCTGTTGCATGGGAAGGATTGGTAATGATGTGGTACACCAAATCATCTCCGTCGATTTCCACATCGTTGGTGGATACGTCATCGTTTAAGGTGGCATTTTCATCCAAAGTGAAGCTATCGTCATTGGCTACTGGCGCGTCGTCCTCTGGTAAAATGGAAAGCGTAATGTTTGCTGTCACTTTCTGCCCTTGGTCATCCAACTCGTAGGTTACCGTATCGGTGCCATTTTCATTGGCATTTGGTGTGTAGATCACTTGATTGCTGCCATTCACCACGGCGTTACCCTTGGTTCCTTGTGCGGTGATGGTCACCGTTGGGGTAGCGCCCATATCGTACACATCGTTGTAGAGCACATCAATGGGGTCCGAAACGGTATCCTCGTCCAAAATGGCCAAATCATCATCAGCACTAACCACTAGGGTTACATTGTACGGACCAAATGTTGCGGTTCCCACATTTCCTGCATTGTCTTTTACTTCGGCGTGGATGTACCAGCCTGTGCCCCCTGTGTTGAAGGAAGTGGTCTTGGACTGACTATTGCTCCAAGAACTCCACGAAGCGTGGTCGGTGGCAGGTGCAGAGGCACTTTGGATTTTGGCAAATCGCTGCACGTCAAACCCGCTACCTCCATTTTCATCTTGGAACACCAATTGAATGTCCGTATCGGTATCCAAGTTTCCGCTTGTGGGGTTGGCCGTTATGGTCGGGTCGGTATTATCGTCCACAATGGTCAGCGTACGATAAAAAGGTTCCGACCAAACCCCTGTATTGGTCTGTGTCCGTAGACTTATAATATAATCCGCTGATAGGTTGTTGTAGGCCGAAAAATCGGTCATGGGCGTACCAGCATTATAAATTTGGGTGTCAGAAGGATTTCCATCGGTATCATAAGTACGTTGGGTAACGATCCATTCCTGTACGGATAGGGTTCTTCCGTAGGGGTCTACGGAGTTATCCACAATTCCAATGGTCATATTGCCCGTATAGGTATTGATCAAATCGGGTTGGATGTTGAACTGCGCAATGGGTAAATCCGTTGCTCCGCCTGAACTGGCTGTTTTTTCCACGTAGATACTGGTTGGGCTACTCCAAGTACCTTGATGGTCCTGAACCCTTAGCATTACCAAGTATTCTCCATCGGGAACTGTATTTTTATCAAATTGGCCAATGGTCCAATCGTTGGTAGAGCCTGCGTCTACTGCCTTCCATTTCCATTCGGATTGGTTGATTCCGTTATTGGCCCCACCATCCAAATCGTATGAGGTGTTGTTGATGAACCCGGTATCTGCGCTATAGGTAAAACTGGCCACTGGTTTTCTGTGAAAGAATAGGGTAGTGGGCGCTGTTGGCAAATCCTCAAATGTGAAGGAGTATTTACCTGGTTTTTCGTAGAATTCCGGCACATCTTCCAAATACAATCCGTCCCATGATACCTTTCCGGTGTTGTTGGCAAAATGGGTCTCATCGTGGGTGATTTTCCATCTTCCGGAGGGATAACTGGCATTGGCCGTGTTCGATTTTAGCTGAGCGGGGTCCACATCGATTTCTACCGAGGTACCCGCAATAAAGAATTCCCCTGCGGTGACCGTTCCAAATTGGTACTGATCGTAAATGTATTGAGACATATCGTCCATCCAGGTCGACCAGCTTCCGGCATCCCGGTTAATAAAGGTACCCTGAGTGTTGTTCTGCTGGATAAAGCGCTCAAACTGTGCTTGGTTGGCATTGGTTCCCCATCCGATATAGTGAATATCCTCGTTAATGGTACGCATCAAGATTTCCGAAAGGTCTTGGTCGCTATCAAAATCGGCCACTTCAATGTCATCCAAGTTGACGTTAAAGCGAAGTGCACTATTTCTCCATTGTGGCTCACGAAGTACATCCTTAAAGGCTCTTAACTCCAATTTTTCGATATTGATATCCTTGAAATAGGCATTTTGCTGCTCATGGACATAAAATCCGTAACTGCCTGAAGGAAATGAGGTGTCGGTGATGTCAAAAGATTGAATCCAGTCGGTACCCGCGTTGCCGCCACCACCTCTACGGGAGATCTTGATGTTGTCGCCCGACATTTCTATTTTAAAATCTATTTTTTGGCCATTGTAGAAAGCGGCGAACATATCGGCCCTATTCGCATCCCATCCGTAGGGGGCCGAGCCGGAACGTCCGCTATTGGTGTTTACGGCCAAAATGGTGGTAACCCCGTTTTCTCTTTTTAAGATGGCCTCAGCCGGGAATCCGTCACCGTTGGCATAGTTCATCAGGTTACCGCAGGCGGTATGGTTATCTATGATGTATGCATAAAAGTTTTGATTGTCCTTCTTTCTAAAGATAAACCCAACTTCTGCGTGGGTGTATGGGGAACCGGAAAGTCCGAAGGTGGCCGATATGGTTCCATCGGCTACATCTCCAGTCGGGTCGTACATCGCATAGCCATAACCGTTGTATCTGTTTACGAAATCTGCAATGATTTGATTGGTTCCCGAATCGAAGGAAAAATAATCTCCCGTGTAGGAGGAGTGGACAGGAGGCTCCGTCCCGTTAAAGTTCATTTTGTTCCAGCTGTTAAAAATGTCGCTGGCATCTGCTTGATCGGAAGAAATGGAACTCCGCTGGAAGGCTTCAACCCTTAGTTTGCCCAGTGGGATACCTTTGGCGTACATGGCCTGCTCCAAATCGTCCTCAAAAGTCGAAAGGTCCAAATTTGCCGATCCCACAGTGACCATTACGTCCACATTTGGACCCTGTTGCACTGTCATATCTACCGTTTGCGCCTGAATGGTGCCACAAAGCAGAAAAAGGGTGAAAAGTGTTAGTGAGGTTTGTAAAAAATGTTTCATGGTTGGTTGTTCTATTTAAGTATTGAACTATTGATTGGTTGGTTCATCGTCGTATGGTCAAAATCCAAGCTGCTTTCCAGAACGGAACTACAGTTGGTGGGAACCCCGATATTGAAATAGGAGCGTTCGCTGATCTGTTTTAACAGCGCAAGACCTTCTGGATTGGATCCGAGATTGCAGTCGTAAACCAAAAGTTGGAAATTGGTTCCCTGATAAAGGCCCTCTAGCATAGAAAATTCGAACTCTTGTTCTACTTGTTGGCCATCATAGGTTATCCCGCCAAGTTCAAAGGCATTATAGGTGGCATTAACGAACAAGTGAATGGTTTGTATCGAACTGTTCTGCTGAACATATTCCCGAATGCTTTTCCAGGGATTATCTTCTCCGTTGATTTCCAAAAAGTGGTTATTGGATGGGAGTCTGTTCAAGACATCTTGTTTTTGGGCATATTGGGAATCCATAACTACCAATTCATTGGTTTGGGCTTTGGAAACTCCAATTACCACAAGGGTTAGCAGCAAAAAGCTTATTAAAGTTTTTAGGTTGATGATTGTTTTCATGGGTTTATTGAGTTTAGGTTTTCGTACATAGTTTTAGGGTTCAAGTTTTGTTTGAAAGTGGACATGAATCGTCCTGGCCGCGATTTGCAGCTAGTTTTTCGCCCGTGTCTGTAGCATTGGCTACATCACGTCATTTTTAAAAAACATCGAGAATGATCAATCGGAATAGTAGTGCTATATCATAATGGTCGGGAACTTTTGTTTGAAATCCATTTCTTATTATTTCTTACAAAAAAGAATCAACATTTGTAATCTATTTCTGATTTACATTTTAAGAAACGGGGGTGTATATGCCTTATTTCAAAAAAAAGATCACCAAATTGATAAAAATCAATTTTTCCGTATTTTCTTACATATATTAAGAGGTATACTATTGAAATACAGCTGCAGCACTCCTGTAAGAAAACCCAATTTTCTTAAAGAGTAACAGAATTTTGTTCCAATTGGTAATGGATCGTTGGAGCAAATGCTCTCGCGGAAGGGTCTTTTAGCCTATCTCTTTCATAAGCCTCGACAAGGTTTCCGGTCTCATGGCCAAGTATGATGCCAAGTGTTTCCTTGGAATACGCTCCACAATCTCTGGTTTGATCTTTTCCATAAAAAAGGCCAACCGTTTACGTGCATTGGGTATGCGTGCCAAGTAAACCCGGTGTTCTGCCAAAATGTAGTATTCTTCCATTAGAATCCGGTTGATGTGCCGCATTTCTGGAAAATGGTTCAGGCAGTATTTGTAGTCCTCGTATTCAAGGTAATCGCAATAGGTGTGCTCCAAACTTTGGATGTATTCCTGACTTTCTTGGTTTCGGAAAAAACCGGTAATGGAGGTAAATACTTCGTTCTCCGAATCAATCCATGTGGTGATTTCCGTGGATTCGCTCACAAAATAGCCGCGGACCATTCCCTTTTTGATGAGATATAACCGATTGCATACTTCGCCCGCCTTACTGATCAATTCATTTTTTTGAAAGGAGCAGCTTTTGATCTTGTCTATCAAATACGCTTTGAGGCTTGGACTGATGGGATAAATGGAATTGAGAAAGAAAACAATGTATAGGTTTTTTTCGGAACTCTCTTTGGCAGGCATTTAGTTATTGGTTTGGTTATCGTTTGTATTCTGTTTCAAAAGTAATACATCGTCTTGAATAGTAACGGTATCATTGGGCCAACAAGGTTCGATCTATCATGATTTGTGTTTAAAGGGATGTTCCCATAGCCCCCGATAGTCCCTTTTCAAAAGAGCAGTGGCCTCGGCATCGTCCACAACGACCCGCTGCTCTGGATGATAAACCAGTGGGCGCTCCAGTTCCATGGCCAGATTGGCCAAAATACAACTGGCCGTGGAAATATGTCCCTCTTCCACATCGGCAACAGGCAATCTATCGCTTTCTATGGCATCCAAAAGATCTAGCATATGTGCTCTTGTGGCAGGTGCCGTATGTAATTCTATATCTTTTTCCTTGAGATCTTCAGGATATTTTTCCCGTTCGTATACCACATCTTGTTGTATGGTCTTGCCATCTCCATAGGGTATAAATTCATATTTGAAGACACTTCCTTTAAAGGTGCCTTTTTCTCCATAAATAAAAAAGGCCCACGGATATTCAGGGTCAGCTGGAGTTCCCCAACTTCGATGTTGCCATACACAATTGAGTTCGTCAAATTCAAAGATCGCTGTCTGCGTATCGGGCGTATTGGCTATGGAGTCCTTTTGTACATAAATGCCGCCGGTGGAGCTTATTTTTTTGGGCCACCCCAGTCCAAGCATCCAACGTACGGTATCAAGCATATGAACGCACATATCACCAACAATACCGTTGCCGTATTCCATAAAGGCACGCCATTTTCTGTGCGGTAGCCCAAAATAGGGTCGTAAGGGGGCGGGTCCGGACCACAGGTCATAATCAAAATAATCAGGTATTTGTTGCGGCGGAGGATTGCCGTTCCAGCGCATATGGTAGTAGCAGCACATTTCCACATGGGATATTTTCCCCAATAGTCCGGCATCGATGATATTTTTTTTGCCCTCGATCAAGTGTGGGGTGCTTCGGCGTTGGGTACCGATCTGAACTTTTCTGCCCAACTTTCTGGCCGTATCCAAAATGGCTTCGCCTTCCATGACATCCAAACTGATGGGCTTTTGGAGATACAAATGGGCGCCAGATTCCATGGCTTCGATGGCCTGAAGGGCATGCCAATGATCGGGCGACCCGATCAGTACAATATCCAGGTTTTTTTCCGCTAACATTTTTCTGTAATCCCGGTAGAGTTTTGGTCTTTTACCGGATTTTTGTCGGAGGGATACCAAAGTTGCCGCTTCTTCCAGTTGTTTTTGGTCCACATCGCACAAAGAAACTACCTCCACGTTGGCGACTTGTATCAGTCTGAACAAATCGCTCTTGCCATACCATCCCGTGCCAATGAGCCCCACCTTCCACTTTTTTGGGGCATATAGCATATCCATACCGTAGGTTCCCATTGATGAAAGGGCCAAAGCGGCACCGGTGCTTTTGATGAAATTTCTACGATTTAGGTATCTATTTTCGGTTTTCATGGCCTTGTGGTCGTAGTTTGTCATCGGGTTGGTACTGTTGGTTGGTTGGTTTGGGTTTAGATCAGTTTTTGGGTCGGTTCAATGTTTTTTGCCTTCTCCTCGTCAAAGCTGTACAGATATGGTGCCTTGTTCGCTGCTCCTGTGTACAGTTTTTCGTGCCTTTTTAAAATTCCCATGCTCAATATTTTGCGTTGAAAGGTGGTTCGTCGCAGCTTCTCGTTCAAAATGGCTTCGTACACCTTGCGAAGTTCCTTCATAGTGAACTTTTCGGGCAGGAGATTAAGGCCAATCGGTTTTTTGCCCAAATCATTGCGAATGGCTTCCAAGGCCTTATCCACGATTTCCTGATGGTCCATCATCAACTTCGGAAGCTTGTTGATACTATACCAATTAATGGAATCCGAATATCTATTGGGGGCTGGCTGTACCTGATTGTAATCGATGAGCGAATAATAGCCCACTGTGATGAACCTTTCGAGTACCCAATGATCATTTGGCATTTCTATCCCCAACGCGCGGGCAATCTCTTTGGTGGTTTCAGGGTCGGACCGATGGAGCCTTCCAAAAGTGTGAAACTGCTCCAAGTGGATCTTGGTCAGACCGGTTCGTTTCATCACCCCTGTTTTTACGGCATCGAGCAAATCCTGATCTCTCCTGATGTAACCACCGGGCAAGGCAAACTTTCCAGAATTTTGATACTCGAGTACCAAAATCTTTAATTCTTCGCCCGTAAAACCAAAGATTACGGTATCAAAAGAAACATTGGCCAAATATTTATCTTCTGAGGGCAACATAGTGTTAACATCGCAAAATGTACATCAAAAAAAATTAATTCTGAAAAAATCAGACCTTTATTGTAGCAATTTGATACAATATAAAGTAGGGACTATGGAAATCAGTTTTGGGAAAACCATTCATTTTCCTTACCACTACACCTAACAAAGTATTTGAAACAAGTCAGAAAGCTAAGAAAGTTTTGGTTCTATGATGGTGTTCGGATGATTCGCTAGGAATGAACCTTGCCGTATAATCCTACAACATGAATATGTGCAATCAATTTTAACATTTGGATTGCCATCAGAAGGAGGGAAAAAGTTGTAACAATCCAAAGGGTTTTTGTTGAAAATTTATATCGTTTCTCCAGACGAAGTGGAGTGGGCATTTTATGAGTATGGCCGCGACCTTAGGCGTGTTAACGTTTTATTAGGATTCACATATTGACAATACGGATAAGTCAATTTTAGCGATATGAATATTTAATGTTAAAATATTGTCAATTATAAAATTTTAACTATTATTGTTCATGATTGAGACAATACCATGATCGCAATCATACAAATTAACTAAACTAAATAGACTATCTATGAATCAAAACAGATGTAAAGTTTTGACAAAGTTGTCTTATGGCCTAAAGGCTTTTCAGACATTCTTCTTGTCAATGACAATGATGTTTGTGGGTGTGTCTGCATTTGCAGCGTCCCCAGACTTGGATGAAGCTACTTCACCCCCCTACCAATTGACCATAACGGGTACCGTTGTGGATGACATGGGAGCTCCTTTACCTGGTACCAACGTTATTGTTAAGGGTACCACCAACGGGACGCAGACCGATTTTGACGGAAATTACACCATTACCGCGCCTTCTGACGCTACATTGGTTTTTTCCTATGTAGGTTTTAAAACCTTGGAAGTTCCAGTAAATGGGAATTCTGTTGTGGATGTGACCATGGTAGAGGATGCCGCTGCATTGGACGAGGTGGTAGTAACCGGTTATGGTACGCAGACCCGAGGTGATTTGACAGGTGCCGTTGCATCAGTGGATGTTTCCGAAGCCGTAAAGCAACCTTTGGTAAACGTTGCCGAGGCCTTGGAAGGTCGTGCAACGGGTGTTAGTATCACAAACGCCGGTAACCCAGGTGCCGCGCCCATCGTCCGTATTCGCGGTTTGGGAACGCCCAACAACAACAACCCATTATATATTATAGATGGGGCACAAACTCAGGACCCCAACATTTTGAACACCATTAACCCACAGGATATCGCACAGATCAACGTGTTGAAAGATGGTGCGGCCTCTATCTATGGTGCGAGGGCTTCCAATGGTGTTATTATTGTAACCACAAAAAGTGGTAACTACAATCAGAACAAACTATCCATCAATGTAGATGTGTCCACAGGTTTTTCAAGGGCCAATCGTTTGCCGGATATTTTGAATGCATCTCAGTTAGGTGAAGTTATCTTTGAGAGTTTGACCAATGATGCGATTCGTAATGGGACAGATCCAGCAGCAATCAGACACCCACAGTATTTTCCAAACGGTGGTCAACCTCAGGTGCCAAACCAATTGTTGGGCGTGAGTTTCTTGGGAACTGGAGAAGAAGTGGTTGCCCCTGTTAGACCAGGAGGAACCAATTGGTTGGATGAGATTTTTAGAAGTGCACCCACCCAGAATATTTCAGCGACCTTCTCCAACGGTAATGAAAATTCCAAGTTTTCTGCCACTTTCGGTTATTTGAACCGTGAGGGTATTCAGTTGGAAACCGGATTTGAAAGAGGTCAAATACGTTTGAACTCAGAATTCAAAATTGGGAAACGCTTGACCATTGGTGAACACTTAAACGCTTCGTACAGTAATACGCAAAACGTAGGAGGTAACCAAACCCAATTGGCATTGCGACTAAGCCCATTGGTACCAGTTCGTGATAACTTGGGCCGTTTTGCCGGAGCATATGCCAATCCAAATGGATTGTCAAACGCCTCTAACCCAGTGGCCAACTTAACGCGTGATGCGGATGACTTTTTTAGGGAAACCCGTTTGATCGGTGACGTTTATGCCAGTTATGCCATCACCGATAACTTGACCCTAAAGACCAGTATTGGTGGAAACATCAGTATTTTCAGTCAAAGAGACTTCTTGGCACTAGATCCAGAATCTGCGGAGCCAAGATCGACCAACACATTGACCGAAAGAAACCAACAGACACAAAGCTGGATCTGGACCAATACCTTGAACTATGTCAAAAACTTTGGCGATCATAGCATCAATGCATTGATAGGTTTGGAAGCTGTTGAAAATACAGGAAAGAGCCTTCAGGTTTCTGCCACAGGATTCCTTTTTGAAACTCCTGACTTTTACCTGTTGGATAATGCCTCTGGATCACCTATCGTGAACCCAGGTAATACCTTCGATTTTGTAAACACACTTTCCTCTGTTTTTGGTTCGGTAAACTACTCGTACTCTGACAAGTACTTGGTGAGCGCAACCTTAAGACGTGACCGTTCCTCAAGATTCTTGGGAGACAATCAGAGTGGTTACTTCCCTGCATTTAGCGGTGGTTGGGTTGTGAGCAACGAAGACTTCTTCCCAAGCACGGGATTGGTCAACCGATTGAAGTTGAAAGCCTCTTGGGGTCTTTTGGGTAACCAAGAGTTACCGGTGGATAACCCAGGTATCAACATCAACAACCTGAACAACGTAGTTGCCGATTACGTTTTCGATGGAGGTACTAACTTAAGATCTGGAGCAGTTTTGTCAGGCGTAGGTAACCCTAACATCCAATGGGAAACCAGTGAAACCTTTAACGTAGGTGCGGAATTGGGCTTTTTTGATAACGCCTTGGCACTTTCCTTGGAATACTACAAGATTACTACAAAGGATTTGATCGTTGCTGACGAAACTGTAATCAGTGATACAGCCATCGATGCCGGTGCACCGTATGTGAACCGTGGTAATGTGGAGAACTCTGGTATCGATTTGAACGTTTCCTATTCAGGAGCGGTTGGCAGAGACTTCAACTTCGGCGTAGACTTTAATATGTCTACTGTTTCCAACGAAGTGACCAGTTTGGAAGGTTTCCTTATTGGACAATCCTTTAGGGGTGGACCGATTACAAGAACCGAGGAAGGACAACCGATTTCTTCTTTCTACGGTCGTGTAGCGGACGGTATTTACCGAAGTGAAGCAGAAGTGTCCGCAGGACCTGACCAAGGTTTTGCCTCTCCAGCAGCTGGTGTAGGTAGAATCCGTTATGTAGATTTGAACGATGACGGTGTTATCAATGATGATGACCGTACTTATATTGGTAATCCAACACCAGACGTAAACTTTGGTCTGAACTTGAGCGCCAACTACAAAAATTGGGATTTCAGCGTATTCTTTAGTGGTGTTGCAGGTAACGATATCTACAACTTTGACAAAATCTATACCGACTTCCCAACGTTCCCTGACGGAAATAGGAGCACAAGGGTTTTGGATGCCTTTAACCCGACCACAAATCCTAACGGATCACAACCCGCATTGAGTTATACCATCTTGAATGGAGAGACCAATTCAAGCTCATGGTTCGTTGAGGATGGTTCTTTTGTTCGATTGAAAAACTTGGTGGTTGGATACACCTTGCCAAGCCAATTGACCGATAAGTGGGGCGTTGCAAGTTTGCGTGTCTATGCGAATGCCAGTAACTTGTTTACGATTACAGGCTACGACGGTATCGATCCCGAAATTCTACCCCCAAGTGGTGCCAACTCAGCGTTTACCCTTGGTGTGGATGAGAACACCTTTCCTGTACCGCAGATATTTTTGTTAGGAGTAAATTTAAAATTGTAAAAAGATGAAAAAGAAGTTTATTTATTTAATGGCAATTCTCTCTGTCACCTTTTCGTGTGGAGACGAATTTTCAGATACGCCCGCAATTGGGGCTTTAAGTGACGACGCTTTGGCCAATCCACAAGGGGTAGACCTCTTGTTGACAGGTGCCTATGGTATGCTGGACGGATGGCGAAGTAACAATAAAGGAAATCAGTTTGCTGTTGGTGGCGATAACTGGTGGTGTGATGTTATCTCTGATGACGCCCACAAGGGAAGTACCGACGGTGACCAGATTGAGTTATATCAAATTGAAACCTTTGACTGGCAAACGGCCAACGATTACTTCCGTGCCAAGTTTACAGCACTTTACGCTGGTGTAAACCGTGCCAATGCCGTACTTTCTGTAATCAATGGTATCGACAGGGATGCCTTGTTGCCAGCAGATGCAGCAGCGATTACTGGACAAGAGGCGGAAGCCCGTTTCTTGAGAGGTCACTACTATTTTGAGTTGACCAAAATGTACGGGAATGTTTCCATCGTAAGTGTGGAAAACTATGAAGCGTTGGAATTCAACCAGCCCAATAGTGGTCCAGCTTGGGAGCAAATAGAATCAGATTTTCAGTTTGCCATTGAAAATCTGCCAGCTACCAGAGCGGAGCAACCCGACCCAGGAAGGCCAACGGCATTTGTGGCACGTGCTTACATGGGTAAAGCACACCTATATCAAGGAGATTGGGCAAATGCTTTGACAGAGCTCAATGCTGTGATCAACAGTGGAGAGTTTGCTTTGAACGCCGAATATTTGGATAATTTCAATGCTGCCGGTGAAAATGGACCTGAGTCCGTCTTTGCGATTCAGTATGCCGCAGATACAGGTCAGTCCTTCAATGGTAACATTGGAGGAACCTTGAACTTCCCCGGTGGTGGACCATTTGGTTCTTGCTGTGGATTTTATTCTCCAACCATCGATTTAGCCAATGCTTTCCAAGTAGATGGTGATGGACTTCCACTTTTTGATACTTATAACGATGATGATTTCAAAAATGATTATGGTATCAACAGTGATGAGCCCTTTGAACCAGATACAACCACACCGGTTGACCCTAGATTGGATTACACCGTAGGAAGACGTGGCATCGACTACAACGGTTTTGGTGAACACGTAGGTAAGGAATGGATTCGTGCAGGATTCAATGATATTTCTGGACCATACCTTCCTAAAAAGAATGTGTATCAGGCCGAGGAGTTGGCAACCAATCAAGGTGCCGGCGCATGGGGTCAGCAGCATTCCGGTATCAACTACAACATTATCCGATATGCCGATGTCCTTTTGATGGCTGCCGAAGCTGCCGTAGAAACAGGGGATTTGGCCACAGCGTTGAACTACGTAAACCAAGTTCGTGAAAGAGCAGCCAACACATCCGTGGTTCAAGCCGTTGATGGTGGAGGCCCTGCTGCCAATTACCAAGTTGGTTTGTACCCTTCTTTCCCAGATGCCAACTTTGCCCGTGAGGCCGTTCGCTTCGAAAGAAGAGTGGAGTTGGGTATGGAAGGACACCGTTTGTTCGACCTAAGAAGATGGGATGTAGCAGACCAAGTAATTTCAGAGTATGTGACTAATGAAACCCGTACCATTGACAATTTTGGTCCAAAAATGAATGCATATCAGCCTCAGTTTGATTTGATGCCGATACCATTGACCTCAATTGATTTGAGTGGTGGAATTTTGACACAGAACCCTGGATACTAATAATATTAGTCTGAGTTAGTTTAATTCAATTTAATTCGAGTGAATAGGTTGCCAATGAATTTTGGCAACCTATTTTAATTAGGGACCCACCCAAGTGTTAATAATCGATTAATAGTGAACTAATAAACGATTACCATTTTGTGCTGACCAAAACTCTTTTTACATTCTATTTTCAATCAATCTGCAAATATTCTCGACACCAATGTTCAAAAAAACCGTTTTAGCTGCACTCCTTACCGCTGTGGTGATATCTTGCTCCGATAAGAAGGATACCCTATTCTCCAAGATCTCATCCGACCATTCCGGGATTACGTTCAATAATCAAATCGTGGAAACGGACAGTTTCAATATCCTCACCAGTGAGTATATCTTTAATGGAGGAGGGGTTGCTGTTGGTGATTTTAACAACGATGATAAGCCTGATCTCTTTTTTACCGGCAATCAAGTACCCAACAAACTGTACCTCAATCAAGGAAATTTTGAATTTACCGATGTTACCGAGGCCGCTGGCGTTGCAGCAGCGGATAAATGGAAAACAGGCGTCGCTGTAATCGACATCAATAATGATGACCTTCTGGACATCTATATATGTGCCGCCATGTACGAAAGTCCCGAAGAAAAGGCCAATATACTCTTTGTGAATCAAGGGGTGGACGACGAGGGCGTTCCCATTTTTAAGGAAATGGCTAAGGAGTTTGGCATTGCGGATACCTCCAATAGCATGAATGCAGCTTTTTTGGATTACAATAATGATGGCTATTTGGATCTCTATGTGCTCAACAATGTGGATATCCACATATTGCCGTCCAATTATCGGGAGAAAATCACCGATGGTTCCTCGTTGAGTAATGATCGACTCTTTCGCAACAATGGTGATAATACCTTTACCGATGTAACCATGGAAGCCGGCATTACCATCGAAGGCTATGGTCTTGGAGTGGCCATTTCTGATCTGAATTATGATGGATGGCCGGATATTTATGTAAGCAATGACTATTTGAGCAATGATATTCTCTATATCAACAATGGGGATGGCACTTTTACCGATAAAATCAGTGACTACGTAAAGCACCAAAGTAAATTCTCCATGGGTTCCGATGTGGCGGATTTCAACAATGACGGCTACCTCGATATCCTCACACTCGATATGTTGGCCGAAACCAATTACCGCCTCAAAACAACCGTCAAGGCCACAAACTATAACGATTACCAGATGAACGATCGTTATGGCTATGACTATCAGTACATGCGGAATATGCTCCAAATGGGACAAGGTCCCAATATGCCCTACAGCGAGATAGGCCTAATGGCGGGCATCGCAAAGACCGATTGGAGCTGGTCACCTCTCTTCGTGGATGCCGATAATGACGGTCAAAAAGACGTATTGATTACCAATGGTTTCCCCAGGGATATTACCGACCTAGATTTTGGGGATTTCAATTTCAATGTTCAAAGATATCTGAGTACCGCCCAAATTTTGGATTCCATTCCCGTGGTAAAAATTCCGAATTACGCCTATAGAAATGAGGGTAATGGCCAATTTAAGGACGTGGGCGAGGAATGGGGCCTAAGCATACCCTCTTTCTCCAATGGAGCGGCCTTTGTTGATTTGGATTCCGACGGGGACCTGGACTATGTGGTGAACAACATTAACGATGAGGCCTTTTTGTTTCGAAACAATCTGGAAAGTAAAAAAACAACGGATAACAATTACCTACAACTGGATATTAAAGGTCCAAAATCCAATAAATCAGGATTGGGTACCAAGGTGGCCATTCGATTTGCCGATGGAACCTTTCAATATTATGAGCATCAACTCAACAGAGGATACTTGTCCACGGTACACAGCTTGGCACATTTTGGATTGGGACCAAAAACGGATATACAGTCGGTAGAGGTCGTTTGGCCCGACGGAAAGCATCAGATTATCAAGGACGTTGCTGCCAATCAAAAACTAGAGGTGGATTATCAACAGGCCAAAGACCTGAACGGGCAACAACTTGCGTTTCCCTTGGCTCCCAAATCAACCCGTCCATTGTATCAGGAGGTCTCAGGGCAGATTGGAGTGGATTACGTACATGAGGAAACCGATAAGGCCGATTTCTATCTTCAGCCCACGCTTCCACATAAATTAACGCAAAACGGCCCACGCTTGGCAAAAGGGGATATCAACGGCGATGGGTTCGAGGACTTCATTATTGGAAGTTCCTCCGGGCATTCCCCCATGATCTATCTACAGGATGCCCAAGGTCATTTTAAGGCAAGTGAACTGTTCCAAGACGATGAGAGCAAAAAATATGAGGAAACCAGTATCACCCTGTTTGATTTGGAAAATGATGGAGATTTGGATATCTACATGGTTTCCGGGAGCAATGAGTTCGATATGGACTCCCCCTATTACCAAGATTACCTGATGATCAACAACGGGAACGGAACTTTTGAAAAGGCATCAGATCAGATACCCGAAATAAAGTCCAGTGGTTCCGTGGTGGAAGCCGAGGATTTTGATGGCGATGGTTATGTAGATCTTTTTGTGGGTGCCCGAACACCCTTTGCGCAATACCCGAAGTCCGACCAATGCTATTTGTTGAAAAACGAGAAAGGCAAACTGGTGGATGTTACCGAAACCTACAACAAAGACCTGCGCAAACCTGGTATGATTACCGATGCCAAATGGACCGATATAAATAATGACAATCGAAAGGATTTAGTCTTGGTCGGCGAGTTTATGCCGGTGACTGTATTTGTAAATCAAGGCAAAACTTTCGAAAAAATGCAACAAACCGGGATGCAACAATTTTCGGGGTGGTGGGAGTGTGTATTGGCGCAAGACTTTGATAATGATGGCGACGTGGATTTAATTGCGGGAAACCTGGGCAAGAATAATTTGTATCAACCCTCGCAGGAACGCCCAGTGACCATGTTGGCCAAGGATTTTGATAACAACGGTGCCGTGGACCCAGTCATGTTCGCTTATTTTAAAAGTGATTTTGACGATACAGGATTCAAGCCGTATCCTGTTAATTTTTGGGGCGATTTAATGAGCCAGAGTCCCATGTTCCGAAAAAAGTTCAATTATTACAGGGAGTTCGCCACTACCACCAAAAGCGAACTGTTTACACCCGAAGAATTGGAAGGTGCCGATGAGTTGGTGGCGAATCAAGATGAAACCACATACTTCGAAAATGATGGCAACGGCCAATTTACCATGGGCAAATTGCCATGGCAAACGCAGTCGGCCCCAATCAAATGTATGATAACCACCAGCTCGGATAATGCAGCGGCAGATGTACTGATGATCGGAAACGACTTTGGCAATGAAGCCTTCATTGGACGTTATGATGCCTTCAATGGTGGAATATTGCAGGCGGATGACCAAGGCGGTTTCACTTTTAAAAATGCGGAAGAAAGCGGCTTTAAGGTGACCGGGGATGCCAAGGATATGGTACAGGTAGCAAATGCAAATGGAGGAAACCCTTATATCGTGGTCACACAAAATAGGGGAAGGGCATTGGTGTTTACCAAAACTGAATAATGTTTGGCTAGGCCAAAGAGATAAGAAAACTTGATTTTAGATAAAGAAAAAAGGTTTGTTCAATGGGAGAACAAACCTTTTTTTATGGGTTTACTTAGCGAGTCCCGCTTGAGAGAGCGTGATCAATAAAGCCAATTGAATGGATTCGTCGCCCGGCTCATCGTTCAGGAACCACTCATGCAAGGAATGCGCACCGCCTCCTTGGCCACCACGTCCAATACAAATGGCAGGGATACCTTGGGCCACTGGAATATTAATATTGGTAGAACCGCGCCCTAAACTGGGTTTTACACCAAAATGTTGGGTAGCCGCCATGGCTCTTTGTATCAGGGGAAGCGTTGCTGGCAATTCACCGGAAGGCCTGTCCCCGATCTTGATTAGCTCGTAGGTGACCTCATCCCGAATACCGCTTTCATTGTATTCTTTTATGGCCTTTTCTACGGATTCCTTAAAAACAATCTCGATTTCGTCTAGGTTCTTTGGGTCAATGGCCCGCATGTCAACTTCCATCCACGACTCAAAGGGAATGGAATTCACCGAAGTTCCGCCCCCAATCCGGCCCACGTTAAAACTGGTTTTGGGGCTATGCGTGGAGGTGTATTCCCAAGCGGCTTTGGAAAATTCATCGATGGCCTTGCCCAGGGCGTGGTGCGGATTGGCCAAGCCAAAAGCCCCAAGAATGACCTCCCGGCCCCTTGACCATTAATTTGTAACGCTTGGAGCCCAGCCCCGCATTGCTGATACGTCCCATGCTTCCACCATCGATGGCAATCCAGGCATCGATGTCCAAGCCCGATTCGTTGAACATATACTTCATACCACGCAGGTCTCCTAGTCCTTCCTCACCTACGGTTCCTACAATAAGCAAACCTTTTTCGGTTTTGATTTCTGCCTTGTTCATGGCTTTGAGCATACTGATCAGCATGGCCAAGCCTCGGGTATCGTCCCCGATTCCAGGAGCTTTAAGGGTGTCTCCAACTTTTTTTACGGTCACATCCGTGCCTTCCGGAAAAACCACGTCCAAGTGCGCATCCACCCCAATATAACCCGATGCTCCGGAAACACCTTTTCGCAATCCGATGACATTGCCCACCTTATCTGTCCAAATACTGTCCACACCTGCTTCCTCCAACATCTGGGCAAACACTTTGCCTCGCTCTGTTTCCATAAAAGGCGGTGCCAAAATCTCTGTTAAGGTGATCAAATCCTGAGTGGTTGCATCCTTTTGTGATTTGATATATCCAAAAGCCTCTTCCACTTTCTTGTTTTTGGCCAATCGATCTACTTCTTTGGTATATTTTTTTTCAATTTCCTGAGCCGTCATGGTCATGGAAAATAGGCCGAGGCCACAGGTAAGGACACATAGTAATTTATTCATAGTCAAATAGTTTGTGGGTTGATATATGTTTCAAATGTGAGACCTGAAGTCTCTTTTGTTCTGAGCTTGCCAAATGCTTCCTGTAGCCTAAGGGTCACTGCACCAACCTGTTCTCCGTGAAAATACACATGATTCCCAAGCTTTGCAATGGCAGCCACTTGTGTGGTGGTACCCGTAAAGAAAGCTTCGTCCATTTGTTCAATTTCATTTTCGGTCAAGGCTCTTTCCAACACAGGAATTCCCAGCTTATGGCAGAGCTGTAGTACAATCATTCGGGTAACCCCATTCAGGATGTGTTCATTGGCCGGGTGGGTAATCACTGTCCCGTCTTTTACGAAAAAGATATTGGTATGGGAACCTTCGGTGATAACCCCGTCCCGAACCAAGGCGGCTTCATCAGTACCATCGTTCATGGCTGCCTCATTGGCCATAATGTTTCCCAACAACGAAACCGATTTGATATCACAACGGTGCCATCGGACATCGGGTACCAAAATAGCGTTCATTTTGTTGGGGTTGACCTCGGGCAATGCATAGGGTAGTGCATACATCATCACACTGGGAGTTGCTTCCTTTGGATACGCATGTTTTCGGGCAGCAATACCTCTGGTTACCTGCATGTAGATCAAACAAGACTTATTCACCAGTCCAGAGGCCCGGAGCAAGGGTTCCAGATTGCGCTCAACTTCTTCCACGTTAAAAGCAATTTGGATTTTATTTAAATTATTTTGTAATCGGTCGAGATGTGCTTTTTTGTAAAAAATGCCGTTTTCCAACTGCATCATGACTTCGTAAATACCATCCCCGAACAAAAAACCACGGTCAAATACCGATATTCGCGCTTCTTCGGATGAATGGATTTCACCATTAATAAACACTTTGGGAGGAAACTTTCCTTGGGGCAGCATAGTTCAGCAGCTTTACGTAAAAAAGGTTGATGTTCAAAAACTGTGAAGTTAACCGTTATTCCCCTTAACTGAAAATTTAGTATCAAAGTTTGATAGAGGACTTTTGGAGTTGACCACCGATGACATCCAATCGGAATAATGGGTATTTGTCTGGAAGGTTTTCATTTTTGTTCACTTTTCCCGTACTTCACCAAAAAAGAGCGCTTATGATCATTTTTGTGGATATGGACGAGGTTATCGCAGATGCCTATCAAGCCCATATCGATATTTATAACCAAGAGTTTGATGCCCAATTTACAGCCGAAGAATGTATGGGCAGGGAATTTTGGCAATGTGTCCCGCAGGAGCATCAGCAATCGGTGAGAGACCATACACACCGCGATGGCTTTTTCAAAAATTTGAAAGTCATCGATGGCAGCCAGGACGTTTTGGAAGCATTGAGCAAAAAGCACGAAGTCTACATCGCATCCGCGGCGATGGAGTTTCCACAATCGCTTCGGGAAAAATCCGATTGGTTGGACCAATTCTTTCCCTTTATCCCATGGCAAAATCGAATATTGTGCGGGAACAAGCATGTGCTCAAAGGCGATGTGCTCATCGATGACCGAAGCAAAAACCTGGGCTTTTTTGATGGCCGGTCCATTATGTTCACTTCGCCCCACAATACCGAGGTCAAAACCTTTGAGCGGGCGGATACTTGGCGCGATATCGCCGATAAACTTTTGTAACTTGTGAACGCAATGGGGAATAAATTGGGAAAGCTTTTACTTTTGATTGGTTTGATAATGCTTCAGGCCTGTGCTGCCCAATCCCATTTGGTGGCCGATGAGCTAGAAACCGTAACCAAGGAGAATTTAAAATACTATCTGTACTATCCCGAACATTATTTTGATTCGGAGGAAACCTTTGGACTCTTACTTTTTCTTCACGGAGGTGGTGAATCGGGTAGGGCGCTGGAGGAAATAAAGGATACAGGTCCGCCCAAAATGCTGGCCGAAGGCAAGCAATTTCCATTTTTGATACTGGCCCCGCAAAATTCCCACGCCAAAAAATGGTGGAATACCGAGGCGGTCATTCAATTGCTCGATTCCGTTACAGGGATGAACCGAGTCGATAAAAACAGAATATATGTATCAGGGTTGAGCAGGGGAGGAAGCGCCGCTTGGGAGCTTGCTACGCAATATCCGGATAAGTTTGCCGCCATGGCCGTGGTTTGTGGGATGACACCTTTGCCCTATGCACACTGGATAGACCAAGAAATGCCTATTTGGGTTTTCCATGGTGATCAAGACGATGTCATTGATGTGGAAGAGTCCGATAAAATGGTGGCTAAATTGCGTGACATGGGGCACGACGTCCGATATACCAGATATAAAGGCGTGGGACACAATGCTTGGGACCGGGCCTATACCACGGACTCACTCTATACTTGGCTTGCAAATCAAAAACGAAAGCATTAAGAAAGATGAAATATTCCCTAGTTGTATTACTACTTGGACTGATAGTATGCTGTCGGTCTAAACACAAAACCGAGGTAGAAAAACCTCAAACTGCATCGGAAATCAAAATGGATTCGGTTGCTGCGGACACGGTGGTAGATAAAGCAACCACTTTAAGAACCTTCGATGGACTTGCCGATACCACGTTTGTTCGCTTGGCCGATTTCAGTGCTGATTTTGCCTACGACATGCGATATGCCACGGAAAATAATTTTTTAAAGGCCAAAGTCTACGATTGTGCCGAATGTTATACCCGTGTAAAGACCGCCAAGGCTTTGATTGCAGCCAATGCCGATTTTATGGAGCAAGGGGTGAAGATTAAGTTCTTTGATTGCTATCGTCCCAATTCGGTACAGTACAAAATGTGGGAAATTGTCCCCAATCCGCAGTATGTCGCCAATCCCGACAAAGGTTCCATCCATAATAAAGGCGGAGCGGTGGATATTACCCTAGTGGATATGGAGGGCAACGAACTGGACATGGGTACTGATTTTGACTACTTCGGAAAGCGGGCCTATCACGATAATATGGACTTGCCCCAAGAAATTCTAGACAACCGAAAATTGTTAAAAGAGACCATGGAAGACCATGGATTTTGGTCCATCAGAACCGAATGGTGGCACTATAACCTCTCAGCCGCGTCCAATGATAGAGTGGCCAATTTTAAATGGGAGTGTGAAGACTAATCTTCCCCAACAAGGAAACCGTTCCAGAATTAACTCACTATGCGAAATCAATCGGCAACTTTTGTGCAATCCACCACAATCAATGAGTCGTTCAAGGTTTTGGTGAAAAAAATATAGCGATTCCCACCATCCTTGATTTTGTGCCTTTTTCGCAGCTCGGCCACGGACTGTGGAAAGTTTCGCGTAGTAACATTGGCCTTGTCGATATGAAGGGATTTCATTGCCTTTTTGGAATAAGGCACCACGCTTTCAATTTTGAACCTTCTTCCCGGAAACTCCAAGAGTGATTTGGAGGTATACAAATGGGAGTGGGGATGCAATTTATAAACCCCATATGTCTTGCCCACGCTTTTGAATCCCCCCGATTTCAGAACAGCTGCATTGGGTTCGTACAGATAAGCGGAGGGTTCCTCATGCGCGATATTGCACATTGCTTCATCTTCCCAAATAAAATCAAAGGATTCGGTATGATCGGGCTGTATGTTCCTGGTCTTGATATGAACCCGACCCTCATATCCTTTTTCTAGTACAAAGAGCAGTTCCTTCACCTCGTTCTGTACAGCGACCACATGGACTTCTTTTACGGATTCCAAGGTCTCAATAGCTTGTTTGATGTCCAATAAGGGTGACGTCTTCATTAAAAGGTGCGAGGCCCTTTCAAAGAAAAGTGGCAAATGTTTGGAAACATCAGGATGACAATCTTGCAACAAAAACACTTTCCCTTTGGCATCATCCCTACGCGATGGATCTATATAAATCCATTCGAATCCTTGCTTTGAATTTTGTAGATAAGTAATGCCATCCTCAGCTTGACAGGCAATATGCTCCTGCTCCAAAACCTTGAAATTATGAGAGGCGATTTCGCTCAGTTCTTGATTGATTTCACAGTGGAAAACCTCAGGAATTTGTTGCGCAAAAAAGTAGGTGTCCACCCCCAATCCTCCGGTAAGGTCTATGAGCGATTTTCCACTTACCAATTGCGATTTGTATCGAGCCGTAACCTCAGAGCTTGTTTGTTCGATATGGAGCTTTATGGGGTAGTAGATTCCTCTTTTTTCAAACCAGGTTGGGAGTTTGTCCTTGCACTTTTTTTTGGCTTCGATTTGTTGGGCCAATTCTTTTTGGGAAACCCCTTCAAAAACAGGTTTCGCCAACAGAACTGTCAGGATGTCAGTTGTCAAATTATTATCGATATAATCCTGTATACCAGTATTTAAGATAAGTTCATTCAAACTTTTGCTATAAATTTTTGGTCAACTTCTTCACAAAAGAATTTTCGGCCAAAAACTCCTTCAAAATCACCTTTATGGCGGTATATCCCGGCACAGCGACCACCATTCCCACGACCCCAAAAAGCAATCCTGCGATGATAATGATCAAGAAGATTTCCAAGGGGTGCGACTTTACGCTTTTGGAAAAAATAAATGGTTGTGAAAAGAAATTATCGATGAGTTGGCCAATGGTCAAACCAATAAAAACATAAAGTGCTTTGGGCAAAATCACCGTGCTGAAATCCGCATCGATAAAACTGGTCATGGTTAGGATAATCATGGTGACCCCTCCGATGATGGGACCGATGTATGGAATGATGTTGAACAGGGCACAAAGAAAAGCGATCACTATCGCGTTTTCCACACCCACGATAAATAATGAAATCGTGTAGATCACAAAGAGGATGAACAATTGTAAAAGGATGCCTGCGAAATATCGGGAAAGCAAATTGTTTATTTTGTCAATGGAGGTGACCAAATTACTTTCCTTGTCATTGGGCACAAAGGTCAGGATACCATTTTGCATCAGTTTGCTGTCCTTCAAAAAGAAAAAGGTGATGAAGAGAACCGAGAAAAGGCCAACACTAAAATTGCTCAATGTATTTACGATGGTATTCAAAAAATTGGGAATAAAGCCCAAATCGAGACCTTGTAGCATATTTTCCTCGATTTTGGATTCGTCCAAAAGGTTGTTTACGCTGCCTGTGGAGGCTCCAAAATACTCTAGAGTTTGGATGTAGAGGGTGTTCAAGTCTGCTTTGAGGGCCTCAATGTCCAACAGCGATAGGTTTTTGCTCTGCTCGGCCACCAAAGGAATAAATAAGGCAAGTATCCCCAAGAACAAGGAAAGCATCAATACCATGGTCACCACTACCGCCAAGGTGTTGGGGAATTTGAGTTTTCTGCGCAGGAAAAGCACTATGGGTCTGCCCAATAGCGCAAGCACGGCTGCAATGGCCAAATAGACCAATACGGATTGGATTTTGTAGAAAAACCATCCTACGAGGACAACGCCTACTATGATTGCAACTGCCCGTAATATTCCGTTTGCGATAATCTTTGCTTTCATTGCTTAGCTTTTAAAGGCGTATTCCATAATATTGGCGCCCATTTGTAGCGCTTTGATTCGGATGTCTTCCGGGTCGTTGTGTACGGCGGGATCCTCCCAACCATCCCCTAAATCACACTCATAGGTATAGAGCAATATGAGCCTTCCTTTTTCAAAAATGCCAAAGGCCTGTGGTCGCTTGCCATCGTGTTCATGGATTTTGGGCAATCCTTCGGGAAACTTGAACTTTTGATTGAAGATGGGGTGATCCGAACCCAGTTCCTCCAAGGGCCTTTCGGGAAACACTTTTTCCAATTCCCTACGCAAATAGGGTTCCATGCCGTAATTATCATCAATATGAAGAAAACCGCCCGAGAGTAAGTAAGTGCGCAAATTTTGGACTTCTTCATCGTTGAAAAAAACATTTCCGTGTCCGGTCATGTGCAAATAAGGGTATTTGAAAATGGAGACACTTGCCACCTCCACGGTTTCCGGTTCTGGGTCGATTTTGGTATCGATATGGGTGTTGCAAAATGCAATCAAATTGGGCAAGGCCGTAGGGTTGGAATACCAATCACCGCCACCACCATATTTTAGGATGGCCACTTGTTGCGTGTATGCCAAGGATAGCGTGCAACAAAAGAGCAAGCATATCAAAAATGTTCGTTTGTTCATGTGCTAGTGATTGACCTTCCCTTCAAAAATAGCGTATTCCTTTGTAATATGGATAATGTGAAGTATTAGTTGTTGATGATGGCCACGGTGGTACAGGCCACAATGGCGGCCGTCTCTGTCCGTAACCTATTTCTGCCCAAGGATACTGGAATATATCCCTTTTCTTTGGAAAGATCAATTTCCCCTTTCGAGAAATCCCCTTCGGGGCCTATGAGAATGGTTAGGTCGTTATCAGCGATTACACGTCGTTTCAATTCCATTTTATCCCCATTTTGGCAATGGGCAATAAATCTGTAACCGAGGGTTTCGTTGGATTCCAAAAACTCCCGACAGGATATGGGTGGGTTTATTTTGGGCAGTACGGTTTGCAAGGACTGCTTCATGGCAGCTTGCAATACTCGCTCCATTCGTTCCAATTTGAGCGTCTTGCGTTCGGAATGGTCGCAAATAATTGGGGTGATTTCATCCACCCCGATTTCTGTCACTTTTTCCAGGAACCATTCGTAACGGTCGTTCATCTTTGTCGGGGCCACCGCCAAGTGCAAATGGTACCGCTTTGGAATCGATTTTTGTTGTGAAATGATTTCTGCCCTGCATTTTTTTTGGTCAGCATCCAAGATCTTGGCCTCAAATAAGTACCCCTTTCCGTTGGTAATGTGCAGCACGTCCCCTTCGGATTTTCGTAACACCTTTACAATGTGTTTGCTCTCATCGGGCGGAAAGGTAAACTGTTTGGCACTATTGTCCAGGGTGGCATTGTAAAAAAGCTGCATAGCAAAGGTTTTATAAATTAACCACCGATGGCATATCTTGCCTTGGCGGCGATGCTCTGGTCGGTAAAGGTGCCTTTTTCATATTTAAGGTAACCTACAATACCGATCATGGCTGCATTGTCCGTGCAATACTCAAATTTAGGGATAAAGGTGCTCCATCCCAACTTTTCTTCGGCATCCTTCAATCTTTGCCGTATGCCAGAGTTGGCCGCCACGCCACCTCCTATGGCCACTTGGCGTATACCTGTCTGGTCCACTGCCATTTGGAGCTTATCCATCAAAATTTCCAGAATGGTATACTGTACCGATGCGCAGATATCGTTGATATTTTTGGAAACAAAATCAGCATCCTTTTGGGTCTCCCGTTGTAAAAAGTAGAGAATACTTGTTTTGAGTCCACTAAAGCTAAAATTCAATCCGTCTACTTTGGGTTTGGGAAACTCAAAGGCGTGCGGATTGCCCAGTTGGGCATATTTGTCTATCAGCGGCCCACCGGGATAGGGAAGCCCCATTAATTTAGCACTTTTGTCGAACGCCTCTCCCACGGCATCATCCAAGGTTTCTCCCAGTACCTCCATGTTAAAGTGGTCGACGACCTTTACGATTTGGGTATGCCCACCGCTAATGGTCATGGCTAAAAAGGGGAACGAAGGCGTTCGATGGTCGCCATCGTCCAAAAAATGCGCCAAAATATGCGCTTCCATGTGGTTTACCTCGATCAAAGGGACGTCCAGGCCCAAGGCCAGGGATTTGGCAAAGGAGGTTCCGACCAATAAAGAACCCATAAGTCCCGGACCTCTTGTAAAAGCTATGGCAGATAGTTGTTTTTTGTCGATATTTGCCTTGGCCAAGGCTTGGTGGACCACGGGAACGATATTTTGTTGATGCGCCCTTGAAGCCAACTCTGGGACAACACCTCCATATTGCTTGTGGATTTCCTGTGTAGCCACTACATTACTGAGTACTTTTTTGTTGCAAAGTACGGCAGCCGATGTATCATCACAGGATGATTCGATGGAAAGAATATATTTTTTTGATTTCTCCACAGGTTTTGGAACAAAAATTGGTCATCAAAGGTAAAACATAAAAACCCTATCAAAAAACTTCGAAAAATACTGTTGCGCTTCCTTTTGGCCATTGTCTTGCTGTTGGTGTTGGCTTCATTGATTCTTTCATTGCCGGCCGTACAGACAAGATTGGGAAAATATGCGACGGATTCGCTGAACGAATCCTTCGGTACCAACATACAAATCGAGCGGGTCAGTGTTTCCCTCTTTAATCTCAACGCTGGACTCAAGGGCATTTATGTGGAGGATTACAAAAAGGACACCTTGATCTACATCCACAAGGTTTCTACCTCCATTTTGAACCTCCGAAATATGGCCAACAACAAAATGGAGTTTGGAGAAATGGAATTGGACGGTCTGGTGTTTAACTTGAAGACTTACGAAGGGGAAAGCGATACCAATTTGGATGTTTTTGTGGATAAATTGGATGATGGAAAACCACGCGACCCCGGAACACCGCCCTTTTTTATGTCCTCGGATGAAATACAAATCCATAATGGCAAGTTCCGTTTGATCGATGAAAATCTGGAGAAGCCGGAAACGCTGAACTTTTCCGAGATTGAGATTACAGCGTCCGATTTTCAAATTTTGGGCCCCGATGTGTCCCTGAAGATCAATGACCTATCCACTTTGGCCAAACGGGGCATCCGTTTGAAAAATTTCACTGCTGATTTTGCGTACACCAAGGAGCAGATGCGTTTTGATTCCCTTTTTATCAATACGGAACAATCCGAGCTTCAGGGCAATTTGGTGTTCAACTACAATCGTGAAGATTTGGCCAACTTTGTTGACCTCGTCAATATCGACGCCAATTTTACGGATTCCAAGGTAGCACTCAATGAGGTCAATGCCTTTTTTGATGAGTTTGGACAGGACAAGATCGTAAACTTTACCGGTAACTTCAGTGGAGTGCTCAACCAATTGCAGGTAGACGACCTGTTTCTTTTTACCGACAACACAGGTATTCGTGGCGATTTTAGGTTCGACAATATTTTTAGCGAGCAGGCACCATTTGTGTTGCGCGGGGATATTGACAATCTTACCTCAAGTTATTATCAATTGCGTAGCATTCTGCCACAAATTTTGGGAAGGAACATCCCGGAGTCCGTGCAAAAATTGGGACAATTTACGGTAAGGGGTGAAACGGAGATCACCGAAACCTCCATTGATGTGACCGTGAACCTGAATACTGCCGTGGGCAGTAGCTACGTAGACCTTCAAATGACCAACGTGCAGACGATTGAGGACGCCTCCTACATCGGGTTTATTTCCTTGATCGATTTTAATCTTGGGGAATTTATAGACAATGATAATCTGGGACTGGCCTCCATGGATATGAACGTAGAAGGAAAGGGGTTTGTTGCCGAAAGCTTGAATACCGAGGTGTCGGGTGACGTCTACAAATTTGAGTTCAATAACTACGAGTACAACAAAATAAAGGTCACGGGTATTTTGAGAAACCAATTGTTCGATGGTGTCCTGTTGTGCAATGATGAAAATTTCCGATTTGACTTCCAAGGATTGGCCAATTTTGGGCAGCGGGAGAACAAGTTCAATTTTGTGGCAGCAGTGGACTACGCCGATTTAAAGGAGCTCAATTTTATCAACGACAGCATCTCCATCTTCAAAGGGCATGTGGATATGGATATTGAGGGGAACAATTTGGATGATATGGCAGGTCAGCTCCAGTTCACCAACACCACGTATCAAAATGCAAACGACACCTATTATTTTGAAGATTTCAGCGTAACCTCCACTTTTGACCGGGATACCATTCGTACCATAGAGATCAATTCCCCCGATATCATTACAGGCTATATGCGGGGCAATTTTAAGGTGAAGGAATTGGGGCAATTGGTGCAGAACTCTATCGGAAGCATCTACACCAATTATCAACCTTTCAAAATCTCAGGAGGTCAGTATGTGGATTTCAATTTTAAGATCTATAACAAAATTGTGGACGTATTCGTACCTGAGCTTACTTTTGACCCCAATACGTTTATTCGGGGATCCATTCAGGCCGACCAAAGCGATTTTAAGCTCACCTTTAAATCCCCAAGTATCGAGGCTTTTGGGAACGCTTTTGATAATATTGAGCTCAAAATCGACAATAAGAACCCCTTGTTCAATACCTTCGTTTCCGTGGAGGATATGTCCACCGTGTATTACGATATCAAGGATTTTAGCTTGATCAATACCACCTTGAAGGATACCCTGTTCTTTAGAACAGAGTTCAAGGGTGGGAGTGAATACAACGATAGCTACAACCTGAATTTCTACCACACCTTTAATGAAAATAACAGATCGGTGATCGGTCTCAAAAAATCGGATGTCAGCTTCAAGGGCAATACATGGGTCCTCAATAAGGATGGGAACAGTAAAAACAAGGTCATTTTTAACAGTGCTTTGGACAGTATCCGGATAGAGGACGTAGTGATGGACAACAATAATGAGGAGCAGATACGACTTAGGGGGGAGTTTGCCGATTCCACTTACAAGGATTTGAACCTGCAATTTAAATTGGTTTCCCTGGACAAGGTTACACCGGCCATTGACAGTTTGAAAATGAACGGAAAGGTGGATGGTTTTCTCAATATCCTTCAAAAAGATGGCAACTATCTACCCACCTCCAGCCTAAAAATTGAAAGCTTTAGTGTAAACGACATACGCCTAGGTGATCTGGAGGTCGGTATTTACGGGAATAACGATCTTACCGAATTTGGAGTCAGTACATGGCTCAACGATAACGGCAAAGAACTCATGAACGTTAACGGAAAGGTGACCAACATCAATAATGTACAGGAGCTGGACCTCAAGGCCAATTTTACCGACTTTGCATTGGAACCTTTCAACCCATTGGGGGAAGATATCATATCCAATATTAGGGGAAGGGTGACCGGCGATGCCACTATCACGGGGAATGTTGAAAATCCATCCATTAACGGTCTGCTGCAATTGAACGATGCTGGAATCGGTATCCCATACCTTAATGTGGACTACGATTTTGCACCCTACTCCCAAGTACGATTGTTTGATCAGACCTTTTATTTTGAAAACGTACAACTCTCGGACGTAAAGGAAAAGACTACGGCTACCTTGGATGGAACCATTAGCCATACCGGATTTGACGATTGGTATCTCGGATTGGATGTGGATACCAACAATGATCGCTTTATGATCTTAAATACCGAGTACGATGAGGAATCCTTGTATTACGGCACAGGGTTTATCAATGGTAGTGGAAGTATTTATGGTCCAGTGGACGCCATGACCATTTCGGTAGATGCTACTACGGCCGCCGGAACCTCGCTTAAAATACCTTTGAGCGATGTGACCAGCGTTGGCGACTACTCCTTTATCAATTTTTTGGAAAAAGGGGAGAACAGTTCATTTGAGGAGGAAAGGGTCTTGGAAGAATACCAAGGACTTGAAATGGCTTTTGATCTTGCCGTTACCCCAGAGGCTGAAGTGGAGATCGTGGTAGATCAAACTACAGGGAGTTCCCTAAAGGGAACCGGGGAAGGTATTTTGTTGATCGAAATCAACACCAATGGTAAATTCAATATGTACGGTGATTTTGTTGTGGTGTCTGGGGAATACAATTTTAAATACGGTGGGGTCATCGATAAAAAGTTTAAGGTGCGTCCCGGTGGCAGCATCTTGTGGGAGCAAGACCCCTTGGCCGCTCAATTGAATCTCGAAGCAGTGTATTCCCTTAATGCCAATCCGGCGCCCCTTTTGGACAACGCAGGTTTCACGGGTAGGATACCCACAGAGGTGGTCGTACGGTTGGATGGTGAATTGGAAAGTCCCAATATCAATTTTGGGATTGAATTTCCGGGGACCAATTCGGTGGTACAGTCCGAATTGGAATACCGATTGCAAGATCCCACTATCTTGGAACGTAATGCTTTCTTCCTATTGGCACAGGGCACTTTCGTAAATCCACAATCTGGAGGAATCAACCAACAGGCGGTAACCGGAAACCTGATACAAACCGCTTCTGGACTTTTCAATCAGATTTTGGCGGGTAACAACGATAAACTCAACTTTGGGGTTTCGTATGAGCAGGGCTATAACGATCCCAATGCCGATATTGCCACAGAAGATAGGATAGGGGTGACCGTGTCTACCCAGCTTTCGGACCGTATCTTGGTCAACGGAAGGGTAGGGGTGCCGGTAGGAGGTGTATCGGAAACCGTGGTCGCCGGTGATGTGGAAGTCCAGATATTGCTGAACGATGAAGGAACACTGAGCGCTAAAATCTTCAACAGAGAGAACCAAATACAGCAGTTTTTGGCGGAACGGCAAGGGTACACCCAGGGCGTAGGTTTGTCCTATCAGGTAGATTTTGACAGTTTTAGGGAGCTTATGCAAAAGGTGTTCAACAAAAGGGAAAATCCATCCGAAGAAAAGGATCTTCCAGAAGCCTTGAATCCCCCAGAACAGGTGATGGGAAAGGATAGTTTAATTCGTTTTTCCGAAAAGCCCGTCAACCTTCCCAATTCCATCCATTAATTTTATATTTTTAAGTGTTTTTGTATTAATTTTTTACGAAAACGTTTGAGAAAGTCTTTCAAATCAAATAAATTATCAAGACATTCCAAATTTGGATAAAGTTTCCTAGCTTTGACCTCTTAAAAATTTGAATGGCTTCAGAAATTAAAAAAATAGGCGTTTTTACGTCTGGCGGAGACTCTCCTGGAATGAATGCCGCCATTCGTTCCGTTGTCCGTACCTGTGCATATTTGAACATTGAATGTGTGGGGATTTACAGAGGTTACCAAGGAATGATTGAAGGTGATTTTAAGACCTTGGATGCCCGTAGTGTAAATAACATCATTAATAAGGGAGGTACCATTCTAAAGTCTGCCCGTTGCGACGAATTTAGAACGAAGGAAGGAAGAAAGAAGGCTTACGACCAATTGACCAAGGAAGGCATTCAAGCCTTTGTGGTAATCGGAGGGAATGGAAGTTTCACAGGGGCCCTGCTGTTTACAGAGGAATATAATTTTCCAGTGATAGGAATTCCCGGAACCATCGACAATGATATTCTAGGATCATCCTTTACCATTGGTTTCGATACCGCCATCAACACGGTGGTGGATGTTATAGATAAAATACGTGATACGGCCAGTTCCCACAACCGCCTCTTTTTTGTTGAGGTCATGGGAAGGGATGTGGGCCATATCGCACTCAATGCTGGAGTAGGGGCCGGTGCCGAGGAAATATTGATACCAGAGCAAAACTTGGGTCTGGAGCGACTTTTGGATTCCCTAAAGCGAAGCAAGGCTTCGGGGAAATCATCCAGTATCGTAATTGTCGCCGAAGGGGATAAGATTGGTAAAAACGTCTTTGAACTAAAGGAATATGTGGAGCAGCACTTACCTATTTATGATGTAAGAGTGTCCGTGCTGGGACATATGCAACGAGGTGGGAACCCAACCTGTTTCGATAGGGTTTTGGCCAGTAGAATGGGCGTAAAGGCCGTAGAGAGTCTCTTGGAAGGAAAATCAAACCTTATGGTCGGTATCAGGGATACCAAATTGGTGCTGACACCCTTGGCCGAAGCCATCAAGGCACACACAGAAATTGACGAAGAACTCATCAGAGTTTCCGATATAATGACAACTTAATGTAAACACTAAAAAAGTAAACATGTCAAATTTGAAAATAGGAATTAACGGATTCGGTAGAATTGGAAGGTTGGTCTTTAGGGCCACCGTGAACAGGGACAACGTGGATGTTGTTGCCATCAACGACTTGTTGGACGTAGAACACCTTGCATATCTTTTGGAATATGATTCGGTACACGGAAGATTCGATGGTACCATCGAAGTAAAGGATGGTAACTTGATCGTAAACGGAAAAAAAATCAGGGTAACTGCCGAGCGCGACCCTAAAAACTTGAAATGGGACGAAGCCGGTGCGGAAATCGTAGCGGAATGTACAGGTATTTTCACCACTTTGGATATGGCACAAAGCCACATCGATGGCGGTGCCAAAAAAGTAGTGATCTCTGCTCCGTCCAAGGATGCGCCCATGTTTGTAATGGGAGTAAACCACAAAGATGTTAAAGCTACGGATACGATTATCTCCAACGCTTCTTGTACCACCAACTGTTTGGCACCTATCGCCAAGGTATTGGATGATGCCTTTGGTATCGATGAAGGTTTGATGACAACAGTTCACGCCACAACAGCTACCCAGTTGACTGTGGATGGTCCTTCCAAAAAGGATTATAGAGGAGGTAGAAGTGCCCTTTTGAACATTATCCCTGCTGCTACAGGAGCTGCTAAGGCAGTAACAAAGGTAATTCCATCGTTGGAAGGCAAATTGACGGGTATGGCATTTAGAGTACCTACTGCCGATGTATCTGTGGTGGATTTGACCGTGCGTTTGGCCAAGGAAACTTCCTATGAGGAAATCAAAAAAGCGATGAAAACGGCTGCCGAAGGAGAATTGTCCGGTATTTTGGGCTACACCGATGAGTTGGTGGTATCCCAAGATTTTGTAGGCGATGTGAGAACTTCCATTTTTGATGCAGATGCTGGAATCGAGTTGAACTCCAAGTTCTTCAAAGTGGTTTCTTGGTATGATAACGAAACTGGTTACTCCAATAAATTGGTAGACTTGGCCTTGCACGCAGCAAGTCTTTAATAAATTACCTTAAGTATTATCATTTTGTCCTGAAGAGGATACCCTCCTCTTCAGGATTTTACTATAAAAATCTCGACGTATGATTTTGATTGTGGATAGTGGTGCCACCAAATCGGATTGGATTGCCCTCGACGAAAAAGGGGAGCAGTTATTTGTGACCCAAACTTTGGGCCTTAGCCCGGAAGTGCTGACCAAAGAGGTCATCGAGGATAGGTTGGCGAATAATTTTGAGCTTTCCAAGAACAAGGAAAAAGTACGTCAGTTGTATTTCTATGGTGCTGGATGCGGTACCGATAGAATGAAGAATTTTTTGAAGGCCATTTTTAAGGATTTCTTTCCCAATGCCAAAGCTGAGGTGAGGGAAGACACCTATGCGGCCATTTATTCCACCACCAAGATTGGGAGGCAGGGCATCGTTTGCATTTTGGGAACAGGTTCCAATTGCAGTTACTACGATGGTCATCAACTCATCCAAAAAGTTACCTCATTGGGGTATATTTTGATGGATGATGGTAGCGGTAACTTCTTTGGACGAAAATTGATCCGGGATTATTATTTCCATAAAATGCCCCAGGACCTTGGGATGAAATTTGCCAAGGAGTACGACTTGGATGCAGATGTCATCAAGGAACACCTTTACAAACAGCCCAACCCTAATACCTATTTGGCCACTTTTGCCCGTTTCATTATTGAAAACAAGGAGCACCCGTATTGCAAAGGCGTCATCGAAAAAGGATTGCAGCAGTTCGTGAACAACTACATTATGCAATACGAACTGGCCACCAAAGTGCCTGTAAGCTTCGTAGGAAGCATTGCCCACTTTTTGCGTGACGAGTTAACGGCTTGTATTGAGCGCAATGATTTGATTTTGGGGGTAATCCGCCGTAGACCCATTGAAGGTCTGGTGGAATTCCACAGAGAGACTATTTAACGGCAATCATCGATATCTCCACATTCACGAATTTCGGAAGATTGGCAACTTCCACAGTTTCCCTTGCGGGAGCAGTGGCTTCGTCAAAATAGCTTCCGTATACCTCATTGATTTGTGCAAACTGGTTCATATCCTTGATAAAAATCGAGGACTTGATCACATGCTCAAAGGTCATTCCAGCTTCCTCGAGTATCGCTTTTAGGTTTTCCATGGATTGGCGCGTCTCCTTTTGGATGTCCCCTTCTACCAACTCGCCCGTAGCCGGGTCAATCGGAATTTGACCGGAAATGTAAAGTGTATCCTTTATGAGTACGGCTTGGTTGTACGGCCCGATGGGAGCCGGTGCTTTTGTGGTCTGTATGATTTTTTTCATGCATTGGAATTTATGCCAGTGAAGGTAAAAAATAAAGTGGTACGATCAAGGCTGACTTCTGTTTTCCCATTTGATGTCTTTCAACAGGGAACTCTTTATGCCAATGAAGAAATACCATCGCTCAAACCTCCCAAAAGGAGTCCAGTCGAAACTAAGGTTAAAACTGCCCAGATCCCGTTTAAAAGCGAAACGGGTATCGGCGAATCCTTTGTTCTTCAGATCATAACCAGAATTGAACCCAACTTCCCATTTTGGGGTCAACGAAATGCTCCCGGAGAACATGATGGAGTGGTTGGTAATTTCGTTCTGGCGGTTATTGTTGTTGTAGGAGGCTACATAGGTAAAGCGCGCATCCCACGGTAATTTGTTATTGTACAAAGGCTGCTCTTGGTTGGGGTCGTTGCCCCTATTGCCTCTTCCACGATTGAATTGGGATTGTTCTCCACGAACATCGTCAATGGCAAACGGGTTTTCACTAAAGTCCGACTGTTTTTCCTCATCACTCTTTTCCTTAACTCCACCTTTCTGGAACATTTCGCTGTTCAAGGAAAAGCTGGTGTTGATACGTGCACTGGTCAAACGTGCAATCCCCCCTCCATTATTGATGTTTAAGGTATTGATGCGTCTACCGTTATTGTCAATGGCATAGGGATCAAAGGTAGCGGCAAAGTTGATGGGGACGTTTTTAATGATTTCCGTTGCCCCGCTCATACTGATGGGGCTAAGTTTAAGGGAATCCGCTTCCAAATTATAACTGGCATTGAAGGTGAGGTTGCTCAAAATCTTCACCTTTCTGGGCTCCGTTGCCGTGGAATCCTTGTCCCGAACCTTAGCTTCGAGCGAGTTCTGTAGCGAAAAGCTAATGGAACTACCCCTGTTCAATGATGGCCGGCCATAAAGACTGGTTTCAAATGGGGTGTATTGTACCTCTTCGCCTTCTCCATTGGTGTAGGATTCATAAAACTGTTCAAAGGAAGGCGTGTACCCATAGCTGATGGAAGGGCGCATTACGTGGCGCAAGGCCTGCACTTTTTTATCTTCGCCAAAATTCCAAGTTCCATATAAGGTAGTACCAATACTGGTACCCAAACTATAACGGTTGAATCTGTCAAAACCCGGAATGGTATCGGTAACCACAAGTCCGGATTCTTCATCAAACTCGCGCCGGATGGTTTCCAAGGCCCACACATCTTCATAGTTTCCGCTTAAACTAACGCTGAGGTACTTGGCCAATTTAAAGTTGGTCGCTATGGGGATTCGGTGTCGGGCACCCACTCGCGCATCATCGAACATACCACTTTTAAAAAATTCCTCTTCCGTGGTGGTGATGCTATTTTGGGCGTTTACATCGTACTGAAAGTTGATATTTTGGAAAACACCCTTTTTGGGTTCATCACGTTTGGCAAAGGGAAAAATACGCTCCATGCTTGCTTGGAATGTGGGCAAGGACATGTTGATGGTCTGCGTACGTGAGTTTTGTGTATGACTGAGCGTAATACTGGTATTCACCGAAGGGTATTCGGGAAACGTCTTGGAGTAACTTATGGAGGAGGCGAAGGTGTTGGTCTGCGTATTGTTCCGGTTTACCTGGTTCAAGGAGTTGGTAAAGAACTGACTGGAGCCCAGATTCACCGAGGCCGAAAAGCGGGAATTGGGACTTGCCTTGGTATCCTGCGAATGCGAAATCCGAATGTTATAGTTGCTCGTTCGACTGTAATCATCAAAACCTCTTTGGCTGGTCACCAAATTTTCATAACTGATATTGATATTACCGCTGTATTTGTAACGTTTGGTGTAAACGGACCTTCCCTGAAACCCGTAACTACCGTTGGTATAGTAATCCCCCGTAATACTGAGGTCTACATAATCGCTGATAGGAAGATAGTACCCTCCGTTCTGAATAAAATACCCCCTTCTGGGATCGTTACCAAAGGTAGGGAACAGGATACCGGCCACCCTGCCCGTGGTCAACGGGAAATAGGCAAATGGCATGGCAATGGGCGTGGGTACGTCTACGATGTACATATTGCTGTACCCGGCAATGATTTTCTTTTTGGGTACAAATTTAGCCTTTCGCACACGGATGTAGTAATCGGGGTTCACCGTATCGTTGGAGGTGGTCAGTTTACCCTCGTTCAAAAAGTAGACCGAGTCGTTCTCTTTTTTGGTCTTTTCGGCATACACCTTCATGGCGTCGCTCCCAAGTTGCCCCAAACCGGCCTGTTGTTCGGTCCTCGAATTCCATATCAGTGCTTTTTGGGTATCAAAATTAAAACGGATGGAATCCGGTCGCACCTCATTGTCGCCCTGCTTAAAAAAGGGAAGTTGGGAGTAGTTGCCCAAGGAATCCTTCATTCGGCCCGCATAGACTTCATTTTTTACGTAATCCATAACGATAACGCCAGCCTTCAGTTCGGTATCCTGATAATAGATTTCCGCTTCGTCGTACAAATAAATTTTGTTGTCCTTTTGACTGAGCTTGACATAGTCCTTGGCCTTATATTTAATTTTGTCCAACAACAAAGGCTGTTTTTTTGGCACGGTATCTGTGCTTGTGGTGTCGGTTCTAATGGAATCGTTTAGGATGTTCGGAGGCAACAAAGGAGCGAAAATGGTATCCTTCACAGCCTTGATGGGCAAGGGCGTAATAGGGTCCTCCTGAGCACTTAAGGTAGCGATACCACAAAGAAGAACAAATAGGAAAAGTAAAAAATGTTTATTTGGTTGCAACGTGATAAATCCTATTTTTGTACAGGTCGGCTCAGTTTTGGGGTCAAACTTACATATATTTTTTGTTCTACTTATTGGTGATTACGATATTTTTAACCAATAGCGAACACTATAATTACACAGTTCTTATGAATAAAAGTCGGTTGACATTTTTAGTATTTCTTTTGCTGGTCTTTCCTTTGACCTCTTTTCACAAAAATGATACCGAGGTAAGGCCCAAAGATAAATTTATTGTGGTCTTGGACGCTGGTCACGGCGGACACGACCCTGGAAACATTGGGAACGGCTACTTGGAAAAGGAAATTGCCCTGGCCATTGTTTTGAAAATTGGGGAAGAGCTAAAAAAACACCCAGATATAAAAGTGATTTATACGAGGGATGACGATACTTTTGTCGATTTGTTCGAGCGGGGCGAAATTGCCAATCAGGCGAATGCCGATTTATTTGTATCCGTCCATTGCAATGCCCATAACTCGGATGCCTACGGGGCGGAAACTTATGTGCTGGGGTTGCATGCCAATCGACAAAATTTTGAGGTGGCCAAAAAGGAAAACTCCGTAATCTACTTGGAGGACGATTATGAGCAACGATATGCGGAGTACGATATCAATTCCCCCGAATCCGTGATTGGATTGACCATTATGCAGGAGGAATTTTTGGACCAGAGCATTCTGTTGGGAAAAAAGCTTCAGGATAATTTTACCGTAAAGCTCAAACGTAAGGACAGAAAAGTAAAGCAGGCCGGTTTTATTGTACTGCACCAGACCTTTATGCCCAGTGTATTGGTAGAGGTAGGCTTTTTATCCAATAAAAACGAAGGAAGTTACCTTAACTCCAAAAAGGGGCAGAGCGAGATGGGAACGGCGATTGCAAGTGCAGTCTTGGCCTACAAAGAAGAAATGGGCTATGCAGTGGCGCCAGTAGCCGCGAATCCAAAGGTGGAGGATACCCCGGTAGCGGTGGATATTCCCAAGGAGACAACCGAACAACCTACTACTGTTGCCGCTAAGCAACCGGAAGAAAAAACAAAGCAGACGGAGTCACAGACCAAAGCACCTGTAGAAAGTTCAGGGGTAATCTTTAAGGTCCAGTTGATGGCCAGTGGAAAAACCATACCGTTGGACGCCAAGAACTTTAACGGTCTAGACCAGTTATCCAAGGAACCTTATAAGAATATGTATCGATATATGTACGGTAATGCCAGTACCTACGAAGAAGCCAAGCAGTTGAAGAAAAACGCCGATGCCAAAGGGTATACCACATCATACATCGTGGCATACAAGAATGGGGCAAGGGTGCCAGTTTCAGCTGCATTGAAGTAGCGATGCTTCAAATGGTCTCTTGAGAAAATTATTCCTAATTTTGTTTAAATCATAAACCGAATCTTTTGAAACTATCCAGGGAAATCAAAACTGGGATTATCGTAGTCGCTGGAATCGTAGCCTTCTTGTTTGGGCTTAGCTACTTAAAATCCTCTCCACTCTTTGAGAACAATAAAACTTTTTATGCCGTTTACGATGATGTAGGTGGTTTACAGCCCGGTACCCAAGTGTCTATCAATGGTTTTAATGTGGGCAATGTGACCGATATTCGTTTTAAGGACAGCTCGGGAAAATTATTGGTGACCTTAACGGTAACTAATAAGTTCGAGTTTTCCAAAAGCAGCATAGCTGAGCTGTTTGATACTGGTATCATCGGTGGAAAGGGCCTTCAGATTGTTCCCGTGTTCGATGATGGCCCAAAAGCCCAATCGGGAGATACCTTACCATCAAAAATAAAACCCGGGCTCACTGAACTGGTACAGCAAAAACTGACACCGCTTCAAATGAAAGTGGAAGGTGCGGTCTCCAATGCCGATTCATTGCTGATGAACGTAAACCAAATATTGGATGACCCCACCAAAAAACAGCTTCAAGAGGCCATAGTTTCCATGAACCAATTGGTGGGTTCCTTTAAGGCCAGTGCCGATAATCTAAATGTGCTGCTCGAAAACAACAAAACCCAGTTGGACAGTTCTTTGAAGAACGTGAACCATATCACTTCCAATTTCTCCAAACTCTCCGATTCGTTGGTCAATGCTGATTTAGGGAAAACTTTGGCCGAGTTTCAAGGCACGGTGAGCAAGCTGAACGGTATTTTGGCCAAGATAGAGGAAGGTGAAGGCTCCTTGGGGAAACTGCACAAGGATGATGCACTGTACAACAATCTAGCCGAAGCCTCTAGGGAATTGGACTTGCTTTTACAAGACTTTAGACTGAACCCGAAACGTTATGTCAACGTTTCCGTTTTCGGCAAAAAGCAAAAAGAGTACACACTTCCAGCGGATGATCCCGCAGAACAGGAGAATCCAAACGAACCAAAAGAAAATAACTAATGGAATACGTGCCCAATATTTTATTTGCCCTGGCCCTGATCGCGGGCATTGGTTTTTTTGTTCGAAATGTCAAAAAATTGACCCGGAACATTAAACTGGGCAAGGACGTCGATGTAAGCGACAACAAAGCACAACGCTGGAAAAACATGGCAAGAATCGCCATGGGGCAGACCAAGATGGTCGTTAGGCCCATTGCAGGTATCATGCACGTTATTGTTTATGTGGGCTTTATTATCATCAATATAGAGGTGCTGGAAATTATCCTCGATGGACTTCTGGGAACACATCGGTTGTTCTCTCCTTTGGGTTCTGTGTACAACTTTTTGATAGGCTCATTTGAAATTCTGGCCCTTTTGGTAATCGTGGCCGTAATCGTTTTTTGGGCGCGACGGAACATCATCCGCATCCAACGCTTCATCAAACCGGAAATGAAGGGATGGCCCAAAACCGATGGGAACTTGATTCTGTATATCGAATTGGTACTGATGGTTTTGTTCCTTACCATGAATGCTGCCGATTTTCAATTGCAGCAGATGGGTGCGGAGCACTACAATAGGGCAGGAGCTTTCCCGGTAAGCCAGTTTTTGCTGCCGCTACTGGAAGGACTTTCAGAATCCTCTTTGATTTTGGTGGAAAGAACGGCATGGTGGCTACATATTTTGGGCATCTTGGCATTTTTGAATTACCTCTATTATTCAAAGCATTTACATATCCTTTTGGCATTTCCCAACACCTATTATGGAAGGGTCAAGCCACAGGGACAGTTCAATAACCTGGCATCCGTTACCAAGGAAGTAAAATTGATGATGGATCCCGATGCGGACCCCTTTGCGGCTCCTGCGGAAGAGGACACTACAGAGGAACCGGAAAAATTTGGGGCTTCCGATGTGATGGACCTCAATTTGGTGCAATTGCTCAATGCATATACCTGCACCGAATGTGGTAGATGTACTTCCGAATGCCCAGCCAATCAGACTGGTAAAAAGCTGTCCCCCCGAAAAATCATGATGGATACCCGCGACCGTTTGGAGGAAGTGGGCAAAAATATGGATGCCAACAAGGGAGAGTTTGTTCCAGACGGCAAACAGTTGTTGGACGATTACATTACCCGTGAGGAACTTTGGGCCTGTACCACCTGCAACGCTTGTGTGGAAGCATGCCCGGTGAGCATAGATCCGTTGTCCATTATTGTGGAAATGCGAAGGTATTTGGTAATGGAGCAGTCCGCAGCCCCAATGGAACTGAACAATATGATGTCCAATATCGAGAACAATGGAGCCCCATGGCCCTACAATCAAATGGACCGTTTGAATTGGGTAAACGAATAAAAAAAGCACTATGAGCGAGCAATTGAAGGTAAAGACCATGCAGGAGTTTATGGCAGAAGGCAAACAGCCCGAAATATTGTTTTGGGTCGGCTCTGCTGGAAGTTACGACGACCGCGCCAAAAAGATTACCCGTGCCTTTGTCAAATTATTGAACAAGGCCAATGTTGATTTTGCCGTATTGGGAACGGAAGAGAGTTCCACAGGCGATGTGGCCAAACGTGCTGGCAATGAATTTTTATTCCAAATGCAGGCCATGATGAACATCGAGCTTTTGAACGGCTACGAAATCAAACGTATCGTTACTTGTGACCCGCATTCCTTCAATACCATTAAAAATGAATACCCGGAACTGGGAGGGAACTACGAGGTGCTGCACCACACCCAATACTTGAAAGAGCTTATCGATAATGGACGTTTGACAATGGATGGTGATGGCTACAAAGGAAAACGGATTACTTTTCACGACCCCTGTTATTTGGGGCGTGCCAATTCCGTTTTTGATGCGCCACGCGAACTGCTCACCAAGACCAAAGCCGATGTAGTGGAGATGAAACGATTCAAAAAAACGGCCCTATGTTGTGGTGCAGGGGGAGCACAGATGTTCAAAGAGCCCGAAAAAGGCGATATGGACATCAATGTGATGCGGACCAAGGATGCCTTGGAAACCAAGGCGCAGATCATAGCAACAGGATGCCCGTACTGCAATACCATGATGACGGACGGTATCAAAGCCCACGAAAAGGAGGACAGCGTTACGGTTCTGGATGTTGCCGAGGTATTGGCCAATTCACAAGGATTGTAAGAAATAGAAGGAATGAATAAGGTCAAAAAGGAAAGACCTATCAGATAGAAGATATGCTAGTAGATTTTAATGAATTGCCAGATAATGCCCGCATCTGGATTTATCAGGCGGACAGAAGTTTTACCGAGGAGGAATTGCAGGAATTGGAGCAGAGCCTTACCGAATTCCTAAAGGAATGGACCGCCCATGGGAGCCATTTGCATGCAGGCTTCGAAATTAGGTACAAAAGATTTATCGTCATCGGTTTGGACCAAACGAACGTTAGTGCTTCTGGTTGTTCCATTGATGCCTCCGTTCACTACATCCAAAGTCTTGAAAAAAAATACCAAGTAGAGCTCTTGGACCGGATGAATGTCTCCTTTAAACAAGGGGAATTTATCGCCTACAAGCCCCTTAAGGACTTTAAAAAGCTGGCCAAGGCCAGATCGGTTTCCGCCAATACCATTGTGTTCAACAATCTGGTGGCCACGAAGCAGGAATATCTCGAAAACTGGGAAGTCCCAGCGAGTGAAAGCTGGCATTCCCGATTTGTGTAAGCAACTTTTAAATTATCTTAATTTGTGTGCATTCCTCGATGAAATGCAATATTTTTATCAGCAATAAGTTCAGGTTTTAGACAAGATATTTATGCGGATAAACCTCAATATTTCCCTTTTATTACTTTTTTGCTTGCAAGCCCTTGGGCAGTCCAACCCCTTGATGGTCAAAGATTCCGTGGCACAAATGGCATGGGTCGAAAGTCAATATCAAAAAATGACCTTGGAAGAACGGGTAGGGCAGCTCTTTATGGTTAGCGTGGCTTCCAATCAAGGAAAATCGGCTACCGACAGGGTAGAAAACCTAGTCAAGGAACAAGGTCTTGGGGGTGTCATCTTTTCGGTCGGAGGACCTGTACAACAGGCTGAATTGACCAATGCCTACCAATCCGTTGCCAAAGTTCCATTATTGATTGGTTCGGATGCGGAATGGGGTATGGCCATGCGGTTGGATTCTACCTATGCCTTTCCGTGGAACATGACCTTAGGGGCTATTCAGGATAGCACCCTTGTTGAAAAAGTGGGGTATCAAATCGGAAAGCATGCCAAACGGGTCGGGGTACATATCAATTTCGCACCCGATTTGGACGTGAACAACAATCCGCAGAATCCCATCATTGGCAACCGCTCTTTTGGCGAAGACCCCAAAAATGTGGCTCAAAAGGGACGTGCTTTTGTGCGGGGGATGGAGAGAGCTGGGGTTTTGACCAGTGGAAAGCATTTTCCGGGACATGGTGATACGGCTACCGATTCCCATAAATCATTGCCCATAATCACATCTTCGGTGGAACGGTTAGACACTTTGGAATTGTATCCCTTCAAAAAAACTATGGAAGCAGGCCTAAGTTCCATTATGGTGGCCCATTTGGATGTACCGGCACTGGAATCACGTGAGGGACATCCCTCTACCTTGTCCAAAGCTATTGTTACGGATGTGTTGCAGAAACGGATGGGTTTTGAAGGCTTGGTGATCACCGATGCGCTCAATATGAAGGCCGTTTCCCAATTTGCTCCACAAGGCGAAGTGGAACTACAAGCCTTTTTGGCCGGAAACGATTTGTTGTTGATGCCTGAGAATGTGCTCAAGGCCAAGACAAAGTTTATGGAGGCCTATAACAATGGAATCATTACAGAAGAGCGACTGTCAACATCTGTCAAAAAAATATTGATGGCCAAGTACAAAGCCGGATTGAACAATTATCGCCCTGTAGCTATAGAAAATTTGATAGAAGACCTAAATAGTGTCGAAAACGATGTCCTTTACGAAGAGGCTATGGAGGCTGCCATCACGGTGGTGAAGAACAATTTTTCGTTGATGCCCATCAAAAAATTGGACAACAAAAAAATTGCCTACGTCCATTTTGGGGATGATGAAGGAAGTATCTTTTTAGAAGCTTTGAACAAATATCAAAAGGTGACCCCGATTACTGCCAAGGATATTGCGGAGTATAAGGAGCGATTAAAGGAATTCAACTTGGTCATTATCGGCTTTCATAAAAGCAACGATAGTCCATGGAAGGGACATACATTTTCCAAAAACGAATTGTTCTGGTTGGAAGAAATTTCCAGATTGCGAACCAGTAACACCATTTTATCTGTCTTTACCAAGCCCTACGCCCTTTTGGATGTGCTCAACTTTGATACGATAGACGGGGTGGTGATGGGCTATCAGAACAGTGAAATCGCCCAGAAAAAAGTAGCTGAGGTCATTTTTGGAGCCATTGGTGCATCTGGAAAACTGCCTGTTTCCGCACATGCGGAGTTTCCTGTGGGCACAGGTTTGGAGGTTGAACCCATTCAACGATTGGGCTACAGCATTCCTGAGCGGGTGGGCATGAGCTCTGAGCTTTTGGCCGAGGTGGACACCCTTGTAAACGATGGACTTGATTCCCTCATGTTCCCTGGGGCGCAGGTCTTGATCGCTAGAAGGGGAAAGGTGATCTATGACAAAAATTTTGGAAAGCCTACCTATCAATCGAACGATAATATTACCTCCGAATCCATTTATGATCTGGCATCGCTGACCAAGATACTTTCTACCTTACCCATGATCATGAAGATGGAGGAAGAAGGCAAAATTGCCCTCAACGACACTTTTAAGGATTTGATGCCTGAATATGCCGATACGGAACTCAAGGACGTAACGGTCCTTAAGGCCTTGTCCCATTATGGGCGCTTACCTTCTTGGATTGCTTTCTATCTGGATACACTGACGAAGGACCGGAAACCATCCAACGAATTTTATCGTGAAAACCCTTCTGAGGCTTTTCCCTATAAAGTTGCGGAACATCTATACCTCACTAGATCGTACAAAGATTCGATTTACGATAAAATAGGAAGGCAAAGCCTTAAGTCCAATCGATACCGATACAGTGATGTAGGGTATTACGTATTTAAGGAATACATCGAAAAAACCTACCAGCGACCGATTGACGAGCTGGTCGATGAATTTTTGTACAGGCCTTTGGGATTGCAGCGAACCTTGTTCAACCCGTTGAAAAAGTTTCCAAAGGAAGCGATAGTTCCATCCGAGGAGGACGACTACTATAGGTACCAGACCGTGCAAGGCTACGTTCACGATATGGGAGCCGCCATGCAGGGCGGAGTTGGTGGTCATGCCGGACTTTTTAGCACGGCAAATGAGGTGGCCAAGATCATGCAAATGTATTTACAGGGCGGTTATTATGGGGGCGAACGCTTTTTTAATGCCCGTACCGTAAAGCGGTTCAATACCTGCTATTTCTGTAATAAAAACGTGAGAAGGGGCGTAGGTTTTGACAAACCGCAACTGGACGAGAAAGGTCCTACCTGCGGATGTGTTTCCAGAAAAAGTTTTGGACACAGCGGGTTTACGGGAACATATACTTGGGCGGATCCGGAGGAAGAAATTGTCTATGTTTTCTTGTCGAACAGGACCTATCCCTCCGCAACCAATACATTATTGATCAAATCAGGGCTGAGAACACGCATACAGCAGGCCATTTATGATTCCATTATTAACTAGGTATAGAATATTGCCGTAGATTTGTTCTTATGAAAATAGCGATAGTGTGTTACCCTACCTTTGGAGGTAGTGGCGTGGTTGCCACCGAATTGGGGATTGCCCTTGCGGAACGGGGGCATGAGGTACATTTTATTACCTACCGTCAGCCTGTGCGCTTGGAACTTTTGGGCAACAACATCCATTTTCATGAAGTACATGTGCCCGAGTATCCCTTGTTCCACTACCAACCTTATGAGCTGGCGCTTTCCAGTAAGTTGGTGGATACCATCAAACTGTACGATATTGAACTATTGCACGTGCATTACGCCATTCCCCACGCCTATGCTGGCTATATGGCCAAAAAAATGCTTCAGGAGTACGGCATCTTTATTCCGATGATCACCACCCTGCACGGAACCGATATTACCTTGGTGGGCAAGCATCCCTTTTATAAACCAGCGGTTACCTTCAGCATCAACAAATCGGATGTGGTGACCTCGGTTTCGGAAGCCCTCAAGCAAGAGACGTTGAATATTTTTGATATTGAAAAAGAGATAGAGGTCATCCCCAACTTTATTGAGACGACCAAGTATCGAAAGGTATTTACCGATTGCCAGCGCTCCATGATGGCCAAGGAAAATGAACGCATCATCACCCATATCAGTAATTTCAGAAAGGTAAAGCGCATCCCGGATGTCATCAAAATATTTCATCGGATACAGCAAGAAATCCCTGCAAAACTGATTATGGTAGGTGAGGGACCCGAAAAGGAAAAGGCCGAGGACCTTTGTGAATCCTTGGGCATAAAAGATCGGGTGTTGTTTTTGGGCAATAGCAATGAGATTGACCGTATCCTTTGTTTTTCCGATTTGTTCCTGTTGCCATCGGAAACAGAAAGTTTTGGTTTGGCCGCGTTGGAAGCCATGATTAATAAGGTTGCTGTAATTTCCAGTAACACAGGTGGTATTCCCGAGGTGAACATAGATGGTGTATCAGGCTATTTGGCCAATGTGGGCGATGTGGATACCATGTCGGCCAAGGCCATAGAAATTTTGAAAGATGATGTCACTCTGGATAAATTCAAGGAAAACGCATACAATGTGGCATCCAAGTTTGATATCGTCCACATTCTTCCTTTGTACGAAGACCTTTATGAAAAGGCTTTCAAATCCCGTTTTAAAAACACCTTTTGATTTTGAGATACCTGTTTCTCATAATGCTGATCGGACTGATTTCCTGCAAGGCCCAAAAAGATGGTAACACGCCTACCGGTGAACCCATCGACGGATTGGTATTGCTGGACCATGATGATTTTACGAACATCGATACCTTTCAAACACGTGAGATTCGGGACACTAAAACATTGAACAAGTTCTATCGCGAGATCAATAAAACCCGTAAGCCTGGACTGCCCGTTCCCATGGTTGATTTTACCAAAGATATGTTGGTCTTGGTCTGTTTGGGCGAACAACAGGGCAAAAAAGAGGTCGCCCTGTCCCGATTAAGGCAAACCGAAACAGAATTATGGATTGCTATTGACGTGTGGGAAGAAGAGCAGGAGGGAGCGGTAACCATCCAGCCGATGTACTATCCGTTTTATCTGTACAAAATGCCATTGGTCGATAAAAGTCTGCATTTTCAACGGGTTGAGAAATAGTGCTTTCCATTTCCTTTTTACTTCTTATCGAAAATTATCGCACTTAAAAGTGCAAAGTTCTATAAGTTCGCGGCTTGATTTAGCTTTGAAACCGAAAACCTCAAATCAATACAAATGAATACTTCAAAACCCATTTTGATGGTCATGGCCCTTATTTTTTCTGCTTTGACCTTTGCCCAAGACCTAGAGTTGACCAAGAAAGACAGTATTGTACAGAGCTACTGGTTGGTTACCGTAGGCGTCAATGCCGTGGATGATTCCGGGGATGAATTCGGGAAACTCTTGGATATTGATAGGGCTTGGAACATGGTGCCATACCCGTCCCGAGTGAGTATCGGAAGGTATTTTAGGAACGGAATCGGCTTGGAAGCCATCGGGTCTTACAACCAATACAAAGAAGGGAAAATTATAGATAATGTTGTTAATCCGGCCGATGTGGATTACTGGGGTCTAGATTTTCGAGTGAGTTACGATTTGAACATGATTTTGGGAGAAACCGGCTTTTTTGATCCTTACGTTGGGATCGGAGCAGGTTATACTGATGCCAACAACCAAGGAAGAGGTACCTATAATGCTGCGTTAGGTTTTAGAACGTGGTTCTCCGACCGTTGGGGAGTTGATTTTAATTCTACTGGTAAATGGGCCATGAACACCGAAAATGGAACCAACCACATTCAGCATGCCATAGGAGTAGCCTATCGTTTTGAGGTGGAAAAAGGACTTTCACGAAAAGGGGAGGAGAAACTGGCCTTGCTCAAGGAAATGGAAGAAGAACAAAAAAGGGTGCAGGATTCGATTGCTAAGGCGGAAGAGGAGGCCCGTTTGATGGCCGAACGTTTGCAAAGGGAAAAGGAAGCCGCTGAACTGGCCGCGGCTGAAAAGGCCAAAAAAGATGCCGAAGACGCAAGAAGAGCTGCGCTTCAAAACAAAATCAACGAATTGGGGAATGTGTATTTCAAACTCAATTCTTCGTATCTGACTTCGAACGATAAGGAGTTGCTAGATCAATTGGTGGCCATTATGAACGACGAACCAGGATTGGCAATCAAAATCACGGCCCATACCGATTCGAGGGGTACCGAAAAGTATAACCAATGGCTTTCGGAGCGCCGTGCTGAACGCACTGTTGAATACGTGCTTTCCAAAGGAATTGCAGCCGATAGGATAAGCCACGAGGCATTTGGTGAGACCCGATTGGTAAACGAATGTTCCGATGGCGTTCGGTGTACGGAAGAACAGCATGCGAAGAATAGGAGGTCGGAGTTTCAGATAATTAACTTCTGAGTTATCTGGATAAGCTGAATAAAAAAGGCACGGATTTATGTCCGGGCCTTTTTTATTTCACTCAAAGATGATTACCATTTTTTAATGGGCATCATTTTATCACATTTGGAAAACATAAGTCCATCGGTGAAGTTGTTATACTTTTCCACGGAAATTTCACCTTTCAACCATGAGATGTAAATGGCTGGCGTATTGATGCCCGCTTCGTGGGAGAACGGATATCCACCGCCGAATCTTGGATTCATTTCCAAATAATATACTTTTCCATTACTCACAAAAAAGTCACAGTCCATATTGCCAATATGTCTGGTTTTTTCTCCGATCAACTGTGCAATTGCAGAAAAACTATCGTTCACTACAGATAATGCTTTATCGGTTTCCCCAGAACGCATGGCCATTTTTTTTCTAATAAATGAGCCAAAATAATTGCCATTGAAATCATTTAAAATATCAATCCCGTATTCTTCTCCTTTGATTTTTTCCTGAATAAGTATGCTTTTGTCAATATCAGTGGAACTAGCATCTTTAAGAATGGATTTTTGGATTTTAATGCTTTGAAGTCGATATGCCAATTGTAGCTCTTCCTCATTTTCAACAACATCAATGGCAATAGAGGCACTTCCCCAGCGGGGCTTAACAATAAGGGGAAACTCCAATTCTCCCTTTTTCAAAGCATTGGTGGTATCTTTTATGGTGAGATATGTTTCTGGGGTGTGAACACCTATTTTCTTAAAAAAATTGAACGTTTTCCATTTGTCAAAGGCAATATCAATTACTTCTGGATTGGATACGATTACCTTGGCCCCTGTGGATTCTAGTTCATCTTTATGTTCGGCTAATATGGGCAGTTCTAGATCATTTAGCGAAATTATTGCGTCTATTCTGTGCTTAACAATCAAGTCCTTTAACATATTAATGTATCCAACGCTGTATATGGATGGGACTTGAAAGGCTACATCTGCATCTACCAATGCAGGGGCAGATAGCTGACTATCTGCAGCCAGAACGAGTCCATTGCCATTCAGGGCTTCCTTAAAATAATTTATGAGATAATTTCGGCGTCCTGCACAGGTAAAAAGGATATTGGTTGTGTTCATTTATGGTTGGCTAAATGGTTATGGATGTTTTTTTTTTGTTTTCTCTTCTGTTCTTCTGTCAAAAGGTTGCGGGTCAGCTTTCTCTTTTTCGAACTTAGCAAAGGTATTTCATTTACGTAATTTACCGTTACTTCAGCAGAATTTCCCACAAGTGATTTAAAGACAGTTAAGAACTCGTTCTCTTTCTTTTTGGAAAAACTTGAATCCACATTTAGCTTTATGGTGTATTTCTTTTTATCTGTTTGTAAATACTGTACTTGATTGATTTCAGAAAAGTTGGGTAAAATACCCATGAATGCGTAGGGACTTATCATGGCCCCATCGGTATTCTTTAAAATATCGGTTTTTCGACCTTCAACAGTTTCCAATATCGGGAACGGATGAGTAGATACTGTTGACATGGCGCCAACATCCCCTGTATCATATCGAATCATCGGGGTAGCATGATTATAAAGGTCGGTTACGACAATTCTTCCAAGTTCTCCGTTCTTTACCGGCTCATCTTTGTCAAAATCCAGTATCTCCACTATATAACTGCCCCAATTCACTACAAAATGCTCACTGTCCATATCCTGTTGGGCAATGATTCCATTTTCAAAATTTGAATACCTTGAAACCATTGGAGTGTTAAAATAGTACCACATTCTACTTCGAACGTGTCTTGGAAGGTTTTCGGACATTCCAATAATTGACTTTACATTGCACTCTATAGGTTTTGATTCTATTTTGTCCAGGTAATCACAAATTTTTTCCAATGCCGATGGATAGCCCAACCAACCTTTGGGAGATTTATCTTTTTGAAGCTTTTTAAGTAAACGCTTGATATTCTCAGGCTCCAACTCTTCCACATCTATTTGCTCGATATTTTGCAAAAGTGAAGGGAGTTTTCCTTTTTTGAGGGTTTTGCTCCAGAGTCTTACATAAAGCAATTTATCTCCCAATGTATAGCCAGCCCTGCCCGCAAAAAATAAGGTGTCGGCGGTATTTCTATTTCGCTTTCTTTGGGTTTGTTTAATGGTAAAGGGAGTTCCCGTTGAGCCACTGGTGAAAATCGTATGCAATTTACTGTTTTCGGAATTTCTTACCAATAAACTGTTCAGGTTGCTTTTTACGATATGTTTGTTCGTTACCGGAAAATCATCAAGCGTTTTGTAACCTTTTAGATTGTTGTAAAACTTAGAGTTGTTGACAGCGTTGTCCAACAGCTCCATAAGTGGTCCCTCATTCTTTTTTTTCAATGCCTCAAAAGAATTTAAGGAAAATGATTGCTCAATATCGGTCAAATCTTTTCTGATTTTTCCTCCTCTTGCAGCATCCAAGGCCCAAAATGCGGAGTATCTTATACGATTTAAGTAGTTATTATTGTTCATTGGTTGAGGTTGTAAGTAGTTGGGGTATTATCAAGCCAAACTCATGTTTCAAAATGCAGTAATTGATGTTTGTTCATTTATTAAGAAACGGTTATGTGGTTAAACGTCACACTGCATGCAACAAAATTTCGGTTCATATACAAAGTTAACAGGCTATTTCTTTTAAACCAGTTTTTACTGTCTTTTAATTACAACGCTTTTTTTTTACAAAAAGTATCATTTTTCCATCATGCATTTCCGGTTTTGGAAATGAACAATTTCATGAAAAATGATGGAGCTATGATCTGGTGTGCACTCATAGTATTTTTTTGCGTTTCATCGATATTTTATATGAAAAAGATTGACTGAGTCCTAATCGGCATATTTTTGTTATAGCTCCCCCCTGTGTCAACCTAAAAAGCTCATTTACAATGACTAAAAAACTACTCTTCTATTTATTTCTTTTCGGAACATTCAGCGCCATAGCGCAAAATCTCCATGATGATTCCAATGCTGCCTCGCCAACCAATGAGGCGAATACAACAACGGGTTGGACAGGTTCAGCCTTATTGTTTTCGGACAATACGGATGCCCAATCGGGTCTCTTTTCCATTAGGGCAGAATCCAATGGCAATAATGGTATGATGATTCAATATACATTTGATGCCGTTGTTGGAGAAGACTACACAATATCATTGTGGGCAAGGGAAGGTGATCAATCCAATCAGCCAGCTTTTGCCAATTGGCAAGGGTTAAGTGGATTCAGTACCACAGCAATTACTGGTAACACATGGACGGAATACACATTCAATGTTTCTGCAACTTCTGCTACACCCATCATTAGGGCATACACAAGTCCATGGTCAGCGAGAACGGTGGCTGGAAATGCAATTTTAATTGATAACATAACCATTCTACCGGTAGGTGGGGACACGGAGGCACCGAGCGCGGTGACGGACGTATCGTCCTCCAACACGACATCAACGGGCACGGACCTTGCATGGAGCGCTTCCACGGACAACGTGGGCGTGACCAACTACGAGGTGTTCCAGGACGGTGTGAGCATTGCCAATACTGGCACTGCCACGACCTTCGGTGTAACTGGCCTATCGGCGAGCACGAGCTATGACTTCACGGTATTCGCCGAGGATGCCGCGGGCAATGTATCGGCAGTGGGCGATACGGAGACGGTCCTGACAGCTGCGGCCGCTGACACGGAGGCACCGAGCGCGGTGACGGACGTATCGTCCTCCAACACGACATCAACGGGCACGGACCTTGCATGGAGCGCTTCCACGGACAACGTGGGCGTGACCAACTACGAGGTGTTCCAGGACGGTGTGAGCATTGCCAATACTGGCACTGCCACGACCTTCGGTGTAACTGGCCTATCGGCGAGCACGAGCTATGACTTCACGGTATTCGCCGAGGATGCCGCGGGCAATGTATCGGCAGTGGGCAATACGGAGACGGTCCTGACAGCTGCGGCCGCTGACACGGAGGCACCGAGCGCGGTGACGGACGTATCGTCCTCCAACACGACATCAACGGGCACGGACCTTGCATGGAGCGCTTCCACGGACAACGTGGGCGTGACCAACTACGAGGTGTTCCAGGACGGTGTGAGCATTGCCAATACTGGCACTGCCACGACCTTCGGTGTAACTGGCCTATCGGCGAGCACGAGCTATGACTTCACGGTATTCGCCGAGGATGCCGCGGGCAATGTATCGGCAGTGGGCAATACGGAGACGGTCCTGACAGCTGCGGCCGCTGACACGGAGGCACCGAGCGCGGTGACGGACGTATCGTCCTCCAACACGACATCAACGGGCACGGACCTTGCATGGAGCGCTTCCACGGACAACGTGGGCGTGACCAACTACGAGGTGTTCCAGGACGGTGTGAGCATTGCCAATACTGGCACTGCCACGACCTTCGGTGTAACTGGCCTATCGGCGAGTACGAGCTATGACTTCACGGTATTCGCCGAGGATGCCGCGGGCAATGTATCGGCAGTGGGCAATACGGAGACGGTCCTGACAGCTGCGGCCGCTGACACGGATGCACCGAGCGCGGTGACGGACGTATCGTCCTCCAACACGACATCAACGGGCACGGACCTTGCATGGAGCGCTTCCACGGACAACGTGGGCGTGACCAACTACGAGGTGTTCCAGGACGGTGTGAGCATTGCCAATACTGGCACTGCCACGACCTTCGGTGTAACTGGCCTATCGGCGAGCACGAGCTATGACTTCACGGTATTCGCCGAGGATGCCGCGGGCAATGTATCGGCAGTGGGCAACACGGAGACAGTTCTAACTTCTGCAGGGACAGGAATAACGGATTACACTTCCGAAAATTCAAATATCGCAACAGTGGACTGGACGGCTCGCGATTTGTTTGCCGATAGGAATATAGGCATCGGAACCACCAATACACAAGGATATAGACTGGCCGTAGCCGGTAATGTGATTGCTGAAGGTGTAAAAGTGGAATTACAAGGAAATTGGCCCGATTTTGTCTTTGAGAATAGTTACGATTTACCAAATTTGGACGAGGTTAGGGCATTTATTGCCACTTACGGCCATTTACCTAATATTCCTAGTGCCCAGAAGGTAAAAGAAGAGGGAATTGACCTAGGCGATATGAACGCCAAATTATTACAGAAAATTGAGGAGTTGACCTTGTATATGCTACAACAGCAAGAGCAAATTGAAGCCCTCAAAGTTGAGCTGGAAGAATTAAAGAAGAATTAAGATAATTTGCCCCAAATAAATGATACCAAAACATCAAAGGGAAGGCTTCAAAGTTTTTCTCAAGGATAAAAGAAAAAAGGCTTATCCAAAAATCATTATGGAATTTTTGACTTTATGGCGTCAAAAAAAGGAATTGCCTTTATACTATTTTAAATATTTGTACAGAAGGGATGTAACCAATATATCAGATTATCTAAGCACCAAGGAGGCTGGCAAAATTCAAAGGAGTCCAAAATTGCATCGAACGGAATATATGGCAATCATGTCGAACAAATTGTTGTTCTCTTTGTTTTGTAAACAAAACGGTATTCCCACACCAGAATTGGTGAGTTACAACTTTGGATCAAATTTTTATTTTGGAAATAAAAGCTATAAGGTTACCAAAAATCAGGAATTGGTAAGCTTTTTTGGAAAGGTTTTGGACAGTTCAAAAAAGGATAGATTGTTCCTTAAACCTTTTTCACTTTTCGGTGGTAAGGGTGCTTGTATCATTCGGAAAAGTCATATGGAGGAAGATATACACAAAAATGCAGATTTGTTGTTGGCCAATGACTATATACATGAGGATGTATTGATTCAACACAAGGAAATTGATAAAATAAATTCAAGTTGTATCAACACACTTCGTATTGAAACCTATATTGATAAAAGTGGTAAAATCAACATCATGAATGTTTTTATGCGATTTGGTGTTGGGGACAATATTGTTGACAATGGCCATTCTGGAGGTATTTATGTTGGAGTCGACAGAACAAATGGCAAATTAAAGGAAGTTGCCATGGAAGAAGCTCATTTCGGTGGTCGTGACTTTTACAGTCATCCGAACAGTGATTATCCATTTAAGGATTTTATTGTTCCCTTTTTTAAGGAAAGTTGTGAGCTGGTGATCAAGGCCACAGAATTCCTTCCAGATAGATATATTGGCTGGGACGTGGCAATAACACTGAATGGTCCGGTAATTATTGAGGCAAATGAATTTCCAGACCTTTTTATGAGCGATACAGCCTATGGCGGTTACCTCAAGAACCCATTGTTAAAAGAAATATTATCTGAAGCATCCTAAATAAGAGTGAGCTATTAACATGAGATATTATATGAATTCAAAATCAGGACATAGAACAATAAGGTTTATTTTGCCGGCAAAAATGAAAAAACATCTCTTATTTACATGTTTTTTGATTGGCTGTTTTTTCATTGCCAATTCGCAAAGTATTCGAAAGGGGTTTGATGAAATGACCGATTACGAAATCGCCGAGCTTGTTAATGCATTTTATGATTTACGAAACGGACCAGATTTATTCAATGATATTGCAACTTTTCATGGTCAGTTTTTTAATTATGATGGCACTTTTGACCCAACTCGGTTAGATCTTCATTTTAACCTACCGGAAGAACCCGAAAGAGAAATATTCCTGGCTTGGCACCGAAGGGTGGTTTTCGAATTGGAGCAAGCGGTTCAAGATATCAATCCAGAACTAAGTATTGGGTATTGGAATTCAACAATATATCAATCTCCAACCGATGTAGTTTGGGATGAGGAATTTTTAGGGAGCTTTGACGTGAATTGGGGATTGAACAGAAATTTAGGAGGTGACCCCAGACTACCCACACCACTAGAACTTAGTAATTTATTAACAGAAACAGATTTTTTTGAATTTTCAAATGTTTTGGAAAGGCAAAACGTGCACCGAGGTGGACACGTATGGACGGGAGGTGCTATGCCTACTCCTGTATCGCCAAGGGATCCAATCTTCTTTTTCCACCATTCTTTTGTGGATAAAGTTTGGCAAGATTGGGAAGAAATTCATGGAACCTCAGCATTTATGACCACATCTATGTTAAGATATGATGGTACTTATGTTTTTGATGGTCAAACATATCCCTCAGTAGATCCCAATGACATTACAGATTCAAGGGTTTATGGGGTGTTTTATGCGGAAAACGGTTTGGCCCAATTGGATAATTATATCGTGAGCAATACGTATAATCCAGAAGAGATTTTTTATTACCAATTCAACATCGAGGCTGGAAACAATTTTTTGGTTCCAGCAGGAACGGCTGCGCGATTTGAATCTGTGAATGAGATCAATCTGACTCCAGGATTTGAGGCGTCCCCAGGATCATCATTCCAGGCCACTATCGATACGGAAAATAACGGAACAGGAAAAATAGCTCCTTTGTTTACAAAAACTAGAGCCATAAATCCGTACCCGTATTCTGAAAAATTATACGAACCCATTGTTTGGGAAGAAGGTGGCGATTTATTGGATGATGATACTATAATATTGACTGCAGCACCCAATCCATTCACAGAAAAAATCACCATAAAGTTGAGCAAACGCAAGGACTGTGTAATTGAAGTATTCAATATGATGGGTAAATTGATACGGGAGGAAGCATTCCAGAACACAGACACCATGGTAATCAAAAACTTATATGGATTGTCTTCAGGATTCTATGTAATCCGTGTCACTGATGCCAATGGAAATATTTTAGTGGTCAAACGAATAGTGAAGATGTAATTCGTTTTTACAGATTAGTATAAATAAAGAAGGGGGCAATTTGCCCCCTTCTTTATTTATTATACTGGATATTTAATTTTTATTTCCGTGATCCATATGTACACTTGCCGGATCTCTATACTTACAACATTCGGGAAGCTTGTTGTAAACAGAATCGGGAGCAGTGAAACCATCAGAATCGTGACCCACTTCGGCTATCCTTTTTTGTATATCTGAAATCGTGATCTTTCGTTCGTCGATTACGGCCTCAAATAGTTTGGTCTCAGGACTCCATGTTGCAAACTTTACCCCCTTTAGTTTTATTGAAGCTTTCTCAATTCTGCTTTTGCACATACCACAGTTTCCTTTTACCTCAAAGCTAACTGATTTGTTTTTGTCTTGAGCATGGCCCATGGCCATTATCAAAATTGCGATTGCAGTGATCATTGTTGTTTTCATAACTGTACTGTACTTTTAGATTTTGTATCTGAACCCTACATAGTACAAACTTTGCAGAACAGGTCCATATAGTATGGTACTATCAAAATATGTTCCAAAGGGATCATTGCTCGATAAAATGGGATTGGATTGGGTGAAATTGCCAATATTCTCACCACCTAAATATACTTCAAATGTGTTGGATAACACCCTTGTGATCTGCGCATTTATCAAATTATAGGACGAAGACCATTCTTGCAATTGAAATTCTGTAGGGTTTGCAGAAGTGTTGGGCAAACGTTGCCGGCCCAGCCAGTTGGAAGTAAAATCAAATCTCCATTGCTTTTCAGCAATTTTTTGGGTTTCAAAGTTTAGGTTTACAAAGAACCTGTAAGTGGGTTGTAAGGGTTTTTCCAATCTGCCAGAGTTGTAATCTGTAACCACATCAAAATATTTGTATGTTGTCCTAATATGAAAATCCTGTAGAACTTCATAATTCAGGTCAACCTGAACACTGTTGGAATAACTATCTCCCTCCAGGTTGTAAAACGCTATCTCCCTTGGGTTTTCCCAGTCGACCACGACTTGATTTTCGAACTGGGTCCTATAAAAATCGATGGAAAAATCCATGACCCGATTCCATAGATAAAGCTTTTGGATGAAACTTACTCCATAGTTCCAAGCCTTTTCGGGCTGAAGGCCGTAATAATTTCCATTGCTCTCACTAATGTTTATCTGCCGGGAGGAAGCAAAAAGTTGTTGATTTTCAGCGAAAATATTGGCACCCCTTTTTCCTCGTCCAAATGAGGCCCTAAAACTAGCCTTGTCCCATAGGGAATACCTTAAATGAAATCTTGGTGTTAGAAAATCGCCCAAATTATTATGGCTATCGGCACGTATACCTACTACAAAACTAAGGCCCTCCAAATTATCGTAGGTATATTCAAAAAAAGCTCCCACTGAGTTATCGTATCGGTTGAAAGGATTGTTATTAACAAACTCTTCGTAACCATCGTAGGTAAAGCTCAACCCTGTTTTAAACTTATGCTGTGTGCTCCCTATGATGCTATTGAAAATAAAATTGGAGTAGAACGATTTATGGTTGATATCATATTGATTTAAACCATAAAAAGAATTTTGATCATGGGCACTATATGCTGTTTGAAACCCGAAGCTCTGATATGGGAGTTCCGGAAAAACATAACCTGCCTTGGCTGAGATGTCCAAACGTGATGTTGCAATTTCGCTTCCCCAGGCATTGGTGGTCAATTTGTCCGTGTCAATATCAAAATCGGTCTGACCCAATTCCTTTGTATCGGAGAGGTATTGAATGTTGGCATAACTGACCCATCCACTTTCTGGATCCATGAATTGCCATCGGTTCATAAAATTGATTTGCCGGGCCAAGGGAGTGTCATAAAATGAATCTTGGTTGTCGTCAATATAACCATTTCTAAGGTTTGCATGAACATATAAACCGACCCCTAGTTCATCTGAAATGTTATGGTTAAATCGGGAGTTGAACTCGTAGCGCTCAAAGTTGTTGGCGTATAGATTTAGGAAAAATCGTTGGTCTGTAAGTGGTTTTACCAACTCACTGTTAATGTGGCCAGATATGCTTTCAAAACCGTTCAAAACACTTCCCGCGCCTTTGGTTATTTGTATACTCTCTATCCAGGAACCGGGTATAAAGGACAATCCAAAAACCTGTGAAGCTCCCCTAATCGAAGGCATGTTTTCTTGGGTGAACATTAAATAGGGGCTGTTGAGTCCCAACATTTGTATTTGATTGGCACCGAGGACCGCGTCCGAAACATTTACATCTACTGCGGGGTTGGTCTCAAAACTTTCGGATAGATTACAGCATGCTGCCTTGAGCATCTCTCGGCTATCTACCGAAACCACATTTTGTACTTTAAAGAGTGATTTTTGTATTGGTGCGACTTCTTTTTCAACCACAACCTCATCTAGAACTACATTGGGATAGAGCACAATGTTCCCAAGATTGGGTCTATTTACAGGAATGGTGTCCGAACGGTACCCTACCGAGCTTATGACCAATTGCCTGATATCTTTTTGGTAGGCCGTACTAAAGTTTCCATCAAAATCAGTAGTTGTACCAATTGTGCTGGATAACCAGTACACATTGGCATTGGGTATCGGTATTGTTTTCCCTTTTTCGTTAAACTCTAGAACCTTGCCCTTGACCTGGAATTGGGAATAACCACAATCCACAGTGACTATCAGGAGAAGAAAAAATACGAATCTCATTCCGAGCGAAACTATCTTTAAAACAAAGCTACGTCATTCGAATCTTATTGACCCATTTTGCCATCTATTTTAACTATGTACTGTAGTTCATAGATTATTTTGGGAGTTAAAAGAGTTTAGCAATGGGTTGGTTTGCTAAGCATTAATTTTATTTTGAAAATAGGTTAGGTATATTTTCCAATATGGGCATTTTCAAAGTTATTTGTATATGCTTGGGTTTGATTCTTTTGAGTGTGGTCAAAATGTGTGAAAAGCGGAATAATCTTACTCAAGAATCAACCCAAATCCGCATCATAAACAATACAAAGTACAAGTTTACACAAGTGTCTTTGTTTTCAATGGAATTTGGGGATTTGTATCCCAATGACACTTCGGATAATAAAACACTGAATTTTGACCAGCTGGAGGATAACGACATGATTTACTGTGTGCAGGATGGAGAGAGGCTTGGGAGATACGTAATGGTACCTGATAGTACCGCAAAGTATTTTACCTTTAGTTTGGACAGTGTTGGCAATGGTATATTATACGGTCGCTCATTTGTCGAAAAATAATGTTTAAAGAGTATAAAAGGAACCCCATAAATTTTAAAAGGTTATTTAAATGACTAAACTTTTGGAACAATTTAGAAATGCAGCCTTTTGGTTATTGGATGCATTAAAGGGAGGACATGTAAGAAAGCATTACAAGGAAATACAATGGGTCTTGGAAAATCCACAAACTGAAAGAACCAAAAAAATAAAGGAGCAAAACCTTCAAAATCTTTTGAAGCACGCAACGAGAACAGTTCCTTACTATCAGTATATCCCGGAAGACAACTTTGGACTGCATGACTTTCCTATTATTGACAAACAAACTGTAAGAGAGAATTTTTCGAATTTTAGGAGCGATGCCCACCTAGACGGATATAACCACGAGGTTACCACAAGCGGGTCCACAGGCAAACCCTTTAAAATTTTGCACAATAAGAACAAGAGGAGCAGAAACACGGCGGACACCTGTTTTTTCGCAAATAGGGCTGGATTTAAGCTGGGCTCAAGGTTATATTATTTCAGATTGTGGGACAAACAATACAAAAAAAACCAATTGTTGACCCAAATTCAAAATATAGCAGCTTACTCTGTAGATGATTTTACCGATGAGAATTTGCATAAACTCGTAACTGAATTGGAAAGTGATAAGTCCAATAAAAGCATTTTGGCTTATTCCTCTGCTCTCGGTACAGTGTCAAAATATATTGAGGATAAGCTTGGCAGGCCACTGAACTGTAAATTTGATTCGATTATTTCAATAGCGGAAGCATTAAATCCAGATATCAAGCAAAGAGCTCGGAAGTATTTGGGCACCGAGGTAGTATCACGATATTCCAACAGTGAAAATGGCATATTGGCCCAACAGAGAGTGAATTGGAAATCAGGTAATTTTGAGATAAATTGGGCCAGCTATCATATTGAGATTTTGGACTTATTTGAGGACAAGCCTGCGGCACCTGGTGAGAACGGAAGGATTGTAATTACAGATTTCTTCAATTATTCCATGCCCATAATAAGGTATGATACCGGTGATGTTGGTATAATTGAGTTTGATGAGGAAAGCCAAGCTATGGTTTTCACTAAAATTGAAGGTCGGAAAATGGATATGTTCACCAATACAAAGGGCGAACATATATCATCTCATATTATTCACCATATTTTACAATTCAATGGAATTGAGCAATTTCAATTTGTTCAAGAAGAAAATGGAGAATACACTATAAAATTGAAGGTGTCGTCCAAATACGATCGAAACGATGAAGGAAGGATTCGTAGTCAATACTTAGAATATTTTGGAGAGAACGCCATTATACATGTGGAATACGTAGAGGATGTACCCCTTTTGCCATCCGGGAAACGAAAACTAGTGGTGAATAAAGCTATTTTGGGAAACGGCAAGGCTAAGGCAAAAGCAAATATCGAAACGGACCGGCTAGAAAAGCAACAAGTTGATGCTTAAGTAACGTTTTTTTCGCTCGAATTTTACGAACTTGCTCATGAGCTGTACTTTTAACTACAATCCAGCCCAGGAAAAAGCGAATCAAAATTTAGATTGATTATGAGGATTTCTGGCAATTCTGGTTTTATTGTACCATTTGCCTTTTGTCTCAAAAGTGGTTGGGCTACTGAATTTTAATGACTTACCTATTTATTTCATCTTGGTTAACATGTTGTTGCTGTTTTATTATGTCTTAGTGGCTATTTGATAATATGCCCGTTATATAATGAGCAGAAAAGGACGGGTGTTATACATACAAAGAAATTTTACGTTGTTTGTATTTTTGGAAATAAAAAAGCCAATGGTGTTGGATACTTGGACAATCGTATTGGTAATCAATACAATCACAATACTTCTTACCATTTTTATATCCCATATTTCGTATAGATACTTTAAGCTCTATTTTCTAAGACTAAAAAAAGGTTCAGGAAATAGGGGATGTGGCACTTAGTCTAAATCTGACCAAGTGCTTTTTTTCTTTCTTCATCAAAATCTGGAATACCGGATTCTGCATCTAGGGCTACATCTTTTCGCAAGAGCACCTTTAAGGCGGTCTTAAATAAAATTTTCATGTCAAGGGCAAAGGAAAGATTTTTTACATATTCAATATCCTTTTGTAGCCTAGTGTCCCAATCCAAAAGATTTCTACCGGATATTTGGGCCAATCCTGTTACACCTGGTCTTACCGTATGCCTAATACTTTCTTCTTTGGTGTAGTAGGGCAAGTAACGCACTCTAAGAGGGCGTGGCCCTATTAAGCTCATATCTCCCTTTATAATGCTTAATAGTTGTGGTATCTCGTCCAAAGAAGACTTCCTCAAAAAAGTTCCAAATTTGGTCACCCGGAGCTCATCGGGCAGAAGCTTACCGTTTTTATCCGTCTTGTCCGTCATGGACTTAAACTTAATTATCGAAAAGATTTTTTCGTCTTTTCCGGGTCTTGGTTGCAAAAAGAAAGGTTTACCGTTATTTACAAATAATAGGATAACCCAGATAACCAAAAAAATGGGAAACAGCACAATAAATCCAAATACCGCCAAAACAAAGTCCAAAACTCTTTTAAAAAATAACGAATACATAAATGTTAGAGGTTTTTTAATAAACGCAGGCTTTCCTTCCGCATTGTGTTGTGCACATTTCAATAATCAAAATATAAACAGCCAACATAACAATGTGCTAAAGTATTGAAAACTGGGTTTAAGCGCTTGGTTTTAGGGTCTTTATCTTAAAAGATGTTAAAAAAAGACGTAGTTCATCGATATATGGCCATCGACGAAATCCAAGGGAATCCAAATTTACGTACCATGCATGTATTTCGTCGAATAAATAGGTTTTTTGACGATTTAAATTTATTGAAGTACTATTTTTAAACCCCGTAATCTCTCAGTGAACAAATGAAGTTATCTTATCGTACCCCACAAACCATGATTTTTTTGGTCACCATTTCTCTGTTTTTTGCGTCTTGTGAAAAAGACAGCGACCTATTTGACGAATACGTACTAGCACCTGAAGAAGAAGTGCTTGAGCCAGGAAATACAGATGGTAATTCTGATGGGAATCAGGAGCCAGACCAAGAACCTACCAATGGAGGCAACCAAGACTCTAATGGTGGTGTTGATTTTAGTACTCCAGACAATCCTGAAAACACTAACAAAATTGAAGGGACGTATACCCCTGCATCAATGGCGGACATTACCAATCCTGCTAATGCCAATTTGAAAGCAGTAATATCCCAGTCTTTTGAGTGCAACGATTGCACATTTGCGGCTAATCAAACCATAGAACCTGCCGGTGGGGTTATTAGTGGACAAAATATTGATTTAAACGGAGCATACATCCTAAATACATACAAACAGGCATTTTCTTCTTCAGTTACCTTCAAGGATGTTTATACAGCTTCACGTGTAAGCCCCGATGTTTTTGGAGGTGTCTCAGATGACAACAATGATGATACCGATGCCATTGATGCTCTTATTAATAACTGTTCTTTGGCTGTGGGTGTAAGTGATGGAACATATATCAAGAATAAGCCATCAAATTACCGGAGATCTGGTACTTTAGATTGGAATTTAAATGGCGCTGTTGTTAAAATAACAAGTGCTGCTGGCTTTAATACAGGCCAAGTATCTGTTGACGCTGTATTCGATATAGTAAACCTATCTCCCAACATTTACAATGGTGAATTCGACGGTACAGATACATACGGAAGGCTTTTTTACTTGCACGGGCAAGAGTATTTTAGGTTTCACAAATTGTATGTGCATAATTTTTATGCTACATCTACCTATAGGGCAGTTGCATTTAGATTCACAATCAATGCTTCATCATCTGGATTCAAGTATGGTGAATTTTCAGATTGTACAATTGATAGAATTGTGGCTAGAGGAGATGGAAACTATAACAATGCTCCTGCTGGGATTTCAAAAGGATGGTGGTACACCATTTCTGGAATCAATTATAGTGACCCGTTCACTGTGATTCATAAAAATAACAAGGTCACTAATATTATAGGTGACGATGCCGAAGCTTTTTATGCTATTCAAGGCGGTGGGTCACTGGATCATGATAGTAAGTTCATTTTTGACAATGAGGATTATCGATATTGTACGAGAAGAGCTATCAAAGCATGTGTTTCCAATGTGGAAATTAAAAACAGTTATTTTGAAGAGATTCCAGAATCTTTATTCAATTCAGCGCAACAAATGGGCACAATGATTGACTTTTTTAGCACCCAAAGTAGCAATCTGATTCAGAACATTCGAGTACACGATAATGTAATTCGTACCGTCCCAGGAAACGATGCCCATTATTATCTACTTTCTTTGACCGAGGTCAATGATGCAATTATTTCCAACAATACCTTCACTATGGAGAGAACAGGTAACTATGGGGGGGTTAGATTAGGATCTAATACAAGCTCATATAACGGGGCTTTACAGAACATACAGGTTACGAACAATACATTTAACAACTGTTATGTTAATGCAATGTATCAATATCGTCCAGTTAACAATCAACCCATTGATGTTGATAGTAACTTGTTCAACTTCACAGCATCACAGGGTATTGATGTAGGTGCTTTAAGATTCTCGCAGAATAGTGGGACACAAGGTTACGTTAACTTTACGAACAATTCCATTAATGTAGATATGAGCTCTCCAAATGGTATTAACGGGGTAATTGCAAGTAATGGTGTAAATGTTGTTGGGGTTACCATAGATAATGTGGATGTTGCTTACTCCAATGGAACATCAGCTAGACCATTCGGGTATTTAAGGGGAAGTTTTGACAGTTCAAACTCGATAAGAAATAGTAGTTTGGTTGGAGCAAATGGCGCCAATGCAATAACAGTATTGGGAGGGTCTCAATCTGTACAGGTGGTTAATAGTACGGATGCCAGTGGTAATCCAATTACTGTGGAATGATAATTCGTGAAAAGAATATTTCAATTAAAGGGGGGGGGGACTCCCCTTTTTTATTTTAAGTTACTTTTTTACTAATTTCTAGCTCAACAGAGTCTCCCATCCATAAAAAAAGGCATTTCATATAATATTACTTGTAAACTGTGGTTTAATACACATCTTTGTAATTAAATATGAAAACCGTGGCAAAAAAAGCATTAATTACTGGGGTCACCGGACAGGACGGGGCCTATCTTAGTGAATTTTTATTGAAAAAAGGATATGAGGTCCACGGACTTAAACGCCGTTCCTCCATGTTCAATACCGACCGAATCGATCACCTGTATCAAGATCCACATGTGGAAAACCGGAATTTTATCCTCCATTATGGGGATATGACTGATAGTACCAATCTTATCCGATTGATACAAGAAATACAACCCGACGAAATTTATAACCTAGCGGCCATGAGCCATGTTCATGTTAGTTTCGAAACTCCCGAATACACGGGTAATGCCGATGGACTAGGAACTCTTAGGGTGTTGGATGCAGTACGTATGTTGGGTCTTGGGGATAAAACAAGAATTTATCAGGCATCTACTTCAGAACTTTACGGAAAAGTTCAAGAAGTGCCACAAAGCGAGACCACACCTTTTTATCCCCGTAGTCCGTATGCCGTAGCAAAAATGTATGCATATTGGATTACAGTGAACTATCGGGAAGCCTATAATATGTACGCTTGCAATGGTATTCTTTTTAACCACGAGTCGCCCATCAGAGGTGAGACTTTTGTAACACGTAAGATTACCAGGGCCACTGCGCGTATTGCCCTTGGGTTACAGGATAAGTTTTATCTCGGGAATTTGGATGCACAAAGAGACTGGGGGCATGCCAAGGATTATGTGCGAATGATGTGGATGATTTTGCAAGCAGATGAGCCTGAGGATTGGGTTATTGCAACAGGGAAAACTACTCCAGTTCGCGAATTCGTCCGAATGAGTTTCAATGAGGTAGGTATCGAATTGGAGTTCAAGGGAGAAGGCGTGGATGAAAAAGCTTATGTAAAAGCTTGTCATAATTCGGAATATCAAATAGAAATAGGTAAGGAAGTACTGGCGGTCGACCCTCAATACTTTAGGCCAACTGAGGTAGACCTTTTGATAGGTGATCCTACCAAGGCCAATACCAAGCTGGGATGGAAACCCGAATATGACCTTAAGGGCCTTGTAAAAGATATGATGCAAAGCGACCTTAAATTGATGCAAAAGGAACAGTACCTTAAGGATGGAGGCTACCGCATCCTCAATTATTTCGAATAACATGAGGTTAGATGCAAAAATTTATGTAGCTGGTCATAGAGGTTTGGTTGGTAGTGCTCTAGTAAAAAGCTTACAATCAAAAGGATATAGCAACATTGTTTTCAGGACGCACGCTAAACTGGATTTGACAGATGCTATGGATGTATCCAGCTTTTTTGAAGAGGAAAAGCCGGAATATGTATTCTTGGCAGCAGCCAAAGTTGGTGGTATAGTAGCAAATAACCAATATCGAGCGGAGTTCATTTATGATAACTTGATGATCCAGAATAATGTGGTTCATCAGAGTTACCTTCATGGTGTGAAAAAATTGATGTTTTTGGGGAGTACCTGTATCTATCCAAAGAAATGTCCGCAGCCTATGAAGGAAGACTACTTGCTGACCGATGTTTTGGAATATACCAATGAACCCTATGCCATTGCAAAGATAGCGGGGATTAAGTTGTGCGAAAGCTACAACCTGCAGTACGGGACCAATTTTATTTCTGTGATGCCCACCAATCTTTATGGCCCCAACGATAATTTCGATTTGGAGAAATCACATGTGCTACCTGCATTGATCCGTAAAATACATTTGGGCAAAGCTTTGGAAGAGAACGATTGGAAGTTGATAGATGAAGATTTGGACCGACTGCCCATTGAAAGCATTTCAGGTTCATCTTCAAATGAATCCAAGCTGGCCGTACTCAAAAAATATGGTATTGACCAAGTGGACAAGGACAGGGTAACCGTGGAGATTTGGGGTAGTGGTAAACCTCGCAGAGAGTTCCTTTGGTCTGAGGATATGGCAGATGCTTGTGTTTTTTTAATGGAGAATAGGGATTTTACCGACACTTACAATAATAATCAAGCTGAAATTAGAAACACCCATATCAATATTGGTACGGGATCGGACGTTTCCATTGCCGAGTTGGCAAATTTGATTAAGGAACTTATTGGTTTTAAAGGAGAATTTGTTTTCAATACAGATAAACCGGATGGCACTATGGAGAAACGAACTGACATTACTAAACTTAATCAATTGGGCTGGAAACATAAGATTGGAATTAATAAAGGACTATCCCTGATGTATGATTATTATCTTCAGTTGGGAGTAGATTGATAAACCTAAATACTTAATCTCATTACATCGACTTGATAGCCAAGCTCAAAACAATATTAAGCAAAAACGTGGGTTTTGCCAGATACCTCAAAAACACCTCTTGGTTAATGGGCGAGAAGGTACTACGGTTATTGATAGCTTTGAGTGTGGGGGTATGGGTGACTCGCTATTTGGGACCGGAGCAGTTTGGAATATTGAGCTATGCCCAAAGTTTTGTGGGTATTTTTGCAGCACTTTCCTCTTTGGGACTCAACGATATAATTATCAGGGAACTGGTAAAAAATCAAGATAATAGAAATCTCATCTTAGGTTCATCTTTTGGTTTACAGACCCTCGGTTCTACAATTATAATGTTGATATTGATAATCAGCATTTATTACAATGATAATGAACCTCTAACAAATAAGATCATTATTATTCTGGGGCTTCTTACTTTCATTAATAGTTTTAATGTAATCGCATCCTATTTTCATAGTCAGGTAAAGAGTAAATTCTATGCTATCGCGGGATTGGTGGGTGTAATCATCTCTGCGCTGCTGAAGGTTTATTTGATATTGGGCAACTATTCGTTGATTTATTTTGTTTATGTACTGGCCTTCGATGTCATTTTTTTGGTAACCGGGCTGATTTGGTTCTTTAAAAAGTCTGGGGAGTCCTTGCTAAAGTGGAAATTTTCCTGGAAGACGGCAAAGGACCTTCTAAAAGATGCTTGGCCTTTAATCTTGAGTGGTATCATTGTTTCCATTTATATGAAGATAGATCAGGTGATGATAAAGGAATATCTGGGGAACGGTGAAGTAGGACAATATTCGGCAGCGGTTAGGCTTAGTGAGGCATGGTACTTTATCCCAACAATAATTTGTAGTTCGCTGTTTCCGGCAATCATCAATGCAAAGTTAAAAGACGATAAGCTATACAAAGATCGTTTGCAGCGATTGTATAATTTAATGGTGGTTCTGGGTATGGTCATCATTTTACCTGTACTAACATTGAGCGATTGGATGATTAACCTTTTGTATGGCGAGGCTTTTCAACGTTCTGCAGGAGTTTTGAACATACATATTTTAGGTAGCGTGTTTGTATTTTTGGGTGTGGCCAACCAAAAATGGTTCATCAGTGAAAATTTTCAAGCATATAATATTATATGCCTTGGTATGGGCATGGTAGCCAATATCGTTTTAAATGTGATAATGATACCCAAAATGGGAATAATGGGAGCAGCTTATGCGACTTTAATTTCCCAGTTTGTGGCATCGGTTTTGGCACCGGTATTTTTCAATAAAACAAGAAATTCATTCTTTATGATGCTCAGAGCATTGTTTTTCGTTCAGGTTTTTAAGGATGGAAAAATTGTCTAACAGCACATTGGGATAGAATCATAAAGGGCAATTTTTGTCCGTAAGTTGAGTTTTTTTATTGTCTCCATGGAATAAAATTTTCGGAGACGACATCGTAATGTAGGAATCAATCAACAAAACTAAAATATAATGTGCGGAATTTTAGGAACTGTACCTTCTTCAGAACAGGATTTATTTAAAAGAGCTCTGGATACGCTAACACATCGTGGTCCGGATAGTTATGGCATCGAGCATATTTCTGTGGATGTCTCTTTAGGCCATAGAAGGCTATCTATTTTGGATATTTCTGAAAATGGTAGCCAACCCATGATTCATGAAAGTAAACGGTATGCCATTATTTTTAATGGAGAAATTTACAACTTCCTGGAGATAAAAAAGGAGCTGGAGCAGTTGGGGCATACATTCAAGTCTTCTTCGGATACCGAGGTTTTGTTGAAATCATATAATCAGTGGGGAGAAGACTGTGTCCTAAAATTCAATGGTATGTGGGCTTTTGGAATTTGGGATGCAGAAGAAAAGAAGCTCTTTATGTCGCGTGATAGGTATGGTAAAAAACCTTTGTTCTATGCAAACATAAAGGGAAAGTTTGTTTTTGCTTCCGAAATGAAGGCTATTTTCCCCTTTATGGACAGATTGGAGGTTTCCGATGACTTTCACTGGATGAAGAAGAATATTTTCTTCTATGAGGCAACCGAGAAATGTCTTGTAAAGGGAATCAAGCGTTTTCCGGCAGGACATAGTGGACATTATGAAAGCGGTGAGTTAAAAATATATCGCTATTGGAACACGTTGGATCATTTGGTCGATGTGCCCAAGACCTATGACGAACAAGTGGAGCGCTTTAGAGAGCTCTTCATGGATTCCTGTAAACTTCGTATGCGTTCCGATGTCACCATTGGTACTGCGCTGAGTGGTGGCTTGGATAGTAGTGCTACCATTGCGGCCATGGCGAATCTGGCAAAAAACAACAATAGCTACTCGGACGATTGGCAACATGCCTTCGTGGCATCCTTTCCAGGAACTCCATTGGATGAATCACACTATGCCAAGATGGTTACGGACCATTTGGGCATAGGTGCCACATTCGTAGATATTGATCCTTTAAAACATTGGGATAAGCTTGAGCATTATTTCTATTTGTTCGAAGACTTGTATATCACATCCCCATTACCAATGATTATGCTATACGGGGCCGTAAAGCAAAATGGAACTACGGTGACATTGGATGGCCATGGAGCCGATGAGCTGTTGAGCGGTTATCAACAAGGTACATTGGAGAGTCTTTGGGATGCAAGGTTCAATGTAAAGAATACCAAGGATATCCTGAATATTTACCAAGGTTCCATAAATGAGGACAAGGTACAGTATGATCGGGTAAGCAACTGGAAACTATATCGTGATTATATGATCAGGAAGATAGGTAAAAAAATATTGGGTAAAAAGATGCCGTCCGTGGATAACGGCCATCCCAATTTCAAAAGACTGGATAACCTGTCCCAGTATCTCTACGCCATGTTCCATGAGAATATTTTACCAACTTTATTGCGCAATTACGATAGGTATGCCATGATCAATGGCGTAGAGATTCGGATGCCGTTTATGGATCATCGTATTGTAAGTTTTGTGAATTCGTTACCTTATTCAAGTAAGATTGGAAATGGGTACACCAAAAGGATTGTAAGAGACGCTCTGGACCCTTATTTACCCAAGGAAGTAACGTGGAGAAAATCAAAAATAGGATTTAGCTCCCCAATTGTGGACTGGATGCAGAACGATTTGTCCGAATGGTTTATGGATACCACCAGCTCAAATTCATTTTTACAATCGGACCTGATATCCAGCCCAAGCCAATTGAGAGATAGGATAACATCTATTGTAAATAAGGAAAATCATAATTTCACCGAAGCGCAAAAATGTTGGACAGAATTATCTCCTTACATTTGGGGCAATGCCATCTTAAAAAATAACACTGTGTCGATATAGGTGATACCTGAGAAAATTTCCTAGCTAAAAACTACCAGAGGTATGGTCAATAAGTTAAAAAAATTGGTGCTTTCAAGTTCGCTCTTAACCAAGATGGCCAATTTTTATAGACGTATCCATCTCAAAAGAACAAAAGGGATAACCTATCAAAAAGGAGCCTTTATTGGTTTCTCGGTAGCGTGCGAGGGTAAAAATGCTTTTGGTAAAAATAGTGCCATTGTTTCATCAAAAATCGGGTATGGTTCTTATTTGGCCGAAGGTGCTAAATTGGCTAAAACAAGTATAGGAAGATATTGTTCCATTGGCCCCAATGTGAATTGCATCTTTGGTAAACATCCATCCACCACATTTGTTTCGACCCACCCATCTTTTTTTGCGTTAAAGACCCCAGTGGGATTTACATATGCAAATGAACAACATTTTAAAGAATTCGCCGAACCGCATAAAGGAGGCTTCAGTATTACCATAGGCAATGATGTTTGGTTAGGTGCCAATGTGGTATTAATGGATGGTGTAAAAATAGGGGATGGCGCCATTGTAGCTGCCAATGCGTTGGTAACAAAGGATGTAGAGCCTTATGCTATTGTCGGTGGTGTTCCTGCAAAACTGATAAAGAAACGTTTCAATGATGATGAAATAGCATTTTTAGTAGAGTATAAGTGGTGGGAAAAAAGTAGAAAATGGATAGAGGAAAACGCTTCGTATTTTAGAAATATAGAAGGTTTTATGGAACATCTTAAAAATGCTTGAAATGAGAATTCCCATTGTGGTGGTCGCATATAACAGACCCAGGTCACTGACCAGATTATTGAGTTCCTTGCAAAAGGCCAAGTATCCCCATGATACAATTGATTTGATCATTAGTATCGATAAAGCTGATAACAACCAGCATGTTTTGGATTTAGCCAATGACTTTCAATGGGAGCACGGTACTAAAAAGGTAATTTATCAAGAAATAAATCTGGGACTAAGAAAACACATTTTAAAATGTGGGAATTATAGTTTGGAATACGGAGCGGTAATCGTTCTGGAGGATGACCTTTATGTGTCACCTAATTTTTATCTGTTTGCTGAACAGGCGCTTACATTCTCTACAAAAGAATCAAGCATTGGGGGAGTGTCACTGTACAATCACCAACTCAATGTACATACCCGCCAAAATTTTTCACCACATCAAGATGGTTTTGATAACTGGTATTTTCAATTTGCTTCTTCTTGGGGCCAGGCATGGACAAAACATCAGTGGACGGGGTTTATGTACTGGTACGAAAAAGAACCTGATATTGATAGTAACGAACAGGTACCCGCATATGTGAGGAGTTGGTCCCCTAAATCATGGTTAAAATATAACATTGCTTATTTGGTGGAAAAAGATAGATACTTCCTGTATCCAAAGATATCCTTGACCACAAATTTTAGCGATGCCGGTACACATGTGGGCCATGATAGTACCCTATACCAAGTTCCGCTCGATTTTGGCAAAGAAAGGGAGTATAATTTTTCCATAGTGCAAGACTCAAATGCTGTATACGATGCCTATTATGAGAATAAAAATTTGTATCAAATACTTGGATTGGAAAATGATGAATTGTGTGTGGATTTATATGGATATAAACCTTTACAGGGACAAAAGTATTTACTCTCTTCCAAAGTATTGGATTTTAAAGCAATACGGTCTTTTGGTAAATCTTTGAAACCACATGAGGATAACGTTCTTCAGTCCATAGACGGGAAGGAGCTTTTTTTATATGATACATCCATAGTAGAGCAAAACCCCAATGTACCCGATTTTGAAAGAAAGATTGCCTATAATTATAAACAAATACCATACAAATGGACCAAGAAATTGTTTTTAGTGCAATCCCGTCAAAAATTTAGTAACCTAATAAATAGATTAACTAAAAAGCGATAAAGTGCTCAAAGCGATACGAAAAATAGGAGTGCCTTTTGTGGCATTGTTCTTTGTCTACCTTTTAAATCCTTATGGGTTGAATATTTATATTGGATATCTCATTGCAGCCCTGATCGTAACTCAAAAGAGTTTTCTTGTCAAAAATGTTGATATTGGTTTTTGGCTTTTATTCGTTTTTTCCATTATCTATGCGGCCTTTTTTTCTTTCGACCCTAAGGCGGGGAATCAATACATTGTTATTTACGCTATTGTACCCGGAGCATTTTATCTTTTGGGCAAGTTTTTTGCGGAAAAGTTAAATTCCAATCAGACTAACTTGGTACTTCTACTTTTGATTTCTGCGGTAATATTTTCAATTACAGCAGTGCTATCTGTTTTTACCGATATTTTACAAAATGGGTATAATGTAGTAGATAGGAATCTACCTAATTATTGGACAGGCAATATTGTTCCTGCCACTATTATGGGTTCCTATTTTACCTTAATAATGACCTTACCCGCTTTATTGGTCCCACACTTTAAAAAGCTCCCCTTTGTAACTAAGATATTGCTTTTGGTGTATTATGCGATTGCCATGGCCTGTATTCTTAGGATTGGTAGCCGAACCCAGATAAGTATTAGCCTAATTGCATTATTGGTTTCCCTAATATACGTGATGCCAAGACAATCATTTAGACGGAACCTGATCATGTTTTTGTTATTTTTCTTGGGTATCTTTTATATAATTAACAGCGTAAGTTTTGATTTGGATCAGGACTGGTTATCGGCTTTTGCCAATAGAATGGAAGATAGTCAAGATTTGGCATCTGGCGGTGGACGTACCGATAGATGGATCAAGTCCATGGAATATTTATTTACAAAACCCTTGGGATGGAGCGAACATGAATTTGGGCATGCTCATAATCTTTGGTTTGATGTGCTGCGCATAGGTGGATTTTTGTCTTTCTTCTTTCTACTATTTTTTACAACGAAATCCTATTTAACTGTTTTTAAGGCAATTAAAAAGAAAAAGGAAGCATATGCCTTTAACAATCAAATTATCGTTTTCACCCTTGGTTTTTCATTGGTTTTTATGGTGGAACCAATACTTGAAGGAATGTTTGATTTTTTCGCCTTTTTCTGTTTTTTCATCGGAGTGGTTAAAAAATACAGTACCGATAATCCAGTAATTGAGTAAGGTTGTCCAATAAATCTTTTGCCCATGATACTTTAGCGTACTTTTATGACGTTTTTAACCTGAATTTAGCAACCTGACCATTACCCCAAAAATGAGCAAACTAGCTGTTCTTCTCACTTGTTTTAATAGAAAAGACAAAACCATTGCATCCTTAACGGCGTTATACAAAGCGTATAATAAGTTATCGCATGGCTGGGAAATGTCCATTTACCTTACCGATGATGGTTCAACTGATGGTACTTCTGAGGCAGTATCCAAAAGTTTTCCAAACGTAAAAATTTTAAAGGGAGATGGAAATTTGTTTTGGGCAGGAGGGATGCGCAATGCCTGGAGCGAAGCTTTGAAAGGCAAATACGATGCTTTTCTTTTGTTGAATGATGATACCTATGTCTATCCCCATCTTTTTGATGCCATACTAAAAACACACGAGTTCAGTAACTCCAAATATGGAATGGGGGGAATATATGTTGGTTCAACCGTTGATGCTGAAACAAAAAAAATAAGTTACGGAGGCAGTGTTTTTAAAAACCGCTTTTTGGCTAAGATGAAGCGATTGGAGCCAAAGAGCGAACCTATTCCATGTGAGTTGGGAAATGCCAATATTTTATGGGTAAGTAAAAATGTAGTTGATAAAATAGGTATGCTTGCAGACGGTTACGTTCATGGTATGGCAGATTATGATTATACCCTCAGGGCAACAAAAAAGGGGCTTCCCGTTCTTATTATGCCAGGGACCGTAGGAGAATGTATCAATGATCATAGCGACCCCTATTTGAGATTTATGAAACTATCGCTAAAGGACAGATATAAAATGCTCCATAATCCAATTGGGTTTGATTTTGTTTCTCAGACCCATCACATGAAAAAGCATTTTCCGATAAGACTACCAATATTTCTTTTAACGGGATATTTTAAAGTACTTTGCCCAAAATTATATTATCAACTCTTATATAAAAACAGAAAAAACTGATATGCGGAAAAAGAACCTCATTGTTTTTGGAACTAGACCGGAAGCCATCAAAATGGCACCCTTGGTCAAAGCATTCCAAAATTCAGATGAATTTGAAACCAAGGTATGTGTAACGGCACAACACCGTGAAATGTTGGACCAGGTTTTGGACTTTTTTGAGATAACTCCCGATTTTGATCTTGATTTAATGAAACCGGGACAAAACTTGTATGGTTTGACCGCAGCCATAATAACCAATATGCAGTCGGTTTTGGAATCCTATAAACCGGATTTTGTCTATGTACATGGAGATACCACCACCACTATGGGGTCGAGTATCGCAGGTTTTTATTCAGGGGCAAAGGTTTGTCATGTGGAAGCGGGGTTACGAACTTTTAACAAATGGGCACCCTTCCCAGAAGAAATCAATAGAAGGGTAACGGGTCATGTGGCCGATTTCCATTTTGCTCCGACTACGACCTCAAGTCAAAACTTACTGAATGAGGGCGTTGATAAAAAATCAATTTCGATTACCGGAAATACGGTAATCGATGCATTGCACGAAAGTGTGAAGCGGGTAAAAACATTGGACACCAAAGAGCTTAGTGAACTTAAGACAAAGGTTTCCTATGATAAAAAAATCATTTTGGTCACAGGCCATAGACGTGAAAATCATGGCCAGGGCTTTATCAATATTTGTCAAGCATTGAAGGAAATTGCAGAAAAATTTGACGATGTTGAAATAGTTTACCCAGTACACCTAAATCCAAAGGTTCAAAAACCGGTCTACGAATTACTGGGCGATATGGACAATATAAAATTGATCGATCCTTTGGCCTATCCTGAATTTGTTTGGTTAATGGATAAAAGCCATATAGTTATTACCGATAGTGGAGGTGTTCAGGAAGAGGCTCCGAGTTTAGGGAAACCAGTTTTGGTAATGAGGGATACCACCGAAAGGCCCGAAGCCGTTGAGGCAGGAACGGTGATTTTAGTGGGGACCGACAAGGAGAAAATTGTATCACATGCCGTTACTTTATTAACAGATAAAGATCAATATAAAATAATGAGTAAGCTTCACAACCCGTATGGCGATGGTAAAGCTTGTGAGCGTATTGTTGAATTCATGAAAAATCAAGAATAGTGTCAGAAAATAACGTAACCATGATGGGGTTGGGCTATATTGGCCTGCCCACTGCTGCTTTGATTGCAGGTAACGGGACCAAGGTACACGGAGTGGATGTTAATCCAAGGGTAGTGGATACCATTAATAGGGGTGAGGTACATATTGTAGAGCCAGATTTGGACGTAGCCGTTTCAAAAGCTGTATCAGAAGGTTTTCTAAAAGCCAGTCTTGAACCTAAACAAGCGGATACTTACCTTATTGTGGTACCAACACCGTTTAAAGAAAAGAATGAACCCGATATTTCTTATGTTGAAGCTGCGACCAAAGCTATATTACCACTATTAAAGGAGGGTGATTTGTATATCATAGAATCTACTTCCCCAATTGGCACAACTGAAAAAATGAGGGACCTAATTTTTGATCAACGTCCAGAACTTACGGATAAGATTCATATGGCCTATTGTCCAGAGCGCGTATTGCCCGGAAATGTTATGTACGAACTGGTGCACAATGATCGGGTGATTGGAGGTATAGATGCAGAATCAACTGAAAAGGCAGTTGCGTTTTATTCGGCATACGTGAAAGGCGAGTTGCACAAGACCAATGCACGTACTGCAGAAATGTGCAAACTGGTTGAAAATTCATCGCGAGATGTGCAGATCGCTTTCGCGAACGAACTTTCGCTAATATGCGACAAGGCAGATATCAATGTTTGGGAGCTGATAAAATTGGCCAATAAGCACCCTAGGGTGAATATACTACAACCAGGCTGTGGAGTAGGCGGACATTGCATTGCTGTAGACCCTTATTTTATTGTTTCCGATTATCCTATGGAATCCAAAATTATTGGTACCGCAAGGGAAATCAACAACTATAAGTCTTTTTGGTGCGCGGAAAAAGTGCAGAGTGAAAAACTAAAATTTGAACTGGAAAAAGGATATAAGCCCAAAGTTGCCCTTATGGGGCTGGCATTTAAGCCGAATATTGACGATTTACGGGAGTCTCCAGCAAAATATATTGTACAAAAAGTACTTCAAAACGTCAACAACGAAGAATATTTCATCGTTGAACCCAATATAGATTCCCACAATATTTTTAAGTTAACGGATTACAAAACCGCTTTCGAACATGCTGATATTATTGTGTACTTGGTAGCACATAATGAGTTTAAGGAACTACCCAAAAACACAGAGAAGCGTATATTGGATTTTTGCGGGGTTTTAGAAGCGAAATAGACATTACAAACTACAATCATGAACAATGTTTTAATTGTTTTGGCACAATCACTGGAGCAGCCTAGGATAGTTAAAAGGATAAACCAGAAAGCCAAGGAATATAAAAAAGTTCATGTATATGGTTTTACTAGAAATGTTCACTCTGTTCAAAATCATAAAGTCTTAGAGGAGAACGAAAACGTTGAGATTACAGTGGTTGGTCAGTTAAAGAACAACCAATATTTTCAAAGAGCTTCCATTTTTATTAAGTTATTACGACTTATTTATGCAAAATATGGTTTAAGGAAAAAATCGATCTATGTTTTTGGACTGGACCTTAGAGCTTTAAGTTTCCTTATAATCAATTCTGATGTGGATTATGAAATCAGTGACATAGTTTGGTTGTACTCAGGCAAAACTAAAAGAAAGTTGATGAGCTTTTTGGATAGGTTTCTTGCTCGTAGATCACGTAAGGTTGTATTTACGACCAAGAGTTTCTACGAGGGGTATTATAAAAAAAACGTTTCAGAGTCCCAATTGGTGGTCGAAGAAAATAAATTGGAAACCTACAATCGGGTGAGACCTATTGAAAAGATGAAATCCGACAAGCTTCGTATTGCCTACATCGGTGCTTTTAGGTACGCAGAAATAATTAAGGGTTTAACGGAGGTTGTGGCAGCGAATCAAAATATCATTTTAAATTTTTATGGAGCTACCCATGATGGCCCCATTATCCAAGGCATTAAAAAGGCGGTGAACGAAAATTCGAATATTTTTTACCACGGGCCTTTTAAAAACCCGGACGACCTAGAAAGAATTTATGGTGAAAACAACTTGAATTTTGTTGTTTACAACAATACCTTGGAAAATGAAAAAGTGGCAATGCCGAACAAATATTATGAGTCGGGTTTTTTTAATATCCCCATTGTTTGTGCAAATGACACCTATGTAGCCCAAAGGGTGTTGGAAAACAAAATGGGATGGACTATAGATACAGATAAAGAATCGATTTCAGATTTTCTGAATACAATTACCATGTCCGAATTGATGGATTGCCACGAAAGTATAAAGACATTGGATAAACAATATTTTGTAGTATAGTTAAATAATCAAAAGATGTTCAAAGACAAAACATTAATGATCACAGGGGGAACCGGATCTTTTGGAAATGCGGTACTAGATCGTTTTTTACAGACAGATATCGGTGAAATACGCATATTCAGTCGGGATGAAAAAAAGCAAGACGACATGCGTAATAGGCTCAAAAATCCAAAAATCAAGTTCTATATTGGCGATGTAAGGGATTTTAACAGTATCAATCATGCTATGAAAGGTGTGGACTATGTATTCCATGCAGCTGCATTAAAACAAGTCCCTTCATGCGAGTTCTTTCCCATAGAAGCTGCCAAAACCAACGTATTTGGCACACAGAATACCATAGATGCTGCCGTTGCCAATGGAATAAAACGAATTATTTGTTTAAGTACGGATAAGGCTGCATACCCCATTAATGCCATGGGTATAAGTAAGGCATTAATGGAAAAGGTTGCCGTTGCCGCTTCACGTAACATTCCGGGTGATGCCACTAAGGTCTGTTTAACACGCTATGGGAATGTAATGGCCTCACGGGGCTCTGTAATTCCATTGTTTGTAAACCAAATTAAAGGGGGCAATCCAATTACGGTGACAGACCCCAATATGACCCGTTTTTTGATGTCTTTGGAGGATGCGGTGGATTTGGTACTTTTCGCCTTCGAACATGGTAACCAAGGGGATTTATTTGTGAATAAGGCTCCCGCAAGTACCATTGGTGATTTGGCAGATGCCATAAAAGGGATATTTAATGCTGACAATGAAGTAAAGGTTATAGGAACTAGGCATGGTGAAAAATTGTACGAAACCCTTTGTACTCGAGAGGAAATGCAGAAAGCAGAGGATATGGGAGAGTTTTACAGGATTCCAGCGGATAACAGAGATTTGAATTATAGCAGGTATTTTTCTGAAGGGGAAAAGGATATTAGTGCTATTGAAGATTATCATTCGCACAATACCAAGCATTTAAACAACGACGAGTTAAAACGAACATTGCTGAATCTGGATTTTATCAAAGAACAGTTGAATGCAGAATAATCTTGTGATTGCGGGAGATAACTTTCAAGATGAAAGAGGAGAAATGCGTTTTTTTAACACGCTCAATATGAGTGAAATTGTGCGTTTTTACGAAATATTACCAGCAAATCAAGATATGATCAGAGGATGGCAGGGCCATCAGCATGAGAAAAAATGGTTTTATTGCGTATCGGGTAGTTTTATAATAAATATAATCGAAATCAATGATTTTAACAACCTTTCGGACGACTTGACTCCAACAAGAATTGAACTGGATGCATCAAATCCCAAAATCATTGCTGTTCCCGGAGGTTTTGTAACAGGCATAAAGGCATCGTCCAATTATGCTAGACTACAGGTGTTTTCGAACGCTGCTCTCAATAAATCAAAAGATGATGATTTTAGGTTCCCATTGGATCAATGGTCAGCCGAATGGTAAATTAGTAAGATGGAAAAACATAAAATTGGAATTACAGGTCAAGCAGGGTTTATCGGAAACCATCTATATACCACTTTGTCCTTAAGGCAGGATGTGGAATTGGTCAATTTTGAACGTTCCCTTTTTGAAAATATTGAAATGTTATCCAAGTTCGTTTCAGAATGCGATACCATAATCCATTTAGCGGCCATGAACCGGCACGAGGACCCTAAAGTGATCTATAATACCAATCTAAAATTGGTCGATGATTTAATCGCTGCTTGTGAAATATCCAAGGTTACACCACATATTATTTTTTCATCATCGTCACAAGAATTAAAGGACAACCTTTATGGGCAATCAAAAAAGGAGGGCAAAGAGAAGTTTATGGCATGGGCAGCGGAAACAGGAGGAAAGTTATCCTCCTTGACCATACCTAATGTATTTGGCCCGTTCGGGAGACCAAATTATAATTCCGTAGTGGCGACTTTTTGTCATAAGGTGGCAAACAATGAGAAACCGACTATTCTTAATGATGGTGAAGTTGGTTTGATATATATCAATGATCTGGTTCAAGTTTTTATTGACACTATTTTTGGCGACCAATCATCCAAACCCCTAAACAACAACAGTTTTGAAGTTGAAATTGAGCCCAACCATTACATTAAGGTCTCTAGGATATTGGAATTGTTGAACGGTTTTAAATCCAACTATATGGAAAAAGGAGTTTTTCCGAATTTGGAAGACCATTTCGAAAAGTCACTGTTCAACACCTTCAGGTGCTATATCCCAGAATCGCATTACCCCGTAAAATATACCAAACATACTGATCCAAGAGGTAGTTTTGTAGAGATTGCCAGAACCAGGACTTCTGGACAGTTTTCATTTTCCACCACTGTTCCTGGGATAACAAGGGGAAATCATTTTCATACCAGAAAGGCTGAACGCTTTGCTGTGATAAGTGGAAAGGCCAGGATTCAATTGCGCAAAATTGGAACCGATGAAGTCATCAATTATGATTTGGACGGTAAGGAACCTGCCTATGTGGATATGCCTATCTGGCATACCCATAATATAACCAATACAGGGGATGAAGAATTGATCACATTGTTTTGGATCAATGAACCCTATGATCCGGAGGATGCCGATACCTATTTTGAAAATGTTGAATAACAAACCATAAAACATTCATTTTGAAAAAGCTTAAAGTTTTAACCGTCGTCGGAACAAGACCAGAGATTATACGCTTGGCATGCGTTTTAAATGCTTTGGATGCCAACAAAGCCATTGAGCATACATTGGTGCATACAGGACAGAACTACGATTACGAGCTCAACGAAATATTCTTTGAAGATTTTGGTATCCGAAAACCCGATTACTTTTTGGGTGCCGCGGGAAAAAATGCTACCGAAACCGTCGGAAATATTCTAATCAAAATAGATCCGTTATTGGAGAAGATTGATCCGGACGCATTTTTGGTACTAGGGGATACCAACTCTTGTTTGTGCGCTATACCTGCTAAAAAACGAAAAATTCCTGTTTTCCATATGGAAGCAGGAAATCGTTGTTTTGATCAAAGAGTGCCAGAGGAAACCAATAGAAAAATAGTGGACCATGTGGCGGATATTAACCTAACCTATAGCGATATAGCACGAGAATATTTACTGCGTGAAGGACTTCCGCCCGATAGAGTTATAAAAACGGGTAGTCCAATGTTTGAGGTGTTAAATCAGTTCAAAAGTAAAATTGAAGCTTCTACTGTTTTGAAAGATCTTGGACTCGAAAAAGAGAAATATTTTGTCGTTTCCTCCCACCGTGAAGAAAATATCAGCAATCCAAAAAATTTCGAAGGATTGATAGAATCTTTGAATCAGATTGCCGAAAAATATGATTATCCAGTAATCGTATCGACCCATCCAAGGACACGGAATATGCTCGATTCCAAAAATGTGAAGACACATAAGAACATCCAGTTTTTAAAACCTTTAGGCTTTTCAGATTATAATGCACTGCAAATAAACTCCTTTGCAGTATTGTCGGACAGTGGAACAATCTCGGAAGAGTCTTCCATTTTAAACTTCAGGGCGTTAAATATAAGAGAGGCCCATGAGCGTCCCGAAGCTATGGAGGAGGCATCAGTGATGATGGTTGGACTGAATCCAGAAAGAATTTTGCAGGGCTTGACCGCATTGGAAGTGCAGGAAAGAAGTCCCAAAAGAAATTTCAGGGAGGTAACAGACTACACTATGCCCAACCTAAGTGAGAAAGTAGTTCGTATTATTATCTCTTATGTGGACTACATCAACCGAGTTGTTTGGTCGAAATAGTTTTCTATGAAGAAGAAAGTTCTTTTTTTGGCACTGGGATATCCCAATGTAGCAAAGTCCACCATTCTATATACGGACTTAATGCAGGAGTTTGGCGAGAAGGGTCACGATGTCTTGGTTGTAGCGCCCGCTTACGAAAAGGGTAATTATGGTTGTAGGGTAGAGGGTAATGTGAAAGTATTGCGGGTAAAAACCCTACCACTGTTTAAGGTGGGAGCCATAAAAAAAGGTATTGCAAACCTGTTACTGCCTTATCAATATAAGCGAGCCATAAAGAAAAACGGTAACCTGGACTTTGACCTGGTAATTTTACCTACACCACCTATTACCTTGTTTTCGGTAGCCTCTTGGTTAAAAGCTAAAACAAAAGCAAAAATCTACCTGATTTTACGGGATATTTTTCCCCAAAATGCTGTGGACCTAAAAATGATGAAAGAAGATGGTTTATTCCATCGGTATTTTAGAAAACAAGAGCTAAAGTTATATCAATTAGCCGATGCGATTGGGTGTATGTCGAAAGCGAACATTGCATATGTTGAAGAGCATAACCCAACTCTTGATCGTTCAAAATTACATTTATTGCCAAATTGGGAAAAAATACCAGCTCCCATTTCTAAAGATGGAATTGAAGAGGTCAGTTCCAAATTGGGTGTTTCGGACAAATTCATGGCCATTTTTGGTGGAAACTTGGGTAAACCACAACAGTTGGAGAACATTGTTCAGTTGGCAAAAAGCTGTGAAGATATCGATGATGTTTTCTTTTTGATTTTGGGGAGCGGCACGGAGAGTGAACGCGTACGAGAATTGATTTCGAAAAATAATCTTACCAACATAAGGTTGGTGGACCGTGTTCCCAAAAAAGAATATGTTCAGATCTTGGCTGCGACGGATGTTGGACTTATTTCGTTAAGTGAAAAATTTACCATACCTAATTTTCCGTCTAAGGTGCTAACCTATTTTGGTCTTAAAAAGCCTGTGTTGGCATCATTGGATTTAAGCACAGACTTTGGACAGATGTTGGATGAGACTAAATCTGGTCTATGGTCCAAAGCTGGAGATATTGATGCCTTTAAAAAGAATTTGTTGTGGATGTACAATAACAGGGAGAAGGCCATGAAAATGGGACAAAACGGATATGATTACATGAAAAACCATTTAACACCGGAGAAGGCCTATAACACCATAATGGAAAACACATAGGTATAGCGGCTGGATAAACAAGGTAAAAGCCTGCTCATTAAAGCAGGCTTTTTGCTATTTGAAAATTTAAACAACTTAAATAAAATCGTGGAACTGATTACCTTTTGCCTATTTGATAATAGATAAAGCCAAGGTTTTCCAGCCTTTCTGCGTCAAATTGATTTCTTCCATCAAAAATGACAGGTTCTTTTAATGTAGACTTCATTTCTCCAAAATCAGGGGAGCGAAATTCTTTCCATTCTGTCAGTAACAATAATGCGTCAGCTTCTTTCAACGCTTCATATTTAGAATCGGCATAGGTTAACCCTTCAACATCTTTTAAATAGAAGGATTTCGCTTCATGTATGGCCTTAGGATCGTAAGCCTGTATTTTTGCTCCAAGAGCGGTTAATTTTTTAATGATATAAATGGATGGTGCTTCTCTCATATCGTCCGTTCCTGGCTTGAATGAAAGACCCCATATAGCAAAGGTTTTTCCAGAAAGATCCTTGCCAAAATGATTGATTACTTTGTCAGCTATAACAAATTTTTGTCTATCATTTACATCTTCTACGGCATTGAGCAATTGTGCTTCATATCCGTTTTGTTCGGCGGTTTTTTTAAGGGCTTTTACATCTTTTGGAAAACAAGACCCACCATATCCGCTTCCTGGGTAGATAAAACTATATCCAATACGGCTATCCGAACCGATGCCGATTCGCACCTTATTCACATCGGCCCCGACTAATTCACAAATATTGGCCACTTCGTTCATAAAAGATATTTTGGTGGCGAGCATGGCATTTGCGACGTATTTTGTCATTTCCGCAGAACGCACATCCATTACCAACATACGGTCCATGCTACTTCTAAAGAAAGGGGCATACAATCTGCGCATGGTTTCGGCTGTTTTTTTGTCTTCAGTACCAACAACGACACGATCTGGTTTCATGAAGTCACTGATGGCATCCCCTTCTTTAAGGAACTCAGGATTGGAAACAACATGGAATTCTATGTTTTCGCCTCTGTTGGCAAGTTCTTTGGCAATTGCAGATTTAACTTTGTCGGCAGTTCCAACAGGAACTGTGGATTTATCCACAACAATCAATGGTGTGGTCATATGTTGACCAATTTCTTTGGCCACTTGAAGAACGTATTGCAAGTCTGCAGACCCATCCTCTCCCATTGGTGTGCCCACCGCGATAAAAACCATGTCACAATCGTGTAGACACTCTTTTAATTGCGTTTGAAAATGTAGAGTTTTATTGGCAACATTGCGTACGACCATGGGTTCAAGGCCAGGTTCGTAAATGGGAACAATCCCATTTTTTAAGTTTTCGATTTTACCCTTGTCTATATCAACACATGTAACCGTATTTCCCATTTCTGCAAAACAAGTTCCGGTTACAAGACCAACATATCCAGTGCCTACTATTGTTAATTTCATGCTTTTTTACATGTTTTTTTAGTGGAATACTTTCTTCTATAAATAGATTTACAAATATGCGACAAACCTATAAAAGGGTTTTAGGCTTCTAGATAAACTTTTCATAAAACAGATAAAGTGTAATTTCCCAAAATAAAATGGTGTATTTGTCTTTGATATTATCGACCATAATAACCTTTATACCATTGGATGAATTCATCCACCCCAACTTTTACAGGCGTAGATGGTTCATAATTGTAATCTTTTTTCAATCCCGTTACATCTGCCCAGGTCCGTTTAACATCTCCGGCTTGCATAGGCAGCATTTCTTTGGTTACTTTTTTATCAAGAGAGACTTCAATAGTCTCAATAAAATCCAATAACCTCACGGATTTACTGTTTCCGATATTGTATAGATGATAGGGCTCACTATCACTGTACGCATCGGTGTAATGGTCCTCTAAAATATGAATCACACCTTCCACAATATCATCGATGTAAGTAAAATCTCTTTCTAAATCCCCATTATTAAAAACCTTGATAGGCTCATCATTAATAATTGCCTTGGTGAACAAGAACATGGCCATATCGGGCCTGCCCCAAGGGCCATATACCGTAAAGAACCGCAAACCTGTTGTTCTTAAGCCATATAAGTGGCTATAAGTGTGCGCCATCAATTCATTGCTCTTTTTTGAAGCAGCATATAGACTAACAGGATGATCTACTGAATCTGAGATTGCAAAAGGAACTTTTTTGTTTAAACCATAAACACTGGAACTACTCGCATATACCAAATGCTCCACATTATAATGCCGACAACACTCCAAAATATTGAAAAAGCCTACGATGTTGCTTTCGATGTAAGCGGTTGGGTTTTTTATACTGTAGCGGACACCTGCTTGGGCGGCAAGATGGCATACAACATCAAACTTTTCCTTTTTGAAAAGTTGACCGAGATATTCTTTATCCTGAACATCCATGCGAACAAAACGAAAATTATCCAAAGATTCGCTACGGGTTATCTCTTTGAATTTTTTTGCACTATCTGAATTTATTCCCAATTGATTTAATCGGCCAAGCTTTAGATTAACATCATAGTAATCATTCAAATTGTCTAGCCCGAATACAGAATGTCCGTGTTCCATCAATTTCTTTGAAACATGAAAACCAATAAAGCCTGCAGCACCTGTTACCAAAATTTTCATACCACTTATTATGTATCAAATCTAAAGAATTATTAATTCCCGAGCGAAGCATAATTTGTGAAGGATGTTTATGAACGAAATCACTTGGTTTAAACATAACAAGAACAAGATATAAATACTTAATTATTAGATTTTTAAGACTACTTTTTTAAAAATTAAAAAAGCAACTTCACCTTAAATATCTTTCGGTTTTCATTGTCCACTACTTAAAATGCCACACATTTTCATTACCCAAAATCTGATTGAAAAATCATCATTAACAAGCACTTAATCGATTATTTTTTGCCTTTGGCGAATAGTATTCAAAAATAATCCGACAGCATGATTTTCCTCTTACTTTTACTAGGGAGAAATAAAATTCCTTCCTACTTATATCAACCCAAAACCGAAATGAAAACTGTAGTATTGAAGAAAATTTGGTTATCGCCACCACATATGGGTGGAAACGAGGAAACCTATGTAAAAGAAGCTTTTGATACTAATTGGATTGCTCCCTTGGGACCGAATGTCCAGCAATTTGAAAAATCCATACAAGACTTTGTGAAAAATGATGTCCATGCAGCTTGTCTGAGCTCGGGTACAAGTGCCATACATTTGGGCTTGGAGATTCTCGGAGTTGGTCAAGGAGATGAAGTAATATGTCAAAGCTTCACTTTTGCGGCATCGGCAAACCCAATAACCTATTTGGGAGCATCACCCATTTTTGTGGATAGTGAAGAGGAAACTTGGAACATATCACCGGTTCTCTTGGAAGAGGCCATCAAAGATAGAATGGACAAAGGAAAAAAACCAAAAGCCATTGTTGCAGTACATTTATATGGAATGCCATACAAGGTAGATGAGGTCCATGCCATAGCAAGAAAATATGAAATTCCAGTAATAGAGGATAGTGCAGAGGCTTTAGGTAGTTCTTACAGAGGATTTAATTGTGGTAGTTTTGGTGAAATAGGTATTTTATCTTTTAATGGAAACAAAATCATTACTACTTCGGGTGGTGGAGCTCTCCTTTGCAAAGATTTAAAAATAAAAGAGAAAGCAATTTTTTTGGCAACTCAGGCCAGAGATAATGCACCTCATTATCAGCATTCGCATATTGGATATAATTATAGGATGAGTAACGTACTGGCTGGCATTGGTCGCGGACAAATGGAAGTTCTTGAAAACAGGGTGAAGGCAAGACGCCAAAATTTTGAATTTTACAAAGAAAATCTATCAGCATTACCAGAATTGAATTAGTCAACGAACCAGCAGGTAGTTACTCCAATCGATGGTTAACCTGTATACTGACCCCTTCTTTTGATGTGCGGGAAAAAATAAGAATGGCTCTTGAAAGTGAGAATATTGAATCAAGACCATTATGGAAGCCAATGCACTTACAGCCGGTTTTCTGTGATAATGTTTCGTTTGAGAACGGAGTAAGTAAAGCTCTTTTTGAAAGAGGTCTATGCTTGCCCAGTGGTTCCAGTCTAGAGATTGAAGATTTGGAAAGAGTTTGTGGAATCATTAAAAACATATTCAAATGATCAAGGAATTCTTTTTTAGAACCGGTAGGCGTTACGCCTCAAAATGGACGGTACTTTTAATTGACCTTGGTATTGTTTCGTTTTCGTTTATATTGGCTTATTTTATAAGATTCAACCTGAGTTTTAATTTCGATGTACAGCGTTTATGGACTCAACTTCCTATAGTTGTTCTCTTGTTTTTAGTTGCTTTTTTAATCTCTGGGAGTTACAAGGGGGTTGTTAGGCATACAGGCATTAAAGATGTTTATGCCATTTTCAACGCAGTTTGTTTGGCCAGTATAGGGGCTATTGCCGTAGTATTGGCGAATCGATATATGCAATTGGTAGATGGGTTTACAATTCCACTTTCAATCATCATCATTAATAGTCTGTTGACCTTTATTGCCCTTTCTGCGTCCAGATATGTTTTTAAAATCGCTTTTGAAAGCTTAATGAACAGAGGAAGGACCCCATCAAAAAACCTCATCATCTATGGTGCTGGGGAGTCTGGGATTATTACATATAATACCTTGACCAATCATTCCAAAATGGGAGTTAAGGTCATTGGTTTTGTAGACAATAACCTTCAGAAGGTAGGTAAACAGATAAATGGGGTGAAAGTATTCGATAAATCTATTCTTACCGAAGACTTTGTAAAGTTCAATAACATTTCTGAAGTAATTTTTTCTATTCAGACCATCAATCCAAAACAGCTTAGGACGTTGGTCAATGAAATTGTTGACCTGCCCGTTAAAGTTAAAATCGTACCTCCTGTTGAGGATTGGATAAATGGGGAGCTAAAGGTGTCTCAGATCAAAAGAGTACAAATTGAAGATCTTCTAGATAGGCCACCGATTGAAATTAAGAATAGCAAAATTGAAAAAGATTTTGATGACAAGGTGATTATGGTTACCGGCGGGGCCGGATCTATTGGCAGTGAACTGGTACGTCAGATTTGCAAATACAATTACCGATCGTTAATAGTAATCGATCAAGCCGAGTCCGCTCTTTACGATTTGCAACAGGAGTTAAAACAAGCAGGTTATTTCAATTTTGTTCCTATTGTAAGTGATATTCGGGATAAGAATAAAATGCGTGTTCTGTTCGAACAGTACCAACCCAATAGAATATTCCATGCAGCTGCTTATAAACATGTTCCCCTTATGGAGCAGAATCCTTATGAGGCTGTTAAAATTAATGTAGCAGGTACCAAGACCATTGTTGATCTAGCGTCGGAATATGAAGTGGAAAAGTTTGTCTTCGTTTCCACGGATAAGGCGGTAAACCCAACCAATATCATGGGAGCCACCAAACGTATTGCCGAGATGTATATTAGCTGTAGACAGCAAGAGGGCAAAACCAAATTCATCACTACCCGATTTGGGAATGTACTTGGCTCCAATGGTTCGGTAATACCATTGTTTAGAAAACAAATTGAAAAAGGCGGTCCACTTACGGTTACCCATAAGGATATCACCAGATATTTCATGACTATACCAGAAGCATCACAATTAGTTTTGGAGGCCGGCGCAATGGGCAAAGGAGGTGAAATCTTTATATTTGATATGGGTGAATCAGTAAAGATCATGGATTTGGCCAAGAATATGATTCGACTTTCGGGATTACATTATCCGGATGATATTGACATAAAAATAACCGGATTAAGACCAGGTGAAAAATTATATGAGGAGCTTTTGGCCAATGGTGAAAATACACTGCCCACTTACCATGATAAAATAATGATAAGTAAGGTTCGGGACATTGATTACAATAAGGTGCGCAACATGATTGATGAACTTTGTATTTCCAATCTTTTCTTTAAGGATAATGTGGTTCAACTTATGAAAAGTATTGTTCCAGAATATATTTCCAACAATTCTGATTTTTGTAAATTGGACAAAAAGAATTCAAATAAGGAGATTAAAAAATCTTCAGAGATTGAATATCCTCAACTCAACAACTAAAAAATGTATATTTCCATGCGCCAAAATATCAAATGGGTGTGTTATTTAGTAATTTCATGCCTAATTTTTTCTTGCACATCTTCAAAAGATGTAGTCTATTTTCAAGATGCCAGTCAATTCGAAACTTTAGTGGACGACAATACCTTTACAACAAAGTTTAAAGTGGATGATTTGGTCAGTATAAATGTGTCCACTTTGGATCCCGAAGCTAGTGCACCTTTTAACCTTTTTAGAGGAGCAGAGGAGGGGGGAATTCGTCCGGAACAAGTAAATTACTTGGTGGACAAGAACGGTGAGATAGATTTTCCGGTTATAGGAAAAGTTAAGATTGAAGGACTTTCCCCAAGTGAAACTAGAGAGTTATTAAGAGAAAAACTCAAGGACTACTTAAAAGACCCTATAATCAACATAAGAATTAGGAATTTTACGGTAACGGTTCTGGGATCAGTCAACAGACCAGGGACTTATCCGATCAACGGCGAGCAAATTTCTATAATGGAAGCTTTGGGCTATGCTGGCGATATCAATATAAAGGGTAGGCGAGACAATGTGATGGTTATTAGGGACTTCGACGGTACCAAAGTGTACAATCGTATAAACCTTAACAGCAAGGACGCACTTAAATCCCCGGTTTATTACCTTACCCAAAATGATGTTGTCTATGTGGAGCCCAACAAATCTGGGAAAACCCAATCCAGTTTGGACCAAAGAGCAACGATTGCCATTTCTATAATTTCAACCTTGATTACTTCTACAGTAATTCTATTGACAAGAAATTAATTTTAACCTACTATTATCTTTCAATAAATATTCCCCAAATAAAATGAACAACTCGGATTTGGATTTAAAAGGTATCGTAAAATCTTACACAAAACATTGGAAATGGTTTGCTCTAAGTGTTTTTGTATTCATTGCTTTAGCCATACTTTACTTAAGATATGCGATACCGGAATATAGTGCAACAGCAAAAATCCAAATACTCGAAGAATCCAGCGGTGGTTCGGAATTGAGTGTTTTGGAAGATTTGAATTTGTTTTCTTCGGGCAAAACAAAAATGGAAGATGAAATAGAATTGATCAATGCTAGGGACAACTTTATACGAATTGTCAAAAATCTGGATTTGAATGTTAGATTTTTTTTACAAGGAAATATAAAGGACGCCGAATTATACAGTCAAAAATCAAAACCATTTTCAGTAAACTTTTTGGCAAACGATTCCATTATAAGTAGTTCCAAAGCTATATTTTTTGTAAAGGTTTATTCGGATACATCATTTGGAATCAGAGAAAAAGAGGACAATCCCGAAAGAAAAGTTGAATTTGGTGAAAAATTCAAAACTGAAATTGGCGATATCATCCTTACACCAAATACAAATCTTGAAAATTATAAAAATCGGAACATTAGGGTGACTGTTAGCCCTGTTGATGCTGTTGCCGATTATTATCGTAAAAAAACAAGTGTTCGAGCCAACGACACTAAATTTTCCAATATTATTAATTTAACCTTGAATGATCGTATTCAACAAAGGGCAATAGACATTATTAACTCTTTGATCAACATAAACAATGCCAATGCAGTAAGGGACAAAAAGGAGATTGCAGACAGGACAACAAAATTCATAAATGATAGGATAGCTGAAATCTACACTAACCTTTCAAGTGTTGATGAAACTGCCGAAAACTATAAAGCAAGCAGGGGAATAGCAGACTTAGGTTCACAATCGAGTGTGAATTTTGATATGAGCGCTGCTGGTGAACAGCAATTGCAGGAGGCAAATATTCAGTTGAATATAGCAAGCTCTATGAAAGATTTGATAAGTGATCAAGAAGGCTATGACATCATTCCTACCAATGTGGGATTAAATGATCCCAGTATATCCAATACGGCTCAGCGATACAATGAGCTTGTTGCTCAACGGAATCGTCTTTTGGAAAGTTCTAACGAAAAAAACCCGGTCATAGTTAAATTGGACCAACAGTTAGAATCCTTAAGAAAAGGAATGCAGTCCAGTTTGAATAATGTGACTAACAACCTTAATTTGCAAGTGAACAGTTTGAGTAAGCAACTTTCTCAGATAAATTCTAGGATATATGCCGCTCCTGGAAATGAACGAGCACTAAGGGACATATCCAGAAAACAACAGACCACGGAATCATTATATCTGTATTTGTTACAAAAAAGAGAAGAGTCTCAAATAACTTTTGCATCTGCATCGCCAAAATCTAAAATTGTGGACGAAGCGTATGGTTCCAATAGACCCGTATCACCCAAAACAAATGCGATTTATCTTACCGCTTTTATTCTTGGATTGTTATTGCCTTTTTCCATTATATATACAAAACAACTGATGGACGACAAAGTCCATAACAAATTGGACTTGGAAAAGATTGCTGAGGGAATCCCAGTAATTGTCGAAGTTCCAAAATTGGGCAAAAAGGATGATAAATTGGTCAAAAAAGAAGATAGGTCTGTGTTGGCAGAATCCCTCCGAATATTGAGGACCAACCTTAACTATATTCAAAGATCTAATAAGGCCATTCCTAACAACATTATATTTATCACTTCCAGTGTGCCTGGGGAAGGAAAAACCTTTATATCTTCCAACCTAGCTGCCATATACGCTAATACTGGAAAAAAAGTATTGCTGATAGGAGCGGATATCAGGAATCCAAAGCTTTATGATTTCTTCACGAGTGATGATGTTGTTCCCGGCAACAAAGCGAAGCCTAGACGCAGTACCAAAGATGGTTTAACAGAATACCTTGTGAATACAAGTTTAGAGGTGAAAGATATTACCATTCCCTCCAAAGTAAATGAAAATTCTATTGATATTATCTTCTCTGGAAAAATACCACCCAATCCTACAGAGTTATTAATGAAGGATAGAATGGCGGAACTGTTTAAAAAAGTATCCGAACTTTACGATTATGTCATCGTGGATACAGCGCCGTTGATGGTGGTAACCGATACATTGTTAATTAGCGAATATGCCAGTCAGATTCTTTATGTGGTTAAGGCCGGAGGAACAGAGAAAAAGGTATTGAACTTTCCTGTAAAGCTTAAGGCTGAGGGTAAACTCAAAGGTTTGTCCTTTGTGGTCAACAATGTAAAAAAGGCTAACCTTGGTTATGGTGGTAAGTACGGTTACGGTTATGGAAAAACCGTTAAAAAATGGTGGAAATTCACTTAATCAATAAAAAGTTCGAATTGTATTTTCAATAATAGGTAGTAATCGATTCAAAGTTTTTTTTGATAGCTTTACCTCTTTTAACCAACCTAGCTGTCCTATGTTATGGACATCGGTGCCAACAAAATCTATTAAACCGTCTTCTAATAATCTTTTGGCAATCTTATTCACTTCTGAACCATAGGGTTCTGAACTTAGGGAAAGTAAGTTAAGTTGGAATAAAATACCGCTTGATTTCATGGAAAGGTACTTGCCATACTTTCCATGGTAGTACATGTATCTTTCCGGATGGGCTAAAATTGGATAATATTTGTGTTTAGCAATTTGCTCTACAGCGGTATCAAAATTAAATGAGGGCTGTAAATAGGACATTTCAATAAGCAGATGGTCTTTCCCCATTGGCATAATTTCCTTTTCTTCCAAAATATGCTCAAAATTATCATCGATCATATGCTCTGCTGCATAGTCAAGATTAATCTTCAGTTCCTTTTCTTTGTCTAAGGCCGATTGAAGTTTTTCGTTTGCTTTTAAAATAGATGCTGGATTATTGTCATAATGATTATGTATGATATGGGGAGTGCAAATAAAATTTACAACCCCCATTTCAGAAAAACCTTTCAGAAGAGTTATGGAATCATCTACCGTCTTTGCACCATCATCTATACCTGGTAGGATGTGGTTGTGGATATCAACCAATCCATGCAAATAATCGGCTAAATAGAGTTTCCTTTGGAAAAAAGTTATCATATGCAAAATTGGACTCCCAAAGGTAAGTTATAATGTCCTTTATCCATAAAAGCGGGTGCAGTTTCTGTTTCTGAACTGCAAAATAGACAAGAAGGGAGGAACCTTTTTATTGACAACAACTAATAGCTGCTTTTTTCTAATTTTACCAACCTTTTTTCAAGGGACTCAATGATGCTGTTCTCGGCTTTCAACTTTTTACCTAACATCTGTTTTAGACTGTCAATTTCTTTTTGTTGCTTTATGGAGTACAGGGTAAGTTCTTCTATCTTCCGCAATAATGTTGCATCCATTTCACCGAGATTTATTCCTTTTGTTTTTACCTCTTTAGCACTTGGAACGTTTGGTAAATGATGGTTTTTCTGAATGTAGGCCTCAACTTCTTTTAAGCTTACAAGGCTAAACTCTTTTTTAAAAACAAAATCAGGCCAGTTCCCCTGTAATTCAACTTTAATGGACTCTGCAACCATACTTCCTCCGACCGCAAGCATGTAGCCCTGTGTGTTTACAGTTCCTATACCAATGTTCCCATTAGAGTAGAAAAGGTCATTTCCCGAAATGCTCCAAGGTGATGGCCCAATTTCCGTTCCATCTATAAAGATGTTCGAAGCGTTAAAAGACCCATTTACGTCCAATAGGTATTCAGGGGAGCTGGTTCCCACCCCAATGTTACCGGCGGAGTAAGAGATGTTGTTCCCGGATAGGGTCCAAGGGGAAGAGGAATTTTCCAAAGGGGTTCCATTTATCAATATGTTCGTAGCATTCAATGTGCCAGCTACGTCCAGTTCAAAATTAGGGCTGTTGGTCCCGATTCCTACGTTCCCATTGGAGTAGGAAAGGTCATTTCCCGAAATGCTCCAAGGGGATGGCCCAATTTCCGTTCCATTTATAAAGATGTTCGAAGCGTTAAAGGCCCCATTTACGTCCAATAGGTATCCAGGGGAGCTGGTTCCCACGCCGATGTTACCGGCGGAGTAAGAGATGTTGTTCCCGGATAGGGTCCAAGGGGAAGAGGAATTTTCCAAAGGGGTTCCATTTATCAATATGTTCGTAGCATTCAATGTGCCAGCTACGTCCAGTTCAAAATTAGGGCTGTTGGTCCCGATTCCTACGTTCCCACCCGTATAAAAAACGTTGTTTCCGTTTAGATTCCAAGGCGAACTTTCTATCTGAAGTCCATTTACCAATAGTTCATTCACGTTGAGTTGGCCTACAAGAATTTCTGAAGCGGTTAACGCTCCATTAACGTCCAAAGCAAAGTTTGGGTTCGGGTTTAAAGTGCCTATACCGACACTACCGGAAGCAGGAAAGGAATTTTGGCCAAAAATATTGAAACAGGAAAGGCAAAAAACAAAAAATAGTAGGGTTAACTTGTACATGTCTGAAAAATAGATGTTTAGAATGTATTGGAATTATTTTTTTTTATTCATAAACCCTTAATTCAAACGATAGGTTATCAAAATTATCTGCAAAAGCATTTATCCCATTCTGAAGCTCCAATCTAATTTGAGTAGAATTTATTAACTCCCCTCTAACAGCCGTATGTGAGATCGGGGTACTAAAAAATATTACGGTTTTACTAATATCAATTGGAATATCGAGAGTACCAACATAGATGCCTTGAGATTGTCTGGCCCAGGTAAGAGTCAACCCCAAGCTATTTTCCAGAACTTCTTCAATAGGGTCTTCTGTCCCCACTTGACGCAAGATAGAAGTATAACTTTGATAGTTGAAGTCATCGGCATCCCCGTTACAAAGATACTCTGAGGTGGATATCTCACTGGCATCCAAAAGGCCATTGGCATTACTGTCCAGCCCAACCTCAAGTCTATATCCTCCATTTACGCAATTATCACCTGGCTGTTCAATCATAGTGCTAATTAAACTTGTTAAACCATCTGCAGGGTCAATATTGCAAAGATATTCGGTGGATGAAATTTCATTAGTATCCAAAACCCCATTATTATTGGAATCCAGTCCAAAATTTAATTGGTAACCTCCGTTAGGACAGTTGGGTCCTGGTTGTTCTATGGCAGTGTTAATTAAACTGTTTAGGCCATTGGACCCATCAACACCATCCACGCCATCTATCCCGTCCATTCCATCCAATCCATTGGTGCCGTCTTCAACACTACAGGCAACAAGTGACAAAAGGAAAAATACCAGCATACTGATTTTAAGTGACAAGATTTTTTTCATCGGGGTTATATTAAAGCATTAATAGTACAAATATAAATGAATGCAAGAATCGTAAATAATCTCAAAGGATAGGATGCTAAAAAAATCGGATGAATAGCACAAGTCATTAATTTATCTTAAAGATGTTGTATATGTATTGAAAGAAGATATGATTTTTTTAAAACCTTTGCGGTTGGAGTGGTATTTAAGGGGGAATCTATTGATGGTCCCAACAAAATCCCACCGTTTTCGCCCCATCGTCGATTCCGGGCAAAATATGGTTGTGGATATCCACCAATCCGTGCAGATGATCCACGAGGAATTCCTTTTTCTGAAAAATATGGAACATGTGTAAAATTTGGACTTCAAAGATAAGGGATATGCAGACTTGGGCAACCCTATCCAAACCAAATTGGACCATTTAGCTTTCATAAACCAAAAAACCGCCCTTTGGGAGGTCGGTTTTATGGATTCACTACTTCTATATGTTTTAACTAAACTCATGTCTAAGATAAGGTTTCGTTGTACACAGCGCGACTAATAAAAGATCAAAAAGGTTAATGAAAGATTAATAGGGTTAACCATTGGGTAATTAGCTGGTATATTTTTGTTTATTTAGCGGTATGCTGACCAAGAGGAACCTCTATGTACTAGTTTTTGTGATTGCCGTTATTGGGCTACTGGTGGTGCAATACCAATATTTACGTGTGGGGCTTGGTTTGGCAAAAGCCCAATTTTCGGATAAGATTGATAAGGCCAGGGAAAACATCAACAGTGAACTATCCGAAGTCAACTCATTGACCTACACCTTGGGCAATGCCATAAGAAAGGATACCTCGGAGGTCAAGATCGGGCTCGATAGCCTCCAAAAAGCCTCCCAATATTATCTGAACGATTATATATCCTATCAATTGAATGTCTCGGGAATTGATGCTCCTTTCACCTACACTTTGTACTCTAGGGATTCCATTACCTATGTAAGCTCGGTTAAACCCCATCTCAGGGCAGAGAAAAATCTCACCTATCCCATAAAAGTACGGGGGTATTTGCCAGAACTGTTGAAAAAGGAAATTATCCTTGAAATTGGATTTGAAGACCTGAACAATTATTTTTTGGGACAGATACGTGGATTGATTATTCCAGGGCTGTTGTTCCTGCTGATGATCATTGTCGTGGTTATCTGGGTGCTCAAATCGTTCTATTTGCAGCGAAGTATTAATACCACCACCAACGACTTTATCAATAACCTAACCCACGAATTAAAGACCCCTGTATTTTCCATTGGGCTGGCAACCAAAATACTGGAACAGGATATGCCCGAAAACAAGAGGGCAGTAGTCGAATTGATTCGAACAGAATCCGATAGGCTCAGAAAGCATATTGACAAGGTGCTGGAACTGGCCAGTATGGAATCGGGCAAAAAACTGCTGCAGTTTCAGGAAATCGATTTTAAGCCCGAACTGGAACGTATCTGTAATGGTTTTGCATTATTGGCTGAACATGAAGGTATCGATTTTGAATTTGAATTGGAGAACGGACTCTACATCATCCGCGCGGAAAAGTTTCACTTGGAAAATGTAGTGGCCAATTTATTGGAGAATGCAAAGAAATATTCGGATGATCCCGTTGTAAAACTTAAGGCGTACAAGCAAAAAGGAAAGCTTTTCATCAGTATAGCCGACAACGGCCAAGGGATAGCCCAAGAGGACATCAAAAAGATTTTTAGGAAATACTTTCGAATCAAAAATGGCGATGTTCACAAAGTTAAAGGCTATGGCCTGGGGCTCTACTACGTCCAGAAAATCATTAAAATGCACCGCGGTGCCATTCAGGTGCAAAGCGAACCGGGACAAGGGACCACATTTACCCTTTCCCTAAAACTGACGAAACATGGAGAAAAAATATAAACTGATTTTGGTAGAGGATGATAATTCCTTGGGCTACTTACTTTCCGAGTATCTGGGCATGAAGGGTTTCGCCGTAACATGGGCCAAAGATGCATCAGAAGCCATACAAAAAACAAAGACCAGTGTTTTTGATTTGGCCATTTTGGATGTAATGCTTCCTGATATGGATGGTTTTGAGCTCTCCCAAAAAATAAAGGGAATCAACCCCGAACTGCCCTTTATTTTCCTGACCGCGCGTTCCATGAAAATCGACGTTCTCAAAGGATTCTCCTTGGGTGCCGTAGATTATTTGAAAAAACCCATAGACGAGGAAGAGCTCGTGGTACGAATCAATGCGCTGTTGGCCAGGTTGGTGAATACGGAAGAGGAAGAAGTACAGGTGGCCCAATATGAAATTGGCGATTATGTGCTGAACATGGAAAATTTTGAACTCAGTTTTAAGGGACAGCCCATTAAATTGACTGGAAAGGAATTTGATTTACTGGCCCTTTTGGCCAAGAACAAAAATCAACTGTGTACCCACAAGGAAATCCTGACCACCGTTTGGGACAAAAATGATTACTTCAACAAAAAAAGCCTTAACGTATTTATCTCACATTTGCGTAAACATCTTTCGCAAGACCCAAAATTGAGCATTGTTAATGTGAGTCGAAGGGGATTTATGCTTCGGGTAGAAGGGGAGTAGTCAATTATTCTGGCTTGATTTTTGATGTCTTTTTCTGTAAATCAGCTCCCCGATGATTTCGATGATCAAGTTTTTTACAAAAAGTACGCAAACCCCTTCGTTGCGGCAATTGGACCATTTATACGCCGAAACCATTTGCAAGTGCCCTTTGCAAGAACAGATTTCCTATTGCCAAAGATTGATCGAAAGCGCAAAGTTCCATCTTGGGAAATCCTGCCCCAAAAAAGACGCTACCCACCTCAAACGGCTAATCCAAGCCGCCAGTTTAGAACTTCAGCGGCTGCATGACAAAGGCAGTTCTCATTAGCTGGAATTTTTACCAAGTCCCCATTTTGGGCTAAAAAGCCTTACTTTTAGGATTGAAAATGATTCAAAATGAAAAAATCAATCCTTTTACTAGCCTTACTCTTGTTATCCATAAACGCATTCGCAACAGAAACCAAGCTGATGGTGCGCGCCAAGGCCAAAGACGCCAAGTTTGTGGGAAGCTCCATTGGGGGAGCACATGTCATCGTTCTGAATACATTGAATGGCGAAATACTGGCCGAGGGCAATACCACGGGGTCAACAGGCAATACTAATTTAATCATGAAAAGTGCCCACGAACGCTATACGCAATTGAGCGATGAAAACACAGCGGGTTTCTTGGCGGTGGTTGATATTGAAGAGCCTATCTTGGTTCGCGTAGAAGTCCTTTCCCCCGTACACAAGAAAAATGCACGGATACAGGCAAGCAAGGAACTTTGGCTGATTCCGGGTAAAGACATTTTAGGTGACGGAATCATTCTGGAAATCCCCGGATTTGTTGTAGATATCTTAAAGCCCAATACCCACCAATACATCGCGTTGGAATCGATACCCCAATCAGGTTTGCCCATTGAGGCCCATATTGTAATGATGTGCGGCTGTCCCATTGAAGCTGGAGGTATTTGGGACTCCAACCTTATGGAGGTGAAGGCCATTGTGAAAAAGGATGGCGAAACCTTAGGGGAATTCCAGCTAACCAACCCAACCCAAAACACTTTTAAGGGTGCTATGACCGTTTCCGAAGCTGGATATTACCAAATCACGGTCTATGCCTACAATCCGCAAACAGGGAATACAGGGGTGGACATGGTAAATTATGTGGTTAGGGAATAGTTTTTTTAGAGATTGCCGCATCTACATAAATTCAATTGCTTACAACGCTTAAAATCGGTACCTTTTCGGTGCATAATCCAACCAACCTTTTATGAGGCCGAAACATCTTTTTAAGTTAATCGGGTGCATCTTTATCATTGCATGCGAATCCCATCCCAAAATGGATGTTTTAGCCGAAGGTATTCCGCTGCAGATGGCCGAATACAGAAAAGGCCAGGTGTCCAACGTGGTTTACCATCTATCTTTTGATATTCCTTTGGAAAAGGAAGAGCCGATACCCTCGACCCTGAAATTGGAGCTCGAAATCAATGACATATCACAGCCCTTATATCTTGATTTTAATGCAGATGCCTCTCTGTTGAAAAGCATTCAAGTGAATGGGGAATCCCAAGAAATTGACCATCAAAAGGAACACATTATCATCGCGAAGGGAGTGAAAAAAGGTCCCAATACCATCAAAATCACCTTCCATGCCGGAGAACTTTCATTGAACCGAAATGAGGACTATCTCTATACCTTGTTGGTTCCGGATAGGGCTAGCACCTTGTTCCCATGTTTTGACCAACCCAACATCAAGGCGAAATATGTTCTGGATATTACAGCGCCATCAGATTGGGCGGTACTCTGTGGAGCCCCATTGCAGAAACGTACTTTACAAGGTGATAAAGTGCATTATGCCTTTGAGACCAGTGACCCGATGAGTACTTATTTGTTTTCCATGGTAGCAGGAAAGTTTGAATCGGTCACCGAAAACCCAGGACAGTTCGATATGACCTTACTGTATCGAGAAACGGATTCTGCCAAAATAGCCTTCAGTCTGCCCAAAATATTTGATTTGCACCAACGGTCCATCGATTTTTTGAAGGATTACACCCAATTCGACTTTCCGTTCAAGAAATTGGACTTTGCAGCCATTCCGGGGTTTCAATATGGGGGAATGGAGCATGTGGGAGCCATTCAATACCGTCAAGGTTCCATTTTTTTGGACGAAAGCGCTACGGAACGAAGGCTCATGGGAAGTGCCAAGCTCATTGCCCATGAAACCTCCCATATGTGGTTCGGCGACATGGTTACGATGGATTGGTTCAACGATGTTTGGATGAAAGAGGTTTTTGCCAATTTTATGGCCGACAAAATCGTTAATCCTGCCTTTCCCAACATCAATCACAAGCTGCAATTTATGATGTCCCATTACCGTGGAGCGTATGGAGAAGACAGAACCCGAGGTACCAACCCCATCAGACAAAATCTGGACAACCTGAAAAATGCCGGAAGTTTATATGGCGGGATTATTTATAACAAAGCACCCATTATGATGCGCCAACTGGAGGCGACCATAGGGGAGAAAGCGTTTCGTGATGGTATTCGGGAGTACATCAAAACCTATGCTTACGGGAATGCCACATGGAACGATTTGGTGGATATTTTGGATGAAAAAACTCCGACCGACCTCAAAGCTTGGAGCGAGGTATGGGTAAATCAATCCGGAAGGCCCATCTTAACCGATGAGATCAGTTATCAAAATGGAAAAATTTCGAAGTTTACCATTTCACAACAGGCAGAAGATGGGAGTGATAAGCTGTGGCCACAGTCCTTTGAGATTACCTTGGTCTATCCCGATAGCACCAGAACCATTCCTGTAGTTATTTCAGATCGTAGTGTGGAGGTGAATTTGGCTGAAGGACTCCCTAAACCTAAGACGATTATTTATAATTCCGATGCCTTTGGGTATGGACTTTTTCCTATCGATACAGATCATTTGGGCGTCATTGCCAAGCTATCTGATGAGGTGGCCCGTGCCTATGCCTATTTGAATACGTTTGAAAACGCCCTATCGGCAAAACTGGACCCCATTTTGGCTTTTGATGTATTTATGAACGGTGTACTGAACGAGCAAAACGAATTTGTGCATGGTATCATCAGTGGGCAGGCAAGCCACTTGTTCTGGAACTTCTTTACCCAAGAGCAACGGGTTGCGGCACAGTCGGAGGTGGAAGCGCTCCTTTGGAACGAGCTGTTTAAAGATCGATACCAACCCAACATCAAAAAAAACCTGTTTGAACTTTGGAAGGATTTGGCCTATTCCAAAAATGGAATGGAGCGTCTATACGCTGTTTGGAACAAAGATCAAAAAATTCCTGGACTGAGGCTTAATAAGGACGATTTTACCGAAATGGCGCTATTACTTTCCGTGTATGACCACGAACTGGCAACGACCATTTTGGAAAGGGCCAAGGGCGAATTGGACAATCCCGATAAAATAGAGCGTTTTGAATTTTTAATGCCTGCGGTAAATTCGGACCAAGAGATAAGGGCAGATTTTTTTGAATCCTTTGAGAATCCCAAGAACCGTGAGAAAGAATCCTGGGTGGTGACGGCCTGTGGCTATTTGCACCATCCATTGCGCCAAAAAACTGCCATAGCACAACTTCCATTGGCACTCGATTTATTAGAAGAAATACAAAAAACAGGTGATATTTTCTTCCCGAAACGTTGGTTGTCGGCAACAGTTGGTCAATATCAGTCTCCAGAAGCCTATCAGATGGTGGAATCATATCTTGGGGAGCATCCGGAATTGGAACCTTCCCTAAAGGGAAAGTTGTTACAAGCTACGGATGATCTGTATCGATTTGTTAATCATTGAAAAACAAATGATTATCTTTTTTATGTAACCTAAGTTACTTTGTTTTTCATGTAAATCACTGTATAACAGTTTGTTACTGACATAAATCATAGGATTTTAGTTTTACTGATTCTAATTTGGTATTTGTTAATTTTTAAAAACAAGTACCATGAAAAAAATTGTAATGTTGGTGTTTGTTGTTTTAGGAACAATGGCACTAAATGCACAGGACAGGGATAGGGACAGGCTCCAAGATCCCGATCAAAATCAAGACCGTTTAATGTTGGTCGATGGTGATGTACTTCAGATTCGCGATCGTGACCAGATTCGTTTACAAGATCCCTTAACGTTGGATGATGGAACCGTTGTCTATCCTAATGGAACGTATTTTACCCGCGACCGTGACAGACTTAGGCTGAGGGATGGCGAATGTTTGGACAATGATGGTGTCAAATATCGGAATGAATATCAATACCGTTATAAGGTGCTGCAATCCGACAAGGGCCTTACCGATCAGCAAGTGATGGAACGCAACCAAAATAGATTCCAGCTAATACGCATTGATGGAGAGGTTTATCAAATACGTACACAATCGCAAAATAGATTGCAGGAACGCCTTGAAATTGCCAACGGGATCATGGTAGATCCCAATGGATCCTACATGAACCAAAACCGCGAACAAACAAGGCTTAAGGAAGGAGAATGTTTGAATTTGAGCGGTGAAAAATTCACCAATATGTACAATCATCGAAAAATGATGATGAACAGGCAGATGAAATCCATCAACAACATGAAATCCAAAAAGTCCATGAACAAAACAGCCCTAAAGAAAAAAGGGGGCAGGTAATTTCATAGGATCAATTGAAGGGCTTGTCATTGCTTTAATGGCAAGCCCCCAATGTAACAGTAATTTAGAGTATCATGAAACGTCTCTTCCTTCTTTTGGTTCTGCTTTGTATTGTGCCATACGCTATACTTGCTCAAAGAACAGAACAAGATAGAACTGGGAACAAGGATTCCTATTTCTTGATGGATTTAAGTTATGTCAGCGATGCTGTGTTTATGGGCCGTAGGGATTCCATAGCCGCTCCCTATCTATTGCCTTCCGTAAGCTACTATCATAGTTCTGGTTTATTTGCCGACGCCACGGTTTCCTACTTGGTAGGCTCAGAGGATCAACGTGTGGACCTGTTTTATGTAACGGGTGGATATCTTTTGGGTTCCGACCGTTGGAATATAGGTGTTTCTGCAAGTGCATACTTTTATAATGATGCAAGTTATAATGTCCAATCGGAGACGGTGGCAGATATCACGGGACTGATCGCTTATGATTTTAAGTTGGTTGAACTATCCCTTTATGCCAGTTCTTATTTTAATAGGAAGAGTTCTCCTGACTTTTTTTTGGGGCTGATGGCAGATCGTACCTTCAAGGCGATGAAAGATCGTTTGTTGTTGATGCCGAGATTTTCGGTATATGCTGGCTCTCAGTATTTTTATCAAGAGTACTATACTACAAGCCGATTAGGAAACAGGAAAACAGGCTCCAGTGGAAAGGGTAGCGGGCAAGGTGGAGCATTGGATGTGAGCCAAACAACAAATGTGCAGATTGCGGAAGCTTCGGAATTCAACATACTTAATGTGGAGTTGAGCCTACCTGTCCAATATCATTTTGATATGTTTATTCTTTCTTTAACCCCAGTTTGGGCAATCCCACAGACAAGTGCTACACTCACTACGGAAGCGGGTACGTTTAAAGAGAATTTAAATAGTGTGTTTTACTGGTCCGTAGGAGTCGGTTATTGGTTCAACACAAAAAAAAGCCCCTCACTGAAGTAAGGGGCCTTTTTAGTATTAACTACCGGAACTAAATTAGTTCTGGTCTGATGGTGACAAGTTCGGGTTGGCATCCAACTCCGCTTGCGGGATCTTAAAGATCCAGTCGTCGTTCACCGATGGACGCTCCACTTGGTACGCCTCTTGGTAAAGTACAGCAGATGCTCCGGAACCACCGTCAGCAGCATGGTCGATTCCCTCGTCCCATCGGATTTTGTCGGTGTAGCCGAAACCTTCGCCCCACAATTCCAATCTTCTCTGGAACTTGATGTGATCCATCATGGACTCTTGGGTGTTGTAGATGGTGACGTCGTAAGCACTGTCACGCTCTTCGCCCAGAGGTCTCAAAGCTTCCTGTGCACCTGGAATGTCGTTCAACATCGCCTTGGCCTCCGCCTCGATCAAGTACATCTCAGAAGTACGCATGTAGATTACGTCATCGGGATCGATAGATCCAGGATTGGCATTCTTCAACTTAAAGTGCATATACGGGTGCTGGTTGAATGAGTTGGTGATACCGTAAGTAGCATTGATTTCTGCTCTTCTCTCATTAAACCCTTCCAAATCATTTGTATAATTTGGGTCCCTTGGTAGACCTGTTTCTGGGTCAAGACCTCCTTGGTTGTTGGCGGCAGAACTGTTGGTGTTCGGCGCATCTGGAAGGAATACATCCCTTCTGTAATCCGTAGCTGGAATGGCATCCACCAATCTTCTATCGGCAATCTTTGGGTTGTTCCTGATCTGGCTACCGTTGAAGGTGTTACTGGCCAAATAGAAATACGAACGGAAGAAGGTAGTTTCGGCAGCAATTACGTTACTTCCCCAGATCACCTCTGAAAGGTTATTGGAGTTGAAACCGGACTTCCAATCGTCCTCGCCCATCAAAGGAAAGCCCTGACGAGCCATAACGGCTGCATCGGCAGCAGTTTGCCAGTCACCTTTGGATAGTGCTGTACGGGCCAAAAGACCGTAGGCAACGTTGATGTTCAATTGGGACTTGGTCTCAGGTCCACCGCTTGGTCTTCCTGTACCTTCCTCGAAACGATCGATGGCAGCAGCTAGGTCAGCCTCGATTTGGTCATAGATCTCCTGAACGGTAGATCTTGGCTCACTGGTGAAGGGAGACTCCGAAGAGAACAATAATGGTACACCTGGGTCGCTTGCAGGATTCCCGATCAAGTAACCCTTGGCATAATGCTGCACCAATGAAAGATAGGCGTAGGCCCTATAGGTGTAGGCCTGTCCCAAAATTTCGTTCAACTGTGGTGACTCCACCAAGGTTCCGTCGGTTCCTCTGTTGATCAATAGGTTGGCCCCCAAGATGATGTTGTACCTGTGGTACCACAACAACTCGCAGGTCAATGAAGTCTGATCCGTATGTGAGTTCCACTGCATCTCCGTTCTCCAACCCAAGTTGTTGGCATTGGCAGAGTGGATCAAACCTCCGGAAAGGTTATCGCCAAGTGGTACCCAGTAGTGGTTGTTTGCCCTAGCTGTATTTCCACCAGGGAATATGGTCTGTGACTGTGAATACAGTCCACGGTGCAGCCCGTTCAATATCAGCTGCATGTTGTCCTCGTTGGCCAACGCATCGGAAGCTGAAATGGCGTCCGTAGGCGTTGTTTCCAAAAAGTCGTCGTCGCATGAAGTTATGGCGATCCCTAGGAAAGCCAGTAACATTAGATTTATTTTTCTTAACATCATTTGAATTTTTTAAAAAGTTACGTTCAGCCCCATTGAGATGATACGGGCAGGGTTAAAGTCGTTACCTGCACCTGTACCCGCCAAGTTGAACTGTGGGTTGAGTCCTTTTCGTTCACTCTTGGTGTAAAGGTTTTCACCGGTAAGGGAAATCCTCAATTGGTCAAGGCCAAGTTGGTTGGCGATCTTGCTGTCGAAGGTATAGCCCAAGTTCACGTTACGCAACGCCCAGAATGAGGCATCTGTCAAGAAACGATCGGACTGTGTTCTTACCAAGTTAGGGTTACCGTTTTCCATTCTTGGAACATCGGTAATGTCGCCTGGTTGTCTCCATGCCCTCAAAATGTCAGGGTGCAAGGAGCTACCATAGTTTCCACTGTGCATCATAGCGGAGTACGCATTGTCCAATACGCTACCGCCGATACCGTAGTTGATCAAGAAATCAAAGGAGAACCCTTTGTAGCTGATGCTGTTGGCAATAGATCCCAATAGATCAGGGATGGAGCTTTCACCAGTATAGGCACGCTCGGTTTCCTGCCAATCGTTGGTTGTGGCGATCTCGCCGTTGGCATCCAATACAGGAACACTGTTTCCGTCATCGTCCAATTCATACTGAAGGAACAACTGGTCTCCAGTTTCCGGGTCTACACCGGCAGTTCTCAAAATAAAGAAATCAAATCTTGAACGTCCAACATCCCAACGCTTGGAACCGTTCACAAATGGAGAAGGCAAGCTGGTGATCTCGTTCTTGAAGGTCGAGGCCTGCAAGGTCACGTTCCATCTGAAGTCCGGTCTGCTAAATAGGTTGGCGGTCAAAGCCATCTCCCATCCTGAGTTGTACATGTCCCCAACGTTCACAGGAACCTCGTTCAGACCATTACTTGGTGCAATGGGCAGATTGTACAAAAGGTCAGAGGAATTTCTCTTGTAGTATTCTACGGAACCGTCCAAGAAATTGTTGAACAGGGTGAATTCCAAGGCAACATCAAAGTTTTCGATGGTCTCCCATTGCAAATCCGAGTTACCTATATCAGTATAAATAATGGCAGGATTGGCTGCATTCGAAGTAATGGAGAATCTTGGCTGTGAAAGGAAGAAATCCAATAGGTCATCGTTACCTACCTCACCATAAGAAGCTCTCAATTTTAATTGGTTTACCACTTCAGAACCTTTCAAGAAGTTTTCTTGGTCAATTCTCCAAGAACCACCCACGGAGTAAAAAGTACCCCATCGGGTATCGGCATCAAATACGGAAGAACCATCACGACGAACGGAACCACTGATATAGTATTTGTTCTTGTAGTTATAGTTCAGCCTTGAGAAATACCCTTCGATACTTTTTCTTGTCGAAGAACCTCCCAAATCCACAATGTTAGAGAAGTTATCGAACTCAAAAATACCGTTGGCCGCTTGAATGGTTTTCAAACCGCTATTTGAGGTGAAAGTTCTATCAAAACTTTCGTGCCCTGCGGTAATGTCGAAGTTGTGATCACCGAAGCTCTTCCTGTAAGTGATGATCTGGTTAAAGTTCTCCACCTGTCTTCTACTTCTATCTTCGCCATATCTACCGTCAGGCTGTGCATCACCGATTACGGCATTTTCATACTCTTTATTAAGAAGTTCATTGATGTCCCTACCGTAGTTCAATCGCACGCTAAGACCGTCAACGATCTCTTGCTCTGCAAAGAAACGGAAACCATAGGTATTGTTTCTGCTGCGCTCATCGTTCAACAATAGCTCTTGTAGCGCGTGACGCCCTTGACTGATGGGTCTTGACCCAATGTTGAATTCTGGGAAGCCTTCACCACTATCAAAAACAGGGTTTCCTTGTACATCCCTTACGATATTACCTTGAAGGTCGTTTACATATACAGGATATACAGAACCAATGTTCTTGGCAAAACCAAATGGGTTCACAATACTTCCAGTACCAGCTGAGCTTGGTGCCACAGCTTCGGTGATGGTAATGTTGGCACTACCACCGATGGTCAATTTATCGTTAACGTCAAACTCTGCGTTCAAACGAGTAGTCAAACGATCAAAGTTGGATGTTACTACGTAGCTGTCCTCGTCCAAGTAAGAAGCGGAGAAGAATACTTTGTGATCGTCGCCACCACCGGAAACGTTTACGTTATAGTTCTGGCGCACACCAGTTCTAGCCAAAAGGTCGTACCAGTCAAGACTTTGGTAGATAACGCTTGCATTGGGGTTCAACTGTCCGTCGGTACCCACGATTTGGTCGTTAGGTACATTGAAAGGGTTGTATCCCAAGTTGTTGTAGATATTCGCAGATGCGAAAGCAGGATCACCGCCTCCGGCACTTGAATTCTTCAAAGCTTCCCACATGGTCTCGTAATAATCGCCAGGGGAAAGTTCTGGATAAAAAGGAATGGACGTGTCAACCAATCCGTACTGCATGGAAGCATTTACTTGGATACCGCCTTTTCTACCACTTTTAGTTGTGATGATCACCACACCGTTCGCTGCACGGGAACCGTACAGGGAAGTGGAAGCGGCATCTTTAAGGATGGTAAAGGACTCGATATCCTCTTGGTTGATCGTGTTCAGTGCGCCTTCGTACTGTACCCCGTCCACAATGAACAACGGATCGGTGTCACCGTTCAACGTACCCACACCGCGGATTACAATACCGGGAGAGGAGCCAGGACCTGTTGCAGAGGTAAACTGTACCCCTGTGGCACGACCCTCGATGGCGGCAATAGGTGAGGTTACGTTCCTAATGGAAAGCTCCTCGGCCCCAACGACACTGGCGGAACCCGTAAAGGCTTCCTTGGTACTGGTACCATAAGCGGTTACGATAACCTCTTCAAGCGCCTGGGCGTCTTCTTCGAGGGTAACGTTGATCACGGATTGTGACCCTACCGCTACTTCTTTGGTTTTAAGCCCCAGATATGAAAAAACCAAGGTTTGTCCATTACTGGCTGAGATGGTGTAATTACCATCGAAATCTGTCTGCACACCATTTGAAGTGCCCTTCACAATAACATTTGCACCGGGTAGTGGCAGACCATCGGAGGCGGAGGTAACCGTCCCCGAGATTGTCCTACTTTGTGCAAACGTAGCCTGCACAAACAACATAAAAAGCAGTAGCAAAACTGCATTTGTTTTTGTCTTCATTAGAATGATTTTTGAATTAGTCAGCCACGAAAATGACCCTTTTTAAAAACAATTCCAATGAAACGGTCTTAAAAAACGACGATGATTTAATAAAAGAAATGCAAAAAAAGTGTTTATGATTTAAGAATAATATATCAAATTAAGAATATTTAATACATATAATGCAAAATATTAAATTTGATTTAGCGATATGACACAAGGATAGTGTTAATATGGTGCATAATCCGCACAATACTAATTTTTTGTTAAACATCACAATTTGGTGTGTATTGTTGAATGCATTACTACCGTTTTAAGGGTTTAAACGAAGCCCAGAAAACTCAAATTTTCACTCCCTTTTCTGGAAAAAATAGTAGACTTTTAGTTGGCTATTTTACCTAATGCTTACCAGGGTATAAGTTGAGCTTTCGTGTTGTTGTTACCCGTTGTAGCTTTACTTTCCATGAAATTGATGAAGGGAGTTATTTCCCGATGCAAAAGTTGGAAAAAATATTGCCCAAAAGGTCGTCCGTGGTCACGTTTCCCGTTATCTCTCCCAAATGATACAAGGCCTGTCGGATATCGATGGCCATCAAATCGCTGGAAAGTTCCATGTCCAACCCTTCCTTTACCTTTTGGATTTCTTCCAACGCCTTGAGCAGCGCATCATAATGTCTACTATTGGTAATAATGGTCGTATCGCCGCTTAAAGCACCAGAATCGACTAATGATAGGAGTTTTTGTTCCAGTTCGGGGATTCCGGTTTTGAGCTTTGCCGAAAGGAAAAGTACACCAGGAATTTCCGAGGTAATTTTTTCAATTTGTTCAGGGTTCAGCAAATCGGTTTTATTACAAATGGGCAACAATCGTTTATTGGGATATTTTTCTTGAATTTGTTGCAGTTCCTTTTTATCAAACGCCATACCATCAAATAGATAAATGATGAGACGGGCTTTTTCAATTTTGTCGAAGGTTCGCTCAATCCCTATTTTTTCGACGACATCTACCGTTTCGCGTATTCCAGCCGTATCTATAAATCTGAAATTGATGCCTTTAATGCTAATATGATCTTCCACCGTATCCCGTGTCGTTCCGGCTATCTCACTTACAATGGCCCGCTCTTCATTCAACAGTACATTCAATAAAGTTGACTTTCCAACGTTGGGCTGACCCACAATCGCTACTGGGATACCATTTTTGATTACATTTCCCAAAGCAAAGGAATCTATCAGTTTTTTGAGAACTTCGCTAATCCGATTGAGTAATTCGTTGAATTGGGTGCGGTCGGCAAATTCCACATCTTCTTGGGAAAAATCCAACTCCAGCTCTATCAAGGAGGCAAAATTCAATAATTCTTGTCGCAGTTCCTGGATTTCGTTGCTGAAACCTCCCCGCATCTGCTGCATGGCGATGTCGTGAGCAGCTTCGCTATCACTGGCTATCAAATCGGCTACGGCTTCAGCCTGACTCAAATCCATTTTACCGTTCAAAAAGGCTCTCAACGTAAATTCACCGGCCGATGCGGAACGGCATCCATTCCTCAATATCAATTGAATGATCTGTTGTTGGATATAGGGTGACCCATGGCAAGAAATCTCGACCACGTTTTCGCCCGTGTAGGAATGTGGCCCCTTAAATAGGGAAACAAGCACCTCGTCTAACACTTTGCCATCATCCACAATATGACCTAAATGAATGGTATGGCTTTTTTGGTTGGCCAATTTTTTCCCCTTAATGGATTTGAAAAAAGGGTCCATAAGGGTTATGGCATCCGGTCCGGAAACCCGAATCACTGCAATGGCCCCTGTTCCAGAGGGGGTCGCCAAGGCTACGATGTTATCTGTATACGACATGGGCACAAAAGTACAAATTCGTTGTTGTTTGTAACATTTTTAGTGATTTGTACACTAATAAGTTGAACCCTTTAAATCAATCAGAATGGAAGTCATCAATCAAAAAGCAGTTAGAACGGACAATACGTTGTTGGCCGTAACACATTTGACCCAATTATTGGGCTATGCCATAGGATTTGGTAGCCTAATCGTTCCTTTGATCATTTGGTTATCCTCCAAGGATAGGGTAGAAGGGATGAACGAACATGGAAAGGCCATTATCAACTTTCAGATCAGCCTTATCCTATATATTATTATCAGTATTCCGGCCATCCTACTTTTGGGCTTAGGTATATTGGGTTTGATAGGTGCTGCCCTCCTAGGATTTATTTTACCTATTGTAAACGCAGTGAAGGCTGCAAATGGGGAATCCCCTTCACAATTTATGACGATCAGATTTATATCATAAAAACAAAAAAGCTGGAACTTTTTGCTCCAGCTTTTTTTTATTGAGTAGTAGTGAGTTTAATTGTTCAGCATCACGGGCATTACTAACATGGTCACATGCTCGCCTTCGTCCAATCCATCGATTGGGGTAAGGATACCTGCCCTGTTCGGTAAGCTCATCTCCAGAGAAACTTCATCGGAAGAAAGATTGTTCAACATCTCCAATAGGAATCTGGAGTTAAAACCAATCTGCATATCATCGCCCTGATAGGAACAAGAGAGTCTTTCTTCGGCCTTATTGCTGTAATCCACATCTTCGGCAGAAATATTGAGTTCGGCACCTGCAATCTTCAAACGGATTTGGTGCGTGGTCTTGTTGGAGAAAATGGAAACCCTTCGGACTGAGCTTAAGAATTGATTTCTGGCAATGGTCAACTTGTTGGGGTTTTCTTTAGGAATCACCGCTTCGTAGTTGGGGTACTTCCCATCGATCAATCGACAAACCAATTCGGTGTTATCAAAATAAAATTTGGCATTGCTATCGTTGTATTCGATGGTCACTTCGGATTCGGAACCTGCCAAAATCCCTTTTAAAAGGTTCAATGGTTTTTTTGGCATGATGAATTCCGCCACTTCGGAAGCACTTACGTCCTGACGTTGATATTTTACCAATTTGTGTGCATCCGTAGCCACAAAGGTTAAATTTTCAGGGGAAAACTGGAAAAACACACCGCTCATCACAGGGCGGAGGTCGTCGTTTCCAGCAGCAAAAATAGTCTTGTTAATGGCGGTTGCCAAAATATCACCCAATAATGTAGTGGAACTTGGATTGGAAACCTCCACAGCTTTGGGAAATTCGGCACCATCTGCATAGGCCAAGGCATATTTACCGTGGTTGGAGCTGATTTCCACCGTGTTGTTGTCCTCTACCACAAAGGTCAAGGGTTGTTCTGGAAATGTTTTTAGGGTATCCAAAAGCAAACGGGCCGGAACGGCAATGGTTCCTTCGGAATCGGAATCCACTTCCAAGACGGAACTCATGGTGGTCTCCAAATCGGAAGCCGAAACAGTAAGCTTACTTTCTTTTAAATCGAACAGGAAATTGTCGAGGATGGGCAAGGTGTTGCTGTTGTTGATAACTCCTCCCAAAACCTGCAATTGTTTCAATAAATATGTACTGGATACAATAAACTTCATCAAAGAAATACTTTAGTATAGTTGCTTTTTTAGCAATTTGACCCTTCCAAAGGGCCTATAAAATCAATAAAAACAAATATATCCCAAATGGATTTAGCAGAGAAACAATTTTATTAACACCTAAGAGGTGAATTTACGTTTACGGTAGTACCCAAAAAAGACACCGAACAACAAGGTCAAAACCACTGGTAATCCTATGTTTATAAGCTGCCATTTGGTTTTTTGTGTTGCAATTTTCTTAACGTCCAATAAGGGGATGGCCACTTTTTTGTTTCGAATGTTAATAAGCCCTGTGTTGTCCAACAAGTAATTTGTACTGTTCACCAAGAACTCCTTATTGCCGTAGAAGCTACTGGTCCACTTATCGTAACCTAATTCCAGCGGTCTACCGTTGCGCAATTGGTTTTTGATGACGTCCCCATCGGAAATCACGATCATTTTATTTTCTGGACCCTCTTCCAAGGTGTTCTGCAGCTTGATTGGCTTGACCCGGTTCTTGTACATGGAAGTGAAACTTCCTTCGATCAAAACCGCTAGTGGCAAATTGCCATTGGTGTAGGTTTCCCGATCGGGCTGTTGGTTGATCATATCCAAACTGACCACTCTGGGGATCCCATCTGTTTTTGACAGGGGTGAACTCTGCAATAAAATGGTTTTTTGGTAATCGTTTTCCAACACGTCCATGGGACTGGTAAACTGAAAGCGTACCGCTTCAATATTGGTGTTGATGGGATGATTGTTCTGTGAGAACACCATAGGGTAATACAACCAAGGCAGCGGATTGTATTGTGAATCGTTTCCTTCGCCCGTAGCCAAAACAATTTGGGTGAAATAGAGGTCGTTTACCAACACTGGGTTGATGCGCACTCCATATTTAAAGAACAGATCTTTCAAATTAAGGTCTCTGGGAATGGCTATGGCCTCTCCGCCACCGGCATAGATGCTGTCCATTTCCATGGCTACCTGATCTATCAACCAAATGGATTTGCCACCTTGAACCATGTATTGGTCCAGTACATACTTCTCTTGATTGCTAAATGCTTCCGTTGGTTTGGCAATCAGGGCAAGGTCGAATTCTTTCAGTTTGTCCAAAACATTTTGCGGATTGGTAGCCACCGAGTCTAGGGTAATGGCCCCAATGTTGTAATAATCCCGAATGGTAGTAAGATAATCGGCAATGTAAATATCGTCCAGTTCGCCATTTCCCTTGATGACGGCAATGCTCTTTTTTTCTTCAATGCTCAACTTGGTAAAGGCATCGGCAAACGCATATTCCAGTTGCTGTACCGAATTGTTGATGCGCTCTTCTGCCGTGGAACCCAATTTGTTCTTGAGCAAGGGCACTCTCACCGTTTGATCGTTAAAATTGACCATGGCCCAAGGAAATACCAGTTCATTGGAGACCTTTCCATTTTCCTCAACGGTTACATTTGCTGGCTGAAGACCCAAACTTTGCAACTGCGCAACGGTTTCCTGTGGATTTTCGCTATCCTCCATGGGGTCTACCAAATTAAATTTGATATTGCGGTTTTTGGATGCGAAGGATTCCAACAATTGGATGGTCTCGGCCTTCAGTTTGGCGAACTCTGCAGGAATATTTCCATCCAACAATACATCCACGATAACCGGTGTCTCAAACTTTTGTGCTACTTCAACGGCAGGCTCGGACAGGGTATACCTTTTGTCTTCCGTAAGGTCGAACCGCGTGTAGACAAAACTGGCCAACAAATTGACGGCCACAAGGGCCATTATTACTTTTAAAAGGGTTACGGCAAACTTTCCCATTACCTTGGCAATTGTTTTAAACGTTGAAAAGTAAGGTACAGAAACACTAAGGTCAGCGAAATAAAGTACACTAGGTCGCGGGTGTCTATCACGCCTCTTGCAATGCTATCAAAATGTGCTTTTGCCCCGAGCGATTGAACGGTTTGTTGGGTTTCCCCATCGGAAAACAAGGTGGCTATGGCATCAAACCCGTTAAAAATCAGAAAGCAGACCAAAATTCCCACCAAAAAGGCGATGATCTGATTATCGGATAGGGTGGAGGCGAATATTCCGATGGACGTGTAGCAGGCCATCAAAAATAGTAATCCAAAGTAAGATCCCAGCACTACGCCAAGATCATAGTTGCCTTCTACCATCCCCAATTTGGATATGGCAAATACATATACCAAGGTTGGAACAACGGCAATGATGCACAGCAGAAGGGCTCCCCAAAATTTTCCAAGGACGAGTTTCCAAATGGAGATAGGTTTGATGAGCAACAATTCGAGGGTTCCCATTTTGCGTTCCTCTGAAAAGCTTTTCATGGTGATGGCCGGCACCAAAAAGACAAAGATCCAAGGGGCAAGCAAAAAGAAGTTGCCCAAATCGGCAAAGCCGTAATCAAAAATGTTGTACTCGTTTTTAAACACCCAAAGAAAAAGACCGTTGAGCAATAAAAAGGAACCCACGATCAAATAACCGATGGGCGATGTAAAAAAGGACCGTACCTCTCTCTTAAAAATTGCGAACATTAAGATGGGTTTGTTGATTGAATTTTAGTTACGCTCCAAGCTTCGGGCTTATCGGCAAACAGTTTTTTGGTATTGCCCCAAACCTCTTGGAAGAAATCGGAATTTCTATAGTTGTTCAGGTGCGATTCCGTATCCCAAAAACTATAGGTGAAAAATATATTGGAATTTTTGATGTCCTGATACAATTCTACCATATTACAGCCTTCAAAAGCTAAAATACCACTTTTTGATGCTTCAAAGATTTGCTCAAAACTAGCAATATTTTCGGGTTTAAAAGTCAGTTTTACGATGCGTATCAACATTTAAAGGAAATTTATGGTTACCGTGTCCCTGTAATTGAGTCCCAAAAGGGAAGAGGCCCCACCAACCGAGTTGAGGTCACTTTTATAAATGGCCAGTTCTATGTAGCCGGCTGAATTGAACAGTGCCAAAGCGTCACCCGGACCTTTGCGCTGGTTGCGCTCCAGATTGTAGTTGATGATTCCGTTATAGCTCTGGTGTACTTGCCGTATTTTAGTGGTCCTTGCGGTAATTTCGAACTCACGTCCACTTCGGTAGGCTTCGAACAGACTTTTTTGGATATTGGTCACCACATTGCCGTAGTTGTCGATATAAATGACATTACCTGAGATGGTTCTCCCTTCATTGGTGATGCGGGGTTCAAAATCACGGAGTTCTTTCAAATTACTGAATGGTTTTCCGATTACTTCCAATTTACCGCCACGTGCGATATGGCAGGCCACCTGCACAAAAATATTCAGTACCGGAAAGGCGCCTGCTTCGGCATTTGGCAAATGGATTTCCACCACTTTTTCGGGCACTACCTCAGAAGTTATCAAAGAAATTACCCCGCTGTTGGCACTCACAAAATAGTGTCCGTCCACCAATACCACTATATGCTCATTTTCGGGAGAAATTTCGGAGTCTACCCCCACGATATGCACCGTTCCCTTTGGGAACGAATGGTAGGCATTCCTCAGGATATAGGCACATTCCTGAATATTGAAGGGGCTGATGGCATGCGAAATATCAACAACATTGGTTTCGGGGAGGTTGCTCAGTATGGCCCCTTTAACAGCACCCACGTAGTGGTCCTTGTATCCAAAATCGGTAGTTAGGGTTATGATTGGCATACAATACTGTTGATATGTTTTTCCGCGTTCAAAGTGATTTTTAGTTAAGTTTGTTTGTAAAATTAGTCAAAAAAGAAAGAACGAGATTCTTCAAAAACAACTGTAACACCTCACTATTTTTGAACGAACTGATAATTGAACTTACGGAAATCAGCCCCCAGGAATTTTTCGGACAACAAAATTCCAATATTGAGCTGCTCAAAAAGTATTTCCCAAAATTAAAGATTGTAGCAAGGGGCAACAAGATCAAGGTTTTTGGTGACGAAGAACTGCTTGAAGAATTCGATAAGCGTTTTGATGAGCTCACCAGTCAATTTGCCAAGTACAACAAACTCGACGAGAATATGATCGAACGGGTGCTTACGAGCACCAGTAAGGCAGATTATGCCTCATCCTCCAGTAGCGGCGATGTGCTCGTGCATGGCGTGAGCGGCAGGTTGATCAAGGCACAGACAGCCAACCAGAGACGCTTGGTAGATGCCTGTAAAAAGGACGATATGGTATTCGCTATAGGTCCTGCAGGTACGGGAAAGACGTATACTGGAGTCGCTTTGGCAGTTAAGGCCCTCAAGGAAAAGCAGGTAAGGCGTATTATTTTGACACGCCCCGCCGTAGAAGCAGGAGAAAATCTTGGATTTCTACCCGGTGATCTCAAAGAGAAGCTAGATCCTTATATGCAGCCCTTGTACGATGCGTTACGGGATATGATTCCTTCGGAAAAGCTCGAAAAATACATTGAGGATGGGACCATCCAAATTGCCCCTATGGCTTTTATGCGAGGGCGCACCTTGGACAATGCCTTCGTGATTTTGGATGAAGCCCAAAACACCACTCATGCGCAAATGAAGATGTTCCTGACCCGGATGGGGAAAAACGCCAAGTTCTTGTTGACAGGTGACCCAGGGCAGATTGATTTGCCACGAAGGGTAATCTCCGGTCTTAAGGAAGCACTTCTTATTTTAAAAAACGTAGACGGAATCAGTATCATTTATTTGGATGATAAAGACGTGATTCGTCATAAATTGGTGAAAAAGGTAATTGATGCCTACAAGAACATAGAGCACCAAAATCAATTTTAGGGAATAATATGGGAATGAATACGCTGATGTCCACGGATTTTAACTTTCCTGGGCAAAAATCTGTTTATAAAGGAAAGGTAAGGGAGGTCTACACCTTGGAAAATGATATTTTGGTAATGGTGGCCACAGATCGTTTGTCCGCTTTTGATGTGGTAATGCCCAAGGGCATCCCTTACAAAGGACAGATTTTGAACCAGATCGCGACCAAAATGATGAAGGATACCGAGGACATTGTTCCCAATTGGTTGATGGCCACTCCAGACCCTAACGTCGCGGTGGGCCAAGCTTGTGAACCTTTTAAGGTGGAAATGGTCATTCGTGGGTACATGTCCGGCCATGCCGCCCGTGAGTACAAAGCTGGAAAAAGAATGCTGTGTGGTGTTCCCATGCCCGAAGGGCTGCAGGAGAACGATAAGTTTCCAGAACCTATGATTACCCCGGCCACTAAAGCCGAAAAGGGCGACCACGACGAAGATATTTCCAAAGAAGATATTTTAAAGAGAGGGATTGTTTCCAAAGAAGATTATGAAATTCTGGAGAAGTACACCCGCGACCTGTTTCAAAGGGGGACTGAAATAGCAGCCAAAAGAGGGCTTATTCTAGTGGATACCAAATACGAATTCGGTAAGACCAAGGATGGGAAAATTGTGCTGATCGATGAAATACACACGCCCGATTCATCCCGTTATTTTTATGCTGATGGCTACGAAGAGCGGCAAGAAAAAGGGGAGGCCCAGAAGCAGCTATCCAAGGAATTTGTAAGACAATGGTTGATTTCCAACGGATTTCAAGGACTGGAAGGGCAGTCCGTTCCCGAAATGTCCGATGACTATATTGAGTCGGTTTCCAATCGATATATCGAACTCTACGAAAATATTACGGGCGAACCATTTGTCAAAAGTGATATCTCCAACCTCCATGAACGTATTTTATCCAACGTAATGGATTATTTGGAAAAATAGTTTGCTAAAATTAAGATTTACCCAATAAAACCGCATCCTTTTTAGGGATTGCACTGCTTTTTCACAGTCCTATTGATACATATTAAAAGCTAAATTGATATATTTATGCTAAGTAAATATATCTACAATGGAAAGTTGTCCCAATTGCTCTTCAACCGTATTTACCAAAGCAGGGGTCGTACAAGATAGGCAGCGTTATAAATGTAAATCCTGCAACTACTATTTTACGGTTCCAAAGTTGGGCAAACAAATTGATGATTACTTCGTAAATAAGGCATTACAGCTGTATTTGGAGGGGTTGGCCTATCGGGAAATCGAACGTATTCTCGGTGTTTCGCACGTGTCCGTGATGAACTGGGTCCGTAAGTACAATATCAAACGACCATACAACTCCAAATACCATCCCACTTACAAAATTTTGAACCACTCCGAGCTACAAAAATACTTTCAAAACCCTGAAAATCTCAAAGGTGCTGGCCAGTTGGTAACTGAGCTTGGGGACAAGTTTATGCTCATAAAATGGGATAGGTTCAGGGATTAAGTATAGCTATTTTACAGAAAAGTATACTAGTTTTTATTTCAGCGTAATTTTTTTAGATGTTCGTAGGGCACATAACCCTCTAACAACCAAACTGAAATGAAACAAATGCTTATCGGAATGACTTTATTTTTATGCGTCGTTCCTAAGTCTTTCCCACAAGGGAACACCGAGTACACCGGTGGTTACAAAGTGAGTTTTAATGAAGATGGTACCAAGTATCTCCGTATCATCGCATGGGGACAATTCTGGGCCCAGTATTCAGACAACGTGCCCGAAGATGCCAGTAATCTTAACCTGAGTGTGCGACGCGCCAGGATTCTCACCTACACCCAATTGAACAAAAAGTTTTTGATTTTGACCCATTTCGGTCTCAATAGCTTAAACGGGTCTAATTTGAGTCCTACGGGCAAGGGAGAATCCGCTCAACTGTTCTTTCATGATTTTTGGGGAGAATGGACCTTGAGCAAAAATGCAGCGGTTGGGGCCGGACTCCATTATTGGAATGGGATTTCCCGCTTGAACAATAGTAGCACGCTAAATTTTATGACATTGGACAACAACCGTCCTTCTTGGGCCGTCTTGGGCCTGAGTGATCAGTTTGCCAGGCACTTGGGTGTTTATGCAAAGGGAAAAATAGGTCGTCTTCAGTATCGAGTGTCCTATAATGAGGCAATCACCAATACCTTGGACTCTGGAAATGACCCTACTCCGAACGGCAGAGCGGTGTACCGTGGACGTGAACTATTGGGGGCAGGGGAAGCTGGCAAGGTGGTTCAAGGTTATTTTGATTACCATTTTCTCGACGAGGAGTCCAACTTTCTGCCCTACAAAGTAGGTTCGTACCTCGGTACCAAAAGCATATTCAATTTAGGGGCAGGCTTTCTCAATCACAGAAATGGGGCTGTGGTTATGGATGAGGTTGGCAATATGGAAGGGGAAGATGTAAACATTTTTGCTGTGGATGCCTTTTACGATGCACCACTTGGTGAGGATGGTTCAGCAATAACAGCCTATGCGGTGTATCAAAATAATGATTATGGTCGTAACTTTAACTTGGGTCCGTATGGAACCGGCAACATGGTCTATGGCCATGTGGGCTATTTGATTCCTGGACCTGACACCAAATCGCGCTTACAACCCTACTTGTCCTATCAAACCAGGGCCATTGATGCCATTGACGACAATACGACAAGATGGGGCGTTGGAGCCAATCTATACATGACGGGCCATCACTCCAAATTGACCTTGGAGTATGCAAATTCCAAGGTAGGTAATGCCGATGGAATAGGAATGATTACGTTACAAGCACACATTTATTTATAACAACTAAACCAACAAATTATGTCAGAAGAACAGCAAAAGGCCAAGGCCTATTGGAAAGAAAACCTCAGATATTTATTGATACTACTGATTATCTGGTTCCTTGTCTCCTACGGAGCCGGCATCCTATTTAAAGATGCATTGAACACCATCCGATTGGGCGGGTTTAAATTAGGTTTTTGGTTCGCCCAACAAGGATCAATCTATGTCTTTGTCATACTCATTTTTGTATACGTTCGCCTCATGAACAAATTGGACAAAAAATACGGATACGACGAGAAGTAATTAACCAACAAAATTTACAATTATGAGTGATGTACAAATTTGGACCTATGTCTTGGTAGCCTTGTCATTTGGTCTGTATATAGGAATTGCCATTTGGTCCCGAGCAGGATCTACCAAAGAATTTTACGTAGCAGGAGGAGGAGTTTCCCCTTTGGCAAACGGAATGGCCACAGCAGCGGATTGGATGTCAGCCGCCTCGTTCATTTCCATGGCGGGTATCATTTCCTTTGCGGGTTATGATGGTGCAGTGTATTTGATGGGATGGACCGGTGGATATGTGCTTTTGGCCCTGTTATTGGCGCCGTATCTGAGAAAGTTCGGGAAATTTACCGTGCCCGATTTTATTGGTGAACGCTATTACTCCAAAACCGCTCGGATTGTAGCGGTAATCTGTGCTTTGATCGTGTCCTTTACCTATGTGGCCGGACAAATGCGCGGCGTGGGGATTGTGTTTTCCAGATACTTGGAGGTGGATATCACCACAGGAGTAGTGATTGGTATGGTAATCGTTTTGTTCTATGCCGTTTTGGGAGGCATGAAAGGAATCACCTATACCCAAGTAGCACAATATTGTGTGTTGATTTTCGCCTTTATGGTCCCTGCGATTTTCATTTCCATTCAGATGACGGGCAACCCCGTTCCACAATTAGGCTTTGGTGGCACCCTTGCCGATGGGTCGGGAACCTATCTGTTGGATAAATTGGATGGTCTTTCCACCGAACTTGGTTTTGCAGAGTATACCGATGGCTCCAAAAGTGTAATTGATGTCTTTGCCATCACACTTGCTCTTATGGTAGGAACGGCAGGATTACCGCACGTAATCGTTCGCTTTTTTACAGTGAAACGCGTACGTGATGCGAGAAAATCGGCAGGATTGGCGTTGTTGTTCATTGCCATCTTGTATACAACGGCCCCCGCGGTAGCTGTATTTGCCAGAACCAACCTTATCGAGACGGTAAGCGGAAAAGCCTATGATGATATGCCGGAATGGTTTAGTCGTTGGGAAACCACGGGATTAATAGCGCATAACGATAAAAACGGTGACGGTAAAATACAGTACGTGGCCGCACCAGAAATAAATGAGCTTACCGTAGACCGTGATATCATGGTATTGGCCAACCCAGAAATTGCTGACCTTCCCGCGTGGGTGATTGGTCTTATTGCAGCTGGTGGACTTGCTGCAGCGTTATCAACAGCAGCTGGACTTCTGTTGGTCATATCATCATCTGTTTCCCATGATTTGATCAAAAACGTACTTAAACCAGACCTATCTGAAAAGGGTGAATTATGGGCAGCACGACTTTCTGCTGCCGTTGCAGTTGTCATTGCAGGTTATTTTGGAATCAACCCGCCCGGTTTTGTGGCGGCCGTGGTCGCCCTCGCCTTTGGTCTTGCGGCGGCATCGTTCTTCCCCGCCATCATATTGGGTATTTTTTATAAGAAAATGAACAGCAAGGGAGCTATTTCCGGTATGATTGTCGGTCTATGTTTGATGCTCTTCTACATGCTGAAATTCAAATTTGGAATTTTTGACGGTGGTAAGGAAGCTGTTGCCGGACTTCAGGATAGTTGGTGGTTCGGTATATCTCCCGAAGGCTTTGGAACCATTGCGATGATAGTGAACTTTATCGTTGCACTAGTGGTCAACAGGTTTACTCCAGAACCACCGGAAGAAGTACAGGAAATTGTGGAGCGTATCCGCATACCAAGCGGAGCAGGAGAAGCGTCTTCACATTAATAATCGGTTGCCAAAACGGTGCGGTATCAATTTACCGTACCGTTTTTGTAATTTTCCATGGAGCCAAGCATACGTTAAAAATGAAAAAACGACATCAGCAAAAATTAATACTCATTTCCATAGTACTTTTCTTTTTATGGAACGTACCCTTCGTCACTTTATTCGATGGAGAGGGACAGGTGTTGGGTTTTCCCATATTTTACGTTTTCATTTTTTCGAGTTGGTTGATTGCTGTCGTTTTGATGTATATAATTTTAAAACGATTCTATGAGTAACTATGCCGTAGGATTGGTCATTGTGCTGTATTTGTCCATGCTTTTTGTTATCGCCTATGTTGCCGAAAAAAACAAAAGAAGCAAATGGACCAACAACCCTTATGTATACACACTTTCCCTAGCAGTTTATTGCACGGCTTGGACGTATTACGGCAGTGTTGGAATCGCATCGAGTTCTGGAATCAGTTTTTTGGCCATTTATTTGGGTCCTGTCTTGGCCATGCCACTTTGGATAGTCCTTATGAAAAAGGTAATCCGCATCTCCAAGCAGCACAAAATATCGAGCATTGCCGACTTTATTTCTATTAGATATGGGAATAACCGTCAATTGGGTGCATTGGTCACCTTAACCTGTTTGTTTGCCATTATTCCCTACATTTCGCTACAGTTAAAGGCAGTCTCCGAAACCTTTTCCTTGATTTCGGCCAAGGGAAGTTATCAGTCAACCGGATTTTTTGACGACTCCACCTTTTATATTGCTTTGCTCATCGCCATTTTCGTGGCCTTTTACGGAACCCTATCCACCGATACGTCAGAACACCGCAAAGGAATTGTGGCCACGGTGGCATTAGAATCCATATTAAAACTTTGTTTTTTCTTGGCGATAGGGGTCTATGTTGCCTTTTATCTGTTTGATGGCACTACGGATATTTACCAACAGGCAAGCCTACGAGAAAATTTTGACCAATTGACCACCTTTGGAGGACTTGGGAATGGTTTTAACTGGTTGTTCACCATTTGTTTATCCTTTTTCGCCATTTTTTTGTTGCCTCGTCAGTTCCATGTTGCCGTGGTGGAGAATGACAACGAGAACCATTTGCGCAAGGCGATTTGGCTGTTTCCGCTATACCTTCTCTTGTTCAACGTCTTTGTAATCAGTATCGCATGGGCAGGCAACATACGCTTGGATGCAACAGTAAACCATGATTATTATTCCTTGTTGTTGCCCTTGCAGCAAAACGACTACGGATTGGCCGTTATGGTTTTTATTGGTGGATTCACCACGGTAATATCCATGATCGTGGTCTCCACTTTGGCACTATCCACCATGGTGAGCAATAATATTGTGATTCCCTACGGTTTTATTAAAACATTGGTAGAGGGAAACCCTGAAGAGAATGCGAAGCGCATCAAGAATATTAGAAGAATCTCCATTTTCTTATTGATTATCGCGGCCTATTTTTTCTATATCCGCTTTTCCGTGCAATTATCGTTGTATTCCATTGGTTTGATATCATTCTTGATTATTGCCCAACTGGCGCCATCGTTCTTTTTGGGATTAACATGGAGAAGAGGAACCGCTCGTGCGGCAGAAACGGGAATGCTGGTTGGCTTGGCCATTGTTTTTTATACCATATTTCTTCCTGTAATCAGCAATATAGCTAGGCCCAATGTAGATGTTTTAACGGAGGGGTTGTTTGGATACGCATGGTTCAAACCTGCCCAGACCTTTGGATTTGACTATTTATCGCCGGAGAGCAATGCCTTTTTATGGAGTATGGCATTCAACACCTTGAGTTTTGTCGCATTTTCGCTTAACACCAAAGGAAACTATCGGGAAAGGAACTACGCCGAGATGTTCGTCAACCATGAAAATTATGGAAACCTACAAGAAGGAGGATTCATCTGGAAGGGAGAGGCCTATGTGGCCGACATCAAACGTCTATTGAATCGATTTTTGGGAGAACAACGGACTAACAGGGCCTTGCAGTTGTTCAATAGAAAATATAATATTTCGGAAACCGAGGAACGGGCGGATGCACGGCTGATCAATTTTTCGGAGAAACTTTTAACTGGAAGCATTGGGAGTGCCTCGGCAAAAATACTATTGGCTTCAGTTTCCAAAGAAACCCCCATAAGCCTGGTGGAGGTGCTTCATATTTTGGAAGAGAGCAAGGAGACCAAAGCCAACAATAAATTGCTACAGGAAAAGTCCAACGAACTGGCTGCCATGGCACAGCAGCTCAAATCGGCAAACGAGGAGCTTCGCATACAGGACAAACTAAAGGATGAATTCTTGGATACCGTCGCACATGAGCTCAAGACGCCGGTTACGTCCATCAAGGCCGCCTCCGAAGTTTTGGAGGATGCCGATATGCCAGCCGAACTACGGATAAAGTTTCTGGAAAATATAAACAAGGACAGTGACCGATTGGACACCTTGATTCGGAACATTCTTGATTTGGAAAAACTGTCAGGTAACCGAACGGAATTGGAAATGGAAGAACAGGATATGTCGGATACTATACGAAAGGCGATACATGGAGTGGAGCAGATTGCATCAAAGAAAGGGGTGAGCATCAAATTTTCAAAAAAACAGAACGTATTTGCGACCTATGATGAAGACCGAATTTTGCAAGTGTTGACCAACTTGTTGTCAAATTCCCTTAAATTCACGGAACCACAAAAGGGAAAAATTAAAATTCTTTTGGAAGAGCTCGAAGCGGAAGTATCTGTCATTGTCAAGGATAATGGTCGAGGGATTCCCGATGAGGACAAGGCATATATCTTTGATAAATTCTATCAGTCAAAAAACCAAAACATCAAAAAACCACAAGGCAGTGGATTGGGCTTGGCGATTTGCAAGAAAATAGTGGAGAGCCATGCAGGGACTATTTCCGTGGACAAAGACTATAAAAAAGGAGCACTTATACGATTTTCAATACCGAAGGAACAATGAAGCAGAAAAAAATACTGATTGTGGATGATGAGCCCAACATTTTGATGTCGTTGGAGTATGCGTTCAAAAAGAAGGATTTTGAGGTTTTTATCGCCCGGGATGGTACGGAGGCCATAGAAATATCGAACCGGGAAAAGCCAAACCTTATTCTTTTGGATATCATGATGCCCGAAATGGATGGGTACGAGACCTTGAAACAGGTTAAGGATAACGAGGATTTGGCACACACCAAAATTGTGTTCCTATCGGCAAAAAGTAAAGAGAAGGATGTTGAAAAAGGCTTGAAAATGGGTGCAGACCGTTATTTGACCAAGCCATTTTCCCTGAAAAAGGTAATTTCTGAAATAGAGGAGCTATTGGCCTAGCACAATTAAAAACTAGAAACTAAACGAATAATGTACATAATAACCAAACACAATATTAGATGAGTAATTATCATATCAAACACTTGGAGGAATATTTTCAGGTGTATCGAAAATCAGTGAGGAATCCCGAAGGATTTTGGGAAGAAGTGGCCGAAGAGCACTTTCAATGGCGCAAAAAGTGGGATTCGGTGTTGGAGTGGGACTTTTCAAAGCCAGAAATCAGTTGGTTTAAAGGAGCCCAATTGAACATCACCGAAAACTGTATCGACAGGCATCTTCGCATCCGAGGAGATAAGACTGCCATCCTTTTCGAACCAAACGACCCAAACGAGGAAGCAGAACACATTACCTACCGCGAATTGCATGAGCGCGTGTGTAAATATGCCAACGTCCTAAAAGAACAAGGGATTAAAAAAGGGGATAGGGTGGTAATTTATTTGCCCATGATTCCTGATTTAGCCATCGCTGTTTTGGCGTGTGCGCGGATTGGGGCCATACACTCTGTAGTTTTTGCAGGGTTTTCTTCTACCGCACTATCCACTAGGATAAACGATTGTGGCGCGAAAGCTGTATTGACTTCTGATGGTTCCTACCGAGGAGCCAAGGTACTCGACCTTAAAGGCATAGTGGACGAAGCATTGGAAAAATGTCCTGATGTGGAAACCGTTTTGGTGACCAAGCGTACAGGAGGGAAAGTCACTATGAAAGAAGGTCGTGATCAGTGGGTGCAACCACTTTTGGATAAAGCCTATTCGGACTGCGTACCTGAAATTATGGATGCGGAAGACCCATTATTTATCCTGTACACTTCTGGCTCTACTGGACGCCCTAAAGGAATGGTGCATACTACTGGAGGTTATATGGTGTATACCGCTTACACCTTTAAAAATGTGTTCCAATACCGAGAGGAAGATGTATACTGGTGTACCGCAGATATTGGTTGGATCACTGGTCACTCCTATATTGTTTACGGACCTTTGGCCAACGGCGCCACTACGGTAATGTTTGAAGGAGTACCTACCTATCCCGACTTTGGTCGGTTTTGGGATGTGGTGCAAAAGCACAAAGTGACCCAGTTTTACACGGCACCAACAGCCATTCGGGCCTTGGCCAAGGAGAACCTTGATTTCGTGACCAAGTATGACCTTTCCAGTTTAAAGGTCTTGGGAACCGTTGGGGAGCCTATCAATGAGGAAGCTTGGCACTGGTACAACGACCATGTTGGGGAGAAGAAATGTCCCATTGTAGACACATGGTGGCAAACTGAAACAGGGGGTATACTGATTTCGCCCATTCCATTTTCCACGCCGACCAAACCCACCTATGCGACCCTTCCGATGCCGGGAATACAGCCCGCATTGATGGATGAAAACGGTCAGGAAATCAAAGGAAACCAAGTGGATGGCAGATTGTGCATCAAATTTCCATGGCCCTCCATAGCCCGGACCATTTGGGGCAATCACCAGAGGTACAAGGATACCTACTTCTCTGCCTTTGAAGGCAAATATTTTACGGGAGATGGCGCCCTGAGAGATGAGGTGGGCTACTACCGAATCACGGGAAGGGTAGACGATGTGATTATTGTGTCAGGCCATAATCTGGGTACCGCTCCGATTGAAGATGCCATCAATGAGCATCCTGCAGTGGCTGAATCGGCCATTGTTGGATTCCCGCACGACATCAAAGGAAACGCACTTTATGGCTACATCATTTTAAAAGAAACAGGGGAGGACCGTAATCGGGATAACCTGAAAAAGGAAATCAACCAATTGATTACTGAACATATCGGCCCGATTGCCAAGTTGGATAAAATCCAATTTGTGGAAGGACTGCCCAAAACGCGAAGTGGTAAGATCATGCGAAGGATTCTCCGAAAAATTGCCTCAAAGGATACCAGCAATTTGGGCGATACATCAACCTTGTTGAACCCAGAAGTGGTGGAGTCCATCATAAAAGAAAGTCTGTAAGCAGACATTATCAGATATGGGTAAAGGGCCTCTTATCGTAAGAGGTCCTTTATTCTTTTGGGTTTTAATTTTTCTACGCTTCGCAAGAATGCAATGGCAGTGATAAAAGCATCGCCCAACGCCGTATGCCTATCCTTTCTGGAGATACTGTACTTTTTGGCCAGATCATCCAAGGAATACCTCTCTTTTTTTTGAACTATGGTAGAGATCAAAAGCGTCCGAATATAAAGTGATTCGGTATCCAATGTTTTGTTCTTCAGCTTGGGAAGCCCGTTCCGTTTGAGTGCTGCATTGATCATATTAATGTCGAACATGACATGATGCCCCACTAAAACATGGTTTTTTGCATATACCAAAAAACGTTTCAGGGCTTCTAGTTCATTTAAGGAGTCCTTTTTGTGTTTTTTGAGGATACCATGGATTTCCGCACTTTCGGAGTCATAATGTTCCTGTGCGATATACACCTCAAAACTGTCCTTCACCACAATGGTGTTGTCCTTCAATTTTAAGGCTCCAATGCAAAGCATCCGGTCTCGGGTCAAACTAAAACCCGTAGTTTCCGTATCCAAGACCACAAACGTATTTTCTGCGATATCATCCGGAAGCGGTTCCTTAAAATACGCTTCATACTCCCACCAAAAATCGGGTAGTTCCAAAGGTTTCTTTTTGGTGAATGGCCACATTAGCGCAACAGATTTTTCACTTGGAACCTAATTTCCAAGAGGGATTGGATTTCCTTGACGGTCTTAAAGGTTCGCTTGAGTTTGATTTTTTCCTCTTTGTTCAATTTATCCAAAGCAATATATCTTCCCGAATCGTTGTGCAAAAGCCCTTGACGGGTCCTGAATTTTAATAGAGCTTTACTGGCATAGGAACAGGCGAGATACAATTCCTTGTTGTTGGGTTCCAGCTCTGCCAGTTTTTCGTAACGCTCTGCCGTATTGTTGATGGATTTGATGGAATGGGATAGGATGAGCACACGGGCCGCATCGATAATGGGCATGAGCACCCTCAATTTTAAGTCGAAAAAGTCTTTATGTTCGCCGTCCTGCTCCACTAAAAAATCCCTGAAAAATCCGGAGGGAGAAGGATTTTGTAGGGCTCCGCTTGCCAAATGGGTAAAGAACTGGGGATAACCTTGGACATTTTCAAAAATACTTTGGGAGAGTTCGTCGGCCAACGCTTTTTCCCCATAGGTCACATTGTAATCAAAAAAGATAGAGGATAACAGGATTTCATCTGGCCCCGGATTATGGATCCAATGCTGAGTTACCTTTTTCCACTCATTCAAACTGTGGCACCAAGCCGGGTTGGAAGCCATCATTTCGGCAGGGCAGTATTCAAATCCTATGGTGTTCAATCCTTTGGAAATCCGTTCGCCAAGGGCCAAAAAATAGCTTCGTGTCGATTCCAGTTGTTCCTCGGGCACATCCGCAAAGATGATGGCATTGTCCTGATCCGTATTTAATAATTGCTCACCACGCCCTTGACTCCCCATACTCAACCAAGTAAATAGCACGGGAGGCTCCGTTTCCATTTTTGATAAGGCTATTTTAATGACTTGTTTGGTAGAGGCATCATTCAGTTCCGAAATGATTTTGGCCACCAATCCCAAAGGAATATTTTGATCCAGATAGCCTTGTAGCAAGTTCATAATTCCATGCCGTATGTTGCGGAGCCTCTTGTATTTGGTCGCACGTTTTATGGCACGCAAGAGCACGGCCGGGTTATTGCCAACAGCCACCATAATATCGTGTTTGGACAAGATGCCCACTGCTTTGGTATCCGTTGTGCCATCCTCGGTAAGTACCAAGTGACTGATATCGCTCTTCATCATGGCCATCTGGGATTGTGCCAAAGTGAGCCCTTTGGGATAGGTGATCAGGGGAGAGGTCATGATGGATTTGGCCGTGGCAGTAATGGGAAATAGGCCGGTTGCCACTTTCTTCCGAAGGTCCTTATCGGTAATGATTCCAACCGGCAGCTCATCTTTCATCACCAGTAAGCAACTAATGTTATGCTTGGTCATTTTATCGGCTACGGTCTTAATTTTTGTGCCCTTTTTACAGGTGATAAGGTCCGTGGAGTATTTGATGGGTTGAAGATCCAATATTTTATCACTGGAATATTGATTGGAATCACCGCTTTCCCCATACAATTTGCCTCGATGTTTGATGGAGTAGGGGTTACCTGTATTGGAAGCAAAGCTTTCTATCAAGAAATTGCCAATACGTTTGTTTTCGAGCGCCAATGGTTTAAAGTCGCTAATGGGGATGGCGTACAGTATGGTCTCTTCGTAGGCTTTGGCTTCCAATTTGTAGCTTTCATTGGCCAAAAGGGGGCGAAGTCCGAACACGTCGCCCTCATCACAGATATCCAATATTTGACTGGAACCTGCCTTGGAAAGGGAAACAGCCCCTTTGTTCACGACGTAGAAATGGGAATGGGGGCTTTCGTTCTGCGAAAAAACGGTCGTGTTGGTCTCTTTATGAATAATGGTTACCTCCAAGGCCAATTGCTCCAATTGTTTGGGCTCCATGGCATTGAAGGGAGGATAGTTTTTGAGAAAATCGGCAATGCGCTCGGAAATGGTATTCTTCATAGTCACCTAAAATTAAGGGAAATATGAACAACTCCGTTCACTTAAATCAAAATGCTTTGGTATTCGGGCAGTGGGCGGAGCAATTTTATTTTCCGTTGCTTGCCCTGTTGTAGGCCCGTATCATGAGGATGGCCCAGATGGCCACCAGAACAATCACAACAATGGAAAACCCTAAAACGATATCATTTGCTGTCATTGTCCACAAGTTTTAGGTAGATCATCACGCCCAGAAGGGTTGGTGCCCAAAGCCCCACAAAGAGGCCATGCTCCGTGTTACCAGTAAGGAAGAGGTACTCCGCCATAATAATGATCATGGCGCAGAGCAAAAGCATGAGTAAATTGGGAGTCCCTAACTTTTTAAAGTAATTCATTCGAAGGTTGGTTTAAAGTCTTGAAGTTAGGAAAAAAAATATGGAAAAATAAAAAAGCCACTTAACTAATAAATCGTTAAATGGCTTTATTTTTTGTAGCGAGAGGGGGACTTGAACCCCCGGCCTCCGGGTTATGAATCCTGAGTCTTTTGAATCCATTTGGGCTTATTTGATTTGATAATCAATTGTTTATAAGATATTTAAGGATGTTCAATTTTTATTCAAAGCCATAAAAATTCATATTAAAACATGATTTGTTGTACATATGTTGTACATAGATTTCGTATCTTTATAAGGCAAAAAATAACACTATGGCGACTGTAAAGATAGTATTACGCAAGAATTATCAGAAGAAGGACGGGACTTTCCCAATTGCCCTACGAATAACAAAAGATAGAAAGTCCAAGTTCCTTTTTACAGGTGAGTACATTCTTGAAAAGGATTGGGACCAAACAAAGGGGTTGGCTAAAAAAAGTCATCCTAATTCTTCACGCCTTAATAACATGCTTTTGAAAAAGATTACTGAAGCGCATGACATGGCTTTGGAAATTGAATCAAGCGAAAAAAAGCAATCTGTAGCTACAATCACTAAAAAGATTGTGGGAGAGGATAAATATGATTTTTTCAAAGTAAGTGAGGTTTTTTTGGCGAATCTCCTAAAAAGAAAAAAGTTCAATCAACAATACAATCAAGAAAAGAGGTTGGAGATTTTTAAAACTTATTTAGGGCGAAAAGAGCTTTCCTTTACCGATTTGGACGTCACCTTATTGAAAAGGTTCGAGGCATATCTTCTTTATGAACGAAAAGTCGCTCCAAGAACGGCGATAAACTATTTAATGCTTATCCGCACCATTTATAATTTTGCCCGAAAGGAATATCATGTTGATGATAGGAACTACCCATTTGGAAAAGGTAAAATACAGATTAAGTTTCCTGAAAGCGAAAAAATCGGATTGAACAAGGAAGAGGTTCAATTACTTGAAACCGCAGACAATTTGACAAAAGCACAGCTTCATGCGGTGTACGTATGGCTAACGAGCTTTTACTTTGCGGGTGTTCGGGTTGCTGATGTCATAAAACTAAAATGGTCCGACTTTAAAGATAATCGCTTATATTATCGTATGGGGAAGAACAGGAAACTTGTCTCATTGGTCGTTCCCGATAAGACCAAAGAAATTCTTAAGTATTTTGAGGCTCAAAAGAGGGGGAAGGATGATTTGGTTTTTCCTTTTTTAAAAGGCACCAATTTGAAAGATGACAAAAGAGTAGCAACTAGGGTTAAAACCGTAACCCGAAATTTAAACCGGCGATTGCAAATCGTTGGAGAAAAACTGGGTATTGAGAAAAAACTATCTATGCATATAGCCCGTCATAGCTTTGGAAACATTTCTGGCGATAAAATACCTATTCAAATGCTTCAAAAACTGTATCGTCATTCTTCGATTACAACAACGGTTAACTATCAATCGAATTTCATGCACAAAGAAACCGATGATGCCTTAGAAAAGGTAGTAAACTTTTAAGAACATCCAGTAGTTCGGGTATTTTGTCGAAAGATTTGAATACAATTGGATTATTAGGGTACCTTGTACTTTTCTATAATTGTATTCGATGCAAGTAGTTTGCCTACAAGAAGAAGCTTTCTATGCCTTGTTTGACAAGGTAGTGGAATATTTAGAGCAAAAAAGAGCTGATAAGCCAGAAAAATGGATTGACGGCGAGGAAGCAATGTTTCATCTCAAAATAAAATCCACCACCACTTTGCAAAAACTGCGGGACGAGGGTAAAATCAGGTTTTCCCAACCTCAAAAGAAAGTAATTCTGTACGATCGGGATTCTATTAATGAATATATCGAGGCACACGTTCGTGAAACTTTTTAGCCATGGAAGAAAATATAAAAATTGATGAGGAGTATAAAAAGGCATTCAATCTTGGATATGAATTGGCGAAAGAGTTGAATCTAAAAACTCCGATGTTCAAAAGTGTCGTGCCGACCGACGATCACATGAATGCTGTGCAAGCAGGAATGATGCAATACAGTAACGAACTAAATAAAAATCTACATAAAGGAAATGTCCAACATCAGGAATCAAATGTAAAACCACAAAATATTGCCAGTGTTCAATCAAACAAGAATAATAAGGATATGGGAAAAGGATTGGACTTTTCCAATTGAGAAGACCATTGCTCAATACCCTTTATCCTGAATTGAAAAATGATGAATCCGTATGGTAGTTGGAATTGGTAAAAAGGTTATTTCTTAAGTTTTGACGCAAAAGCGTAGACTACCAATTCTTCAGTCTTTCCAGTTTTTGCATAGGCGTTGCATCGATTTTTTTATATTTTTGTACCGTGAAATTTTTAACAATCATATTGTCCTTTTACTTTTTGGCGCTCAATGTAGTGCCCTGTGGCGATTCGGGCAAAGCTAAAGATGACGCCCAGGTCGTTTCGGTAATGGACTATGATGGCAATCACGACCAAGATTGTGAGCTGTGTTCACCATTCTGCCAGTGCCATTGTTGCCACGTGCATACAATTGATTTTGATATAGCCGAATTTCAACCGCTTCAATCCGTGATTTCTCAAGAAAACTTTGCCTATTTTGATAGCCTTGGCAAAGATTTTGCCCTTTCCCTTTACCAACCCCCTCAAGTATAATTCAGTTTTTTTAAGGATAGCTCTATCCTATCGTGATGCTTTCAACGTAAGCATCACATTCTAAATGCATTGCATCTCATTGCATTGCGATGTTTAAACTGAATTAATACTTTTTCTATGATTAACAAAATCATTTCATTTTCCATAAACAACAAATTTATAATCGGTTTGTTTATGGTTGCCCTAATAGGCACCGGAATATGGTCTATGGCCACTATAAATCTGGGTTCTGTACCTGATATTACCAACAACCAAGTACAGGTTATTACCGTTGCCCCAAATTTAGGTACTGAAGATATTGAGCAATTCGTGACCTATCCCGTAGAATTGGCAATGGCAAACCTTCCTGACGTTATCGAGCTGCGTTCGGTATCCCGTTTTGGATTGTCAGTTGTTACCATTGTCTTTAAGGATGAAGCAGGTACCTATCTGCCCCGGCAATTGGTGCAGGAGAAATTAGCTGAAGTTGCTGAAGAAATTCCCGAAGGTTTTGGTACACCATTTATGGCACCCATAACTACAGGTTTGGGAGAAATCTTTCAATATACCTTAAAAGTCGAGGAGGGCTACGAAGACAAATACGATGCTATGGAGCTTCGTACCATTCAGGACTGGCTGGTAAAAAGGCAAATGGCCCTAGTGCCCGGCGTAGTGGAAGTAAACGCGTTTGGTGGGTATGTCAAACAGTATGAAGTTGCCCTAAATCCCGATAAGCTAAAGAGCTTTGGCATCACGATGGGCCAGGTATTCGAGGCACTTCAAAAAAATAATGCAAATACCGGAGGTGCCTATATTGAAAAAAATCATCAAGCCAATTTTATTCGGGGCGAAGGACTCGCAAGAAGTCTTGAAGACCTAAAAAATACCGTGGTCACGACTCAAAACGGGACCCCCATACTGGTAAGCGATGTTGCAGAAAAAGTAGGCTATGGCAACCAGGTGCGCTATGGCGCCTTTACACAGGACGGGCACGAAAGCGTGGGCGGGCAGATTTTGATGCTCAAGGGCGAGAGCCCGAGCAATGTCATCGAAAATGTGGAAGGGCGAATCGCTGAAATACAAAAATCACTTCCCGAAGGCGTTACTATAGAACCTTTTCTTTCACGAAGTGAACTTATAGCGCGAACTACCAGTACCGTAAAGAAGAACCTCGTGGAAGGCGCGTTGATCGTGATTTTTGTACTTGTCCTGCTATTGGGTAGTTTTCGTGGGGGCCTTATTACGGCATCGGTCATCCCGCTTTCATTGTTGTTTGCATTCATATTGATGAGGCAGTTCGGCGTTTGGGCAAATCTGATGAGCCTTGGTGCCATCGACTTCGGTATCATTGTAGACGGGGCCGTCATCATTGTGGAAGGTATGGTGCACCATATACAGATGCGGCTGAAAAAATCCAAGGCCGTATTTACGCAAGTAGAGATGGACGAACTGGCCTATGAATCGGGCAGTACAATGATGAACTCGGCCTTTTTCGGTCAATTGATTATCCTGATTGTTTTTACCCCTATCCTCTTCCTTACTGGAATAGAAGGCAAAATGTTCCGTCCAATGGCCTTCACCTTCGGTTTTGCCGTTTTGGGGGCAATTATATTGTGCCTCACCTACGTGCCGATGATTTCCGCCCTGTTCCTACGTCCCGCCAAAAACCCAGACCACTGGTTCGCCAAGTTTGAACATAAGATTGAAGGTTTCAGCGATAAAATTATGGCAACCTTGCACAAGGGGTATCAACCGCTGTTGAATTTTGCTCTACGGTTCAAGGCTGGTGTAGTGTTGGGCGCCGTCGCCCTATTTGCCATTGCGGTATTTATATTCAGTGGTATGGGGGGTGAGTTTATTCCTAAACTCGATGAGGGCGATATAGCGATGCAGGCCCTTATAAAACCTGGAAGCAGCCTAACGGAATCCATTGAAGCTTCCAAAAAACTACAAAACCTGGTAAATGAATTTCCAGAGGTCAAGACAATGATTTCAAGGATTGGAGTTGCCGAAATCCCTACGGATCCGATGCCAATGGATATCGCCGATAGCTATGTTATCCTAGAAAAGGATAAAAGTAAATGGACGAGTGCCGATAGTAAAGAAGAATTGATAGAAAAGATAAAGGAGAAAATATCGGTCATCCCGGGGGTGAACTTCGTGTTCACCCAACCGGTCGAGCTGCGGTTCAACGAGTTGCTAACCGGAGTAAGGGAAGATGTAGCCATAAAACTCTATGGAGAAGATTTGGACATTCTGGCTGAAAAAGCCAACGAAATGGCATCCATAATTCAGACCGTGCCGGGTGCCGGTGATGTAAGGGCAGAGGCCACTAGCGGTTTGCCTCAAATGACCGTTGTCTATAATCGTGCGAAAATGGCACAGTACGGAGTTACAATTGAAAAGCTCAATGATTACGTGAGCGCGGCCTTTGCCGGTGAAGCGGCCAGTGTCATCTTTGAAGGGGAAAAACGGTTTGAAGTGGTAATACGATTGGCGGAAGCCTATCGTAAGAACATTGACAATCTTAAAAACCTGTACATCGATTTACCCAATGGCAACCAAGTTCCATTAAAAGAGGTTGCGGATATTAGTTATAAACCGGGGCCGATGCAGATATCGCGTGATAATACCTATAGAAGGATTTATGTTGGTGTAAACGTTAGGGGCAGGGACGTTAAGTCAATGGTCGAGGAAATACAGGCAAAACTTGATGAACAACTGGAACTGCCTCCTGGGTACTATATTACCTATGGTGGTTCATTTGAGAATTTACAGCGTGCAACAGACCGTCTTATGGTGGTGGTACCCATTGCCCTGGTATTGATTTTTATCCTACTGTACTTTGCCTTGAAATCATTTTCACAATCGGTGATGATATATATGGCAGTACCGTTGGCAGCTATTGGTGGGGTCTTTGCCCTTTGGTTACGTGGTATGCCCTTCAGTATCTCGGCCGGAGTGGGATTCATCGTACTCTTTGGCGTGGCCGTCCTCAATGGACTAGTGCTCATCAACAAATTCAACGATTTAAAAGAAGAAGGAATGACAAATATCAAAAAACGCATCGAAGAGGCCACCCACGAGAGATTGAGGCCAATATTGCTTACGGCTACGGCAGCCATTATGGGTTTTGTGCCAATGGCGGTCTCCACGTCGGGGGGTGCTGAAGTACAAAGACCGTTGGCCACTGTGGTAATTGGCGGTTTGATTACGGCCACCTTGTTGACACTTGTGGTGGTGCCCGTCCTCTACAACTGGCTCGAGAGCAGAAAGCAGCGCAAACAATCCGACAACGGAGATACCGGATATGTAAAGAACAGTCTGCCTATGCTCGGGATTCTACTTGCCGTAAGTGGTTTTTTGTCATCGGGTACGGTGGTTGCCCAAGAACCTGATCCTGTCCAGACCCTTACCCTGCAACAGGCCGTTGACAAAGCCAGGGAGTATTACCCAACCTTAAAACAGGGCGAGGCCTTCATTGCACGGGAGAAGGCCTTAAGGGGCACAAGCTTCGATTTGGGGAACACCCAAGTATTTACCGGTAAGGAAGAAACGGGCAGCGGTGTGCCCGGCGTTCAGACCGTGATTGGTGTTCAACAGGGAAATATCGATCTACTGTCGGGCTTTTCCAAATCCAAGTTTTTCAAGGAAAGGGTAGCCTTGGGAGAAAAACTGTATGAGCTCAGCGAACAGCAATTGGTACGCAATGTGATGCTGGCCTACAACCAGATACAGTACAATACCGCCCAGCTGCGCTTTGCCGAGCGCCTTGACAGCGTCTATACAGACTTTGAATCGGCCGCAAAGCTGCGGTACGATACCGGTGAGACGGGAAAATTGGAATACATTGCGGCCTCTTCGGAATACCAGCAGATACAGGTACTCAGGCAACAGGCCTACGATGATATCGAGATTGCCAAAAGGCAGCTGAAGCAATATCTGGGCATTAATGACCCCATCGACATAGCTGACGAACCTTTTACCGCTTGGGCGGAAAGGTTTCTGGATTCACCCTCGGAGAATATAAATAAGAACCCTTTGTTACAGTTTGCCGAACAGAATGTGGCCGTAAGCGAAGCCAATGTAGAGGTAGAGAGATCACAGTTCCTGCCCAAGTTCAACCTAACCTATGGAAGGCAAACAGTTGACGACGTTTCAGGCTTTAACACCTATCAAGTGGGAATAAGTATTCCCCTGTGGTTCTTACCGCAAAAGAACAGGGTGAAAGCGGCAAAGGCCGATGCGATTTTGGCCGAGAGCCAATACCTTGAACAGAAGGCGATGACCGAAAGCACGTTGGCCCAATTGGTTAAGGCTCTGGAAAAAACCCAAAAAAGTCTTGAGTATTACGAAAAAGGGGCACTGCGGTTGGCCGATGAACAAATTGCCACGGCAGAACTGGCATCCCGGGAAGGCGAGATAGACTATGTAAACTATATCACTATCCTTAATAGTGCCATACGCATAAAACAGAACCACTTACAATTTATAAATCAGTATAACCAGCAGGCCATTGAAATTCAATATCAACTGGGCAACCTATAATTTAAAAGAAAAAGAAATGAAAAATATAGCAATTACATTGACATCAATCCTGGCCTTGACAGCGTTCCTTGTTTCCTGCAACGGTAGGCAAAAGGGAGAATTAGGCCATGATGAGGGCAAAGCGACCACTAAAGAGACGTTACAGGAAGGGGAAGAAGGGCATGGTAATGAGGCCCATGCAGAAGAGGGCGGCCATGAGGAAGAAGAAGGTTCCGTTGAAATTACCCAACAGCAGGCGGAAACCATCGGCCTCGAAATGAAACCTTTGGAAGAACGTAGCCTGGGCAACAACATCAAGGTAACGGGCAGACTCGAACTTTTCCCACAGGACAGGGCCAATATAAGCCCCTTTGTGGGCGGCAATATAAGCTCGGTACTTGTTATAGAGGGTGATAAGGTGCGCAAGGGACAGGTTCTCGCCTATTTGGAACACCCCGATATCATAACGATGCAACAGGAATTTCAGGAGAAAAATGACGAACTGGTCTTTTTGGATCAGGACTACGAACGAAAAAAAACCCTCTATGACAAAGGGGTCTCATCCGGCAAGGAATTTCAGATGGCACAATCCAAATATCGTTCCACGACCTCTTCGGTCAATGCAATGCGGGCAAAACTACGGCTATTGGGCTTTAATGTTGACGAAATCGCCAATGGTAAAATATATCAGGGTGTACCCGTTATAAGTCCCATTAGCGGTTTTGTCGATGAGGTGTTGATAAGCCTTGGCGATTATGTGGCACCACAATCCAAGATGTTTGCCGTAAGCGACAATTCTAAGATACACGTGGATCTAAAGGTATATGAAAAGGACATCCCGAGGGTCAAAGAAGGGCAAAAGATTTTTTTCAGTGTTGCCTCGAGACCAGACGAGCTGCTTACCGCTGAGGTACATTCCATAGGCAAGACCTTCGAGGAAGATCCCAAGGCCGTGCATATCCACGCCCATATAGAAAATCCCGAAAGGGATTTATTGCCTGGTATGTATGTAGAGGGCAGGATTGTACAGGATGAAAAAAACACTCTGGCAGTACCCGAGGAAGCGGTCATCAAAGAGGGTGAAAAGTCGTTCATTTTTGTACTTGACGATGGCGATGCCCAGGAAGAAGGCAAGCTCAAATTTAAAATGGTGCAGGTATCGGTAGGGGTTATCGATTTGGGCTTTGTTTCCATAAATCCCATGGAACCCCTTCAATATGGTTCAAAAGTGGTTATCAATGGGGCCTATACCCTTTCTTCAGAAATGGTGAAAGGCGAATTGGAGCACGGACATTAATTCTCTAAAAAATCAAGGATTTTGATTCCGGGTTTGTTTATCATCTTAATTAGTTAGTTAAAAATTAGAAAACATGCCCGGTTCAAAATCGATTAAAAATTTAAACATTTTAAAAATGAAAGAAATAAAAGCATTTGTTAACCGAACAGGATACAAAGGGTCATCGAAGCCCTTAGCGATAACGGTTTTAAAAGTATGACGCTTTCACAGGCGGAGGGTACCGGGGCGTTCAAAGCAAAAGGAGCAAGACCCTCCCTTGATTTTAATATAACCGATAGCCCGGTGGTAAAAGTGGAGTTGGTATGTCAAAATGAGGAGGCGCAATCAGCCATAGATATCATATTAGAAAATGGTAAAACGCCCGAACCTGGGGATGGAATCATTTATCTATCCTATATTGAGGATGCCTTTCAGATCAAAACAGGAAAATCCCTTAAACGCTACGATCTTTAACCCCTTTTAAAATGGAAAGAATTGTCAAAAAACTGGAAAGCAAGGGAATACGGCCCACACCGATGCGACTGTTGACCTATAAAAAGTTACTGCAAAGCGAGGTAGCCATCAGTTTGGGAGAGCTAGAGAATTTTTTCGAGAAATCGGAAAGGAGCACCCTTTTCCGGACGATGAAAACATTTGAGGAAAAAAATATTGTACATCAGATAGCGGACGGTACAGGGATTATGAAATATGCACTCTGTGAGGAAAACTGTGGATGTGAGGTGGGCAGCGACCTGCACCTACATTTTCACTGCACCCAGTGTAACGAGACCGTTTGTTTGACCGATCGTAAAATCCCACAGGTAAACCTGCCTCAAGGATATATGGCAGACGATATCAATCTGGTCGTAACGGGAGTATGCAATAAATGCAGTGGCAATTTGGAGTAGCCTTAAAGGCCAATAACATCAAAAGAATACGACGATGATAGCAATCTATAAAAAAGACCAAATCATATATACCATCGCAGATCAAGAAATGGATGCCGATGATGGGGCGACCTTGGTCAAGGCCCTGAATGAACATTTGAAAAGCAATGAACAAGCCGCTTGGTATATGGAAATGGAGCCTCGCAAAAAAGGAGTGAAGAAAAGCAGCGGTGAGAGGTTGGATTTTTCCTTTCCCGAAGAAACACGGCTTAAGAAAATAGCCTTGGTGGGCGAAAAAACTTGGCAAGAACGGTTTACCGAATCGCTATTGCCGTTTAGCGAAGCCCACATAAAATATTTCGGACCTGAAGATGGAAACATGGCCAACAACTGGCTCGAACAAACAAGCAATTTCAATAGTAACTGAAACATGAATCTTTAAATCTAGAAAATTATGATGGACGATTGGTATTTTGGGGGAATGCACTGGATATGGTGGGGGTTATGGATAATCCTCATCTTCTGGATATTTTTAATTCCCTACCCCACACCGGGACAGAAAAGAAAAAGGGACACCGCAATGGAAGCCCTGAGAGAGCGGTACGCCCGGGGCGAAATCGACGAAGAGGAATTTGAAAAACGAAAGACGTTCCTGTTAAAGAACAAAAAATAACAGTGTTTTGCTTTTGACCGAACGACCATAACACCGTTATCTATGCAAAGAAGAAAAATAGGGATATGGCTTTTGGCAGGCTTTGCCTTTGGGGTATTTATACTGCAACCCTTGGGCCTATCCCTTTTTCTCTTTGACCGGTCGGGCGATTCCGGTCACTGGTCAAGCTTTTTTCTTGAAGCCTTCAAAACCGTATGGAACGTTGTCGATGTTGACCAAATTCTTAGAAACCTGTTGTTCGGGACAATGGGAAGCAGCCTTGCCCTGATGGTCTTTTTCAGAAAAAAGATTTTTCAACTGAACAGGCAACGGATGGACAGGCAAACCGTTCTCGAACTCATAAACAAGGGAGAGAGCAGCCGGGTGGAATTCAAGTCAAGCTTGCGATGGGATGTACGGCAGGGCAAGGTAAACAAACAACTTGAGCTTATCATTGCAAAGACCATTGCCGGGTTTATGAACACCGAGGGGGGCAAGTTGCTCATGGGTGTCGATGACGGGGGAACCATTCTGGGCCTGCAACAGGATTTCGATACGCTTAAAAAGCCGGACAGCGATGGCTTTGAGCAGTATTTGATGCAATTGATCGCTCAAAAACTGGGAACCCATCTTTGTACGCTAGTGAACGTAGCATTTTTTGGGTTTGGTCAAAAGCAAGTGTGCTGTATCGAGATTTTACCAGCCCAAATGCCGGTATATGTGAACCTTGAGGGACGGTCACGGTTTTATATACGCACGGGCAATGCCACGCGCGAACTAGATTTGCCCGAAGCCCTGGTGTATATAGGTAAGGAAAAGGCACAGTGCAACTAGAAACAGGAGGTTATTGGGCCATGCAGGAAGGGTTATTGGCACTTCCGTTGCACGTTTGTTTTAATTAGATTGATTAAAAAATATACAAAAATGGTACAGATAATAAACTTAGAACAGGAACATCTTATTGCCGCTAAAATCAGCGGGAAACTTACGGAAAAGGATATGGAAAAGATGCATCCGCTCATCCACAACATCATAGAAAAAGGCCATAAAGTGGATTTCTATATTGAAATGGAAGATTTTGAAGGCTATACCCTTAAAGGCTTTTGGGAAGACCTAAAAATTGATTCGGCACACTTGGGAGATTACGGCAAGATAGCCTTTGTGGGTAACAAAAAATGGCAGGAGTGGGTGGCTAAGGCAACTGATTTTTTCACTAGCTCGGAAGTTAAGTATTTCGATATTTCCGAGAAATCACAAGCCCAAAAGTGGATTAAATCTTAATTAACGATAACAAAACGATTAATAATATGAATGACAAGGAAAAACATAGTAATGACGATGGCCACAATCACGACCACGGTGGCATCTTCGGCAAAAACACCGAACTCTATTTTGCTATATTAAGTGGGGTCACACTAATAACAGGTTTCCTATTGGAGAAATTTACAGGGGTTTCAGAAAACATTCCTTTTGGACTCTATATTGCGGCCTACTTTTTTGGAGGTTATTTTACCCTGAAGGAAGCTATTAGCAAAGTGGCCAAGGGCGAATTTGAAATCGATTTCCTGATGCTGGTCGCGGCTGCGGGGGCGGCCTATCTGGGCGAATGGGCAGAAGGTGCCTTGTTGCTTTTCCTTTTTAGTCTGGGTCACGCATTGGAAAACTATGCAATGGGCAAGGCAAAAAAGTCCATTGCGGCACTGACCGACCTCGCCCCAAAAACAGCCCTTCTCAAGAAAGATGACGATACCGTTGAAGTGGGTATTGAAGAACTACAGGTGGGCGACATCATCGTGGTGCGCCCCAACAGCAAGATATCCGCCGATGGTGTAATTGTAAAAGGTAACAGTAGTGTTGACCAGGCACCCATTACCGGGGAAAGCGTTCCGGTGGACAAAACACCAATAGAAAATCCGGACAAAGAGTATACCTCAAAAAGCAATATTCCCAATGAGAACCGTGTATTTTCAGGAACCATCAATGGCAACAATACCCTTGAAATAAAGGTAATCAAAGAGGCAAAAGATTCTACCCTCAACCGCTTGGTCACTATGGTTCAGGAGGCTCAAGACCAGAAATCGCCCACCCAGTTGTTGACCGACAAGTTTGAGCGGTACTATGTGCCAGCGGTCATTATACTGGTCGTTGCACTGAATTTTGCTTTTTTGGTCATCGATGAACCGTGGAGCGAAAGCCTATACCGTTCCTTGGCGGTATTGGTAGCTGCAAGTCCGTGCGCGCTCGCCATTTCGACGCCATCTGCTGTATTGAGTGGTGTGGCAAGGGCTGCGCGTGGCGGGGTCTTGATAAAAGGCGGTCGCCCATTGGAAGATTTAGGGGTGCTTACCGCATTGGCCTTTGACAAGACAGGAACGCTTACCGAAGGAAAACCAAAGCTTACCGACGTCGAAAGTTTTGGCAGTATAGATAAAAAGGAACTGTTGGAAATCGCGATTGCGGTTGAGGAACTGAGCGACCACCCCCTGGCAAAGGCAGTTGTACGGGACGGAATGGAACGGCTCGGGAAGGACACAAAGATTCCGGATGCCGATGATTTGGAGGCCGTACAGGGCAAGGGCATAAAGGCAAACTATCAAGGGAATTCCATTTACATTGGTAACCTGGAACTCTTCGAGGATATTGATAAGGGCGTACCCGACGATGTATCAGAAAAGGTAAGAGCGCTTGAAGGGGAAGGAAAGACCACGATGCTAATAAAAAGGGGCAATGAATTTATAGGGATGCTGGGGCTGATGGACACCCCACGGGAAAAAGCCAAGGAAACCCTTGCCCAACTAAAGGAAATAGGCATCAAGAAAATGATAATGCTTACGGGCGACAACCAGAAAGTGGCAGATGCCGTAGCCGAGGAAATTGGGTTGACCGAAGCTCGCGGAAGTCTGCTTCCCGAAGAAAAAGTGGAGGCCATCAAAAAACTTGCGGAACAGGAAAATAAACTGGCAATGATAGGTGATGGGGTCAATGATGCCCCTGCTATGGCAAACAGTACCGTTGGTATTGCAATGGGTGCGGCGGGAAGCGACGTGGCTTTAGAAACCGCAGATATAGCACTAATGGCAGACAAACTGGAAACCTTGCCTTTTGCCATCGGTTTAAGCAGAAAAGCGAAGGCGATAATCAAGCAAAACTTATGGGTTAGCTTGGGGGTTGTTGCCCTTTTAATTCCTGCGACAATTATGAGTTGGGCAAGTATAGGGATAGCCGTGGCCATTCACGAGGGCTCTACGTTGGTAGTGGTGGTCAATGCATTGCGTTTGCTCGCCTACAAAAAATAAATTCAATAAAGGAGATTGCCTTTGAATCAAGGTTAAAAATGAACAAAACGGAAAAAATATTGTCGAATTACGGTATTCGCCCTACTCAAATGAGGTCCAAGATATACAGGTATCTGAGAAGGAAGCAAAGTGCCGTGTCCTTTTCCGACTTGAAAAAGGTCTTTGCTGAAAAGAGCGAAACCAATAAGACAGCAAACAGAACGACCTTTTATCGCAACCTTAAGATTTTTGAGGATAAAGGACTTATTCATCAGATAAATGATGGAACCGGAGTGGCAAAATTTGCGATTTCCGGTGAAAATGCAAAAGGTGAATACGGTTCAGATTTACATCTGCACTTTCATTGTACCGAATGTAAGAAAACAATCTGTTTGCCAAATAAAATACCGGAAGAAAGTTTACCAGCTGATTATAAAATAAACGATGTCAACCTGGTATTAAAAGGAATATGCGTGAAATGTAAGAAAAAATAACAGGTGGGAGTTCCAGAACTTTGAACCCTTGCGCCCAAGAGTCAAGTTCAAGGTTCTTCCACCTTATTTAACCAAAAAAATACAACTATAGAAAAATATGATATAACAATTATTGGTTTGTGTTTTGGCGATAATGGAATTCAGGGCAGCGGCAGAGGATATCGCACGGATGCCCCATTGGCATCCCACATTTTCAGAAACCTTTAAGGAAGCCTTTCTGGCCGCTACCGAAGATAGGGCATTGCATATATAAATATTGGGGCAAGTAATACCATATAAAATATAAGATGATGAAGAAAATTCAAAAGCTAACCCAGGAAATCAACGAATTGACAGTAAGGATTGAACACGAATATCCCGAACTCTATCGGTATTTGGATGAGAACCCCATAACGATTCCCGTAGATGATGAAGCAAAACCGACCATTAAATCGTTCGCTGATTATTTGGAGAGCTTAAAATCGATTTTGGAAAAATATATGGAATCCCATAATAAGTAAAGAGTGAAAAGACCAAACGTAGAATTTAATACAGATTATTTAAATGTCCACCATAAACAAAACCACTTTTAAGGTAAGTCAAATGGATTGCCCTTCAGAAGAACAGATGATAAGGATGAAACTGGAGTCAAACCCTCAAATCAAATATCTGGACTTTGACATTCCGAATAGAAAGTTGGATGTGTACCATCAGGGGAATGCCCAAGAAATAAACGTGGAATTGGGTGCATTAAAGCTGGGGGAAAAACTTTTGGGAACAGAAAAGGCGGAAACACCTATTGCCGAAGACGAGACCAAACAAAAGAAGATACTCTGGTGGGTCTTGTACATCAATTTTGGGTTTTTCGTTATCGAAATGACCACGGGTTGGATTTCTTCCTCGATGGGCCTTATTGCGGATTCACTAGATATGCTAGCCGATTCCATTGTGTACGCGTTGAGCCTTTTTGCCGTAGGCGGCGCTATTTCCAGAAAAAAGAAAGTGGCGAAGTTCAGTGGCTATTTTCAAATGGCCTTGGCCCTGCTGGGATTTTCGGAAGTCCTGAGAAGGTTTTTGAGCAGTAGTGAAACCCCTTTGTTCCAATGGATGATAATCGTTTCCATTTTCGCCCTTATCGGCAACCTCGTTTCCCTATGGCTGATAAACAAGGCCAAAAGCAAGGAAGCGCATATGCAGGCAAGTGCCATCTTTACCTCAAACGACATTATTGTGAACGGCGGGGTAATACTGGCAGGGGTGCTGGTTTATTTTTTAGACAGTAAATGGCCCGATTTGGTCATAGGCGGTATTGTATTTGCCTTTGTGATGCGAGGAGCCATTAGAATTTTAAAATTGTCCAAATAACGTATTGGGAAGAAAAGAAATAGCAAAAGAAAGATTTTGGAAAGGAATCCAAATGCCATATCCCGAATAGGACTCAAAACTACCCTCGTAGGTATTTTGATCAGTGCATTATTGGCATTGATCAAAGGTTTGGGCGGGGTGTTCGGGCATTCTTATGCCCTTATTGCCGATGCGATCGAATCCGGGGCGGATGTGCTGACATCCGCACTATTATGGGCCGGGTTGAAATGGTCGTCAAGGCCACCGGATGAAAACCATCCCTACGGACACGGTAAGATAGAGGCCCTGGTGGCGGTGGGTATTGCTATAGCCCTAACCATTGCAGGTGGTATAATCATAAGGGACAGCATCGACCATATTCTGGTACCCCACAAAACTCCTGCACCCTTCACACTCTTCATACTGGTATTTGTTGTCCTCACGAAAGAGGCGTTGTATCGTTATGTCATGAAAACAGGTGATGAAATCAATAGTTCGGCCGTCAAGGCCGATGCATTTCACCATAGGAGTGATGCCATTACGTCGATAGCCGCTTTTATAGGTATTTCCATAGCATTGATCGGTGGCGAAGGGTTTGAGATAGCGGATGATTTCGCGGCACTCATTGCAGCGGGCATTATTCTGTTCAATGCCTATAAAATAGCTAGGTCATCGGTAAGGGAGTTGCTGGACGAAGCTGTTGAGCCCGAATTTCGAAATGAGGTTATCCGACAGGCCGAAGCCGTTCCTGAAGTGGTAAGGGTAGAGCGCTGCCATTCCCGAAAGATGGGAACGGCCTTTCATATCGATATGCATATTTGGATCGATGGGGAATTAACTGTGACCGAGGGCCATGATATTGCACACAAAGTAAAGGAGAGATTGTTCAGGTCATATTCCGAGATACTTGACGTGCACATCCATATCGAACCTAGCAAAGAGAGAAATGTTAAAATGACAGAATTATGAACAGTTGGCTATTGGTACTCGTTTTGGGCCTAGCGGCCTGGGCAGCACACTGGGGTGCGGATCGATTGTTGACCCCTTTAAAGTTGCTCCGCAAGCAATGGGGCCTTACCGCTTCCGCTGGAGCCGCTTTTCTTGCCTTTGTAACGGCAAGCCCTGAAGTTGCCATAAATATTACCAGTGCAGCTCGGGGAGTCTCCAATATTGGCCTGGGAAATTTGTTGGGTTCCAATATTATTTCCATTCCCTTAATGGTGACCATAGCTTATTTTGCTTCCCGGAAACAGTTCAAGAACAACAAGGAACATCAAGAGCATCTTGATAAAAACGTTCTGGCATTGAACAAACGTTCGGTTTCCGTACTGTCCCTTCCATACTTGGGCATTATCGCCCTTGTGGCCATTTTGACCTTGCCAAAGCCCTGGCGCGGGCTACAACCAATAGACGGGTGGATTATGCTGGTCGCTTATGCTGCCTTTTTGACTCACGCAATCATAAAAGGCAAGGAAAAGGGCAAAAAAGTAGAATGGAACAAAAAACAGGTCTGGTTATCGATTGCCGGGGCCTTGGCCATAGCAGTCGGAGCATTTTTCATAGTGAAGGCGACCGAAAATATTGTTTCTGCCCTAAATATTTCTGAAATCGTGGGAGGCCTTTTCATCACGGGCATAATGACCACCGCACCGGAAATATTCAAGACCTGGAGCGTGGTAAAAGGGGGAGAGGTGACTGCGGGTACCACCAGTGTTATAGCGGACAATGCCGTAACGATGACGGTGGCATTTTTTCCGCTGGCGTTGGTAACCACCCCCATTGAGGATTTTGAACTGTTCTGGGTCAACCTGGCCTTTGTCGGGCTTATGCCGCTGCTTTACACACTATTTGTGCATCAAAGCAAGGAACTGCACGGTTTCTCTCGTTGGCAAATTTTTGTGTTTGATGCTGCCTATGTCGCCTATTTACTGGTCATGGTTTTTTTCGTGTTGAAACTTTTTGATAGATGAAAAAGGAACTTTTTAAAGATTGCTCGATGAGGCTCAATATGCTGGATGAAAACATCCACAAATTGGCCGTAAAGTATGCTGAAGAATACTATATAACAAACCAATGCTCCAAGGAGGAAGCCCTTGAACGCGGTATTGTAAAAGCAGAGATGGAAGGGCGAAAGCTCTAAAAAAAGTATAGAATATGGACTGGACATTTGAAGATTTCAAAACAAAGCTTGATGGCCTACAGCCGTCAGTTCGGAAGAAGGCCCTCAAAATTGCGCAAGAATTGGTAAAGGAGAATGGGTATTCTCGTGAGAAGGCCATTACGGAGGGAATCAAACGTGCAGAAGAATGGTTTTATGACCTTAGGGGATAGCATTGGTGCGTTAATTTAAGTAAAGCACAGTACATTATGTCACGGGAAAGGAGAAAGCGGAGACTAGAGGAAAAAAAGGGTAATTCAATAAACAAAAAAGTGAGAACCAGAAAGGAGAAAGCGTATTGCCTGTTGGTTTTTGTGGCAATGTTCCTTGCGGTGCTGACAATTGCCTTTCTAGATGCAATTCTATATGGTTTTTACCTGCTTTTCAATTGAATAATTAAACCTAAAAAGAAAGATTAATGAAGTCAAATCAATAAAAACAAAATGATATGAAAGATGACGGAATTTTAATACCTGTAGATTTCACAGAGGTTTCAGAAAATGCGGTGAGCTATGCTATTGGGCTAGCACAAAAATTGAAATCAAAACTGGTTTTTGTCCACGCCTATTCAGTGGCATATCCATCCGGTACGCCCATCGGGATGGCAACTATGGCACACAATGTAACAGATACCACAGCATCACAAGAAAAAATCAATAAAGAAAAATTGGATAAGTTTCTAAGAGGCTTTCCTGAACTGGACAAGTTGGAATTTCAAGCAATGATCGGTTTCGGGGCAACGGTCGATGTGATTTCTGGCCTAGCTAAGGAAATAAATACCAGTCTTGTCGTTATGGGTACCAAGGGTACGGCTTCGGGATTTGATGAAATTTTTATTGGAACCGTTACCGAAAAGGTGACACAAAAGGCACCTTGTCCAGTACTGGCCGTACCTGAAGATGCCAGCTATACTGCATATAAGCGTATCGGGGTCGCAGTGGATACGGATAGTATGGATAATAGAATAGATTTTGAAATGTTGTCCAAATTATTGGAAAACTATAATGCACAATTGCACTTTGTACATATAGCGGACAAACAGGAAAGGGTGCCGGAGAAAGCATTTATTCGTGAAAGATTTGGCAAACTTCTTGTACCTAATCAATGGTCTTTTACAGTTATCGAGGAAGGCAAACCCGAAGAGGGTATCGATGAATTTTTGACTGAAACCCCAATAGACCTATTGGTTTTGCTTTACAGGGAACACGGATTTTTTGAGGCAGTTTTCAAAAAGGGGCTAAGAAAAAAAATGCTGTATGCCTCCAAGGCCCCATTGCTGATAGTTAAGTAGCCCTTCTACTTATGTGCTCTAGTAAATATTAGTTTTCGCTTACTACGCGAAATTATCGTGCTCATTCTGGAAGCTAGTGGACTTGCCACAATGTGGGAGGCCGTATTTGCCGATGTGGGAGTAGCGTTATTGGCAATATTCAATGCGGTTCGATTGCAGAAGATGAAGTGGACTTAGGAATAGTAAGTATCGAAATATAAATTTTCATTCTGACCAACGCACAATTTCCCACAGTACGGGATTTGCATAATTAAATCAACAACCCTTTTAAGATGTAAACACTTCTTTCTTGATAAATTACTATAAATAAATTTAGACTAAACTAAAAATATATTTATATTTACAAAAATATAAATATAGCAATGCCTAAAATTATTCAATTTTACATTGGTCTGTCCTTAATCGCTCTACTTGGCTGTGAAAATTTCGGACCCGAAGAACCTATGGAGTTTGAGTTATTGGATGGGCCGTTGGATGGATTGTCCGTTAGTGAGCAACAGCGTTTTTTAGCCGGGGATATTGCCTTTAACGATGATGTTTTTACCGTTGAAAAAGGCCTTGGTCCCTTGTTTGTTGGCACCAGCTGTGCAAGTTGCCATTCAGGGGATGGAAAAGGTCACCCATTTAATCAACTTATTAGGTTTGGTAACAATGATTTGACCATACCCTCGATGTTATCCTTTGGTGATGGCAGGAACCAGATTCAAAATAAAGCCATACCGGGTTTTGAACCGGAGACCGTGCCGGAAGGCTTCCCATTTTCCATTTTGGTCGCTCCGGCGGTGACGGGATTGGGTTTGTTGGATGCTGTCTCTGATGCGGATATTTTGGCTCACGCAGACCCTTCTGATGAAAATCAGGACGGCATTAGTGGAAGGCCTCACTACAATATTCCTCCTGAATTCACCAAGATTCGGAATAATAGTGTTCCCCAGGGAAACAATTATATCTTCAGGTTTGGAAAGAAAGCGGGTAGTTATGATTTGTTGCACCAAAGCGTCAGCGCATATAACCAGGACATAGGAATTACATCCCTTTATGACCCTATAGACCCGTTCAGTGGACTTGAAGAGGATCCTGAAATAAGCACCCAGACCTTGAACGATGTCGTTTTCTACCTTAAAACCTTAAAAGCACCAATTCCCAGAAATCAAACAGACCCCGATGTAATTGCTGGGAAAGAACTCTTTGAATCTGTACAATGTGCTGTCTGTCACACACCCACGTTGACCACAGGATTTTCCCCAATTGAATCGTTATCCCTTAAGGAATTTCATCCCTACACGGATTTGTTGTTACATGACATGGGGCCTGAATTGGATGATGGATTCACCGAAGGAAATGTCGGGACTTCTGAATGGAGAACCCCACCGCTGTGGGGAATCGGTTTATCGGCCAATTCCCAAGGCGGGCAAATGTTCCTGTTACATGATGGAAGGGCTTCGAGCATTGAAGAGGCAATTGAATTGCACGGCGGTGAGGCCGATAATTCAAAAGCCCGGTATTTGTCCCTGACCCCAAAAGAAAAATCACAACTGATAAAATTCATTAATTCCCTATAGGTGCATAGAAAAGATTTTATTAAACAATTTGGATATCTGATTGCAGTCCTGCCAGCTTCTTCCGCTTTGCTCAGTAGTTGCGCAGGCCTGTATTATGCTTCCTTTGTTGAAGAAGGGAGAGTGCTACGAATTTCAAAGGGTGAGTTTCAACAGGTGAAAGGGGGAAAGCAGATTGAACGTGATTTCGTAGTCATCCAGAGCGATTCCATGCGATATCCGATCGGAATATTCAAAACACAAAACAGTAATTATCTGGCCAGTTTGATGCAATGTACCCATAGGGGCTGTGAACTCAACATTGGCGGCGGCATATTCAACTGTCCATGTCATGGCAGTGAGTTCGACCGTTCAGGCAGGGTTTTAGAAGGGCCGGCCGAAGAAAACCTAGAATCATTTGAAATAACCACCGATTATGAGAATATCTATGTGCATGTCCGGTAAAATATATGTGGCCTTTGTCTTAATGAACGTCTGCGTTTTAACCCTTAGCTCGCAAACCATCGATAGGGACAGTATTCGGGAATCCATGAATATGGATGCGGTTTATGACCGTCCGTTTTTGACTTTCGATAAATTTCCAGTCAATCTTGGTGGTTATCTTGAGGCGAACTCAATCTACAGTATTGAGGACGGATTGTCGGAGGGGCTTTCTTTTCAGGCCCGAAGATTGACCCTTTTCGTTTCGGCGTCCATTTCAAAGCGCATTAAGTTCTTGACCGAACTGGAATTTGAAAACGGGACAGAGGAAATTGCCATTGAATTCGCCTCAATGGACATTGCCTTGCACCCCTTGTTGAACCTTAGGGGAGGCATCGTACTGAATCCAATAGGATCCTTTAATCAAAATCACGACGGACCAAAATGGGAGTTTGTCGAGCGGCCAGATGTCAGCACCAATTTGTTGCCCGCCACTTTCTCCAATGCCGGATTTGGTATATATGGAAAGGCATATAAGGGAGCTTGGACCTTGGGCTATGAAGCATACCTCACCAATGGCTTTGATACAAGCATTATAGATAATGAGGAAGAAAGGACATTTTTGGCCGCAGTCAAGGAGAATTCCTCGCGTTTCGAGGAGAATTTTAGCGGCAATGCGCTCCTCAATGGAAAGTTCGCCATCAAGCACAGAAAATTAGGAGAATTGGGCATTTCCTATATGGGCGGGGCATACAACAGGAAAGAAGTTGATGGGCTTCAGGTTGATACAAAATCAAGAAGGGTAGATGTTCTTGCCCTGGATTTAAATACTGCCATTAAAAAAACGGGGACAAGGTTTATCGGTGAGATGGCCTACATATGGGTCGATGTTCCGGACACTTTTACGCAGCAATTTGGTGATCGGCAAGTTGGTTTTTTTGTGGACATTGTTCAACCGATACTAAGTACCGCAGTATTGGACTGGGAAGATGCCATACTCAATCTATCGCTCAGAACGGATTATGTGGATTACAACATTGGCAGGTTTGCCCAGACCAATACGAATATTGGGGATGATTTATTCGCAATTACACCTGCAATAAGCTTTAGGCCCGCACCACAGACCGTTCTAAGGATTAACTACAGATACCAGTGGCAACATGATATTCTCAACAATCCATCCTCAAGAACCGCTACATGGTATTTTGGATTCAGCACCTATTTTTAATAAAATATTCTACAAAGCTGCTTTGATTTCATACCGGGTAGAATGTACTTAAGTAAGGTGTGATTTTAAAAGAGCATCGATGGATAGTATTATTTAAGTATTTGCTTAAATAATTATATTAATATATCTTTGTCAAAAACAGTACTATGGCACTTGAATTAAGTTGTACACGCGCCGAGGCCGACCAAAAGCAACTAATGCGTTGTCGCGAAACCTTAGGAACAAACTCAGAGGCAATTTCCGAAATCAGCAAAATACTCGCGCTGGCCGGTAACGAAACACGGTTAAAGATATTATTCCTGTTATATGAGGAAGGTGAGCTTTGTCCCTGTGATTTTGCCGATATACTTGAAATGAGCGTGCCCGCAATTTCACAGCACATACGTAAAATGAAGGATGTGGGACTGATTGTTTCGAGACGTGAAGGGCAAACCCTGTATTATTCATTGGTCCAGAATCATAACGAAATATTGGAAAATGTGTTTATTAAAATTCAGAAAAATAAAAAGGTAGCATAAAATGGAAACAGGAAAAACCTCGAACAAGGTAGCCTACGCAGGAATATTGACGGCCATGGCGGCATCAATATGTTGTATAACCCCGGTTTTGGCTTTGATTGCAGGAACCAGTGGAATCGCATCCACGTTTTCTTGGGTGGAACCATTTCGGCCTTATCTTATCAGCAGCACTATACTCGTATTGGTCTTTGCCTGGTACCAGAAACTACGACCAAAAACACAGGAGGAAATTGACTGTACCTGTGAGGATGATACAAAACCCTCCTTTTGGCAATCCAAAAGCTTTCTTTTAATAGTTACGGTTTTCGCGGGATTGATGCTGGCGTTTCCATATTACTCCAATATGTTTTATGCACAGCCGAGTAAGGACATTGTCTATGTCTCGCAATCCAATATTGTAAAGCACACGTTTAATGTTGAGGGAATGACCTGCGCAGGGTGTGAAGCCCACGTAGAGAGCGAGGTCAACAAATTGGATGGCATATTATCCGTCAAGGCCAGTTACGAAGGTGCGAATACCCTAGTGGAATATGATAAGACCAAAACCGATTTGGCCGCAATCCAAAAAGCGATAAACAGCACAGGTTATAAAGTAATCGATGGTGAAAACAAAGAAAACGAGTAGATGAAAAAGTACGATGTTTTTGTTATCGGTTCCGGGATGGCAGGGATGACCATTGCCAATAAATGTGCTTCCAAAGGCCTTAAGGTAGGCATTACTGACGAACTGCCCTACGGTGGAACCTGCGCGCTAAGAGGTTGCGACCCCAAAAAGGTAATCATCGGTGCGACAGAAGTAAGGGATTTTGCAATACGCTTAAAGGATAAGGGTATCGATACGGTTCCCAATGTCAATTGGCGGGATATTATGGCCTTCAAACAATCCTTTGTGGATGCAATGCCGCCCAAAATAGAAAAAGGATACAGGCATAATGATATAGACACCTATCATTCTTCGGCAAAATTTCTGTCCAAAAATACCCTACAGTTGGGAACAGATACTATCGAAGCCGACAAGATTGTGATTGCAACGGGCGCAAAACCAAGGGTACTGGATTTTGAAGGTGGGTACTTGGCACTTTCGAGTACCGATTTCCTCAATTTAAAGGAGCTACCCAAATCCCTGCTCTTTATTGGCGGAGGTTACATCGCCTTTGAATTTGCACATATCGCCGCCCGTTGTGGTGCCGATGTAACTATTGTACATAGGGGCAAACGACCTTTGGAAAACTTTGAACAGGATATTGTAGTACACTTGATAAATGCCACGAAGGAATTGGGAATAAAACTGGTTCTAGCGACCGAGGTTTCTAAAATCGAAAAGAGAGATAACCACTATACAGTTAAAGGAACTACCGACGGTAAAGAAATGACATTTAGAACGGAAACCGTTTTCAATTCGGCCGGTCGCCCGCCTGCAATTTTTGATTTGGAGCTGGACAAGTCCGGAATATCCTTTTCAAAAGAAGGGGTTGCCGTCAACGAATATCTTCAAAGCGCATCGAACCCAAATGTTTATGCGGCCGGAGATGCGGCAGATTCAAAAGGACTGCCCCTGACACCTGTTGCCGTTATGGAAGGACATATTGTAGCTTCGAATATCATCAAGGGGAACACGAAAAAAGTGAGCTATCCACCTATGCCCTCCGTAGTTTTCACTTTGCCAACATTAGCAGCCGTAGGTCTGACCGAGGCAGAGGCCAAATCACAAAAAATCGAATATCAGGTCAATTATAACGAGGTGGGCAATTGGTTCAACGCAGAGCGGTTGAATGTTAAGGAATATGCCTTTAAGACTATTGTCGATAAAGAAGATCATACGATACTGGGAGCACATTTAATTGGTCCCAACGCCGAGGAAACCATCAATTTGTTCGCAATAGCGATAAAGACCAAGATGAGGATCAACGATTTAAGGACTATGATTTTTTCTTATCCAACATTATCCTCGGATATTCCCTATATGCTTTAACAAAATATCAAAATTTATGAAAAGTGATGAATACACTAAAAAGCACTGGGAAGAGGTTTATACCGGAAAAAGTGATGAAGAAGTAAGTTGGTTTGAAGGGAAACCCTCGACTTCATTGGATATTATAGCTTCCCTTGACTTACCCAAAGATAGTTCAATTATTGATATTGGCGGGGGGAACTCAAACCTTATCAGTCATTTGTTGAAAAATGGCTATAACAACCTGTCCATTCTTGATATTTCAGAAAATGCACTTCAGCGTACCAAATCAAAATTAGGCAAGTCAGCCACAAAGGTGCAGTGGATAAATTCGGACATATTGAATTTTGAACCGACCCAAGACTTTGAGTTATGGCACGACCGGGCTACTTTTCATTTCTTCACACGGGAAGAAGATATCTTAAAGTATATTGACATACTAGGTCGTTCCCTTAAGACGGGAGCGTATTTTATACTGGCAACTTTTTCGACCACCGGCCCAAAAAGATGTAGTGGATTGGAGATTGCCCAATATTCTCCTGAAAAACTAAAGGAATTGTTTAAAGTAGATTTCACCCTATTGGAATCCTTTGAAAAAATTCATAAAACCCCTTTTAAAACAGAGCAAAATTTTATTTATAACCTGTTTCAGAAAAAATAATATGGACTACGAGAGAATCCTTTTAAATTCAACCATTACCTGTCCCGAATGTGGACATACGAAAGAGGAGGAAATGCCAACAACGGCCTGTCAGTTTTTCTATGAATGCGAAAACTGCAATCAAATATTAAGACCAAAGGAAGGCGATTGCTGTGTCTTTTGCTCTTATGGGACGGTAGTCTGCCCACCAATACAAGAAGGCTCTGGTTGTTGTTGAATAATTTCGGGATAAATTTGTAGAGCACCCCCAGTACAATTATATATTGCCAAAATTTTAAAATCGATGATACCACGAGATTTAAGCAAGGACATAAAAAAGAGGTTGCAAAGTATCAATGGGCAAATTGGTGGCCTCATTAAAATGCTCGATGAAGATACAGACCCAGAGAAGATTTTAATACAGTTCAAGGCAGCACAGAAAGGATTGGATAAAGCTCATTTTCTGTTACTGGACGAAGTTTATCGAAAAGCTTTGGCCATAAAAATATCTGAAACTGTCGAAGCCTGCCCTGGAAACTGTGGCAATGAAGGCCGTATCGAATTTATAAGAAAACAGTTTCCAGATTTGGAATTGGACAGCCTAACGGAAAAGATGAGGGAGATAGATGCACTAAAGGCCAAGCTCGAAAACCACAAAAATGCTTGACCCCCGCAATCACAACCGATTTGATGGCCTGCACGACGCGGGCCATTTTTTTGAAATTTTATTTGGAGACCACCCTACCCACCAATCTACCTTTGATTCGTTGTTTGAATTCAATGACGCGTAAAGAAATTTTAAATAGTTAAAAAACAGAAATATGAAACGTCAAGTAGAAGTTTTTACGGCCAATTGTCCGGTCTGTGACCCAGTGGTCAAAATGATAAAGGAAATGGCCTGCGATAAATGTGAGGTAACCACATATGATTTGGTCAAGCAATGTGAAGACAAGACCTGTCTTGATAAGATGGATGAATATGGCATAAAGAAAGTTCCCGCTGTGGTAGTGAACGGTGAGCTCTTGGAATGCTGTAAGGATTCGGCTATCACCGAAGTGAAATTGGTAGAAGCGGGAATCGGACAATCCTAATTATAATGTGTTTGAGTATGATTAACAAAGTATTCCCTAAAATATCATTGAACATTCCCTATCTCAAATTGATATTGTTATTGGCCATATCAGGATCGGCGATGGCCCAAGGCCACGGCCCACTCTATGGGCTTCAGACACCGACCCTTGCCAAAGGTGGGGTCGATTTGAACGTGGCGGGAATGAGCCTAAGTACGGAGACCGAAACGTCCTATATGCTCCGCTATCTGTTTTCCTATGGCATTACGGAAGACCTGCAGATAAACCTGACCACCCCCACGATGATAGAAAGGTTGGGTGATGCACCGAGGACACGGGGCAACAGCAATATGCCCGCCAACGGGGATATTGAGGCTTCCCTTTGGTACCGGTTTTTCTCGAACGCCTTTGGGGTTGGAAAACGCTTTGAGTCCACCGCCATCGTGGGCGTTTCTGCGCCGACGGATGATGTCAGGGGACAGGCCAATGTGGGCAACTCGGTACACGCGGCCATTTCAACGGGCTATGCCTCGCGCACTTGGTATGGATGGATCGGTGGCGGATACCAATATTATTTTGAGAAAGGTGGCGAACAATTGGGCGACCTGCCCTACGCCAGTGCGGTAGTGGGGTATCGCCCCAATATATTTATGGGCGATTACCCAAAGCCCGATTGGCGCATTTTCATAGAATCATTGGCCGAATTCCCTGGCGACAATAAATTTGAGGGGCAAATGGACTTTACAGATTCGCGCAGTACAAAAATACTGGTCGGGCCCTCTTTTCTTGGACTATATGGCGCTTGGGGAATATCGTTCGGTGCGATGTTTCCGGTCGTACAGGACTTGACACTTGGGGCAGTGAAAGAAAGGTATCGATTGGCCATAAACTTAAGCTATTGGTTATAAAGCAAGAATTTTAAAAATGTATAAAATGAGAAATATATTTAGAATTATGATGATAGGTCTATTCGGAATTGGCACAGCATCGGGGCAAATTACCAAAGTTGACCAAGAAGTTTATGGAATGGATTGCGCCCCTTGCGCCTATGGCCTAGAGCGGGGACTGAAAAAGATGGATGGGCTTCAGGAAGTGCGTGTCAGCCTCAATGACGGAAAGGCATATATGGGATTGGCTGCCGAGAACGGACTTAAATTACGTAGCATTCAGGAAGAGGTAAAAAAGAACGGTTTTTCGGCAAAAAAAGCTGAAGTGACCCTAATTGGAAACGCAACGAAAGAAGATGGCCAATGGTACATTGAGACCGCTAATGAACGATTTTCGGTATCGCAGGATACGCCTACGGCGTTGTTACAAAAATTAACCGTTGGAACAGCAAGCATAAGCGGAACGGTGCAGGATGAGGAAGATGATAACCTCTCTGGCCAATGGTCCATCGTACTAACCAAAATCGAATAGATTTTATGAAGACTATTTCCAAAATGGTATTGGGAAGCAGCTTGGTTGCCGCCCTTCTTCCCTTGATGTGCTGTTTTTTGCCTGCTCTGCTATCGGTCGGCGCGGGATTGGGTTTCTTGGGCGGAAGTTTTGAATGGGTACATCCTGCCCAACCCTTTCTGACCACATTTTCGGTCGGAGCCCTTGGGTTTGCCCATTTTAAGAATTTTAAAAGTTCAAAAAAATGTAGTGGAGGGGAATCCTGCCAAAACGACAAAAGTAAACGTACCATCAATACTTGGTTTATGTGGACATTTACCTTGCTGATTCTTGCTCTTATGATTTTAAACTACTGGTATGAACTTTAGAAAGTTATTCATTTTTTCGGTTTTTGCTTTGGTTCTTCTCACATCCGGTTGTGAAAGAACGAAAGAACAATGGCAGTTCGAACGGAAAATTATACTTCCCAAAGAAGCCCGCCCCTTGGCTTTGGCCAAGGACGAGGAGGCCATTTGGTTTTCAGATCCGGATTATTTCCGCTTGTATAAAATCGACCTGAATGGAAAGGTGTTGGATTCCATCACGAGGATACAACGGCCGATGAACATCCATATGGATAAGGAAACACTTTACATACCCGAATTCTTGACCGACACCATCTGGCAATATAAAAAAGGTAAAACCAGTCCGTTGAAAATCAACAAACGGCCACAGGCCCCGGCGGGTGTTTCTGTATATGGGGATACCATTCTGGTAGCCGATTTCTATAACCATCGTATCATCGTTCAGACACCAAATTATAGCTATACTATTGGAAAGCAAGGCCATAATGAGGGCCAATTGTATTATCCAATAGATGTAAAACTAAAGGATGGTAAGGTATTCGTGGCCGATGCGTACAACCATCGGGTTCAGGTCTTTGATTTTGAAGGCAATCATATTGTTACGATCGGCCAAAATGAAAAAATAAACGTGGCCTCTGGCATTACTTTGAGCACTAATGAATTAGCTATCACCGACCAAGAAAATAACCGGATATTAATTTTTGATTATCAAGGAAAGTTGCTGCAAATATTAAAGGAAGGCATTTTCTATCCAACAGATATTCACTTTGACAAGGGAAGGCTTTTCATCGCCAATTTCAAGGACAATTCTATATCCCTTTATGGCAGGTAATATCAATTGGATATTTTTATAAAAGCTATCTTATGCGTTCATACTCCGTAAATTCGAACGTAGTCTCGCCATTTTCGTTTTTATCCGATTCACTTCTGACAAGTAATTGTTGGGCATTTAATTGAATTACAATATGGTATTCACTTGTATTAGAATTAACATGGCTCAGTTTTCCTGATTCTTCGAGAGACCAAGTGCCAATTTCAGTGAAAGTTTTTGATATCTGGCTATGACAGGCAATTGCCCCGATTCCCCAGAAATAGCGGTTATCTTCTTGCTCGTTACCCTTAACATATCTGAGAATATCATCTTTTCGGCAATTTTCGAATTGGGCAAACAAATCTTCCAAGGGCTCCAATATGCCCAATGAATCATTTGGTTGCCCTCTAAATTCTGCAATCCTTTTCCAATCTCCTGCTAAATTATTTTCGGTAAACAAAAGGTTGACTTGTTGTGAACTTTGGTCGTCTTTTTTGCAAGACCACATAACCAACAAGGAAAGTGACACTATGTAAATTGTTTGTTTTGGCATTACTTGATTGATATAAAGTTACATCTTATCCTAACATTTAGTACATCTATTTTACAGAACTATAGTTAGATAGGTTCCAAGTTGTTTTAAATGGCCATTCACTATATAATTTCAAAATACAAATAAGATTCTCGCATTGGAATTTAGACCTATTGGGTTGTCAAGGCCAAAAAAGTCTATCCAATTAGCGATGTTGCCTTTACGTTTCCCGTCGTTTTCCTGAAATCTCAAGTATTTTGACCTGATAGACAATCGGATTTCCCCTTTCGTATAATTTGCTCGAAAATTCATTGATAAACTCAACCTCTCTCCGTTCTTTTCTACGGATAATGCTCTTCACGCCTTCGGTAAAAAGGTGTAACTTTTGTTTGGCAATATTGCCCTCAAGTTCTTCGAATGTGCCGTGCACCATGGCCGATTCCCAATTGAACATCGATTGTATTTCTTCTACCTGTACGGTAACCGAGTTGTTATTTCGCATCGCATTGATTTTATGGCCATCCGAGGTATAGCTAATGATCGTATTGTCGGCAGGATCAAAATAATAGGTGATGGGAATCAAATAAGGCTTCCCTTGCCATAGATAGGCCAAGTGGCCGAGGTAATTGTTTCTGAGGACGCGCTCAATCGCACTAGTTGTTAAATCTGTCATTGCTATTGTTTTTGAATATTACTGATTGCTTATGTGTTTTTCAAAGTGTAGTTTCCACTTGTATTCCATCATCGATTATATATTTCCTTTTTTAAGTTGTTGTGCCTCATGATTTATCGCCTTGTCCGTACAGACAGATAAAGAGGCGAAACCATTTAACCACTTGCCAACATATTATAACCTATAATTTTTCAAAAACCTTAAATGCGGAAGAAAGGTTAGAAAAAGCATGGCTGTGCGTACCATTTGGTAAGAAATCCAATTACCCAACTTATTGAATATACCGGCTCTTTGTCTTAGACTCCCCTTTGTAATTTCGCTACACTGGCTTATAACCATTTCAAAGTCGGCCCGAAGAATTTTGGCAAAATTGACCGAGTGAACTTCTACGTTCATTTCAATACTGCCATAACAACTAAGACTGTTCAAGTTAAATGAGCCTATGGTAGACCATTTATTATCTACTACCGCAGCTTTACCGTGTACCACGGATTTGTTCCACTCATAGATTCTCATATGGTGGTCTAGAAAAGAGGAGTACAAATGTTCGGTAGCCCTACGTACCAAAGGCACATCGCTAATGCCCGCTAAGATCACCGTTGTTTTTATTCCTCTTTTACAGGCCTTTTTCAATGCCTTTGCTATTCTGCTTCCAGGCAAAAAATACGAGCCTATGATAACTATTTCCTTTTCGGCATGAATGAAGGCGTTCGTGTAGGCATCACAGACTTCCGTTTTTTGCTGTAGCCAGTCGTTCTGTAAAATTCCCACGAGTGCCCTACCTGCCGAATGTAACACGGGTGGTATTTTTTTTGAGCTTCCTTTTTTGAAAAAATAGTCGCTACACAGTTTTTGAAGATTTTCAGCTGCCGGGCAATTCAACTGAACGGCATAGTCCAACCAAGGTTCCGAACCTGTGGTTCCGTGGTATTTATTGGCAATATTGATTCCGCCTATCAACGCTATTTTTTCATCGGCGACCGCAATTTTATGATGCATCCGCCTGCCGATATAAAAATTGTTCAAGGAGAATAAAGGCGAAAAAAAACGAAGTAAAATACCATGCTGTACCAAATCCTGGGCAAAACTATCGGGTAATGCAGCGCTACCATAGGCATCCAATAAGACATATACCTTTACTTTTCGTTGAGCGGCTTTCTTTAAACAGGAGGCTATACGGTTTCCCGTGTCATCGTTTTCAAAAATGTAGGTCTGTAAATGGATTTCTTTTTCTGCCCTATCGATTAACATTTCCAGCCTTAAAAAATAGTCTTCTCCCGAACGGACCAATTCAACATATTTCGAATTGTCAACAGCATTTTGAAGTGCTGTTTTACTACGTTTTCTAAGTGCATATCGATGGTCCATCGCTACCCTTTTTTATGCTGGTCGGCCAATAATGGCCTGTCAATCCCTTTATTTGGTCGATTCAAAAAATAAACCAGTCCCATAGCACCCAAAATGGTTGTACCGGCAATAATAAAAGGATAATAAAACCCTCCCGCTATTAGCCAAGTCCCCAATACCGGACCCAAAATTTGACCGATACTATTCGTGGAACTTTGAATGGATATATTCCTTCCCGTGTTTTCCTTGGAAATCAAAGAAACTGCCGAAAGCAGGTTTGGTGTTACCATGGCTCCCCCTGCTGCGAAAATTATTATAGTAACATAAATGTATAGTTCACCGCTCACAAAAGGGAAGACAACTAGCGAAACACCGGAAATCAATAACCCCAATGTTATTTGCTGTTTCGAGGTCAGCATTTTTTCTCCATAGGTCGCAAATACAGGCTGTAAAACTGCCATAACGGAACCACAAAGCATAAAACCAATACCCACCTGATTGGTTGTAAAGGCCAACTCATCCTTCCCATAAATTGAAAACACGGTCTCAAACAAGGTAACCACGAACTGCATCACAAAGGACAAGAGCAACAAAATGATAAAATAGTTACTCAGGGAAAAACTGAATTTGACTGCCTCAGAAGCAATACGATTTTTTATTTCGGTATTCTTCAGCCATTTTATGATTATCAGCAATACCACAAAGCCCAAAAGAGCTGCCAAAATAAAGGGAACCGAAAAACGGTCTAAGTGGAACACTCCAAAAGAGTATGTATAGTGTAGGTTCGTTTGCGACAGAAATCCCCCCAGAACAGGGCCAAATATCACACCGGAACTGATAGCGACCCCAGACCAGGCCATTATTTTGGTCCTTCGCTTTTCTGAAGTGATATCACTTAAATAAGCATTACTGACAGGAATAACCGCAGACGTAAAGATGCCCCCTATGATACGGGCTATATATAGCATCGACAGGGAAGTGGCAAGACCCGTTAGCAAGTTCATCACGACAAAACCTACAAGCCCCAATAGTATTATAGGTTTACGGCCGTATTTATCGGAAAGCTTGCCCCAGACGATAACGAACAAGAGCTGGAACAATGGATAAATACTGGTTAACATTCCGATATGGAAGTTGATAAGGTCCGTATCCAGATTGTCTTTTAGAGCCAGTCTTTCCGTGTAATAGGGCAGGGTAGGCAATAAAATACCGTACCCGAGCATTACCACAAATAAACTTAACAGCACTAAAAATATCCTGTTAAGTTTGTCCTTTCTATTCATTACTTTTTCCCAATTTTTCTTTTCAACAATTGGGCGTTAATGGCTACAATAATGGTGCTCAAACTCATAAACACGGCACCAACTGCGGGACCCAGTACAAAGCCTGATGAGTACAAAACACCTGCTGCCAATGGGATGGCGACCACGTTATAGCCGGTGGCCCATATCAAGTTCTGGATCATCTTGTTGTAGGTGGCCTTGCCGAACAAAATCAAATTGGCAATATCCTGTGGGTTACTGTTTACTAGAATAATGTCGGCAGTCTCCGCAGCGACATCGGTGCCGGAGCCCACAGCTATTCCAACGTTGGCTTGTGCCAATGCAGGTGCGTCATTGACCCCATCGCCCGTCATGGCCACAAACTCTCCTTTGCTTTCCAACTCTTTTACGATTTCCACTTTTTGATGGGGTAGTACCTCGGCATAATAGCCATCCAACCCTAATTTATCGCTAACAGCCTTGGCGGTTTTTTCATTGTCCCCGGTGGCCATCAAGACTTTGATGTTGTTCTTTTTGAAAATTTTGATGGCTTCAGCGGATTCCGGTCTAATCTCATCCGCTAAGGCAATATAACCGACCAATTTTCCATCGATTAGAACAAAAACCACCGTTTCAGCGGCATCGCTATAGGCATCTTCAGGAATTGCAATTTTTTCATCCCTTAAATAACCCGGACTTACTACTTTCACTTGCTTACCTTCCACATTGGCCTCTACACCTTTACCAGTAATGGCATTAAAGTTTTTTGGTTTCGGGATTGTAATATTATCTTCTTTGACCTTTTTTATGATTCCAACTGCAATAGGATGTTCCGAGCTCTGTTCCAAGGCACTTGAAAGCCTTAAGATTTCTTCTGTTGAATATTCTTGTTTAACCGATTCAACTCTTGTGACACCAAAATCACCTTTGGTCAATGTTCCGGTTTTATCAAACAACAAAGCTGATATTTTTCGGGATTCTTCAAAAGCCGTTCGATTTCTTATCAGTAAGCCATTTTGGGCGGATACTGCGGTAGATATAGCGACAACTAACGGAATGGCAAGTCCTAATGCGTGTGGGCAAGCGATAACCATAACCGTTACCATTCTCTCCAAGGCATATACAAAAGGGAAGCCTAAAATCAACCAAACTGCCAATGTGCCAAAACCAATTGCCAGGGCTATGTATGTCAACCATTTTGCCGCCCTATCGGAAAGGTTCTGCATTTTAGATTTGGTCTTTTGCGCTTCCTCAACCATTGTGATTACTTTGTTGAGATAACTGTCCTTTCCGGTATGTTCTACCTTAACCTTTAAGGTGCTATTGCCGTTTACTGAGCCTCCAATTACTTTGTCGTTCTCATCTTTTTTCACTGGCTTGGATTCCCCTGTAAGCATTGATTCATTTAAGTAACTCGAACCATCTACTATAATCCCATCAGCAGGAACTTTTTCACCTGGCTTTACTAAAATCACATCGTCTTTTAACAAATCTTCCAAGGGAATATCTTCTATAGTATCACCCTTTACCCTGTGGGCTTCGGCGGGCATCATACTTACTAATAGCTGTAAGGCTTTTGATGCACCTAGCACACTTTTCATTTCTATCCAATGGCCTAAAAGCATAATTGCGATCAGTGTTGAAAGTTCCCAGAAAAAATCTTCACCTCTTAGTCCGAATACTGTGGCAGTACTATAAAAGTAGGCAACGCTTATGGCCATGGAAATTAGGGTCATCATTCCAGGTGCACCCTTTTTGACCTCTGACCAAAAACCTTTTAAGAAAGGCCAACCTCCATAGAAATAGACGATGGTAGATAGTGCAAATAGGATATATGGGTTTCCTGGTAAGAGAAATTCATATCCGAAAAACTCCTGTATCATTGGCGAGAAGAACAATATGGGAATGGTTAGCACGAGCGTTACCCAAAACCGTTTTCGAAAATCGGCAATCATCATTTTGTGATGGTCGTGACCCATTTGACCGTGACCTGGATTATGACCTGAATGGTCGCCAGAACCGTGATCCATTTTACTATGATCCATCTTGCTATGGTCGTCCGATTTTGGGTCTTCCATTTTCGAGTGATCCATTTTTGAATGGTCATCTTTGTCGTGATTCATTTTAGAATGGTCCATTTTTTTGTTCTTTTGCTCTTCGTGATTGTCCATAGTATTCTATTTAAGGGTTATCGTAATTTTTTTCGCATTGCTTCCGAGATATTTTCAGCATAGACCCCATAGGCATCTACCAAAAGCCCCTTTATACCATCTTTTGATGAAATGGCATAAAGAACACTGTTATCGTCCGTACTGCTCATACCTTCAAAACGATGGGTTTCATCCACATCAAATTCTTCGGGATGGATTTCCAATTCCAATGAAGCACATTTTATACAGTCGGGGCCAAATTGAAATCATAGGTATATCCCCTGATCTGTAAGTCATTAATTGCTTCTGATAGGGTGTCATAGTTTCTCATAATTTATTGTTTGTATGTCATCGTAAAATAGCTGCCGTCTTTCTCGGTAAATTTCTGGAATGATAACAAGTTCTCACTTGTAAGTTTTTCACTTGCAACATAGTCCAATTGTTTAATTCGTATACCAATGGCATAGGCCTTAATATTGATTTTGGATTTGATTGTTTTCCCATTTCCGTTAGATTCCAACACGCGGTCATAAATTTTAATCTTACTGTTGGAACCAAAGAAGTTCAACAATCCCGAATCAAAGCTCATTTCGAGTTCAACATTCTCTAAGTTCCCAAGGTCATAGAGTTCCTTGAAATTTTTGGACACTGTATTGATTTCGGTTTCCTTGGATTTTGGCTTTGAAAAAGGGAAGGCCATTACTATAATACTGGATTCATCCGGTTTGCATCGGTAAGTGGTGGTATATTTATCGGTCGGGGTGCCTTTTTCATCAAAAAGCTCGGTTGTGACAACAATTTCATAGTAACCATTGGCTTCTTTTAGCTTTCCGGCTTTAAAAGTTTGCTTGTTCAGAAAGTCTCCATTTTTATCAAAATTTTCCCGTACCACCAATCTATCGGACAATTGTCCAATCAACATTTTATCTTGTGGGTATGCGGAAAAAATCATAAAAACGTATACTATTAAGTGCAATCCTATTTTCATATGTGGTGCATCAACTCTTTTACTTCCTTGGCGATCACATCGCTCAAATCAATTTTATTTGACTGGTGTGGAATCGTGTTGCAGGTAATGATGTCCTCCACATAAGCGTCCCACAAATCTTGATAGGCATTTCCTGAAAATACGGCATGAATGCCAATGCATATTGCAGGTTTCATTCCCGCACTTTTCAAATGCTCCGTAGTTTCTATCATGGTCCGGGCCGTAGAAATGATGTCGTCTACTAAAACTGGCGTCGCTTCCTTATATTTATCTACATCGGGAACGGAAACTTCAACATCACGGTCGCCATGGCGGACCTTTTGTAACACCGTGAAGGGTACTCCCGCTTTTTTTGCCACATCGGAAACCCATTGCTCACTTTCGGAATCGGGCCCGATAAGTACCGGATTATGAATGTTCTCCTTGATGTATTTGGAGATTTCGTCCGCTGCATGAATGACCCTGTTCGGAATGTTGTATACCTCGCCCAACGAATGTATTCTATGTAGATGCGGGTCAATGGTCGTGATGCTATCTGCAAAACCAGAAATCAATTTTCCGAAAAACCCAGAAGTAACCCCTTCGCCCTTATGAAAAACCTTGTCTTGCCGCATATAGGCCAAATAGGGAGCCACCAAGCATGTGCACATCGCGCCCAAAGATTTTGCGGTGTGGCTTAAAAAATACAATGGCAATAGTTTTTCATCGGGTTCGTGCAAGGTGCAGACCATGATTACACATTTGTCTTTTACATCGGAAAGGATACGCGTGTAGGATTCCCCATCCGGAAATTTGCGTATGGTACATTCCCCGATTTCCGCTTTCATTTTCTCTGCCAATAATTCCGTGAGTTCTTGGTTTCCCAGAAGACTGAATAATATAGTTTTCATTTGTCCTTTTTTTATTCTATTGTTATAATATCGTCATGGTTCTCATAATATTCCAAGGCATAATTCAACTCACCTTGCGATTCTGCAAAGAGCGTATACAGCAACTGGCCTTTTTCTATTTCATCGTTCAAATGAACGTTCAGTAAAATACCGGCAGATTTTGATTGGGGCGCACCTGAAAGTTTGGCGAGTTTTGCAATCTTTCTATTGTCAATACGCCGTAAAACACCTGTTTTTTTGGCTTTTATTTCGAATTTATAAGGTTTTAGGAGAGGTTGTTTAAAATTACCTTGGGCTTTACAGATAGCGAGAAATTTGTTATATGCCTTACCTGATTCCAATAGCCCTCTGGCGGTTTGCTTTCCTTTTCCCGATTCGATTTCGCCAGAAAGCTCTAACAGCTCGCCCGCCAACAGAACTGCCCTTTCTCTTAGGTCTTTCGGTGCATCAACTTCATTCTTGAGTACACTAAGGATGTCCATTGCTTCAAGGGCTGGACCAATACCTCTGCCGACAGGCTGTGTGCCATCTGTAATAACTACTCTTGTAGTAAGGCCAACAGCTTTGCCCACGACTTCGAGATGTTCCTTAAGCTTCATGGCAGCGTCATTGGTACGAACCTTGGCCGTTTCGCCGACAGGAATATCAATGACCACATGGGTAGAACCTGCTGCCGCTTTTTTGGAAAGAACCGATGCAATCAACTGCCCTTCGCTATCAATATCCAAGGCTTTTTCAATTTTGATGAGCATATCATCTGCCGGACTTAATTGGGCGGTACCCCCCCAAACAAAACATCCGCCTTCTTTTTCAACAACTGCTTTGATTTCTTCCAAAGAAAGGGTAACATTGGTCAATACCTCCATGGTATCGGCTGTTCCTGCCGGGGAAGTAATGGCTCTCGATGATGTTTTGGGCATGGTAAGCCCGTAGGCTGCAACAATGGCTACAACGATGGGTGTTGTTCGGTTTCCTGGCAAGCCACCGATACAATGTTTATCGACTACGATTTTTTTGTTCCAATCCAATTGTTTTCCAGAAGCTATCATGGCTTGTGTGAGATTCGAGATTTCATTGACATCCAATCTATTTCCGGCACAGGCCGTAATAAAAGCCGAAAGATGAATGTTGGAGTAATCTCCTTCAACAATATCTGTAATGATTTCTTCGAAGGCCGTATAAGCTAGTTTTTGATTGTAGATTTTGGCCCTTACATGGCTTAACGAATCTATAGGTTCCAAGTGCGACACCCTTAGTGTTTCATTTCCGGACACTTTTAATTTTTTCGCCGCCGCTTCCGATAAGCCTATCTCTCCGGCTAGCAGCACATCCGACGTTATTACATTAAGACTGGCAACGATGGAAGTATTGAAATTGGATACCCGGATTCTGGTTAATGCTTCAAAACCTTCGGAAACACAGACATGGCAATCTTCCCGCATATAAACCACATGTTCGTTCTGTGTATAAATGCCCAAGTGTTTATATTTTAAAGTACTCGATTTTTCTTCCATAACCTTTTCGTTATTTTATTTTTAATAGTGTTGGTGATGCCACCAATAGTATTCCTATAATCTAGTCCATTAACTGTTTTGAAAAGTTTCTACGGATTCAATGCTATATAATTTGGGAATTTCAGAATCCCAATCATAAGTTTCCTTAATGCCTTTTTGCAATGCCTCCGCACCTTCCTTCTCTCCGTGAACAATAAATATCCTTTCCGGTTTCTGTTCGACCTTGCTTAGCCAATCCAATAGTTCGGCATGGTCGGCATGCGCCGAAAGCCCTTCTATTTCTGCCACCTCCATTTGAAAGGATACTGTTTTTCCGTACACTCTCAATTCCCTGTCGCCGTCCAACAATTTCCGTCCCCGAGTACCTTCTGCTTGATACCCAACAAAAAGCAAGGTGTTTTTTGGTTTTTGCGCCTGGGTTTCCAAGTAATTAAGCATTCTACCTCCCGTGAGCATTCCGCTTCCAGCGATGACGATTTTAGGTGTATCATCGCTTCTCAATTCCATTGTTTCCCGATAACTGCTTACGACCGTAAAGTGCGAACATATTTCGTCACACTCAGCATCTTCCAACCTATGCCAGTCTCTAGTTCGATGGAACAGTTCCAGTACGTTGGCCCCCATCGGGCTGTCCATAATCATCTGTACTTTGGGAATTTTATTTTGTTTTAACAACCTCCAAAATATCAGCATCATCAATTGGGCACGCTCTACGGAAAAACTTGGTATGAAAAGGCTTCCGCCCCTTTCAATGGTTTTGTTGACCAATTTTTCAATTTCGGGAAGTGCCTCCGCCTCTTCGGGATGAAACCTGCCGCCATAGGTCGATTCTATAAAAAGAACATCCGCCTTTTTTGGTTTTAGCGGTGGATATAGCAATAAATCGTTGGTTCTGCCGATATCCCCTGAAAAAACAAAACGTTTTCCGAGAACATCCAATTCAATGTAGGTAGCACCTAGGATATGGCCGTTGTACTGAAATCTAGCCTTTATGTTTTTCATTAAGGGCAGCCATTGGCCGGGGGGTACTCCCTTAAAAAAGGGAACGGTTTTTTCAACATCCTTTAAGTCATAAAGTGGTTCGGCGGGGCTGTGTTTGGAATAACCTTCCTTATTGGCCCGTTCGGCTTCCTGTTCTTGAATCTTGGCACTATCGTTCAATATGATTTTGGCAATGTCCAGGGTGGGGTACGTTCCATAAATGGGCCCCTTAAAACCCTGTTTGACCAATCTGGGCAGATAGCCTGTATGGTCCATGTGCCCATGCGTAAGCAAGACCGCATCAATTTCCGAGACTTCAACGGGTGGATACTCCCAGTTTTTTAGACGTAGTTCTTTTAGCCCTTGAAAAAGACCACAATCAATCAAGATTTTGCGTTCGCCGGTATCCAAGAGATATTTTGAACCGGTAACGGTTCCAGCAGCTCCTAAAAAGTGAATGTTTATTTTGTTGTTTTTCATTTATAGTACCCGTTTAGTGTCCCCCACAGCAGGAAGGTGTGTTCCCTTTATCTTGGTCCGGTTGGCATAACTCCGCTATTTCTTTGTAGAGATCATGAAAATCCTCTTTGATGAGAAGGGCTAGTTTCTTGGTGGATTTGGGTTCGGAGTTTACCATCTCCAGTAATGTTTCGAAGGCCTCTTCAAGTAAGCTTGGATCATCTTCCATTGCTTGGTAAAATGGCTCTAGGTCTATACTGTTCTGTTTTTGTAATGTTTCTGTTCTCATCTGTTTTCTTTTTAGGATTGATCAATGTTTATTGGTTTAATGTGCTGTGCATAATTCTTCTGAATCTTCGAGAATTTTTTTTTGTCGTTGCTTGGCGATACCTATTTGCCCCAAAAATGATGGGTTTTCGCTAATGTCCTTGCAGAGCACAATGCCCTTATCCAATAATTTGGATTTCTCGGCCTTTGTCAATGTTGTTAAAGAGGTTAAGGGATGTAGGCCGGATCTGTCTATGCGTTCTTTCAGACCGTTCCCTTTCGGATAATCCCAACTTGTAAGCATCAGCCCAACACAGGTACCATATTGTATGGCATCGGTGGTAAAGCGGGTATTGGTATAAACACCCCCTTGATGAAACTTGGTTTTATGGCCTTGCTGTTTTTCCCATTGTTTTTCCACATCCAAAAATCTTGAATGGATATAGAGCGGGATTTTCACATTGCAAAACCGGCCCTGATCACTATGGTATTTACATTCAATCATATAATGCTTGTTGTCTTTTTCAGCTATCACATCCACTTCATGCTGTACACAATTGCCTTGAACGATTACCCCGACTTTTGTATCAAAACCTTCTTGACTCAATAGGGCCCCAACAAATTTTTCAAAGGGATAACCCGAAGGCCCGAGTTCCATAAGGGCTTTTTTTAGTTTATACCGCGAAGCGCTCACACGGGCCTTGCTCTTTAGCATCCTAAAGGCACTTCGGTATATTTCTTTGGTGGTCATGCCATGGGATACCCTGTCCCTAATTTCATTGGCAATTTCTTGAACAAGCGTTTCGTCAGCCTTTGAACGGCGCAATGATTTGATGAGCTTTTTGATATCGAATTCCTCAAGTTCACCGGAATATTTTCTTATCTGTACCTGCTGGGTCATTCTCTATATTTTAATGGTCATCACTGGTAGCGAAGAATGGTTGGCGACCCCTTCTGTAATGCTTTTTGAGAACAAACTTAAAAATCCTGTATTCCCATGTGTACACATGGCGATCAGGTCCGCTTTGTTGTGTTTCAAATATGTATTGATGCCCGTTTCAACTTGGTTTTCGTTATACACGTTCATGGAGAAATTCTTGAGTTCTGGAAAACCCTCCAAAAACTTTCGTATGGGATCTAGGCCAAGGGCGATACTATTATGGTCCGATGCCGTGTTGATGCGTAATAGATGAATTTTCGCATTACATTTTTCTGCGATGGAGAGTACTGCCCTAAAAGCACTGCCCACATCTTCCATAAAATCTGAAACGAAAACGATATCCTTGAAAGGAAACCTTACATCATCTTCTTTTACCACAACGACCGGCACATCGGATTTTCTTACCAAACGCTCTACGTTGCTACCAAGAAGTTCACGAACTATGCCTTTGGTGCCACTGCTTCCTGTAACGATGAAATCATGGTCATAATGACCCGAATGTTTCAGAATGTTGTCTTGATCTACATGAAATTGTAAAAAGGTTTGGCATTTTAGATGTTCTTTTTCGGCCTTTTTTTCCAGTTCACGTAACGAGGCTTTCGCTTTTCCAATTTTTTTGAGGGTTTCTGGATACCGTTTTTCCTTTTGCTTATCCAATTTGACCCAATCGACAGGAGTCTTTAACAAATGGAAAAAATGAATTTCCGCATTATAAAGTTTGGCCATTTCAATGCCCAAATCGGCGGCTTTGTTGCAGTTTTCTGAGAAATCCGTGGGTACGAGTATATTTTTCATAGTGCTATTGTTTTTAGGTTTATATAGATTTAAGTACTTCCTATGGAAGCTTGTCGTTTTATTTGCTGGCTACTTCGTTTCCCGAGTCGATTTGTTTTTCAAAACAATCCAGATTATGTATGGTGGTTTCGGCAATATTCGTCAGTGCCGTATCGGTCAAGAAGGCCTGATGGCTCGTTATCAGAACATTATTGAAGGTCATCAAACGAGCGATTACATCGTCCTGTAAAATCTCGTCAGAATGGTCTTCGAAAAACAGTCCTTCCTCTTCTTCATAGACATCCATACCAAAGAACCCGACCTTTCCGGTTTTTAGTCCATCGATGACCGCTTTGGTATCTACCAGACCGCCCCTGCTCGTATTGATGAGCATAACACCTTTTTTCATGACCCCAATTTGCTCGGCATCTATTAAATGTTTCGTGTCGGTAGCCAAAGGCACGTGAAGACTGATAATATCCGATTCGGCACATAATGTTCTACAATCGGTATAGCGGGCACCAAATTTTTCTACTAGGTCTTCATCCTTGTTGACATCATAGGCTAGAATTTTACAGCCAAACCCATGAAGGATTTTGACCAAGACTGCGCCAATCTTTCCGGTGCCCAATACCCCAACCGTTTTGCCGTTCAAGTCAAAACCAGTGAGTCCGTTTAAGGAAAAGTTTTGTTCACGCACTCTATTATTGGCCCTAATTAGTTTTCTGTTCAAAGCCAATATGAGTGCGACCGTGTGTTCTGCGATGGCGTAAGGCGAATATGCGGGAACACGAGCCACCTTGATGTTCATTTCATCCGCCTTTTCCATATCCACATGATTGTAGCCTGCCGAACGAAGAGCTATGTATTTGACTCCGAACGCACCTAATTTTTCCAGTACGTTGGCGGATGCATCATCCCCTGTAAATAGACTGATGGCCTCCGAGCCTTTTGCCAAGGGAACGGTATGCTCGGATAATCGTTCCTCTAGTAGCCTCAATTCATGTTTGCCGTCATTGGCGGATGTTAAATAGGATTCTTCAAACTTATGGGTGCTGAATACCGTTGTTTTCATTTGCGTTTTAATTTTATTTACCAAAAATCTTTACGAGTTCGTACAACTCGTCTTGTACCTGGTGTTGTTTTACCACTTGGTCAAAAGGCGTGAGGCTAAGTTCGTTGTTGAGAATACCGACCATAACGCTCTTTTTTTCTTGTAAAAGGGCCTTTACCGAAGCTGCCCCAAGTCTTATCCCCAACATACGATCGGCAGCGGAAGGGTTTCCACCGCGTTGCACATGCCCCAGTTTTGTGATACGGAGGTCTAGCTTCGGATTTAATTCTTTAATCTTTGATGCCGCTATTTCGGCACCAAGTTCATCGCCTTCGGCAACAACGGCTATGAAGGCTTCTTCGCTATCATAAACACTTGCCTTTTCGAGCAAACGGACAAAATCTTGTCCACTTTCCGGCACTAAAATGGCATCGGCACCTACGCCCAACCCAGAATGCATTGCTATATATCCGCAGTCCCTTCCCATTACCTCAATTAGAAATATTCGGTTATGTGATTCTGCTGTGTCCCTGATCTTATCAATGTTTTCGATTGCCGTATTCACTGCGGAATCAAAGCCCAAGGTGAAGTCGGTTCCGGCCATGTCATTGTCTATGGTACCTGGAATACCGATAAATGGTAGTTCGCAAATCTCCGAAAAGGCGAGCAGCCCTTTAAAAGTACCATCCCCGCCCACGGCGATAAGTGCATCGATGTTATTTTTCCGAAGGTTCTCCAGGGCCTGCTGTCTTCCCTCTTTAGTTAGGAATCTTGCGCTTCGTGCGGTCTTAAGAAAAGTACCGCCCCGATGCACTAATTTTTGAAGTTCCTGGGTATCCAATTCGACTAAATCCCCATCGATTAGGCCTTCATAACCTTTACGAAAACCACTTAATTTTATGCTGTTCACTTCGGCAGTTTTTGCAATGGCAAATAAAGCTGCATTCATGCCTGGGGAATCCCCTCCCGAGGTAAATACCCCAATATGTTTCATATTCGTGTTCATGATTTAGTGGTTTTAAGATTAGCGGTAATCAGATCGGGTATTTTTCCGTAAAACCGATTGAAAACCATACAAGCCGTTAAGTCTCCGGTAACATTCACTGCAGTTCGGAACATGCCGAGCAAGCGCTCCACCCCGATTATTATGATAATTCCCTCAGAAGGTATTCCGGCCCCCGATAGTACCGAAGCCAGTATGACAACGCCACCTCCAGGTATGGCCGGGGTTCCGATTGAGGCCGCAACTATCGTAACGACGACGACAATAATATTTAAAAGGTCCATTTCTAATCCGTAAGCCTGTGCTATGAATAAAGTGGTTATGGTCTGATAGAGGGCCGTCCCATCCATATTTACAGTAGCCCCGATCGGAATTATGAAATTACTGATAGAGCTATCTACTTTCAGTTCTTCCTCTGCTGTTTTCAGCGATAAGGGCATGACCGCGGCAGAACTTGTAGTCGAGAATGCTAAAAGTTGGACATCCGTAATCTTTCTCAAAAATTTAAGAGGATTAGTCCGGCCAAGTGTGCTTACCAATAAGAGGTAGATAACAATCAACATAAATAGGCCCAACAGTACAACGAGCACATAAAAACCCAATCCTGAAAGGGAGCTTAACCCGACACTGGATGTAAGCTGGGCCATCAATCCGAATACTGCCACCGGCACCAACAACATGGCCCATTTTACTACGGTCATACAGATTTCCTGTACGGCACTCAAAAGTAATTTTACTGGTTTGAGCAAATCATTGGGTAACGACAGAACGGCTACCCCTATTATAATGGTAAAAATGACAATGCTCAACATTTCGCCACTTACCATGGAGGCCAATGGGTTTTCGGGCAGTAGATCCGTTATGGCATTCGGAATATCATTTATTCCAAAGGATAGTTCCGAACTTTCGGCAGTATCGGCCAATGCATTTGCATGATCCATTTCCGCCTGTTGGTGCAGATACTTTCCAGGTCTGAACAGTGCGGCTAGCAACGTTCCTATGGTTACTGATATAATTGTTGTTGATATAAAATATAAGAGCACACCACCCCCCAACTTTTTTAGATTTTCCTTGTCGTTACTGGCTATGCCCGTAATGATGGAAGCCACAATCAAGGGAATCATTATCATCTGCACCAATTTAAGGAAGAGCATTCCCGGTAGGGCCAACCAATTTCCCAACATATCGGCAGTCGCCTTACTGACCCAACCGTTTTGAGGACTTAATAACAACCCGAAACCTACACCCAAAAACAAAGCGATAATCACTTTTAGCCATAGCCTGCTCTCTACCAGTCTCTGCAAGTAATGGTTGAGTGATTTTAAAGATTTTATTTCAGTTTCGAACATGGTATTTTATCACTTAGGCTATCGTTATTTTCTCCTCCAAATAAACACTTTGGACTGCATGCAATAATTCTACCCCTTCCTTAATGGGTCGTTGAAAAGCTTTTCTTCCAAGTATCAGACCCGAGCCTCCTGCCCGTTTGTTTATGATTGCGGTTGTAATGGCCTCGGTCAAATCGGATGCTCCTCTGGAACCCCCACCGGAACTGATCAGTCCTACTTTGCCCATATAGCAATTGGCAACCTGTAAACGACACAAATCGATGGGGTGTTCGGTGGTCAGGGTTTCATACATGGCATCGTCATATTTCCCAAATTGAAGGTCTTTAAAACCGTAATTTGTAGTGGGTAATTTTTGTTTGATGATATCCCCCTGTATTGTTACCCCAAGGTGGTTGGCTTGTCCCGTTAAATCTGCAGCGGTGTGATAGTCCTCTTTATCCGTTTTGAAAGCATCGTTACGGGTGTAACACCACAAAATCGTGGCCATGCCCAGATTATGGGCCTCGGCGAAGGCTTCCGCAATCTCCACTATCTGTCGATTACTTTCCTTAGATCCAAAATATATGGTCGCCCCAATAGCAACTGCGCCCATATCCCAAGCGTCCTTGACCTTTCCGAACAAGGTTTGGTCGTAGGCATTGGGATATGACAGTAGTTCATTGTGGTTTATCTTCACGATGAACGGTATTTTATGCGCGTATTTCCGAGCGTACAGACCTAATACACCAAAAGTCGAGGCCACCCCGTTACAACCTGCGCCAATGGCAAGTTTTATAATATTCTCAGGGTCAAAATAATCGGGGTTTTTATAGAAGGAAAAAGCGGCACTATGTTCGATTCCCTGATCTACGGGAAGTATGCTTAAATACCCTGTATCCTTCAGGTTGCCATGCCCGTATAATTGGGCAAGACTTCGAAGCGTTTGTGGATTACGATTGCTGTTGACAAAAACTTTAGAGACAAAATTTTTATCGGGCAATTGCAGTTCATCCTTGGTAATCTTTTCGCTAACATGATCTAAATAGAAGGACGCTTTGTCCCCCAACTGCTCTATTATTTTTTCGTGAGAGTTCATTGTTTTAACTATTGATTAATACCTAGACTTTTATTGGTCTTAGCGATGGATTTATTACCATCCATCTCGATTCCGGTAAGTGCCCGAATGGCGTCGATGGTCTCGGGAATTACAATCGCTTGATTGTCCACCACGTAGGCATAAAAGAGTTCATCGCCCACCACTTTTAGCATATCTTCCCATAGGGCTACCTCGTACATGTCGCCCCAAGGCCTGCCCATATCCAAAAACATTTCCTTGATGGTGTTGTTGGAGACCAAGCCTTGATCATAGTGAATAAACTTGATTCTACTTGAGGTTTTGAGGGCGTTCAACACCTCTTCCTTTGATGTTTCTTTCTTTAGTTTCACGTTCCAGTAATGCATATGGCTCAAGGTTTGGGGAACTTTGACCGCTGAAGTAATGACATCCAAATCAGGATCCACGCTCTGTGCGTCGGGACCTTGGTGGCTCGGGATTTCTTTTTCCGGTACCATGGTGTTCATAATCCCTCCTAAATGACTTTCCCAAGGGTCGGTCGCCCTTCTTAAAAGTGTGCCACGTGCATAATCCAGTAAATCGGCCCTTTTTAAAGCGGTCAATGTTCTCAGGATTGATGTGGTATTACAGGAAACCACTCGGGTTGCATTGATATTCAACGCCGTGTTATAATTGTTTTCAGCACTAAAGGAGTGGCCTGTTGTCTCGTGCTTTTCCCCACCGTGCAGAATGAATTTGATATTGTGTGTTTTATAGGTTTCCACGTTTTTCGCCGCAATCATTTTTGGGGTGCAATCCACCACAAGTTCCACTTTATCCAATAAGTCCTGCATATTGCCCATTACCGAAATGCCCGAAGCCTTCATTTGTTTTTCCGCTTCGGTGGTTGTCGCATAGATATCATAATCCTTTCTTACAGCGTTCTGTATGCGCCAATCGCTGATAATGTCGCAAACCCCGACTAGTTTCATGTCATCCTGTACCTTTATGGCATCGGCAACTCTTTTGCCGATGACCCCGTATCCTACTACTGCAATATTTTTCATTTTCAATTGTTTTTAGTGATTCAATATTTATTCTTGGGTTGATGTGTATTGCGCATCAACTTTCTTTGTTCTTTTGAAACTTCTTATGATTACCCTATTACTTTTTTCGTAAGTAAAATAGCTGATGGCCCAATTGAAGCCCACCAATAGTTTGTTCCTAAACCCACTGATGGAGACCAAGTGAACAACAGACCATAAAAGCCAAGCAGCATAGCCACCGAAATGAAACTTCCCCAAATCAGCGACCGCTTTTCTCTTGCCGACAGTGGCCAATGAACCTTTATCTTTATATGTAAAGGGTTTTGAAGGCTTTGAAAGCAAGGTGTTGAGCAGTACTTTGGCCAAATGTCTGCCTTGTTGTATGGCGGTTTGGGCTACTTGGGGATACCCTTTCGGGGTCTCATCTGTGATTACCCCGGCGATATCCCCAATGGCAAAGACATTGTCCATTCCATAAACTTTTAGGTGGTGGTCCGTTTTAAGACGATTGCCCTTGACAATAGACGTCTCATCGAATCCTTTTGGAAAATCTCCAGTTACCCCTGCTGTCCAAATCAAGTTCTTGGCTAAAATGGTCTTGCCGCTTTTGGTTTTGACCACCCTGCCATCATAGTTACTAACGGATTCTTTCAACATCACCTTAACGTTCAGATTCTCTAAATAGGTCAGCGTTTTTGAAGAAGCTTTGTCCGACATGGCAGAGAGCACTTCGTCCATAGCTTCCACCAAATAGATGTTCATGATGGAGGAAGGATACTCGGGATAGTCTTTAGGAAGGATGTACTTGCAAAACTCCGCCAAAGCACCTGCCATTTCTACTCCGGCGGGACCGCCACCCACGATCACAAAATTCGTGAGGGCATCGCGTTCCTCATCATCGCACGTGATCGCGGCCTGTTCCAAATTTTGCAGCATCATGTGGCGGATATTTAGAGAATCCCGGATATCCTTCATCCCCAAACTATTTCTTTCCACTTCTTCCATACCGAAGAAGTTGGTCTTTGTTCCCGTTGCCAAGACCAGATAATCATAGGTAAGTTTTCCTTTGTCCGTTATGACGGTATTGATGGAGTTTTGAATTTCCTTTACCTCGGCCAGCCTGAAGCTCACATTCTTATATCCCTTGAATTGTTTTCTAAAAGGGAATACAATGCTATCGGGTTCAAGCCCACTGGTGGCTACCTGATAAAATAAGGGCTGAAACTGATGAAAGTTATGGCGGTCAATAAGTACCACCTGAACATCTTTATTTTTCAACCCTTCCACCAATGCCAGACCCGCAAAGCCACCACCTACAATGACTATTCTTGGGAACCTGGAATGCGGCAAGCAGATTGCATCCGTCACTTTGCGTGTATTGTTTTTGCTATCGTCTAACATTTGGTTCTTGCCTGTTAACTTTTCAATAGTTGTTTTTCTCTTTTGAACCGCGTTTTCGGACTATCATGACGGAACAGTCGGCATGTGTTGCCAAGGACTGGGAAACCGAGCCGAGCAAAAATCTAGAGAATGCGCCATGGCCCTGCGACCCGACTATGATCAAATCGGTATCAAAGGCTTCGGTCTTTTCTAAAATTGCACTTTTGGGAAGCCCCTCTACCACGGCTGTTGTTATCGACAATACGTCATTCTTGTCCCTTAATGATTTTGAAGCTTCATTAACAAGATCTTCTGCCGATTTTTTCGCACTGGAGACGGTTTCTTCATAATAATTTCCAAGCGTGCCGCCCAAGGGTAGGGCACCAGGAGCGGCCAACATGGGATTTTCGAACACATTCAAAATACATACTTCGGTACCCGCAGGGAACGGCAGCGTCGCAAGTTCATCTATGGCGACTTTACTAAAGTCAGAACCATCTATTGCCAATAGTATTTTCATCTTTGTAGATTTATTTGTTCATGATTAATTATGTTAATTCCCATATTGCCAAATCAACTTATGGCCAAGGGTTTCATCAATTTTTTCCAATACAAATGCTCGTATAGCCCTGACCAGTACATTCCGAAAGTAAAAGCGAACAAAAGCTCTTCAATTGGAATGCCGGCCACTAGAATATCACTAAGGTTTTCCAGATTCCAGAAAAGTTCTACATAGTTGGGATAGAACGGGAGTATACTTCCAAAATAAACAAAGTACAATGCCGTGAACAGAAATCCACTTATCCAGATTTTGGTCTTTAAATCCGGACGGCAGTATAGCGTGGCCATTCCACCCAAAAACATGGCCAATATTCCACAGTAGATATGATTCAAAGGCGTGAACAGGGCCAATACCAAAAACACTACTGCCGGTACGAAAAGGATATATAGGTGCAACCGGTGCCTTTCATGTTTCCGTTCGGTATGCGGTATTTCAACATACTTTCGCTTAAAAATAAGATTGTAGATTACCGTGCCTATGCCCCCTATGGCAAAAGAGAAGATTAGGCTTTCAATATCGAACCCTGTCTTTATTGCCAAATCGAAAAGCGATGGCGGATGCCAATATTGGGGAACAAAAAGGGGTTCGGTAAGCCCAAAGGGCATGGTTATCCAACTCATCTTCAGCATTTCTCTTCGAGAATCTTTCTTCATTAGATAGACCACGCCCCAGAGGGCTAGAATAATAAGGGACCATATGAACCAGACGTACTGCATTTATCGTTTTAGCTGTGCATTGTAAAAAGCTGCGATCAGCGCTCCTGTCAGCCATCCGATAATGAATGTTTGGATCATCCCAATTATAGCTTCCCAAAAAGGAACATCCATGCGAATAATACTGGTTGTGTCAAGCCCATGGAGCAGGCTGTTGAAAAAATCTATGGTACCTTCCCTGCCGGCCGTAAACATGACGACCATACAGCCAATGTAGAGGATGGCGGCAGTGAGACCGAATGCAAATCCGAATTTTTTAATGTTTATACGGTTCATGATTTCTGTTTTTAGTTATTTGTCCGTTTCCAAGGTTTTTTTTGAATCTTCATATTCTTCCTTGGTAATTTCTCCTTTTGCAAATCGTTTTTTTAGAATTTGCATGGGATCTTCATTGCTCGATTTTTGGTAGGGTACGTCATACGGGATAAAGAAAATCCACACCAGTAGTACGAGCCAGATAATCCACCATATAATGTGCATGCCGCCCCAATGTCCTTCGAAATAGTGCATAGCTAAAAGTTTTAAATGTTAGTAATTAATTCAATTCTGAAATTGTATAACCTTCAAGTCGATTCAACTGTTTCTGCAGATCATCGACCGAAAGGTTCGATTTCATACTGATCTTGGCGACTCCTTTCGGACTTAAAAAAATCTTTGCCTCCTCAATGTCTTCATGAGACTCCAATACTTTTTTGACCTTTGTTATGCAACCGCCACAACTGATTCCGTCTATTTGATATTTTCTTTTCATTTTTTTTGCGGATTTCAGTGTTGATGCTGTTTTTGGTCGTGCTTTTCCTTTTCTTCCTTTTTTCTTTTAAGGTTATCCTCCGTTAGCCCATGGGTATGGCCACCATGTCTCATAGGCATCAAGAGATGCACCGCGAACATGATTACTATGAACGTAAACAGTGTGAGGTTGCCTTTAATGCCGAATGCTGGTGCAAAAAAGATGAAAAGAAGCGGAAGTCCGCAACCTAGTATCATCCATATCCAATGATTTTTCATAATCGAAAATTTAAAAGTTAATCCTTAATGGTGTTCAGAATGGTCTTGCTCAGATGGTTCCATTTTATTTGAACCGTCCATCATGCCCATTCCTTTCATATCCATTCCCTTGTCGCCCATCATCTTCTTACAAGACTCCATACAATCTTCGCTCATCATGCCCTTTTCGTGCATCATTTGCATCATATTGCCTATCATTTTTCCATCTTGCATCATGGATTGCATCATGTTTTTCATCATCATACTATCTTTCATCATCATCTGTATTCCCTGGCCCTGTATCATAGTACCCATCATCTTTTGATTGCCCTGCATCATCTGCATGGCATGGTCGTTGCCTTGCATGTTGTCCATGAATTCAGTCATGTAACTGTGGTTACTGGCAATTGCCTCAAAGAGTTCCGTTCTCGTTTTCGAATTTTCGAGCATTGCGTTAGGATTTGTTTTCTGGTTGCAACCGGATAGACTTACTAAGCCAATTGCCAGTAAAATAATTGCTGCCGTTCTCATCATATTTGATTTTTAATTAATATTATTTCGGTTATTCGTTTTGTATTTATCTCTAATTGTCTTGTTTTAGTAGCATTTTCAATTCTTTTTTTAATTCTAAACATTTGCTTGTTTTTCTGGTAATCTCCAAGGTTAAATCTATGTATTGCCAAAAGCCTTTGTCTGCATAATTCTCTTTATTATTTATATAATTTCGTCAAAGAAATTTCGTTCCCAGGCTTGATCATTTTTATAGTCGGTCATGCTCATGCCCATGATTTCCTTAAACTGCCTGGATAAGTGGTTGACACTGCTGTAATCGAGCAAATAAGCGATATCAGAAAAGGTATGTTGCCGCAACTGAATGAGCTCTTTTACCTTTTCTATCTTCAGCTTTATGAAGTATTTTTCAATAGTGATATTTTCATTTTTTGAAAAAATCTTGCTCAGTACCTTGTACTCTCGATGTACTATGTTAGCCAGATAGTCCGAGGTTTTTCCCCGAATGTTGATAGGGATATCTGCGACCAATGAAATCAAGGCGATCTTGATTTTCTCGACTATCATCTCCTCTTCGCTTTTGGCTATTTCAAAACCGTTGGAATGGAGGACGCCCACCACTTTTTGGTCTGCTTCGACAATAGCTATTTCTGGAGCCTTTACCGTAAGTTTCCCAAGTTCAAGGGATAGTATGGTAATGCCCAAATCATACAATTCTTGCTTTATGACCTTTAGGCAACGCCTACAAACCATATTCTTTATCCAATATTCCCTTATGGAATCCATGGTGCACGTATTATGGTTTACAATAAATCTCAACAGGTAAAACCCTGTTTGGCAATCAATCTGAATGTTCTGTCGTGGGCATGGGGTACGACAAAAAGGGGCCACTTAAGAGGTATGGCCAATGCGAAGAGCGGACTATTGCATAAACAATCCGCTTAAATATAAATCAAATTAAGAAAGTCTCGTGAAGAACTAGTAAATCCTTCTGAATCAACGGAGGTTTATAGTTTTTGAAGGGAACTACATTTTCCTCAAGTCCTTCAAAAAGGTTTATATAAGTGTGGACAAAGGCCTTTAAGAAGACAAAATTTTGAGAATCAATCTCAAAGGAAACCTTTTGGAGATTATCATTACCTTGCTGTATAAATGAATCATCACTACAACAGTCTCCAACTCCAATTGAACATTTTTTTGAAGTGTTTTCCGTCTTTTGGATTTTTTGATCACAGGGCGTTGCTTTACCGAACACGGCAATATCTACCAGTTTTTCACAGCAAAAATGCATATCCGCCGTAAACGAGGTAGTCGAAAAGAGTACCGCCAACGTCAAAAAGATGGATAATATTTTGCTAAAAAACTGCTTCACATTCTAAAATTACAAAATTTTGTTTACCCCCAAAAATAATCGATTTTTTTGATAATCTCACTTAATTATCTGAAAATCAAATATATATTCGGTGATACATATAGCCTTAATACCAAATGTAAACTAAAGGCTTAAACAAATAAATGATATTTATCATATCGCCGATAATTGATTTTGTTCATACGTGACTTGAAAGAAAAATCAAGGGATTAGATTTCCAAAATTTTGTTAAACAAAAAAAGAGTGTTAAAATTTTTGTAGTTTTGCAGAACGGATGAAAAGTGTTTTCCATAAAATAACATCGTTTACAATGGCACTATTAGTGCTGTTATCAACCTTCTCTTTTTCGGTTGCACAACACTATTGTGGTGATGTTCTGGTTGATTACTCTTTCTTGGGCCATGCAGAATCTTGCGGCATGGAAGTTCAGGAGACAGCAGAGTTACCAGAGTGCAATTTGGTCAAAGCCGATTGCTGTAGCGATGAAGTCCTTACCGTTGATGGCCAGAACGACTTAAAAGTATCGTTTGAAAAATTAAGCTTTGAACAACAACAGTTTGTTGCCAGCTTCATCTACACCTATCTTAATCTTTACGAAGGACTACCTGAAAACATAGTCCCGTTTAGTGATTACCCCCCTCCACTTTTGGTCAAGGATATACAGATCCTAGATCAGATTTTTCTCATTTGATTTTTAAGTAATAGCATTTTACAGCCCGACTGATAGCAGTTTAGGGCTTATCCTGTTTTCGTTGGTTTCCGGCCAGCACTTCTAATTACTTAATCATCAATACCATGCTGAATAAAAGCATCAAATTCCTTATCGAAAATAAATTGGTAGCCGTTTTGCTCCTAGTCCTTTTTGTAGGCTGGGGAACCGTAAACGCCCCTTTCGAGTGGAGCACTGGCTCATTACCAAGAAACCCTGTTGCCGTAGATGCCATACCTGACATCGGGGAAAACCAGCAGATTGTTTTTACCAAATGGGACGGTCGTTCCCCACAAGATATCGAGGATCAAATTACCTATCCATTGACAACCTCACTCTTGGGAATACCAGGGGTTAGGACCATCCGTAGCTCCTCCATGTTCGGATTTTCAAGTATCTATATCATATTTGAAGAGGATATCGAGTTCTATTGGAGCCGCAGTCGAATCCTTGAAAAATTGAACTCCTTACCGAGCGGTTTACTGCCCGACGGGGTCAACCCTGCATTGGGGCCGGATGCCACAGGACTTGGACAAATCTACTGGTACACTTTGGAGGGACGCGATGAGAAAGGAAATGTCACAGGCGGCTGGGATTTACAGGAGCTTAGAAGTATTCAGGATTTTTATGTCAAATATGCCCTATCATCGGCAAGCGGTGTTTCAGAGGTGGCCTCTATAGGGGGTTATGTACTCGAATATCAGGTAGATGTGAATCCCGAACTGATGAAGCAATATGGTATTGGGCTACAGCAGGTGGTAAAAGCTGTAAAACAAAGTAATCGTGATATTGGGGCACAGACCTTGGAAATCAACCAGGCCGAATATCTCATTCGCGGGCTTGGGTATGTGAAGTCCATCGAGGATCTACAGAATGCAGTCGTTACCTCTGAGGATTACACGTCCATTCGCTTAAAGGACATTGCAAATGTTTCCTACGGACCGGCCACACGGCGCGGCATATTGGATAAGGAAGGAGCAGAAGTTGTCGGGGGGGTAGTGGTCGCACGGTATGGTGCCAATCCCATGGAAGTCATCAATAATGTCAAAGACCAAATCAATGATTTAAGTGCCGGACTGCCCTCAAAAGTACTTGAGGATGGCAGAACATCCCAACTTACCATTGTTCCTTTTTATGATAGGACCAAACTTATTCAAGAAACGCTCGGAACCCTCAACGAGGCCCTGACCTTGGAAATATTCATTACCATTTTGGTCATCATTATCATGGTCTTCAATTTAAGGGCATCCATCCTGATATCGGGACTGTTACCGGTTGCAGTGCTTATGGTGTTTATTGCGATGAAGCTATTCAATGTGGATGCAAACATCGTGGCACTTTCGGGTATAGCCATTGCCATTGGAACCATGGTGGATGTAGGGGTCATACTCTCGGAAAACGTCATACGGCATTTGGACGAAAATGAAGAGGGCCTACCCATTAATACCGTTGTCTACAATGCCACCGCAGAGGTGTCGGGGGCCATATTGACCGCCGTGATGACCACCATCATCAGTTTTATTCCGGTATTTACGATGATCGGGGCCGAAGGAAAACTCTTCAGACCCTTGGCCTTTACAAAAACCTTTGCGCTTACCGCATCCATTATCGTAGCCTTATTTTTGATACCACCATTTGCGGCCTTTCTATTTAGAAAAAAAAGCATAAAGAAAACTACTGGATACGCCGTTAATGGAATATTGATACTTCTAGGGATTATAGCCCTTGCTTATGGCTTTTTATTAGGATTTATATTGATTGCCTTCGGTATCGTAGGCTTGCTAAAAAATCCGGAATTGGCATCACGTATTTCCACTGGATTTTCGCTTTCCGAAGAACGAGCCAATCTTATCAATATCATTATTTCGGCCTTTGCAATTGTTTTTGTTTTGGCGGAATACTGGAGACCTCTCGGTCTTGATAAGAGTATTTTTTGGAACCTGATTTTTGTTTCGCTTATATGTTTCGGACTACTGGGCTTCTTTACCATATTCCGGAACTATTATACAAGGATACTTCGCTGGGCATTACGGAATAAGCTGATATTTCTTTCCATACCCACCGCCATTGTGGTATTCGGAGTAATGATTATGCGCAATACGGGCAAGGAGTTTATGCCTTCATTGAACGAAGGTTCGTTTTTGTTGATGCCTACCTCCCTTCCGCACGCCGGTGTCGAAGAGAACAAACGGGTATTGCAGCAACTGGATATGGCTGTAGCCAGTATTCCTGAAATAGCAACGATAGTCGGCAAATCCGGTAGAACCGAATCCGCATTGGATCCGGCGCCCTTGTCGATGTATGAGAACGTCATCCAGTACAAGCCAGAATACATGTTGAACGAGAACAGGGAGCGCCAACGGTTCAAGGTCAATGAAGATGGCCTCTTCGAACTCAGGGACGGCACCTTTGTGACCAATCCGAACATGGTTGTAGATGATGAAGGAAATTACGATGAATCTGCCATAGTTTCTGCATTCTCTGTTAAACAAAAGGATTTGATTCCCGACGATGATGGGGAATATTTTAGAAACTGGCGGCCTGAAATTGAATCCCCCGATGATATTTGGAACGAGATTGTACGTGTAACGAAACTTCCAGGCGTTACATCCGCGCCCAAACTGCAACCTATTGAAACCCGCTTGGTCATGTTGCAGACCGGCATGCGTGCGCCCATGGGTATCAAGGTAAAAGGGCAAGATTTAAAGGAAATAGAAGCCTTTGGCCTCAAGCTGGAGGACATTTTAAAGGAGGCCGAGGGGGTCAAGGATGAAGCCGTGTTTGCCGATCGAATTGTCGGAAAGCCTTATTTGCTTATAGATATCAACAGGGAGCGTTTGGCACGATACGGCATTACCATTGAAGATGTGCAAAGCGTGTTGCAAGTAGCGGTTGGCGGCATGGTGCTTACCCAAACTGTTGAAGGCCGTGAGCGTTATGGAGTTCGAGTACGGTATCCAAGGGAATTGCGAGAGAATCCAGCGGACTTAGAGAATATTTATGTTCCCGTTGCCAAGGGAAGCCCGGTTCCTTTGAGCGAGTTGGTTACCATTCGATATGAAAAGGGACCACAGGTCATCAAGAGCGAAGACACCTTTTTGGTGGGTTATGTACTGTTCGATAAGTTGGACGGTTTTGCCGAAGTCGAGGTGGTCGAGAATGCACAGGCCCTTATACAAGAAAAAATAGATAATGGAGAATTGGTGGTTCCCAAGGGCATCAATTATTTGTTTACCGGTACCTATGAAAACCAACTACGTGCCGAAAAGACGCTATCGGTCGTAGTACCGCTGGCATTGGCCATCATATTCTTGATTCTTTATTTCCAATTCCGTTCAGTAGGTACCTCATTGATGGTGTTTACCGGGATTGCTGTTGCCTTTGCCGGAGGTTTTCTGATGATTTGGTTCTATGGTCAGGATTGGTTCCTGAACTTCAACTTTTTCGGGGAAAACCTACGAGACCTCTTCCAGATGCATACCATTAACCTGAGTGTTGCCGTATGGGTTGGGTTTATTGCGCTCTTTGGTATTGCAACCGATGATGGTGTGGTCATGGCCACCTACCTGACCCAAACTTTTGATAGAAACAAGCCCGATTCCCTTGTATCCGTTAGGGATTCGGTTGTCGAAGCTGGTGAAAAACGTATCCGTCCGTGTTTGATGACGACCGCAACCACTATTCTGGCACTGCTTCCGGTATTGACATCCACCGGCCGTGGTAGCGATATTATGATTCCGATGGCGATCCCTTCTTTCGGGGGGATGCTTATCGCCTTGATTACCCTATTTGTTGTTCCAGTGTTGTACAGTTGGAAGGCCGAGTTTCAATTAAAAAGAATGTCCAAATGAAGAAATACCTATACATATTGATCGGAATAGTATCCATCGCTTCTGTGAACGGACAGGAACTGGAAAGCCTTATCCAACAGGCCGAACTCAACAATCCGGAAATCCAGGCTTTTGAGCTGCGGTACAATATTGCCTCCGAAAGAGTGAACGAGGTCAATACTTTGCCCAATACGGAGGTAAGTGCCGGACTTTTCGTAAGCGAGCCCGAAACACGGACCGGAGCACAGAAAGCACGGTTCTCGGCAAAACAGATGATCCCGTGGTTCGGTACCATTACCGCCCGTGAAAATTATGCAAGTTCATTGGCCGATGCCCAATACGAAGAGCTGGTCATCGTCAAAAGAAAATTGGCGTTGTCGGTATCTCAGTCCTATTACCGATTATTCTCGATAAGGGCGAAGCAAAGCGTTTTGGACGAAAATATAGAATTGCTGGAAACCTATGAACGATTGGCCTTGACCTCGGTAGAAGTTGGTAATGCCTCCGCAGTAGATGTGTTGCGCTTGCAGATTCGGCAGAACGAACTGCTTCAGCAAAAAGAAGTTTTGGAACAGGAGTATTTGGCCGAACAAACGCTGTTCAACAATCTATTGAATAGGGACGAACAAACACAAGTCGAAGTTTACGAAGGGCTTACGGTACCCGAACAAGACCCGATAACGGAAGAAGGAAGCCTTGACCTGCATCCTGAACTTTTAAAGTATGACAAGTTGTACGAGTCGGTCGAACAATCTGAAATCTTGAACCAAAAAGAAGCCTTACCGAATCTTGGTTTCGGATTGGATTACGTACCCGTTGCCGAAAGGCCTGATATGTCTTTCGATGATAACGGAAAGGACATCTTGATGCCGATGGTGGTGTCCATCCCGATATTCAACAATAAATACAAATCCATTTCCCAACAGAACAAATTAAGGCAAGAGGAAATAACCGCCCAAAAGCAAGAACGAAGAAACAAGCTCGAAACACTTTTGAGCGAGGCCATTAACAACAGAATGGCTGCCAGGATTCGTTTTAGGACCCAAACAAAAAATATCGGACAGGCCAAGGACGGGGAGGAAATCCTTATCAAAAGCTACGAGACCGGAACCATCGATTTTAACGATGTGCTCGATATTCAAGAGCTTCAGCTTAGGTTTCAAATCAATCGAATTGAATCCATCAAGGGCTACTTTGTGCAGTCGGCCATTATCAATTATCTAAGGAGTTAATGTCCGTATCGATAGGAGTAAGGTATCTCGACTGAATAAAATAAAATATTATAAACCACAAAAATGAGAATCATGATCAGAAAAATTACAGTGTTGTTGGTACTTCTCATTTCGTGCAACATTGCCGCACAATTAGTATCCAATGAAAGCGAAGAAAATGTGGATAATTGGCCTGAACGGGTCTATGATTTGACCATTGGTTACGAAACGGTCAACTATACCGGAAAAGATGTGAAGGCCATGACGATCAATGGTGGTATTCCTGGACCCAATCTCGAATTCAACGAGGGCGAGTTTGCCATTATCAACGTAACCAATACGATGGATGTCGAAACCTCGGTACACTGGCATGGGTTGATACTGCCCAACTTCTACGACGGCGTACCTTACCTTACAACGCCACCAATTGAACCCGGCGAGACCCAACAATACAAATTTGCGCTGAAACAGTCGGGCACGTATTGGTACCATTCCCATACGGGTTTACAGGAACAACGTGGTGTTTATGGCTCCATCCAGATCAATCCCAAAGAAACAAATCTTGAGTATGACAAAGATTTGGTACTGATACTTTCGGATTGGATGGATGAAAATCCCAAGACACAACTGAGAAACCTTAAACGAGGCAATGAGTGGTACCTAATCAAAAAGGACCAGGTTCAAAGTTGGGACAAGGTAATCTCAAAAGGTGCGGTAGGTGCGAAACTAAAAATGATGTGGCAGCGTATGCCCGATATGGCCATATTGGACAATTATTACGACCTGTTTTTTATAAATGGAAAATCTTCTAATGAATACCCTGATTTCAATCCCGGCGAACGGGTACGATTGCGCTTCGTAAATGCGGCCGCAGCTTCCTATTTCTGGCTGACATTTGGTGGTAATGACCCTATGTTGGTCTCTGCCGACGGCCTTGATGTAGTGCCGGTAAAACAGAACAAGACCCTTATCGGTGTGGCCGAGACCTATGATTTTATAGTGACCATACCACAAAGCGGAAAACTTGAAATACGTGCCACTTCTCAGGACGGATCTGGTCAGGCTTCCGCCTATCTAGGGACGGGCGATGTTTTGGAAGCCCCCACGGTACCTATACCCGACCTTATCAAACTAATGGAAAACATGATGTCGATGGACATGAAGATGGGTGCACCCGCGGCCAAATTCAATCCCTCCAAAAACGATTCCATCAAAGTGATGAAAAAATATGCGATGGATATGGGCGGTATGAAAATGGACCATTCCAAAATGGATATGCAAAAAGAAGATCAAATGCAGAAGAATGACCAAAAGATGGAAGATGAAGGGGGTAAGATGAAAATGCCAAAGGATAAGACGGATCATGCCAAAATGGAGATGAAAGACGATAAAATGGATATGAAAATGGGCTATGTGCTGCCCGCCGACAAGGTCATTGGCGATGCCATGAAAACCGGGGGCAATCCGGAATTTAACTACAACTATCTCAAAGCACCCGGAAAAACGGTATACGAAGACAACAAACCTGTTAGGGAAATGCTGTTCAACCTTACGGGAAACATGAACCGTTACGTATGGAGCATCAACGGGGTTCCGCTTTCAGAAACCGATAAAATAAAAATTGAACAAGGCGAAGTAGTGCGCATTACTTTGAACAACCTGACCATGATGCACCACCCGATGCACCTACACGGACACTTTTTCAGGGTACTGAACGAACACGGCGAATATTCGCCCTTAAAACATACGGTCAACGTGGCCCCGATGCAAAAAGTGGTCATCGAATTCGATGCCAATGAATATGGCGACTGGTTCTTTCATTGCCACGTACTGTACCATATCAACAGTGGTATGGCAAGGGTATTCAGCTATGACACCCCAAGGGATGAACGATTGAAAGGGTATCCCTTATCCAACCTGACCACCGAGGCCGACCATATGTGGACATGGGGTGAGGTTACGGGTGCCAGCCACATGGGCGAGTTTTTTCTGACCACTACGAACATCCGAAACCAGTTCATATTGCGAGCGGAATATGGATGGAACGAGAACTTGGAAGCCGAATTTACCTATGAACGATGGCTGAACAGTTATTTCCGTGTTTTCGGTGGGGTAAATGTCGAAAACGAAATGGAAGATAGTATGGATGAAATAGGCACCACGGGAGTAGTGGGTATCCGGTACTTCTTGCCATTGTTGATAGATTCTGATCTACGCATCGATAATAAACTACGGCCGACGATTTCATTTTCGACGGCTACGATGATCTTTCAGAGACTCGCCCTTTTTGGCGAATACGAATATCAAATGGATTTTGGCTGGGTCAATGATTTTGAACCGGGAACCGATTTTGAACAAGAGCAGACCTGGCAAGTAGGATTGGAATATGTCCTGAGCAGAGATTTTTCCTTAATGGGCAGTTACGACAACCGTTTCGGTTGGGGAGGAGGACTTTCAATGCGATTTTAACACATGGGACAATACAAAAAAAATAGCCTGAGTTTGACCGGTGCCGTATCTCTAGGAACGGGGGTAATGATTGGCGCAGGTATCTTCGCGCTGTTAGGGCAGGTAGCAGAATTGTCTGGTCAGTGGTTTCCCTATGCGTTTTTGCTGGGGGCCATTATCTCGGGTTTTAGTGCCTATTCGTATGTTAAGATGTCCAATGCCTATCCCTCTGCGGGCGGTATCGCCATGTATCTCAAGAAGATATATGGTAAAAGTGCATTGACAGCTTCCGGAGCGTTGTTGATGGCCTTGTCAATGGTCATCAACGAGAGTTTGGTTGCACGTACCTTCGGCTCGTACACTCTACAATTGTTCGATGTAGATGATAACAGTGTTTGGGTGCCCATTTTGGGGGTATTCCTGCTGATTGTCGCCTTTCTTATCAATATTTCGGGCAACAAAGTTATCGGAAAGGCCTCTTTGGTCATGGCCATTCTAAAAATAGGTGGGATAGCCATTTTTGCCATAGGCGGTCTATGGGCCGCAGGTTTTTCATTCTCCGAAGTAGTTCCGTCCGAAAGTCTGACGGAATATCCAATCACTAATTATTTGGGAGCATTAGCTCTATCTATTTTGGCTTACAAAGGTTTCACTACAATTACCAATAGTGGCGATGAAATAGTCAAACCCAATAAAAATGTTGGGCGTTCAATTGTCATTTCTTTGCTCATCTGTACGGTGGTCTATTTATTGGTCGCTTTTGCGGTCTCTTCCAATCTTTCGATAAACGAAATCATAGCAGCGAAAGACTATTCATTGGCAGAAGCTTCCCGCCCCGCTTTTGGCAAGTATGGGCTTTGGTTCACAGTGGGTATCGCCTTCATATCGACAATTTCTGGTGTGATAGCAAGCATTTTTGCAGTATCCAGAATGACAGCAATGCTGACCGAAAAGGAATTGATTCCCCATGAGCATTTTGGTATGCCGGGCAGGCTTCAAAAACATATGCTGGTGTATACAGTAATTCTGGCCATAACCTTAACGGTTCTATTTGATCTTACGAGAATCGCTTCATTGGGTGCTATATTTTATTTGATTATGGATATAGGAATCCATTGGGGAGTGTTTAAAAATCTTCGTAAGGATGTTAAGGCCAATCCTGCCGTTTTGATTACTGCTATTATTCTAGACGTAGTGGTTCTTGGGGCTTTTCTTTGGATAAAGGTAAGCAGTGATGTATTGGTCGTACTAGTGGCGGTCCTACTAATGGTCTTGATTTTTTTCGGAGAAAAATGGTTTTTGAAAAGAAATGATAGTGATGAAAAAGAAGATTTTAAAAATGATGTATGAATCTATAAAAATTAGAAAAATGAAAACAAAAGGAATTTTAATGACAATCGGATTAATAGCAACGATGGTTGGCTGTAAATCAACTTTCAATGCCTCCGAGACCATGCAGGTAGATGAAAATAGAAATGCCATCTATCAAGAGATTATCTCAAATCCGGTGCAGTTTGCCAATTTTATCAGTGAGGCAAGAAAGAATGAAGAGGCCAAAAAATTATTGATGAAAGCCCATATGGAGCAGATGGAATCTGGGGATATGAAAATGATGATGGACAAAAATCCCGAAATGAAAGAAAAAATGCAGGCCCATATGCAGAAGATGATGGAGAAGAATCCTGAAATGAAGGAAAAGATGCAGTCCAAAATGCTCGATAAGATGATGGAGAGTGAAAAGGGCCGTAAGATGTTGATGGAAAAAATGCACAAAAACGAAATGATGAAAAAACAGATGAAGGAAAGAATGAAAAATATGATGGATGAGAATCCTGATATGATGGAAGAAATGATGCAGAAAATGATGGAAAAAAATCCAGAGATGATGAAAAAGATGAAAGAAAAAATGAAAAATAAAGGAGCGTAAGCCTTTGAATACCGAGGTGGATTGAAAACAGAAAATAACTATTGAAATTCTACAATTATGATGATGTGGTGGTGGGTATTGATACCGGTCATTTTGGTGTTGGCCTTTTTTATGTATAACGGACGAAATAGCAGAGGTTCCAGGACCAAGGAAAATCCTATGGAAATTCTAGACAATCGATTCGCCAAAGGCGAACTATCCAAAGAAGAATACGAAGAACAAAAACGAACTATTAACTCTAAAAATTAAAACGATGGAATATTATTTCAACAAGACCCTTAACGAAGACTTTGATAAGGTAATCGAGAGAGTAACGGAAGAACTGAAAAAAGAGGGTTTTGGCATCTTGACCGAAATCGATGTCAAGGAAACCCTGAAAAAGAAACTGGATGTTGATTTTAAAAAGTACAAGATCCTCGGTGCCTGTAATCCGCCCTATGCCCATAAGGCACTGGAAGCCGAAGATAAGATAGGTACCATGTTGCCTTGCAATGTAATCGTGCAGGACGTATCGAAAGGGAATGTAGAAGTGGCGGCGGTAAATCCAATGGCTTCAATGCAAGCAGTCGACAATGAAATATTGGCTGAAATCGCAAATGATATTACCGCCAAATTGGAAAATGTGATCGAGAAACTTTAGAAGGGATAAATATGGAAAATAATAAGGGTAAAAGCGAATGGGTCTCGCAACAAAATTATTCAGAAAGTCAGAGTACCCCTTATTGCATTACGCGGAGGTACGGTAGTTTGACATTTGAGGAAACCGTACAAAACGTAAAAAATGGCATTAAAAAGTTAGGTCTTGACCTTGTTGGTGAATTTGACGTGCGCGAGTATCTCAGTTCAGATATGGAAAAGATGCCTCGGCACCTCATTCTAATGGTATGTGAAAAAGAAACTGCATTAAAACTGATTTCAAATGATATTCAAATGAGCGTTCTTTTTCCGTGCAATGTAACCATTAAGGAAGTGGAAAATAATACGATTATCGAAGTGTCGATAGAAGATACAGATTCGACTTGGTCTTCCGCAAAGAAGAAAGAAATAATAGAGGTGGCCAAAAACACAAAGAACATCTTGAAAAAATTGCTCGACACTATTGAACAGCAAAATGTAAAACTATAATTAACATCAAATTCAACAATCATGAGAAAATCAAATGTAACAACTGGAATTTTGGCCATGGCAATCATAACCCTATCGGCCACATCTTGCAAAGACAAGAAAAAAGTGCAGGAAAACCAAGAAGGTCACCAAACAGAACAAATGGAGGACAGCGGCCATATGGATGGCGCTATGGAAGACCATTCGCAAATGGACCATGACAACATGAATCATGGCGAAATGGCAATGATGTCATCTGAAGTCATCGCTGACTATCTGACGCTAAAGAATGCTCTTGTGTCCGATGACAAAGATGGGGCCGCAAAGGCAGGAGAAAAGCTTGAAGGCAGCCTAAAGAACTTCGATACGAGCAAATTCAGTGATGAACAGCAGGATGAGCTGAAAGACATTATTGAAGATGCCACCGAACATGCAGAACATATCGCGAAAAGTGACATCGGGCATCAACGTGAGCACTTTAAAACCTTGAGCAAAGATGTAGTCGATATGGTCGCCATTACTGGTACAGAAAATACTTTGTATGAACAATATTGCCCAATGTATGATAACAACAAAGGAGGTGCCTGGCTAAGCATGAATGAAGAAATCAAAAATCCATATTTCGGGGATAAGATGCTCACTTGTGGAAAAGTACAAAGGGAAATCAACTAAGTGAAGAAAAGTATAAAAATCATAGCACTAGTGTTTTTGGTCGGGTTTGTGGGGATACAGTTTTTTCCCACTTCCCGAAACCAAAGCGACACAATACCAAAAACTGACTTTATGCTTGTGAACGATGTACCGAAACAAGTGGAGAACATCATCAAGACCTCTTGCTACGATTGCCATAGCAACAACACGGATTATCCTTGGTACAACAAAGTGCAACCCGTTGCCTGGTTTTTGGAGGATCATGTTACCCATGGCAAGGAAGAATTGAATTTTAACGAATGGGCCGATTATTCAAACAGAAGAAAGAACAGCAAGTTAAAATCGATCATAAGTCAGATAGAAAATGGAGAAATGCCCCTTTGGTCTTATACACTAATTCATAGGGAAGCAAAACTTTCGGAGGACAAGAGGAAAACCGTTCTCGATTGGGTTTCAAAATTAAAGGACAGTTTATAAACTAAAAATCCAATAAATGAAGAATTTAAAACATGGTGTAGTAACCCTGCTCATGTTGGGGACTACAATGGGCTACGCACAGCACAAAATAGAACTGAACCATGACCATAGCAAGATGGAGATGAAAGTGGTCGAGTTGGAATTTAACGACAAGAACATCGCCAATGCCTACGAACATTACGAGCACATTAAAAATGACTTGGTCGGTTCCAATCCGGGCGATACCCAAAAGGGAGCGGTTATGTTGAACGAAGCGCTAGAAAAAATCGAGGGTTCCGAAGCGGCATTGGCGGCCTCGCAAAAAATCGCTGCTACCGATAATTTAGAGAGACAGCGAAAGGCTTTTTCCGATTTGAGCAATGAAATGGAACCCTTGTTGAAAGGAACCGTTACATCGGGAAAAATCTATAAGGATTTCTGCCCCATGGCCTTGAACGGAGGTGCTTATTGGTTATCTGCCATTAAGGACATCCGCAACCCATATTATGGAGCAAAAATGCTAAGCTGTGGAAAAGTGACAGCCATCATCGAAAAGTAAAGCTGATTGGGGAGGTTGAATATAGTTAATGATTAGTGTTTAAAATGCTTCCCCTTTTCAGGTAGTAACAATTGATTGTCTCGGTATAGTTATAGGAGTTTTTAAAAATAACGTGTAGAAAAAGAAAATAACATTCGCAAAATCTAGATGGAAACATTAAGCCTTGACATTTTTGTTGTGCCCACCGTTGCGCTGACTTTGGTCATTCTGATGTATATCTATTTTGCCAAACAGGTACGGAACAAAAAAAATTATAGGAACTATATCATCGGTATTGCATTAATAGCGTTTTCGTTCAATTTTATTTGGGAGCTGGCACAAGGTCCGCTCTATGAAGGTTTTGAATACGATTGGCAACATATTTCGTTTTGTGCCTTGGCATCCATCGCCGATATGTTGATGGTGCTTATTCTGCTTTTCGGATTTGGCCTGTTGTATCGCAATGTGTTTTGGATAGATGATTTAACTCCAAAACAGATTTTGGTACTAGTTACAATCGGAACGATCGGTGCCATATTGGGAGAAATTTGGCATACCTCAAGAGGCGATTGGAACTATGCAGGGGCTATGCCTATAGTGCCATGGGTAAATGTGGGGTTGTCGCCGCTATTACAATTTGCGGTATTGCCCTATTTGATTTTTGTGATTGGTAAAAACTATATAAACAAGGGGAATTTGGAAAAGTAAAATCTGGGCTGGTCGGGAATGTGTTTTTTGATTGGTTAGTTATTTAGTGTATTTCATGACCGCCCAGATTGTTTTAATGAAGAAAAAGTCCTGTTATGGGAAGGGGAACTTCGTTGATGTAGTGTTTAACGCCCTTCCCTTGACAGGCACAATATAGATAATGTTGTAATGAAAGATTGTTGTAAAAGGGGGCCGGAAAAGTCAGGGAAACAAGGTTGGAAAAAGTGGTTCAACTATACCATTTACATCGTTATAGGCGCTATTGTATTAGGTGCGCTTATTGTACAGTTAACGAATAATGCATCATAAAAACGATTGATTATGAAAAAAACGGTCTCATTTTTAGTATTACTTCTAAGCCTAATGTCGCTTCATGCAAGTGCACCTAAGTCCATTGAGAACAGTTCAGGGTATTCGGCGAATAGTTTAGGAACCTTTAATACTGTTGAATTGTCCGAAAAACCACAGCAACATACCGAAACCCACGCCGAAAAGCCCATAAACAAAGAAGAGGTAGGTTTGGATGAATTCGACAATTTACATCCGTTGGTAGTGCATTTTCCTATCGTACTCCTGTTGTTTGCGGCATTGCTCCAAGGTATTCAGCTCTTCGTCCTTAAAAGGAACTTGGACTGGGTTATCCTGTTTCTTATCGGTACGGGTTTTATTGGGGCCTACGTAGCGGGAACTTTTGTACACCCGCATACCCATGGCCTTACGGATGTAGCTCAAAAAATCCTGGACAACCATGATAAATATGCAGATTGGACTATTTGGTCAAGTGCTTTGGCCGCAGTTTTAAAAATTATCAGCCTTTTTTGGATAAAACTGAATCGAGGTTTTGAAATTGCCGTTCTCTTTATTATGGCCTTTTCGGCGTTCTCCGTTTCGCAAGCAGGGCATTATGGCGCTCAGCTCGTTTATATTCAGGGTGTTGGACCACAGGGCCAGTATTTGGAAACTGAAAGGGCAGGGGAAGAAAGCCATTCGCATTGAAAAACAAAGCATGAGAAGAATATTTTTAATATCGTCGATAACGCTTTTAGTGGTACTTGCAGGGCTCATAATGTGGAAGCCTCATTTCTGGTGGCTTGCGCTGTTGATCACACCTTTTATGCTTCTCGGCTTAAGAGACTATTTTCAAAAAACCGATAATATCAAAAGAACCTATCCGTTGTTGGGCAGGATTACGAAGCTTCTGGAAAAACAACGTCACGTCGTTCAAGAAACGGTTTTATTGAATAGAACAGAGGGAAAACCTTTCAATTGGATACAGAAAGAAATTGTTTATAAACGTGCCGAGGACGCGGTCAAAAACCAACCCTTTGGAACGCAGATTCCGTATGACGAAGTTGGTCGCGAATGGTTTACCCATTCCACGTATCCTGTTAAGGAAATCAAAGATGATTTTAGGGTTGCCATAGGGAGTTCAAAATGCTCAAAACCCTATTCAGCGAGCATTCTAAATCTGGCAGGGATGAGCTATGGTTCCATCAGTAAAAATGCAACGCTGGCCCTTAACGGCGGTGCAAAAATTGCTGGCTTTGCGCAAAATACCGGCGAAGGTGGATTTACGCCCTACCATCAGGAATATGGAGCTGATATTATCTTTCAGTTCGGTACAGGCTATTTTGGGTGTAGGACAGAAGAAGGGAATTTCGACCCTAAAAAATTTGTGGAAATCGCATCCAATGAAGTGGTCAAAATGATTGAAATAAAAGTCTCACAGGGTGCAAAACCCGGTTTTGGGGCCATTCTTCCTGCCAAAAAAAATACCGAGGAAATCGCAAAGTACAGGGACGTAGAAAAAGGAACCGAAATTCTATCGCCACCACATCACGCTGCATTTGGTACTGATTTGGAAATGGTAGCTTTTATCCAAGAATTACGGAAGCTTTCCGCTGGAAAGCCCATAGGGATTAAAATGTGCATCGGACAGCAGGATGAATTCGAAAGAATGGTCCGCATTTTCGCCGAAAAGCAAAACTATCCGGATTTTATAGCCATAGACGGTGCAGAAGGTGGTTCCGGTGCTGCACATATGGAATCGCTGCATTGGGCTGGAATGCCAATAATTGAAGCCGTGCATTTCGCAAACGGCATTCTTAAAAAGTATGGGTTGCGCGATGAAATAAAAGTAATGGCAGCAGGAAAAATAATTTCAGCTTTTGATATCTATAGAATGTTGGCACTTGGTGCCGATGCTTGCTATAGTGCCAGAGGGATGATGTTTGCCTTGGGCTGCGTACAATCCTTAAAATGCAATCTGGATACCTGCCCTACGGGAATCACCACAATGGAACCTTCAAGGGTCGCATCATTGGTAGTAGAAGATAAAAAGACCAAAGTAGCCAACTACCATAAAAACACTATGGAAGCCTTTAAGGAGCTGCTTAAATCAATGGGAATTGAAAATAGAAGGGGTATCACCAAAATGTATATAAAGAGAAGAATCAGTGAGAATAAAGCAAAAGGCTATGATGAAATTTTTATAGATAACAAATAAGAATGGATAAAGAAAAAGACATAGAAACCACAGGGGCATTTTATGGACAGCTTTTCAATAGCTCAAAGTATGTTCTATTGGTGATGCTTATTGCTTCAGTAATCGAACTGTATGCGCTACCTACTATGGAAGGGTTTTATGCTATGATTATCCTACTGGCCTTAACATTACTAAAGATAGGATTCATTATAGCCTTGTCCTTTAACCAATTGATGAAGATAATTGGTCAGAGCCATCTATTGAGCCACGTACTGGTGTTGTTCGGATACCTGATTGTGTTGATAGTTTTCTCGTTTGCAATAGATTACACAGCGTTGCAGTTTGTGGATGCTATTCATTTTAAAATGAACAACAGTATTGGCAAAGATGGACTGTCGGTATTTTTTGATTTATCCTATTTCAGTTTGATAACATTCTCATCAGTAGGATATGGTGATATAGTCCCAATTTCCTTACCCGCGAAAACCTTGGTGGCGCTTGAAGTGGCACTGCGGTTTTTCGTCCTGGTCTTTGGTATCGCAAATGTGAATAGAATACGAGTAAATAAATAACCTTTAAAAACTAAAAGTATGCAAACACTAAAATCAACTACAGTAACAATGTTGCTCATAATAGCGACAAGTCCACTATGTGGTCAAGATGCAAAAACAGAAAAAGAAGCAGTGCTTACAGTAATGAAAAGCTATAAGGATGCCCTACAAAACCTAACGACCGATGGTACTTTCGAATTATTTACCGAGGATTCCGAGGTTTTTGAATCGGGAGGCGTCGAGGGTACGTACAGCCACTATATAGAACATCATTTAGGACCGGAATTAGGTCATTTTGAAAAATTCGAATTTTCAGATTATGAAATCGATGTAAAGGTAGATGTACCCTATGCCTTTACTACCGAAACGTACATATATACCATTGTCCTCAATCCAGACGACAAGGGAAATAGCCGGACTATAAAGAAAAAAGGGGTAGCAACCTCAATCCTTAAAAAAATAGATGGAAAATGGAAAATAATAAAAACCCATTCATCTTCAAGAAATATTAAGTAACACCCGATGAGTAGATATATTTCAATTAGTATAGTGTTTGGTCTTCTTCTTATTACCAGCTGTAAAGAGAAGAAAACGGAGCCAATGCCAGAACCGTCAAAAGAAGCAATCACAGACCAACCGCCAAAAAAAGTGTTAAGCCCTCACACCTCTGCAATGGCGACCATTGGTAATGCGCACATCCATATTGATTATTCATCGCCAGGGGTTAGGGACAGGATGATTTTTGGTGGTTTGCTGGCGTATGACGAAGTCTGGCAAGCTGGGGCACATATGGCTACGTGGATAGAGACGGATACGGATATAGAAATAGATGGTAAGGAACTAAAAGCAGGTAAATATGGATTTTTTACCATTCCTTCAAAGGAAGAATGGATCATCATTTTAAATTCCAATTGGAACCAGCACGGTAAGGATGAATATGACGAAAAAGATGATGTAATACGATTTAAGGTGACACCGATTATTGCGGATAGCCTAAAGGAACACTTAGAATATAATATCGATAAAATTAGTGATACTGAAGGTGAGATAACATTAGCTTGGGAAAAAGTTAAAGTAGTAATTCCATTCAAAGTAAAATAACAAGATAGGGTCAACAAGGGTACGATGATAAAAAAATTAAAAAAACGTGTATCATCAAAGAATAAAAACTAATACAGTTTAAACCGTGAACGAATTTTTAAAACAATGGGGCGAAGCCGCCTATACGACTACCGGATTTTTCTGGATGGCGCTTTGGGCATTCATTTTGGGTTATATCATCAGTAGTATGATACAGATTTTCGTGACCGAAAAACGGATGCAAAAAACAATGGGCGAAAACGAAGGCAAAAGTGTGCTGTTGGGCACGTTTTTCGGCTTTATAAGTAGCTCGTGCAGTTTTTCTGCTTTGGCAGGTACAAAATCCATCTTTAAGAAAGGTGCAAGTTTTGTGTCTTCCATTGCTTTTCTGTTGGCATCGACCAATCTCGTCATAGAATTGGGGATTATCATTTCCATCTTTTTAGGTTGGCAGTTCGTGGTGGGCGAATATGTAGGTGGTATTCTCTTGATTGGTATTTCGTGGATTCTGATACGACTCATCAATCCTAAAAAACTCATCGAAAAAGCCCGCAAAAATATCGAAAATGAAGATGATGATGAGATGGACGGTTCCAAAGATTGGAAGAAACAAATCAAGAACGAAGACAGTTGGGCGCGCGTTGCCAAAAAATACAAGATGGAATGGCAAATGGTCTGGAAGGATGTAACCGTAGGTTTTACCGTTGCGGGTATTACAGCGGCTTTTGTGCCAGATTCGTTTTTTCAGACCTTATTTATAAATAGTGGTCAAGGCAATACAGATTTCACTTTTCTCGAAATTCTGGAACATATTGTTGTTGGTCCAGTTGCCGCATTCTTAACATTTATCGGTTCAATGGGTAACATCCCATTGGCAGCATTACTATTCAGCAAAGGCGTAAGTTTTGCGGGCGTAATGGCCTTTATTTTTAGCGATTTGGTGGTTTTTCCAGTACTGAGAATCAATGCAAAGTATTATGGTTGGAAAATGTCACTCTTTATTCTATTCTTACTTTTCACGGCATTGATTGGCACCTCTTTGACCTTGCATTATGGTTTCGATTTGCTGGGAATATTGCCCGACCCTTCGCAGGTCAAGATTCAGGATAAGGAACATTTTAAGATTGATTATACCTTTTTCTTGAACGTTGCTTTTCTCATCATTTCGGCCTATCTCGTTTATCTGGGTTTTTTCAAAAAAAAAGATGTAGAACATTCAATGAGCGAGATGGCACCCAAGAGTCCATTGTTGGAAAGTGTTTTAAAATATGCAGCCTTCATCTGTTATATATGGCTCGCTGGGGGACTTATTGTAAAATTTTTAGTGAACTAAAATTCGGATATAGAATAAAACAAATATGGTCAACAGAAAAACAGCAAAATGGATTCGAAAAGCCCACCGCTACTTGGGCATCTTCCTAGGTATTCAGTTCCTGATGTGGACGATTAGCGGGATGTATTTTAGCTGGACGGATATCGATGAAATACACGGCGACCAGTTCAAAAACCAGAAGCCAAAACAGACGGCTTTTTCAGATTTATTGGGTACAGGCCAATTAGATAGTACGCAGCCCATCCAAACGCTTGAATTATTGGAAATAGCAGAAGAACCTTACTATTGGATAAACGAAGCAAAGCTTTATAATGCCAAAACAGGAGAGGAAAAGGACGGTATCACTAAAGAAGAAGCCCAAGAGGTAGCACAAAGATATATACTTCCAGAGCTTAAAATAGCCGCAATAAAAAGGATAGAAGAAGTCGGAGACCACCACGAATATCGAGGACGTCCCCTACCGGCTTATGAGATTTCGTATGAAACACCACAAAATTTAAAGGCTTATGTGGCTGTCGAAAATGGGGCGTTTCAAACGGTGCGGCATAGAGATTGGCGCTGGTTCGACTTTCTGTGGATGACCCATACCATGGACTATGACACAAGAGATAATTTCAACACCCTTTTGTTAAGGTCATTTTCGCTTTTGGGACTAATAACCGTGTTGAGCGGCTTTGTCCTATGGTATATATCATCGCCATCTATTCGAAAGATAAAAAAACAGATTTAGAAAGTAATTTAATGAATGGAGACGTAATTTATGGAAGAAAAGAACCCGAACGGCGAGATTAGAAAAGTGCCATTTGAAAAGGAAGGCGCCTATATTTTAGCGGGCATTATCATACTTTTTATAGTACATACGCTCATTGTACTGGTTTTGAAAACTATTAGTGAATCCGTATAAATTTTTAAGAAACAATAACATTTCAATCTTCAATATCATGAACAAGAACATCATTTACATTGTAGTAGCCGCCTTAGCGGTCGGTTTATTGGGGGGATATTTTATTTTCTCAAACGCTGAGGCCGATCAATCGGCCATAAAAGATCTTTCGGATATGTCCGATAGCCATGACCATTCCGGAGAATCCGAGAATCAGATGTGGACCTGCTCCATGCACCCACAGATTATGCAACCCGAACCGGGAGACTGCCCAATCTGCGGTATGGATCTCATTCCTGCTGAAACCGGAGCGACGGGGCTTAGTGCCAATGAAATAAAAATGACGGACAACGCCTTGGCCTTGGCCAATATACGCACCTCTACCGTTGGTACAGGTGGTTCGGATGGGAGTTCACTTAAACTCTCAGGAAAGATTCGCGAGAACGAAGAAGCCAATGCTACCCAAGCTACATATTTTGCGGGTCGCATTGAACGGCTAAATGTGAATTATACCGGAGAGAACGTTGCCAAGGGCAAACTTTTGGCAACCATCTATTCCCCAGAATTGGTAAGCGCACAACAAGAGCTGTTGACGGCCGCATCCATGAAGGAATCGCAACCGGCATTATACAATGCCGTTCGCAATAAATTAAAATTATGGAAGCTTTCTGACAATCAAATAGATAAGATAGAAGAAGTGGGCAAAGTGCAGGAAAACTTTCCAGTCTATGCCACAGTTTCAGGAACGATTACCGATATCATGGTTGAAGAAGGAGATTATGTAAAACAAGGGCAGCCTTTGTACAAAATTGCCAACTTAAATTCCGTTTGGGCGGTATTCGATGCCTATGAAAATCAGATAGCATCGTTGAAGGAGGGTCAGGAGGTCAAGATAACGACGAATGCCTATCCCAATGAAGAATTTACGGCAAAAATATCCTTTGTAGACCCGTTACTTAATTCTTCTACAAGAACGGTCATGGTAAGGGCAATACTTAACAATAAGGATAATCTCTTGAAGCCGGGTATGTTCGTGGAAGGTACGATCAAAGCTGCCGAAATGCAGATGGAGAATACCGTTATCATACCGGCCAGTGCCGTAATGTGGACGGGGGAACGATCGGTGGTTTATGTAAAGACCAATCCCAATGAGCCTGTCTTTGAAATGCGCGAAGTTGCCCTTGGAAGTACCAATGGCGATACCTATACAATAATTAGCGGGCTTGAAAAGGGGGATCAAATTGTGACCAACGGAACATTTACCGTTGATGCGGCCGCACAGTTACAGGGTAAAAAATCGATGATGAACGCAGAGGGAGGCAAAACCATGACCGGGCATGAGGGTCATTTGGGTATGCAGGAAGGAGATAAAATGGAACCCTCAACAAGTACGGGCACCGACCATTCTAAGATGAAAAAAAGGATTGAAGTATCAAGTGAGTTTCAAGGTCAGTTGAAGCAGGTTTTCGAAGCCTATATAGATGTTAAGGATGCTTTGGTAAATGATGATGGCGCGGCCGCACAAAAAGAAGCAAAACAAATGGAAGAAAGTTTGGCCAAAGTCGATATGAAGTTGCTAAAAGACAAAGAGGCCCATGATCATTGGATGACCATTCAAAAAGAGCTCAAAGCATCGTCAAATGCAGTGGCCAGCACTTCTGAGATCAAGGAGCAAAGGGACCACTTTAAACATTTATCGGCCCACATGATCAGCGGTGTTCAGCTTTTTGGAGTCAATCAAAAAGTGTACAACAGCTATTGCCCGATGGCAGATAGCAATAAGGGAGCCAATTGGCTAAGCCTGGAAAAGGAGATTCGAAACCCATACTACGGAGAAGCAATGATGACTTGTGGGGAAATTAGGGGAACGATACAATAATTAATTATAAGGCCGATAAAATTATAATAGAGAAAATTGAATGGTGTGAGTAAAAGAAAAATGAAAAGATTTTGGCATCATGAGTCAAAAACGTAGGGAGAGAAGAAGCCAACAAAGAAAGGAGAGCAAGAAAACAAAAATAGAATCTAACCGAAAAACAAGATTCTATGCTGCATTGGCGATTATCATCTTGTTTATAGTCACGGTAGTCTTGGTTTTGTTGAGAGCGATTTGGGAACATCGGTCCCATCTGTGATAATGGATAATGTGAGCGCAATGTATTTTAAAACTTTATCATGAGCCATATGCTGCACATAAAAAACATGGTCTGCCCAAGATGTGTTACGGCGGTATACAATGTTCTGAAAAAGATTGGTATTGATTATTCCAATGTGCAACTGGGCCAAGTCACATTGAAGGAAGAACTGACCGCAAAACAAGAAAATCAATTACAAACCGAATTGAATAAGCTGGGTTTTTCTTTGATCGGTAATCGCAAGTCTCAATTGATCGAGCGTATGAAAAATCTTGTAATAGAAAAAATTTTTCATTCAAGACAAGAATTAAACGTCAAATTGACCGATTATGTTGGTTCAGAAATAGGTCTGGATTACAAGTACTTAAGTTCCCTTTTCTCTTCCGTGGAGATTATCACTTTTGAACAGTATGTCATTAGCCAAAAAATTGAAAGGGTTAAGGAATTGCTCATCTATGACGAGCTAAGCTTAAAGGAAATAGCCCATCAGTTAGACTATAGCAGTGTCGCGTATTTAAGCAACCAGTTCAAAAAAATCAATGGTATGGCACCTACACAATTTAAGAAAAGTGCCCTTCAAAATAGAAAATCGCTGGATAACATATAATTTATAAGCTTAACCTTCTCTTCGTGGCTTGTGATAAGAAGTCGATTCCCATGCATTGAATTTCATTATCATCTTCTTTATGTTCAGGTTTCAATAAAGATGTTTAGAGATTTTTTGGTGCATAGTGATGGGCGAACTTAAACCTATTGCACTGAATTTTTAGTCATTAATGGCAAAAGCTCGATTACAATAAAACTTTTTAGGTAATCGCATACTTAAATTGATGTAAATAGCCCTAAATAATCGAATGGGTCAAGGTTTGTTTTTTTTCAAACAACGCCCAGATTTAGTAAATGTTATTTTTCGATAACGTATTTGAATCAACACTTCTGATTCAAAAGGTGAAATTGTTAGAATAAAAATTGATCATAATATGAAAAGAAGATACGAAATAGAAGGAATGACCTGTAACGGCTGTAGAAATCATGTTGAAAATGCACTTTTAAACGTCGCAGGAGTGGCCGATGTATCTGTCGATTTGAAGGATGCCGAAGCAACGGTAGAGTCGCAATTTGAAGTGCCTTTGGAAAATTTGCAAGAGGCCTTAAAAAATGCTGGTAATCAATATAAAATACAACCTGTAAATTGAGTGGAACATGGCTAAAATAATCCCTTTATAGTTGTCCAGTAATCTTGATGATGGCCAAAAAGAATGAAATCATATTAACCAATTAAAAGTATATACAATGGAAAATAAAGAAAAGAAAGTCAACAATTACTTAAAGTTCTTCGCAATGATCGGTACCTCAATGGTCGCGATGTTCTTTTTAATGTACACACACTCCTATCAGATTATCGATCACTTCTGGTATAGTGAAACCAGGTTCTTTATGACGTTGATCATGGGTGGGTCCATGGTTATTATCATGCTGCTGTATATGCTACAGATGTACAAAGACCGCAATAAGAATATTGCCATCTTGGCTTTGGGTGTTTTGCTGATCGCAGGCGGAATATGGCTGGTCAGGAGCCAGGTTACGGTTTCCGGTGTTGACTATATGGAAGGTATGATTCCCCATCATTCCATCGCTATCCTAACTAGTGAACGATCTCAAATAAAAGATATTAGGGTAAGAAAACTTGCCGATGAGATCATCAAAGCGCAGCGTCGGGAAATAATGGAAATGCAATGGTTAATCAACGATATCAAGAAAAATGGGATAGTAGAAACAGAAGAAGAAAAGGAAAAGCGTTCGCTTCCCAAATTTGAAGGATCGCTTACCGAAGAAACAACAAACCTTGACTGATACGGAAAAGTGAATGTCAGGAGGTAATAACAGTTTTTACTTTCGAAAGGAAAAAACGAAAATACAGGAGAATAAACGAAGGCATTTCGGACGTTAAATTATAAACGCATAAAATTTTTATGAAAATACAGCAATTTGAATATGAACCACTTTCCCACTATTCATACGCACTGCTGAGCGAAGGGGAGATGGCGATAATCGATCCCGATCGCGACCCGATGCAGTATTATAATCTTGCGCATAAAGAAAATGCTGTGATTAGAGCTGTGCTATTGACCCACTCCCATGCAGACTTTGTAAGCTCACATTGGCAAATTAGCAAAGAAACAGGTGTCACGATTTATAACAGCAGCAAATTGGAAGCTGAATACCCTTTCGAAAGTTTTGATGGGAACAGTGCCATATTCGTGGGCAATACCAAACTAGAAGCCATAAATACTCCTGGGCATTCATACGATAGTATTTCCATTCTTGCCACAGATGAAAATGAGGTTGCACTTTTTACGGGGGACACCTTATTGATCGGGGATGTCGGACGCCCGGACCTGCGCGGAAATGAAGATGACAAAGAGCAAAAAAAGCAAGCACTGGCCCGTGAAATGTTCAACACAATTCGAACTAAATTCAAAAAAATACCGAATGAGGCCATTATTTACCCCGCCCACGGGGCGGGATCCCTGTGCGGCAAAAGCATGTCGGCAGATAGCATTAGCACATTAGGTAGGGAGCGAAAGGATAACTGGGCATTTGGCCATCAGAATGAAGACGAGTTTGTCAAAGAACTCCTTGAAGACCAACCGTTCATACCGGCCTATTTCAAACATGATGTAGCTATGAACAAAAAGAAAGTTGAATCGATTGATATGGTTACCGCTAAAATCCCTATTCATCTTAATGCCGAAACACCAAAAGATAATATCTTAATTGTCGATAGTCGTGATGAAAACGAGTTTAAACAAGGTCATTGGCCACAGAGTATCAATATTATGCAGGGTGGCGAAGCATCCTCTTTTGAAACATGGTTAGGTACTATAATCCAACCAAATGAGGAATTTCATCTGGTTGTCGATTCTCCAAAAAGTGTAAAGACCATCGCCCGGCGGGTGGCGAAGATTGGATATGAAAATCAACTCAAGGCGATAATTACCCTTTCGAAGAAAAGCTTTGTCGAAAACGAGCGATTGGATTTCAAGCATTTTGTGCAAAATCTGGATAATTACACCATTGTCGATGTCAGAAATACGGATGAAGTAAGAAAAAAGAAAATTTTTGACGGTGCCCTGAACCAACCCCTACACGAACTAAGGGAATCAATTCAGGACATTCCTAACGACAAACCCATTATTGTCCATTGTGGCAGTGGATATAGAAGCGCGATCGGAAGCAGCATACTTTCAAATGAATTGCAAGACGTAAAAGTATATGACCTAGGGGAAGTTATTGAGAAATTCAAATAACCAAGATGCTAAGTTTTAATTGGCAGAAGATGTAAGACAAAATTTTAAATGGTCATGGGAACACGTTTTTTTACAGGTTTAATCATTTCACTCTTAGTATTGGCAACTACAAATGCGCAGACCGTCGATTCGCTACCGCCGATATCGGCCTCCAAATCCTATTCCAACTATAGCAATGTCATTGGCTGGAAAAATGGAAGGACCCCCAAAGCCCCGCCCGGTTTTACCGTTACAAAATATGCTGACGGTTTCAAGAATCCAAGGTGGATGTACGTTACACCGAACGGCGATGTACTTGTGGCGCAAAGCAATTCGAATTATCCGCTCTGGAAAAAAATCGGGGCATGGTTCATCGGGGCATCAAAGTCGAAAAGCTTTAAGAACAGTGCGGACTTGATAACCTTGCTCCGCGATGTAGACAAGGACGGGTCTCCCGATGAACGTACCGTATTTCTCGAAAAGGAACTCGATCAACCATTCGGAATGCTTGTGCTAGATGATTGGTTCTATGTGGCCAATACCAACGGATTGCTACGTTTTCCTTACAAGCCCGGTCAATTGCAAATATCGGGAAAAGCGGAAAAAATTACCACCTTACCCGCAGGAAAGGCCAATCGGCACTGGACACGCAATATTATTGCCAACAAGGACGGCTCGAAAATATATATAGCGGTCGGTAGTGGCTCGAATGTTGGGGAGAAAGGGGCAGAGGCTGAATTCATGAAGGCGGCCATTCTTGAGATTGATCCCGATGGCGCAGGACTAAGAATTTTCGCATCAGGACTAAGAAACCCCGTGGGTATGGATTGGAATCCCGTTACCGGAGACTTATGGACGGCGGTCAACGAACGCGACGGATTGGGCAACAACCTCGTACCTGATTATTTGACCAGTGTCCGCGAAAACGGATTTTACGGTTGGCCCTACTTGTATTATGGGCAAAATGAAGATCCTAGGGTAAAATGGGTGCCTTCGGCCCAAGTGGGAAATACACTGATGCCCGATGTGAACGTTGGCCCCCATACCGCATCTTTGGGATTGACGTTCTACACGGGCGATTCCTTCCCCGAAAAGTATCGGAACGGGGCCTTTGTCGTACAGCATGGCTCTTGGAACAGACAGGTTTTATCAGGCTATAAAGTGGTTTTCGTGCCTTTCGAGAACGGAGAACAAACTGGAAAACCTGAAGATTTTTTAACGGGTTTTATTGTTGACGGCAAAAAAGATGAGGTCTATGGCCGACCCGTGGGTGCCGCCATACTACCCGATGGATCGATGTTGATATCCGATGATGTGACCAATAGGATCTGGAGAATTAGTTGGGACGGTAAACGCGGTATGTGAGGGATTCTCAGTGGGGGTTTGCCGTTTTATAAGTACTTTTATTTATGGAAGATGCACAACCTCCGATAAATGATTTGAGAAATCTTTTTGAAGAAGCCAAGGCTAAAAGCGAATTCGATTTTGTACTTAACCTGATTAATTATAGGGGAATCAGTTCATCTAATTTAAACTCTAACCTTCATGAATGGTTCGATGCAATCGAGTTTTATAAAAGGTTGTACAATGAATTAGAAGGAAAAGAGAAAACCCGTATGGGTTTACAGATTTACTCCACTTTTTTTGAGAACAGCGACTTCTACAACATAATAGGTAATTTGTGCCGTATTAAATTGGGGTACAAAGGTTCATCATATCTTTTTTGGAAAACGAAAAAATATGAGCGCCTTTTGGGAATTGGCGAAAAACAAGATTTCTTGATGGAGCTCTTGGCCGATTCGGAAAAGCAGCACCTAATCGATTTTTATGAACAGAACCATTTTAAAGAAATACGCAACAGTTTCTTTCATTCCGCCTATTCTATAGACGAAGGTCGGTATGTTATGCACGATTCAGACCCTATCAATTTAGATGGCGTTTTGATTCATTCCTTCGATTTAGATGAATTTTTCTATCCCAAGTTGAACAATGTTATTGACTTATTTGACATTTTCAAGAAATTGTATTTTCAATATTTTAATTCTTATAAAAAGGATGTGGTTGTAATGGGAATGTTTCCCAATCCTTGCGAGGTTACCATTTTGGGTTCTGAGGAAGGACTGAAAGGTTTCCGCATTAAAAATGCCGTCAACTTCTTTGGTAAATGGCACGATTCTGGCATTTGGTTCGATGAAGAGTATGGTTTTTGGGCAGGCCATAATATCAATATGAACTTAGCCAGAATTGAAGATATAGAGATTGACGAACAATTAAGACGATACGAAACAAAAGCTAACATTACCAAGAATGACTTAGAGTTTTTCAATTTGGTGGATAAAATCAAAGAACGAAATAACCCGCAGGAAATACGACGAGCAACACTATTACTGTTGAAATTTGGGGATGTCCGTAAAGACAAAATGGATGTAGAGGAAAATGAGTACAAGAAAAGGAGCTTTCCCAAAATCATTCTTCCCTATTATCGCAAAGCCATAGAGATAGGGGCACATATCTTCAAGGATTTAGAACAGTTTAAGAAAACAGTCGCTGAGCTAGAAAAACAACTTTGACTAGTTGTTTTCCCGAGAATATTACAACTCTTTCAGCAAATTTCGTAACAAGGTTGGCGGTAACGATTCTGAACTTTGCATAAAGCAATTCAGGTAAAGCTATGGAAACCACAACTGTTTTGGAGCAAAAGGATAAAACCAAGAAATCAGATATCAAAAAATCCTTTCCGGTAACAGGTATGACCTGTGCTGCCTGTGCCAGTAGTATGGAGTCGATTCTTTCCCATATCGATGGTGTAAACAAGGCCACCGTAAATTTTGCCAGCAATTCCGTGTGGGTAGATTATGATGCAAGTGTTTCCGAAGAAAAACTGCAAAACGTGCTGCGTGAAGTGGGCTATGATATCATTATTGATGTCGAAGACCCAGCCGAAGCGCAACAAGAACTTCAGCGGCAACATTACCGAGACATAAAAAACCGTACCATTTGGTCGGCAATTTTAACGTTGCCCATTTTCGTTCTTGGGATGTTCTTTATGGAATGGATACCTGGAAAATGGATTTCGTTGGTCTTGACCATACCGGTGCTTTTTTGGTTCGGGCGTAGCTTTTTTATCAATGCCTTTAAGCAAGCAAAGTACGCCAAGGCCAATATGGATACTTTGGTCGCGCTCAGTACGGGGATTGCCTTTGTGTTCAGTGTTTTCAATACGCTCTTTCCCGAATTTTGGTTGAGCCGTGGTATAGAACCTCACGTCTATTACGAAGCGGCCACGGTCATTATTACGTTCATTTCCCTTGGGAAATTGTTGGAGGAAAAAGCAAAGTCGAACACTTCTTCGGCCATTAAAAAACTGATGGGATTACAGCCCAAAACGTTAAAGATTGTTGAGGACGGTGAAGAAATGGAGATTCCGATTTCCGAAGTCCAAGTTGGGCAGACCATCTTGGTACGGCCTGGTGAGAAAATTCCTGTGGATGGTGAAGTTTCAAAAGGCAACTCGTATGTTGATGAAAGTATGATTACAGGTGAACCTGTTCCCGTAGAAAAATCAGATGGTGGAAAAGTATTTGCGGGTACGGTAAACCAAAAAGGAAGTTTTCAATTTACCGCTGAAAAAGTAGGCGGCGAAACCTTGCTGTCCCAAATCATTAAAATGGTTCAGGAAGCCCAGGGAAGCAAGGCACCCGTTCAAAAACTGGTCGATAAAATAGCGGGAATATTTGTTCCTATCGTTTTGGGGATATCTATCATTACGTTTATTGTTTGGATGTCGGTAGGAGACGATAATGCATTTTCGCAGGCCTTATTGACCTCTGTAGCAGTATTGGTTATCGCTTGTCCCTGTGCATTGGGATTGGCTACACCTACGGCTATAATGGTGGGGATTGGCAAAGGTGCCGAGAACAATATCCTAATAAAAGATGCCGAAAGTTTAGAACTAGGACACAAAGTGAACGCAGTCATTCTTGATAAAACGGGTACCATTACCAAAGGAAAACCATTAGTGACGGATATTCATTGGTCTGAGAATAATAAAGACACGAAAAAATACAAACAAATTCTTTTAGCAATTGAAGCACAATCAGAACACCCTTTGGCGGAAGCGGTGGTCAACCACTTAAAAGATGAAAATATTGAAAAAGCTGAAATTGCTTCTTTTGAAAGTATTACAGGAAAAGGCGTTCAAGCTGAAATAAAGGACGGTTCACAATACTATGTTGGAAACCATAAACTAATGCTTGAGAATAATATTCAAATCGACGCTTCCTTGATGCAAACAGCAGAGAGTCTTGAAGAGCAAGCAAAGACGGTCATATTTTTTGGTAATGAAAAACAAATGCTCGCGATACTCGCCATTGCGGATAAGATTAAGGAAACTTCAAAAAAGGCCATAGCAACACTTCAAGAAAGAGACATCGAGGTCTTTATGCTTACTGGAGATAATAATAAAACCGCATCGGCTGTCGCAAAACAAGTAGGAATAACAAATTATCAAGGAGAAGTAATGCCCTCGGACAAAGCAGCTTTTGTAGAAAAACTGCAAGCTGATGGAAAGATCGTAGCTATGGTTGGCGATGGCATCAACGATTCACACGCCTTGGCGCAAGCCAATGTGAGCATTGCCATGGGTAAAGGTTCTGACATCGCTATGGACATGGCAAAGATGACCTTGATTACCTCAGATTTGCAATCCATTCCCAAAGCGTTGGAACTTTCAAAAAGAACCGTTTTGGGAATCCGTCAGAACCTGTTTTGGGCATTCATATATAATATCATTGGAATACCGATTGCGGCGGGCGTTTTGTATCCCATAAATGGGTTCTTATTAGACCCAATGATTGCGGGAGCAGCAATGGCATTCAGTAGCGTATCTGTGGTTGCAAATAGCTTAAGACTTAAACGAGCAAAACTTTAATAATTAATTATAAATTCAAATACGATGAAAACTTTAAAATTTAAAACAAATATCAATTGTGGTGGTTGTGTCTCTAAAGTAACCCCATTTTTAAACAAACAAGAAGGCGTTGAAAGTTGGGAAGTGGATACCGCTAATCCTGATAAAATCTTGACTATAGAAAGTCATGGTGCTTCGGAAGAAGATGTAAAAGCTACTTTGCAGAAAATAGGGTTTAGCGCGGAAAGTGTTGATGTTCGTTAATCACCAAACGCCTATAATAAATTTATATCCAATCTAAAAGATATCGTTCTGTCAGTACTGACTTAAGTCAAATGAAAAGAAAATGAAGGTAGCGGAAAAAAGCAAATTCTATAAAACGAAGTTATTGTGGCACCGAATACGCCATGGATTATTTTTATTCACCCTTAGGAATGCTCTGACCCGGATAGGATTGGACATCGCACCCTACTATTGGTATAGGGAAATAAAAAATGGAGCCGAAAAACCTGAGATTCGAGATAGCTTCAAAGACTATGAATTATGTTATATAGGTTTGGACGAGATTGGGATAATGAATAACATCATGGGGCTTACAACCAAGGAATTAGAGCAGAATTTAAGTATGGGGCAGATATGTATCGGTCTCAAGCGAGGGAAAGAGATTGCCGCCCTATTATTCGTTGATTTGCAGGATTTTGTGTTTAAAGGCCGCTCCTTCAAAATAAAAGATAAGGAAGGTTACCTTTTGAATGTTTACACGTTTCAGGCGTATAGAGGTAAGAACTTGGCTACCTACTTACGTTATCATTGCTTTGAACTTCTTGAAAACTATAGCGTAGAAGAACTTTACAGTATTGTCTCCTACTTCAATACGTCATCAATAAAAGTCAATGAAAAATTGAATGCCCAAAAGTTGAAACTCTATTTGTACATAGGATTGTTAAAAAGATACCATTGGAATTTTCTGTTGAAGGACTATTCCAAATAATCAAACCGGATAATTTATTATATGGTGGTCATTCTTGGAAAAACTAAAATCAGATGATATTCCCTTATCCGCTACATCAACTATGATTTATACGATTATATTCGGATTGATGCTTGTCCTTGCCGTTTATTTTGTTTCAAAAATAGGAAGCAAAAAAGTAAAACCGTTCCCAAAATATTGGCATCCGTTACTGATGGAAAATGTGCTCTTCTACCGCAACCTTCCCAAAGCAAAACAGGTAGTTTTTCAACAACGAATGATGCAATTTTTAAGTGAAGTCTATATTGATGGGGTACAACTGGAATTGCAAGAGCTCGACAAGATTTTAATTGCGGCGAGTCCTGTAATTCCCGTTTTTGGTTTTGACGAATGGCACTATACCAATTTAAGCGGAATCCTATTGTATCCTGATAACTTCAATGAGGATATGCAATTTAGCAGCAAAGATAAATCGCGTAATATCGGCGGAATTGTGGGGAATGGACGTTTTGAAAAGCAAATGATTTTATCGAAAAAAGCATTGCATCACGGGTTCAAAAACACAACCGACAAAAGCAATACTGGCATACACGAGTTTGTGCATCTTATTGATAAATTGGACGATTTCACGGATGGAATTCCGGAAAGGTTGTTGGAGCATCAATATACCATCCCGTGGTTAAAGTTGATCCATGCGGAAATGGAAGTTATCAATGCCAATAAATCCGATATAAGAAACTATGGCGGTACCAACGAAGCGGAGTTTTTTGCCGTAGCTGCCGAGTACTTTTTTGAACGTCCCGATTTATTTAAGAGAAAACATCCAGAACTCTACAAAATGCTGGTAGAATGCTTTAGGCAGGAACCAGGAGTTTTAGAAAAGTAACGTTTCAAGAAACCGATTTTTTAGTTTTGGGTAGTAAAGCACCACAACGTAATTCCTTATTTAGGTGTTGGTATTACTAGAAGAACCTTACGAACCATTTTTAATGTTATACCTGATGGATGTTAAAAGATTGAAGCATACATTTTTTCGACATTTTCAATTTCCTCTTGGGATAATTCCTCGAATTCTTTTGCCTTTTTAGTTTTTGACAGCTTTCCCTTGTTTTGATTGAGAAGCTTGATTAATAGATCTACTTTGTTATCGGGCAAATTAACCAACGCATTGATTTGATGGGTCATTTGGTCATATTTTTCCAGAAAATCCAACTCTTCGGGTATTATCTTTTCAATGGTCTCTTCGACACATTCATAAAGAAACTCTGTCTGCAATGTGGCGTCAAAATAGCGATAGAGGTCAATGGTGTCGTTCAAGATTTCAACGTTGTGGTCAAGGGTCGGCTTCCATTCGATTAGATTAAGTCTGGGCGATGAGAAGTGCTCCAGAATATCTTGATACTCTCCTATCCGATTCAGTATAGCTGCCGAAATCGGAAAGATCATATCCCTCTGGGTATAGCCCATGCGAACCAAAATATGATGTATGATATATCGATGTATCCTGCCGTTTCCGTCTGAAAGAGGGTGGATGAACACAAAACCAAAAGCGATACTGGCTGCCGCCAAAACTGGGTTATAGCCACTGTTTTTCAAGAGGTTGTTAGTGTCAATCAATCCACGTAGCAATGATTCCAAATCTTTTGCCTTGGCCGAGATATGATCAGGCATTGGAAGTAAGCTTTCGCGGTCATGTTCACCAATAAATCCTTCGCCTTTGCGAATTCCCATGTGCTTCAATTTCTTGGTGCCTATTACAATATCCTGAAGTCGCTCAATCTCTTCAATCGTCAATGGTTTTTTACCTGCCTGGCCAATGGCCTTGCCCCAATTTCTGGCCCTCATGTTCGGAGGATATTCCCCCTCGATGGCAAAGGATGCTTTTGAATCTTTCAGCAAAAGGAATGCGGCCGTCCTACGTATCAAGTCCTTATTTCTTCCCATTAATCCTTTTTCCATGATTTCAGGAAATTTTGTTGCGGCGTAAGACTCTAATTTTTTGGTCTTGCGTATCATGGGACAGAATTCTCTGGTACCCGGTAGATTATTCTTTACGCGATGCCTGGTACTATTTTCAACCGGTCCTACATATTGATGCTTGGGGTTTACAACTTCAACATAATTACCGGTTTTTAAATCGGGGATATCCAGTTTTTTACCAAAGAGCCATTCATATAGGAACCAAATCCTTCTGGAATATTGACCAGTGGGCTCGTTCTGCACCATGCTCATTACCGGCGCATCACCCACTGCCAGAAAAAACTCTTTTAAAATGAGCAAATCAATACCTTCGTACTTCAGTGCAAAAGTGAGATGGCCACTTGCATTATCCTCGGGGATATACCGTTTTGCAAATACCTGCCATTGTGGGGTATTGTACCGCTGTTGTTTCTCTGTTACAATGGCAAGTAGCTCTGGTAAAGGTAATCGTCTATTTCTTGTATCCTCGATAAATTGTAGAAGCCAACCATACCCAACCAAAATTCCTTCCTCTGGCAAGACCCTATCGTGAAAAGTGCTTATTTTTCGTGCAAATTGATTACTCATAGTTACATTTCATGAAATATAAGTACAAATATAATATGAAAAATGGTTACTTTTCATGAAAAACAGTTATTTATGGGTAAGAGACATGAAAATAAGTTTCTCTTTGCTTAAAAGGAGTTTGACAGATACCTTATTTTAATATGTACTCAACCACTGTTGAATTTTAACAAATCATCTACATCAAGATTTCCAGAGCAGACGTAATTCGCCGCGACACAATCGAGATCTTTCCGTTCCAGATTTATCAACCTCCTCGGAGCCGCACCTGAACACGTGGAGGCGTAAAAGTGCGCTCCCTGCATTTATCTTGTCAAATTACGCAATTTAATCTTCCATTTCTTGTTTTAATCTCATTGATAGTTTCTTAATCGACTGGAAGGGTTAAAAAGGTTAGGGATAAAAATTTTATCTTTATAAAGGCGTCTAAACATTTCGAAATGAAAATCTACACTAAAGTCTTTTTAGTTTTATTGGTGCTATTAATTTACTCTTGTAATAATGACGACAATGGTGTTTCTGAAGCAGATAGGGCAGAAGCCTTGCTTGGTCAATGGGAGTATGAGGCCATTGGTTCCAACATCGCAGTCGATATTAATGGGGATGGCACAGTGAATGATGACTTTTATAATACAAACGAAATTCGGCAGTGCCTAAAGGACAATTTGACGTTTTTCAATGATAGGGGACCTGGGGAAAAGGATGTTTTCACCATCAATGAAAATGGACTTTCTTGCGGTGATGTTCCGGCATTTCAAAACGTGGAAAGTGATACCTATGAATTAATAAATAACGAGATTATCCGATTTGATACCCGTAGCGATTGGACGATCATAGAATTTACCCAAAACCGACTAGTTGTTGAAGAAGAGGACTTTTTAGATGACCGCAATGTGATTGTTACCTATGTATTTAGACGTAGTTAACAGCCTCAAAAAGGAATCTTTAAACGAAGAGATATTTGTCTTATACCCTTATTACTTTACCAAAAGCCACTTCACTCCACTGTCCATTGGTATCCCTGACCCTGACCTCAAAGTCTTGGTCTAAATAACGTAGTCTGCTTTCTCTGGCCTCCTCCTCTAACAAAAAGTATCGGTCCACACCATTCCCCACAGCCTCATTATAGTTGAATACCCGGGTATCCCATCGATTATCCCTTCTGTTGTAAATCCTGATCTCTACTCGGTCCAAGGTGGCACCCCCATAGGCCTCGGAACATCCGATATCATAACAAGTGTATATCCTTACCTGATAATCGCATCCATTCAAACCGCCACAACTGACATTGTACTTTTCTCCTTTTACAAAAGCTACAGGCCTTCTCAAGGTATCCACAAATGTGCTTCCGGTTTGCGTTTCCCCCGTTGAGTTCTCCACCTCAAAATCAATGGTGAACGTATCCTGACTGTCGGGATAGAATGTGAGATTGGTGCTCCCATAGTTCAATGGAACGGTTTCGCCCTCATCATATCTTGATCCTGAAAGAAGAAAATAACCCGCTCGATTACCCTCAAAGGAAAAGGTCATCGTATAGGAAACCGTATTATCATGGGTGCCTATGGCATTGGTGATGACAGTTATATTGAATGCCTCTCCCTCAAGGCGTTCACCAGGAGCCTGACTTATGGTTAAATCGAATGGCTCAACATATCGCTCATAATCAATATCCACACTTTCGTTTTTGGTGACATTGGAAGAAGATATGGTGTTGAATACTATGTTGTGCAAACCCTCCGAAAGGCCGGTGTAGTTACCCGAAAATGAACCAACGGGCACTGGGAATGCCTCTCCTGGGCCATAAGAGTTTCCGTCAAATTCAAAAGTACTATTAGCATTGCCGGTAGAATAGTACATGGTATACGTATCTCCCCCCAGGCCGATTTCAGTAATATTAAAGTTAATGGGTATGGCCTCTCCAATAAATGCGCCAGGCCCCGTAGCATTTACAGTGAGAACATAGTCTTTCGGGCTGACATTGACCGTAATGGGAACAGGTTTTTCCAGCCCTGTCTCATTTTTGGCATAAAAAGTTATAGTAACCGTTCCCTCGCTGATGCCCTCCAAACTCCAATTGAAATTCCCCTTGGGAACATCGTAACTATTGCCTGGGCTTACGGCGTTTCCATTGGTATCCTTCAACAATGCATTGCCGTTCATTGCAAACCGCATGGTATAGTCCGAAGACCCTACGCTTTCTGAAATATTGAAGTTTACCGAGGTCACCTCCCCAACAGAAATATCCGATTTTTGGATGCCGCCAGTGAAAGAAAAATCAACTTGTTGATATGCTATGGTTATAGGTTCCGTCGCATGGGTTACGCCTGATCCCGACTCGACACTAAAGACCAAATTATGCTCACCAGGCTCAAAACCGGTATAAAATATGTTGTTTATGTCTGCGGTCAAGTTAAATTTCTCCCCAGGTCCATAAGAATTTCCGTTAATACTTACCCCACCACTTTTTCCAGAGGTAAAAAATGCCTCATAGGTGTCATTGGTGCCTTCAGGTTCTTCATCGATATTCACAATAGCAGAAACGGGAATATTGGTAAATTCAGATGTTTTTGATGGGGTGAAAGTCGCCTCGAATTCATTTTGCTTGATTTCCAGATCGATGATAACCGGTTCAGAGGATTGTCCAAAATTATCCGTTACCACAAAGGAAACTCTATGGGTATCAGCCGTCTCTGGGATATAGAACAGTGAAAAATTACCGAAAGCGACTGGATAATCCGTTGAATTTATGAGTTCTGTACCGTTCACGTTGCGTACAATACCATTTCCCTCCAGAATTTCATAGGAGATGCTGTATTCTATATTGTTCGTGTTTCCATTGGATTTTATATTGAAGTTGAATTGGGTCCTTTCATTGATGAACACCGAATTACTTTCCGAGTTGCCGGAGAATGTGAACGGAATATTGGCGACCTCGATTTCGACGCTGTCCCGTTTTTGCTGACCATTACTGTCCCGTACGTCAAAATATATTTTACGCTTTCCCAGATTCGTACTCGTAAATGAAAAATTATAAGTGTCAGGGTCAATGGCCCTAAATTGCCCCGGTTCCATAACCCCGCCGTTCTGGTCCCTTACGGTTCCACCACCCTCACTTGAACTGGAAAAGGAATGGGTTATCTCATAGGTCACATTCGAATTTTCATCCTGTGTTGCAAGGTCTATGGCAATGGCCAGATTCGTATCGAGCTCCACCTGTGAAGAGGAAGCCGTTGTATTGAGTGTAAAACCAAGATTTAATACAGTCAATAATAGTTCTTGGGTCAAGGTAGCGCCATCAGGGGCTTTGGCAGTAACGATCAGTTTATGTTCACCCAAATTCTCGGGTAGGTAGGATAGTTCGGAAATGCCTTTTGGCAGGAAAAATGGATTCCCCGCATCAAAGACCTTATCGCCCAAATATAATTTGCCCGAGCCGTTCTCGATTTGATACGTTATTTCAAAATTCCCTATTGCACTTGGACTTTCAGTTTCCTTATCACGAATAAGTGTAAGATTGACCGGGTTTTTTGAATTGATGATAAATTCATTAAGTCCCTTGTTGAGCAAGAAACTGAAACTGGCATATTTGGCACGATGAAACAGCTCCAATCTCTTCTCTCGCATGTTGGAATCCCATGCTAAAAAATTGATCTTATGCATACCGGTATCAATAGCCACGTAATTATAGGCCCAATTTTTATCGGTTATGCGCAATGTGTCGTTCTCACGTATCGTATCCCCCTCCATGTTTAAAAAATAGCCTTTTGCATTGGCTGCCGAGTATTTTAGAAAATAATCTACTGTAGAGATTTCCTTTTCCGGAACCAGGGAAAATGAGGTTCTCGTACGTTCGAATACAAAGCTTTCCTCGGGATGTTCCACCGAGAAGCTGAAATCGAAATCTTCCAAAATGACATCCTCAAAATCCTTGCTACAGGCAATAACTAGGATAGAAATGAGGGTCAAAACCCCTATTGTCACTTTTGTAGTAGTTTTTAACTTTTTCATTTTCGACTGGTTTTAAAACAGAAAATAACGAAGGCCGATACCTGCATAGGGATAGAAATTGCCCACATCGCTATTTACATGATAATACTCGTTGGCCTTGACCAAGAGGGAAAAATCATTGCTCAGGGTAAGCTCGCCCTCAAGCCCTACATAGGCTCCGTAGATAAACTGGCTCTTGGCATCGATGACCGCACCCGTTTCCAAGAGGCTATTGCCATTGTTGATGACCTCGTAACCGATAATGGCACCACCCCCGATATTGAGCGCATAACGTTTAAAGTTTCTTTGTTCCAGAATTTTAAAGAAATAGCCAGGTTGTACCGTGAATATGTTGTAGGGAATCGTGAACGTACCTCGGTCTTCCGCTATGGCGGCGAATACGCTCAACTGGGCATACCGATTTCGATTCAAGTGGTAATTATAGGTTGCCATAATGCCAAAACCGTCTTCGGCATATCCGCTGCTGACCCCGATTGATGAAGCATAATTGCCTTCCTGGGAATGAATTGAACTGCAAGCTATTATTGCGGTTATGAATAATAAATTTTTCATGTTCAAAAGTGTATTGGGTTGTTGATTATTTCATGCCCGATTTTCAGGGACAGGTTTCGGTTGCCCGATTCTTCGTCCAATTCCACGACCACCTCTTTTTTTTCGTCCAATGCGAATTTTTTAAAGACCACCACGAAATGGTTCTCGCTCTTTCCGGCCACCGTTTTGGGCTGTTTGTAGGTAAAAAGGGGCTTTAGTTCCATTCGCTGGTTGCTGCTACTGTTCCTGTAATTTGTGGCGATTTGGTGCTTGATGAAATTGATGTCCAGATCAAGCCCTTCCTTATTCTCGATCCGAAACTGAAAATAGAGTTCGTCCTCGTTGTAATAGACCCCCTTGAGCCAAAGAAAAACATTATCCAACCGTGCAAAATAGCGACTGATTCTGGCCCTGTCAAACTGCATATAATAGCACCGAAGACGATAGTATTCCATTGGATCTTTTTCGTAAAGCTCTTTGGTTGCCCTGTCTATGGAATTGTCGGAAGTTTTTGCAGGTTTAGCCGTTGATATGGCTACCGCCTCATTCTCTTTGTTTTCTGATGTAGTACCCTCAGAAGCGTTATTGTTATTTTGCACATTTCTTGTTGTTCCATCAATATTGGTAATGGCCATTTCGGGCTTGATGTACCAAGTGAACTGTTTTGGTCGCTCGGTCAGTTCAAGAATGAAATCATAGACTTGGCCCGATTCTGTAATTACGGTATGGTTCGTAAAGTTTTTTTCCTCCGTGGCAAGTTCATCGTAATATAGCTTTAAGATCCTTCCATGAAATTTACTTCCCTCAGCTTTTGGCAGGTCTGCTATAAACCCAAAATCGTTCCCGATAATACTTTCAGAAATATTTTCAGGAAATATCAAAATGGTCTTGTAGTTTCTAGCCACTTCCAAAGTGTCGCTATAACGCTGTGCGGCACATGCCGAAGCGAAAATAAATGTTGATATGAGTAGTATTTTCTTAGCCATTCATTTAGGTTTTGGGCACCAAAAAAACACGGTCTCCATTGACCAATAAGATTTTATCCTGTTGTTTGTATTTTTTCTTCTGGAAAAAGTTGCCGAAGGAGCGGACAAGGTTTCGACCGAGTGGTGTTTCAGAAACTTCTCCTGCCGCTTCGGAAAGTTCATTGACTCCTTGTTGTCGGATCTCTGCGTTAAATTCATTCAGCAGTTCACCTGCCCTTTCGTTGTGTAATCCGACCATTCCATCTTCTTGGTCGATAGCCGTTAGCGGTATCTTTACGTTGTCGATATTGGTTACTTCCAACAGAACCCGAGATCCTTGCAAGTTCGATTTGGCATACACAAAGGTGTTCTTGGGGAATCGCTTGTTATTATAGTGCACATCTTCCCTTAAAATAAGCACTACACGATTACCGGGCAGTATGAACTGATCGCGATATATTGACGCATCAAATTTTATTGATTCCACGGTAACTGTAGATGGTGATTCCATATAAGGTGCGGAATAGTCCTGACTTCGCGAGAGACGTTCGTCACGAGCTTCCATCAGTAACTTCCTGTATTCCAGTTTTTCTTTGGCTACGCTCTTTTTTGTAACATATTCGGGGGTTGTAGTGTTTTGGTCGAGGGTGTTTTCATCATCGATATCTTGCGAAGCCGTTTCGTCCAATGAAAAATTGTTCAGTTCTTCCAAGAGGCGTTCCAGTGAATCGTTTTCTTTTTTTGAGTGGAGAATGCTTTTGAAAAGTCCATTATTCTTCTGGGCGTCCAAAGAATCTTGTTGAGCATTTTTATAGATATCGTTTGGTTCCTCGACCTTAAGTTCCTTCTTTTGGTCCGGCAGGAAATTGTTGTAACCATCCTTATCCAAATCGTTTTTCCCATGGTTCCGCACAGAACTTATACTGGTCGTGATAAAAAATACCGTAAGCAACACGATTATGGGTGCAGAAATAGCGAACAGCTTATGCTGCCGTATCCAATGGTTAAACTTTTCAATCATACTGTTCATAGGTTGGTGGTTACAGATCCGTATTGTTCAAAACATCGAACCTGAGGATCTTTAAACCGTTCAAATTGTTCGGTGTCGATTTGGTCTCCTCGATAAACCCCGTTGTGATCAAGGTTCGATATTCCGCATTCCCATCTTTTAAGATTCGTTGTTTTCCGACAAACCGAAATGGAAAGGGATAGCGTGAGTAATCCACTAAAATCGAATCCTTTTCCACTTCGATGGAATAGCCACTTTTGGCTATATCCTCATAATAACTTTGATCGATCAACCTATTGTACAATCGCTGTACCGAATGATCGCCCATATAAAGCGCCCTGCCTTCAATATTTCTTTTGATATGGCGCAAATCAGGTTCCAAGGCAAAGAAGAGTTCATGGAAATTTGCAATATGGCCTTCGCATAAAATATCTACCGCCCGCTTGTAGTCCTTGATTCTGACTACGGCCAATTTCTGGCCTTTATCGAGCAGATAGAAACTGTTCCTGGCACTCTCGTTCGTTCTGTAGGTATAGTAGATATTGAGGATGGTCGAGACGAACGTAAGAATTAAAGATACATATAGTACCTTGTTGCTATTGCTACGAATCCTACTTAAATCGTTGAAAATCCTGTATTTACCGTCCATCTGTTCTTCTGTGTTCGTTTAAATTCTTCTTTGATCGTTGAAAGGATTATTGTATCAAAGTTCTTACGCCTTTTGTAGCTCCGCCCGTCTTTGCATCGACCGCTGTCTGTGCGGCTTTTTTGGCATAATGTTTTGTCCTGTCTTTTAGTTGGCTTGCGCTTACGTTCATGCCCTGCACAATAAAGTTGGACAAGACCGGTGCCTTGAGGTATACGAATACGTTCATTAACATCAATAGGGCACTTGTCAGCACCAGGCCCAAATTGGCTTCTCCGTCGTATAGCAAAGTTTGTATAAGATTATCGAGAATCTTGAGCATAAAATTGTCGATCAGATATAGCATGGGTATCCATAGGCATACGCTCATAAACTTCTGTAGCCAAGCTTTCCACATCCCCGAAAAGACAGGAATGAATGACAGCCCGATATTCAACGGGCCAAATATGATCAGGACGAAAAGGTAGATTACCGACATGGCTTTGATGCCGACAAATACAACGGCCGATATGAACGAGGCAATCGACGTGGCCGTAGAGGTAACAAATCCCAAGGCGATGGATGCAAGTCCTTCCGAATCCAAAGCCAATAAGCTCCATGTGCCGTCCTCGGACTCAAGGGCCTCCATCTGTGCTATAAAAATCTTCGTTTGAAGTACGTCCCACGAAATATCGTTGGCTTTAAAAGTTGTTCCGACCGTTTGATAAAACTCGTATATGGTCAGGATAACCACTTCGTAGTTCAAAAGCAATATGGCCAAAGGCACCCATTTGAGGTAAGCAAGAATGTTCGCTCTTTTTTCTTCGTTCAGAAACACGCCCAGTGCGATAAGCCCGATACCGATATAGGCGAATTGTTGCCCGATACCTATAATGGGATCGACCACCTCAAAAGCGTCAATAATATATTGGTCAAAAAGCTCGTTGACCGTTTCCCGAATTCCTTTGTCCGTAATCTGCATGGTTTCTTTTTATTCTTTGTTCATATTTATCAGTGTGCTTCTGGACTTTCTGAAGGCATTGGTCCGTGAAAGTTTGTTGTTATAGACTATCAGGTTATCGAGAATACTTTCCAGTTCACTGTTGATTCCGTTCACTTTCTTTAGGCGTTCCTCGGGTAGGATTATCGCCTTGGTCTTCAGGATATCGTTGCATTGTTTAAAAAGGTTTTTGGTTTCAAGGATAGCGTTCGCGGCAAAGCCAAAAAACTCCTGCCTTTCTTTTCGATTCAAGTGTTCCAATTGTTGTACGGTCTGTTTGGAAGTGCGATACGCCTCCAAAATCTTGGTTTTTAAGTCGATGGTCCTGCTAACGTCCGTCGATTTGGTCACATAGGCCGGTGCCTGTTTCTTGGCCTCCAGCTCTTCTTTAAGGATCTTTCTCGATTTTAAGGTTTCATTGTTGTTTTTCTCCATCAGGTTAATAAGGCGGGAAAGATTTTTGTTGACGGCCTTTAGCTGTATGTTGATATTCATCAGTTGACTGTTTACCATTCCAACGCTGGCGTTGGTCGCGGCATCGGTAACCGGAATTTGGGAAATGATCGCCAATGGAAAAAGCAAACCCATTAATACAAATGTTCTTTTCATAGTCTTAGTTTTATGGAGCATTTTCAAAGGCGTAGGCCTTTGCGGTCAACTCCCAATTTTTATGATTCTTTTTATACAGTTCCAAAATTTTACCGCTCTCGGTCGGATTGGTTTCGTAAATGCATTTCTCTTCCAAAGAGGTTTCCAAGCCGTAGACCTTTACCTTGTCCATCCAACAGAACGCGGCCTCACGGAACTTTCTGTCCTTCGGTAAATCCTTATTGATGGAAAGAATAAGCTGTTTTTGTTTCTCGTTTAAACCCATAACGGTCTGTATCTTATCGAAGGATTGGGCAAAGTCCCGCATGTCCAGGAAGACCTTGATGTGCGAGTTGACCACAATGGCATTTTTGATGATTTCGGAGGAGATAAAGTCACTTACTTTTTGGGAAATAAAAATAGGCTGGCCTCCCAGTTTTCGCGCCATTCTTGATTGGCTGTTGAAATAGTGTACCAGTTCGGGCCTTACCAAGGCCTTCCATGCCTCGTCTACGGCCAATATTTTATTTATGGACAGTTTGGCGAGGTCATGCATCTTCTTGTTAAAGATCTCCATTATCATCAGCGCAGTGATGGGAAACAGCAGCTCGTTATCGATCAGTTTGCCCAATTTGAAGTACACCACTTTTTCATCGCTTAGTCTGGTAATCCTATCGTCCTGTTTGTTCAAGAGTTCGCCTCTCGGCCCGCCTGTGTAATACTTTTCCAGCAGGAAGAGGAACACATTGGCATCGAATTTTTCCTTCGGAATTTCTTTGGTTCCAATAAATGCTATTATATGATTCCTGCAATACTCATAGAAAGTGTCAAACCTGAAATTTGTATTACCGCTTTGCCACATTAACTCGTAATAACCCGTAACCAAAAGTTCGATAACGGTATTTGCGACTTCCAAACCTGTGACATCCTTACTGTTACCCGTAATCAATTTGAGAAGCGTTACAAGGTGCAGCAGTTTGCTTTCGGCCAAAGTCTTGCTCCGAGTGCGGTTCTCGACAACATCGTGATTGTCCAGAAGAAAAGGATTGAAGGTAAATGGCCGGTCATCATCATGCTGCAGGATTATGCCACCAAATACCTCGGTAAGTTTATCGTAGGAATTGCCGTCCTCGATGATAACGGCCTCCCCGCCTTGCCTCAGTTCGGAAGCGATGTAATGGTTGACATAATAGGATTTGCCGCCGCCCGACCCGGAGGCGACCAACATCCCCCGATTGAATATCCAACCTTTTTCTTCAGGTATTCGATACAAGCTGGCAGTAAGCGGCCGGCCGGAGATTCTATCCACCGTACGCAGCCCATCAACGGCTTTCGACGAATCTTTATAGCCGCCTTCAAAATAGAGTAGGGAGGAGGCCATATCGCTCGGCATGGGTAGGTATAGCTCGAACGGGATGCCAATAGCATTACCAGGGACACCGGCAAAAAACAGATTCTTCCTATCTATACTGTTCCTCTTTGCATTGATCTTCAATTTTTTAAAGGCGGAAGAAATGGAGTTTTCCATTTGCCCTTGCCTGCTCCGGTCGTCCTCGAACCCGAATACATTGAGATGGTAAAAGACCGTTTCCTTGTGGTTTTCAAGGATATCTTTGGTATAGTCGAATATTTGATCCGCGTATATCGCGTTACTGTCATCTTTCTTTCCGGTACTGAAGCGCTGGAAGCTTTTCGCTTTTTTCCGTAGGCTGGAAAGTGCTTTTTCCTGATCCGGTATGTGGATATATTGATTGATGATATGTTCATGGGGCACCTTGAAACCCAAAGAAAACAGATTGCCGATAGGGAAACGATTATGACGGGTAGTGAACTTTCCATATAGCTCATGGGTGCCTACATGCTCTTTGGTGAACTGATCCAAATTTTCCAGCGTGAAAAATTGCCCCTTCTTACTGCCAATATTTATGGAGTTGTTGGCGAAATCCACATCGGTTAGATTGGCGTTTTCTTCACAAATGCCAAAATATTTGGGGTATAGCCCATCCGGGGAAAACAAATCGTCATAATCCAATAGTTCGGACTTTATCAGACCGCTCGAATTAATCAAATTGTCGACATTCTCCACTTGATTTTCGAACTCCTTCAATATTCCGCTATCGATGAATTCTTCGGGAACGGTATGCGACAAATAGAATTCCCGCCTTTTGCCCAAGAACGAGTTCGCCCGTTTGGAACCATAGGTAATGTAATTTTTGGGAACAACGCTGATATATAGATAATGGCTGCCGACCAAATAAGGGCGGTCCTCAAAATGTTTTTCGTTGGCGCGTTCCAACATATCGCCTCGTAGCCTTTGGGAATTCGGAGTATAATTTTCCTGAAGAAAGAAATCCTGCCGGTGTAGGAGCCTATTCGGGCCCAAGACATTGATGATGTTGGAAAACAGCTCTTGAAGCATTCCATATTCCAGAGCATCCAATGTATATACTTCGGGTAATTCAAGTTTTAGGGGAACGGTCAAACAACCCTTCTCTTTGGATATCAATGCCCTTCTCTCATAACCGTAAATAGGGAACGCGTCCCAAAGTGCTACTTGTTTTTCCATAGCAATAGGTTTTCGTATGTATTGGATATTTTTATGGAATCGGGTTTGGCGGCATCTGCCATTTTTTTGACAAACCCATTGGCGCCGTAGGTTCGTGAGTAGAACAGAAGGACGAGGAATATGATGGCGATTGCGATGACGATCGCTAACATGGCCAATACCATCGGAATAAAAGTGGATAGGACCAGTCCCAGTATAATCGCTGCCAGGCCAAGATAAAGGCAGTACATAATGTACTTTGCCTTGAGGCCTCGATATAGGACATCCTTTTGCAGCCCTTTCCTGATCGGGATAAAATTATTCTCCATGACGTAAGGAAATTTAGATGTTGGCAATTTCCTCGCCAATGGCGATCATGGCAAAAAAGATGGCTATCCCAATAATGGCCTTTCCAAGTTTATCCGCAAGATCCGTCTGTTGGTTACGGATATAGATATAGGCCAAGGCCATAATACCAAGTGCCGTGCCCGCTATAATCTTGATAATATCTATGATTTCACGGGAAAGGCTTTTGGAGTCGTTCTTGAAATCTTGCGCCTCTTGCAGGAGTTGGTCAAACTGGCCGTAGAAACATATGGGAATGCAGACCAGAAGTAGGAATAGGATAATGGGATCAGGTTTCGGAATCCGGCCCATTGTTCTCGGCCGTATCCTCATTGCGGATAACTTTGAGTTTTTCATGCTTTTTGCGAGTTAAGGAATTTGCATCATCTTCCAATGAACCCTCTTTAAAAGCTTCCAGAAGTTCCGAGGTGTTTTCCACTTCGGTCATCTGGTCGAGTACAGCTTCCAAATCAGTTTGTTCATTATCTGACTTATATGCAAATATATTATTTAAATGCAAAAAAGCAATATTTTTTGAATCTTTTTTCTTTGACGTTTTTTTCTTCTTGAACAGCACCCACAGAACATACCCGTAATAGATTAGGGCCAAACCTATCAATATGTACCAGTAGCTGCTCAAAGTTTTCTATTTTTGTTCTATTATGTTTATCAGTTTTCTATACTTTTTATCTATAAAATCTTCCAAAACCTTTCTTATCAAGTCATTGCGATGGGTTTTTATGTCCAATTTATAGGATGCCCCCTGTGCCAATTTTTCATATTTTCCCATGCAGTCCTTACTTAAGGAAAGCACGAAGGATTCCTTTCTATCGCGAAAGTTTTCCGTGCGTAGGAACAATTTAAATTGTCGAACCGGGTACTCGTCGGTCATTGAAGAATTTTTGGATGTCATCCCTTTATGATTCTCAATGACTGCGGTTTCTTTCGTATTCCTAACGGTTTTAGGCTCAAAATGTTGTTTGGACCCACTCGGCGTTTCCTCAATCGAACGCTCACTTTTCAAGGTCTTCAGCACATTCACGGTTTCTTTGTTCTGTTCCGCCATTTTTTGGATCAGACCTAGTGTATTTACTTTTTTTCCTCTTTTCATAGTATTGCGCTATTTTGTTAGTTGGCTTACTTCCTCAAAGAAATGTTTGATATCTTTTTCGCCCCTTTCTTTATGCTCAGGTATGGGGTACAGTGTATTCCGATATCTTTCCTTGTAGATGGTCTTGTCCTTGACTACACTGGTCATCATGGGAATACCCGCCTCTTTAAATTGCTGGCGCAGCACCGCAAACTTGTTTCTTTTAACCAGCTTGTACTTGTTGAAAAAAAGATGGATGCTCTTTAATACACGCTCTTCATTATCAAGGAAATTATTTTTCAACGTGAAATAAAAGTGTGAAGTGCTGTCTATTTCCAGTTCGTCATGGTCAAAGGGCACAAAAACATGTTCCACATACATTAGCCCTTTGACCATCTCTACATTCAAACTGCCAGGAAGGTCGAGAATTATATAATCCACTTGGCCATAGTACTTCAGGATGGCATCCTGTAGATTCTGAACGGTTACTGGTTCAATAGGATAAAGTTCCAAACCTGCCCTTTCTTCGGCATCCAACATTTCCATTTCCCGATTCCGTTTTTTGTAGATGGAGTATTGAGGATTATCGGCATCCAAAAGCACAATTTTTTGCTGCTTTGCATAGAAAAGATTTGAAGCTAGAATAATGTTCAATGTCGTTTTTCCGATACCACCTTTTTCGCCTACCACACTAATAATCTTTGTATCCATAATCCGTTATTTAGTTCTTTCAATAATTAGTTAAATGATGAAATAATCAAGGCATTGTTTAATGACCTAAATCCCTAATTAATTATATAATTATTGAGAAATATATAATTATAATTTGTTAATAACTAGATGTTTATGAAAAATAATTTGGGCTAAAACCATATGAGGCCAAATGAATCTAAATGGATCCACAACGTGGTTTCATTTGGCTTAAGGACGAATCTATTTTTATGATATTTCGATGATTTTCTTGAAATGTATAAAGGTCCAATAATGCAAATAGGACCGATTTTTTAAATAATGATCTTGAAAAAATAGGATGGCTGTATCTAGAGCATTTTTGGGTTCAAACACAGTATGACCGATGGGTAAAATCAAAAGAATGTGTAGCCCTTGTTCCTGTGGAAGCCAAGAAATGCCTATCGGCCTCCTTGGCATCCTCGGAACCGCTCAAAAGCCCATGGGACAAAAAAGTCCCATGCACTTTTTTTGCCCAGGCACGGTATTTAAGTTTGCTGTATCGTTTATTATCATTTGAGATGGTGCATATCATAAAATGAATCCGTTATGGGGGCAATAGGTTGTCTTGACAACCCTACTTAAGATGGTAAAAACAATCGTTCGCTGTTATCCAAGATGTTATAATGTCCATAATTAATTTGATGGTACATTTATACCTTAAATATCCCATTTACTTTCGGTAATAATTTCGTATATTGAAATTCAGAGAATTTCGCAAGTTATGTTTTAAGTATCTTAAAACTACTACTTCTAACGAAGTGAAAAATGCGGTTATACCGTTAAACCAGAGAAATGGCACGTAAAACAGGCAGAAAACCTTTAGGCAATAAAAAGCGGATACATGGCATAGTGCTCCGCTTTAATGATTCGGAACTGCAAATGGTCAAGGAGACCATGGGAACCTACAACCTCGATTTTACCAAAAGGGGAGTAGTGGCCCCTTTTTTAAGGCGGCTGATACTTGATAAACAACAGGCCGAGGACACCAAAAAACTGCCCGGACCTTCGGCAAACCTCATTTATCAAATCAATAGGATCGGCACCAATATAAACCAGCTTACAGCAACTGCACATGCCAAAAATTTGAGAAGCCCATCCGCAAAGTTGGATGCTGAAATCGAAAAAACGAATACCTTATTGATGCAAATTTTGGAACTGTTAAGTGAAAAATTACCATAAATGATCGGTCGTATTCTATATCGCGAGACCGTACATGGGGTATTGAACTATGTTTTTGGAAAGAACGGAAGTACCATTTTGGGCTTTCAGAACACGATATCGGAATTTGGCACCACCCCTAAATTTTTCGCGAATACATTACATTTTCAGGGCCAACGCCATGATTCGGCCAGTCGATATGCCCATATTACCCTCAACCTGCCCCATGGGGAGCATCTTGACGACAAAACGTTCTATAAGGTTGCCAAGGATTATATGGATGAAATGGGATACGGGGAACAGCCCTACGTCGTGGTACGCCATAGCGATACCATCCATGAGCATGTACACCTTGTATCTACCACCGTGAACGAATCCGGTACGCTCATCAATTTGCGCAACGATTACCATAGAAATGTAGCCACCCAAAGGTTTTTGGAGAAAAAATACGGTCTCTCTCCTTCGCCGGGCACAAAGGTTCAAAGGGACCTTCCGAAGTACCGTTTGCCCGAACTACAGCTTTCTGTCGATGAAAATAACGGGACTAAATTCTATATGCAGGATGTAATCAACGGCCTGTTGCAGAAATATAAAGTTCGGGGTTTTGAAGAGCTGGCGCGATTGGCAAAACCTTACCATATCGTCGTAAGGACGATGACCCATGCCAGCGGAAGGGTAGGGGTGGCCTACGGCATCGACAACCAAAAACAATACAATACCCAGTTCATAAACGGCTATGTCGTCCATCCTGAACTGAGTGGGCCAAAACTAAGGACCATCTTTGAAAAATACAGCAAATCAAAGCTTTTACCCATGCACAAAAAACGTTTGGAAAAGCAACTGCTGACCACATTTAAACTCTTCAATAATATTAAGACCGAGGATTTGCCCGATGTCCTGAAATCTTATCAGAACATCGATTGTCAGCTACTATATGGAAGGAATAGGCAATTGGCGGACTTTATTATATATGATAAGTCGGGATATACTTTTAAGGCATCCGAGATAAGCCTGCAACACGATTGGCCCAATAATTCCCGATTGAGTGGAGACCAGTCCTCCGAGACCCACATTGATATTGGGAGTAATCAGTTTAGCCTTGAAATCAAAAAACTGATAAAGAACGCTTTCTACAAATCGTATCTGGGCACAAATAAAAGCAAGGAGCTATTGTCGGAATTTGTTGTAAACAGAAATCTTAAGGACTTGCTGCCACTTATAGCACGTACTGAGCACTATTCTTTTTTGAACCACTATCTAGGTGCAAATAACGGAAAAATGTTGCCCAAGACCCTTAAAAATAGGTTTGATGACATTCGAGCCGAATTCGCGAAGACCGAATCGAAAAGGGAAATCAAAAAACTGGAAATAAGGACGGGGTTGATTAAAAAGGTGCTGGAAAAATCGGTTTTTGACATAACCAACGATACGAACATCGCATTTTATCTACTACGGGGGTTAGGTCTAAAATATCATCACGGCAACGTTACCTTTTTGAATTCTGGCACACATTCCATTCCCCTTACATTGCAAGGAATAATTCCCTCCAATTCCGATGAAGCCTATATTTCCACCGGGTCCATCAACCAAAATGAAAAGGTGTTGGAAATGCTAACAGCGGACGATAGCACAAAAGCCATGGATTTAAATCCAACATCATTTTTCCTGCCGATATTGATGCCGGAATTATATGGGAGCATGACCAAAACGTTTCGAACGGGTTACGAGAAAAAGAGTTTAAAGGCCTTTCATAAGGCAATGGAAGGATTCAATATCCTATTTGAAAAATCCCCAACCGATTATATAAGGCTTTTCAATGCCAGAGGTTTCTTTTTTGAAGCACGGGGAGATAAAATCCATGTAGCATCCATCTATTCCAAATATCCGGTCAGTGTTCCATTACGTAAAAACACTAATGAATATCTCAGTTCCCTGAAAAATTTGGATGATGTACTGAAAGAACAACGCACGGCCATGGATAGTATAAAAAAGCAGGGACGAGGGCAGCTTAAAAACCTATGGGTCTCTTATTTAATGGAAAAGCAGTGGTACGGAAAGGTTGCCTACATAATGGTCTATGAAGGTATTCAACCCAATTTACATCCTGAAACGATGGAGTACCATATGGAAAACGGCTTACGGGAAAAATTGATCGAGATGTCAAACCGAAAAGTTAGTGCCGAACAGGCCTCATTGCTACGAAAAAGTGTTTATGCATTCAGTTCACTTCTAGGTGGCGATTATAAAGAAGAAGACGTCTTTAACGGGTTTAAGGACGAGTTTACTGACTACTCGAAATATAAATCTTTATTTATCTAGGAAAAGACACCTTATCGGGATTTGGTTTTGGCGAAACACTTTTTCAGACAACAGGCTGGTACCTATAAGTACCACCATCCACCAAAGCTACGACCCGCGACGTGGTCGACTCGGTAATCTGCGAAACACTGTCGGCATAGAATAGTCTTACGATAACTTTTGGGTTGTTGAAATAGGGTGGTTCCCCTCTCAAGGGCTGCCCTTCGTCAATTCCGGCTATGAACATGACCTGGCCTATGGATTGCCATGATTTCGCCTTGATGAAGAACCCATATTTCAATTCAGCTTCGTAGTATTGTTCGTAAATATTTAAAAGACCATCAGAATTCATACCCTGCTTATTTTAAGCTCCTTGTATCACGGAGAATTTTATTAATAAAGTGTTTCAAAAAACATGGCTAGTGTCGTTAATTTAGAAGTTGAAGCCAATGTCATGATTTTGGGGACGCAATAAAAATTGATTATTTGCGCCTCTTATTTTCAACTAAATATCCCAAATTCTTTAATTATCCCTAAGAGCTTGACTTTTCGAAAAGCCAGTTGGAGTTAACCAAAACTCCATCACTCCATGCCGAGATTTTTATATTTTTTATCGAGGATTTTCTAGTCCGTTTTAATCTCACATCATAGACATTTGCTCTTTCGTCGTTTAGTTCTCGTATTGAGTGCCATATCTTTTGGACTACGAGTTTTTCTCCCAGCTCTATTTTTGATCTAGGGTCCTTTGAAATTACTGTTAGAATATCCCCAGGTCTTGCATTGAACCATAGTCTGGCCTGTTTCAAATTTTCCTCAACTTTGGCTTTTTCCTTACTTTTACGCCAATTTGGGTAAAGAAGTCCTGAACTTGATAAGGATTTATATTCCGAATTGGTCAATCCATTTCTACACCAATCGGCGAACTCAAGTAATTCTTCCATGGTAAACTTTTTTGCGGGACGCTTCATTTTATTGGTTTGAAATATAAAGTCATTGAAATATTGAATTGGTACACGAGTTTAAATTTCCCATCGTAACCTGGTTACTTATATCCAATACGTTTTCTGGGCCCGGTCTCTTTGACGATAAGCTTTTTGATCGCGTCAAAGACCACTTTGAACTGCTGGTCGTATTTCCGTTCCATAGCCAGTATTTGTTTCTCCAGCTCCTTGTTCGATTGAAAAAGCTTTCTGAGTTGGACAAAGGTTCTCATTATAGCGATATTGACATCAAGTGCCTTTTGGCTTCTAAGTACACTGGAAAGCATAGCCACCCCTTGTTCGGTAAAGGCCATGGGAACGGCCCCACCTAAAATACTTCTGTTGGGTATCACATTCTGTGATACCAGTTCATCTATCTCAGGGACGCTGAGCTCGAACATGAAATCCTCCGGAAACCTGTCGAGGTTCCGTTTGACCTGCTGTTTTAACGATCTTGTTTCCACTTCGTATAATCTTGCCAAATAAAAATCCAAGATTACCTTGTGCCCCCTTAAATAATGGATTGTTTCGGCAATGGTTTCTGATACGATCTTTGTCATATTTGGTCGGTTTTGGGGTATCACAAATTGTGATACCCCTCTTTAAATTTTCTTCTTGAAGGTCATTAAGGCATCCACTATAGAGGACTCCAATTCCTTATATTCCTCCTGTACATCCGTTTGGTACACCACGTTCTCGCCGATATTGTGCTTTTCGATAAACTCGTTATCGTACGAAAAGATCCACATCATATTATAGCCCAACGTATAATAATATAGTGCCAGCTTTATAGTGGTAAGGGAAATGGTTCCCCTTTCGACGTTCGCGATGGTCATGGGATTCATATCAAAACGCTCCGCAAGTTTTTTCATTGAGAATTGACTCGTAATTTGATTGTCGGTGTCCTTCTTGACCAGTTCTTCGCGTATCATACGCAAACGCTCCCCGATGTAAGCAAAGTCCTTCTTTGACCCTTTCATGATTTTTTCTATATCTTCCATACTATTTAGTTTACTAGTTTATATGACACTTCAGCTATCGGCATTCTTGATTGGTGAATTTGAGGCTATGCTAAGTTGCTATTCATTATTCTTCTTTGGTTTCGACCGGAAAACTCGAATATAAAGCCTCCAGATCCTCTTGTTCGGCAGCGGCGAACAAATTCACTTCCTGGCTTGCCGACACCTTTTCGAATGTCGGGATTTGATGGACCTTTAAGAACGCATCTGCCAATTCCCTGCTCGGCTTCTTACGATATTCTTTCATGAAATGCGCTGCGATGGCCTCTTCCTTCTCTAGGGATTCCCCGATCTGATCACCCATTTTATTTTTATCGAAAACGGTGGATTCGAGTTGCTTTCCCGTGCTTATCAAATATTCCTCCTGAACTAAAGTATCGATATCCTTAATGACTTTCAAAAAATTGATATCCAACACATTATCGATTTCCTTGTCAATGTACATCCGGTCCACTAACTTAAAAATGAAAGCCTTTAGATCTTCTTTTGAAGTTTTCCTTCTTGAAAGCTCTTCCAAACGGGGCAGGTGGTCAAAAAGTTTCAGTTCACGTACCAATGCTATGAACTGCATACGTTTTATGGTATTGGAATAGTGCTTATGGGCAAACTCCTTTAGATATACATTGTAAAAATCAATATAGTCCAATTGCTGGAAATCGATTGCATGGACATTATCGAAAAAATCAAGGGTCCCAATAAGTCGTAGCTTTCCTTCGACCAACTCTTTATGGTTCTTGCATTTAAAATGGGTATGTACGGGAATATCGTATCTACCTTGAATTTTCTTCGAGGCCATATTAGGTCTTATCTGGCCGAAACATAGTTTTTGTTCAATGGGATTTTCAAAGGTGTCGGCAACGATTCCCCCAAAATGACCTGTGGACATGCTCGTAATCTTACTCTTCGGCAGCAGTTCGGAGAGAATGGTACTATAATTGACCGTAGTGTCGTTATTGGAAACCGTTTTGCTCTTTTTTTCCTGATGTATCCTACCGAATATTTCACTTATCCGTCTTGCGGTTTCTCCTTTGGCGGCCCCACTGAAAACGTTCGAGCAATTGTCGAATATAACCTCCGCAAGTTCTCTACCGTAATCCGCGATCAGTTGCGTGACGCTCTGGATGCCCAATATGGTAGCGATATAGTGCGACCTTCCGGTATCGATTATCTTTCGAAGCCCCATAATAAAGACAGTCGGGACTTCATCGAAAATCAATCCTAACGGTCTTCCCCCGGGTTTATTGACTACTTGCAAGGTCTTATTGATGTAGAGGCCGATAGGGGCCGCGTAGACTTCCGAACGGTCAGGATTGTTTTGGATACACACGATTTTAGGTTTTTTGGGATTGTTGATATCCAGGCGAAAATCGTTACCGGTCATGATATAGTAGATTTCCTTGTTGGCCAACATCGATAGTGAAATTTGTGCGCTCGCGGTCTGCCCTGCCAATTGCTGGCCCGCTTGTCTTTCCATGGCATCCTTAAATGGAATCATCAAGGTGCGTACCTCCAGGTCCTGCATCATGATTTCCAACAGGTACTCGATGTTGACCATGGATAAGGTAATGGCGTGGGGAAGCGTACATATGTTCTTGCCCAATTCCTCGGATTTCTTCTTCAAGTACCAAATCAGTCCCGAAACGAAACTTATGGCGCTCTTCGCGAAGAAATCGCTGCGCTTTATCCAATCCTTGTTCAGGTTTTTCATGATAACGGTGGCCGCATCCGCAGCATCGGACTGGTTCTTCATCAAATACGGATCGATGGGATTGCAACGGTTCGACTTTTCGATGTTATCAAAACTTATGACGTAGAATTCCGGAATTTTTACGGTTCGGGGGACCTTGTCATTTTCGGGCCGTTCCCTTTTTCTTCTGAGGTAGTTGTAGGCGATTTTGCTCAGGGTGTCGAATTTAAAATCATAGAGCAGCATGGTAAAATCCTTTTCTATCATTTGCTCGATAATTTCCTCGATCAAGGCAAAGGACTTTCCGCTACCTGGCGTACCGATAATCAACAAAGCGCGAAAAAGGTTGACAAAATTTATCCAGCCCTTTCTTAATCTCCCTTTATACCTATATTCATAAGGTATGTTTACCGAATGTTCGGTGTCCACACGTTTTTCCGTTTGCCGAAACATCTCGTTCCGGTCATTGAAAGGGTCGTCATCGACCATGTTGCCGAAATTCATCGTTTGGAAAATATGAACCGTACCGGACACGGTAAATAGGAACCCTAAAAAATAGAGACCTGCGGACAACCACAACATACCGATATGGTTCGTTTTAAAATATGCAGATATTAAAAGAAGCATACAGCCCATACCAAAATACGAAAGGCCACCGGAGAGCGATTTGCCTTCCTGTTTTTTAGGGTTGTATAACAAGACCGCACCAAAAATGCACATCACCAACAATCCCCTGCTTTTCAGGGGGCTTTGTAAGGGTCCAAATCGCATCAAGAACCGATAAACTATTTCGGAAAGATTGGAATCCAACTGCCGGTCCTGCAGGATGGGATAGTAGCCCGTAAAACCTATTACCGTAAATACCAGCACGGATAGTAGCATTGCCGAAAAAGCCAGATTCTTGTCCTTCATGTTGAAAACTTCAGGGTTGGAATGAAATTGAAGGACTAATTGAACATACGTTCCTTCCATTGCTCTACCACTATGTTGGACGCAAGGACGAAAGATACTTCATTCGACTTTATGTAGTCTATGGTCTTATCCATCAATAGACCGGCCTGATCGTTGATGAATTGGGCATAGGTATCCGCTTTTTGCAGACGGTGCTTTAGTTCGATATCGTTCTCTTCGACGAGTTCGTCCAAGAGGGCGACATAATATTGGTTGTCCTGTAGTTCTTCCGATAGTGGTTCCATGATATTCATGCGATATGGTTTTGTAAGTTATCGTTTTTCTTTGTTCTTTCATCCTCCCTTTCCCTGGAAAGAAAAGCGGTGTTCTTAAAATGGGAGACAATGGCCAAATAGGGGATGGCATACGTATAGGTCAACCCGAAATCACATTCGACGCCATTTGGCTTTATGGACTTGATGGTTCCTTTGTTCGTTGCGCCCTCTGGACCCTTGGGCGATTTCAATTCGATTTGATCGCCAATCCCCAATTCCTTGGGTACGACTTTTTCCATTTTTATAAATTTTGTTTTTTTCGAAACCATGAGGTCGTCGTTCCAGTCCTTTCCGTTTGATTTATGGATGTTGGCGGTAAAAGGGAGATACAGGCCGTTAATGGCGTCGAGTAAGGTCTTGAATACATTTTGTTGCCGTATGATATGGGTAGTATTGATTACTTCCTGTAAAGAGAATTCCAAAAGCAATTTATCGGAGAACCCCACACATCGAACCAAACCAAAAACATGGTTATCCCTACGGAGGTCAGAGGTCAATTTTTCCTCCAAGAGATTTTTGTGGGATGCAATCCGATTTCGCACTTTTTCAGTATAATGGATGCTCAAACTGACATTGCCATTTTTGAACGAGGCTTCCGCATAGAGGTCCGTATTGTTTTGATTGATCAGGGCCGTAAAGATCTTTAGGTCATACTCATGGCCAGATATGTCATTGTCCATGATGGATTTGAGTTCGAGGCCTTTATTTTGTAGCATTGGCGTAATCAATTGCATGAAGAATTGTAGTTTTTCCCTGTGCACGTTCCCACCGAAGGAAACGTAGAAATCATCCTTTTTGCCATGAAGTTCTTGGTAGGAAAGAAGGTCTATACCGCTTTCCCCGAAAATAATTCTGGTCGGCCTTGCCATGATTTTGGAATGAAAAAGAAAATGATCTTTTTGATTCAATACAAGACGGAACTTTTTTACTTTATTGTCGGCCCTTCTGCGGTAGGGCTTGTTATAGAGGATATAGTTTTTTGGGTCGCCCGCCAAATCATATTTGGGAAAGGCGATGTTGGCGATTCTACCGCCGTTGTCCCTAATGTGATAGGCATTGAAAATGCGGCCCCTAAAGAGCGGACTGTTTATGGTAGCTTTGCAGATTCCCCGATGGATCCGTAAATAGTTTGAATTCCGTAACGGGACTATATTGTATTTTTCTTCCAACGATTTTAAGAAAGCATTCGATTTTGTGATTTTGATAACGGTGTTCCCTAGATCGTAGGTTCGATTGGTTATTTCCAAACCGCTTTCTATGGCTTTGTAGAAATTGGCACTACGTTGCAAAAGGTATTTAAAGAACAGGCCCTTGTCGCAGGAATCGTTCCGGTTGAAGTAGGTCATGGGTTTGCGCATCGTCTGCAGTACAATGCGGTCCTCGTCATTTTGAAACTCCATAGACCCGGCACTTTGTTGTACCAACTTGTATCCGTTCTGATGTAGGTACATCGGAAAATTAGCCTCTTCATTGATCTGGGCAATCAAATTTTTATAGTGTTGCGGGTTATCCCCGTAGTTTGGACTTTGCATGGAAAGGTTTTAAAATGGCCGACACACCAAGCATGTCGGCCATTACATTGAGTTGGTAATTATTGGATTACATACTTATGGCGTTGCTAGGCTGTTTCTTTTTTTTTCGCCGCTTACCGTTATCGCATCCTTGGTTTCCATATCCTTGACCTTTGCTTTTTCCAAAGATTTAGTAATAAAGCGCTCGGCTCTCGGGCTGTAGCTGACCATATAGGTCAAGGGCCCCTTCTTGGTTGCCTTGATCGTTATTTTCGTCTCCTTGCCCTGATTTAAGGAATCCGCCTGTTCTTGGGTCAATTGTTGCCCATAGAGATAGGTGCTGGACGACAAAGCCGATTTTGTACGGATGTCGTTCAGTTTTGGCTCGTAATAGGCCAGTTTCGTGAACGATTCTCCATTGGAGGAACGGCCCTCAAAGGAAACGAACCGGCCCTCATTGACCATTTTGTCAAACTCGGCCTGTGTAAACTGGTGGTTGTATGCCTTGGCCTGGGCCAAGGTTACCTCCTCCTTGCGCTTGATTTGAACATCCAATCGGGAACCAGAAGTGGGGCTGTATACCATTTGCACCATTTTAACGCTTTCCTTGATGACACCATCTTTTGGATACGCGGATTTATGGAGGTATTCTTCCCCTCTTACGATGGCATCCTGCACATTCTCGGGGAGCTTGGCAAAACTGATATACGCACCTTCAAGCCGTTCTTTGGCCTCGCCCAACGCAAATCGCTGCGCAGGAGACTTTTGCATTTCGAGATATTCGCTCTGCTTATCGATTTCAAAGGTCAGATTGTCGGCCGTCTTCACTTTGTACGTTGTGTCGTTGACGGCGACCGCATCGCCTTTCTGCCATGCCTGATTGAGTTTTACGAACACTTTTTCTACTTGTTTTTCCATTTTTGAGTGATTTTTAATTGTTAAGGAATTTTTAATTAAGTACTTTTGAGTAACGAGCATTTCAGGAGTGATTTGCTAGTTAAGGAACGGAAAAGGGGCGGGAGCGCCCTTTTTCCATTTTTTTTATAGTGCGATTCTATATTCTTTCAACTGCACCTCCTTTCCGCTTTTGGATCGATGTTCCATGGTCTCCCATTCCGAATACCAATTACCGGACTTGGGTTTTAGAATATCTATCGCCTTGTTCAAATAGTTTTTATAGTACGACCAGACCAAAAGTTTAATGGCGTTCGTCTCCAAGGGCAATCGCACCTTGATACTTTCCTCGTTTTTGGAAACCGAGATTCCGTACCGGTTCAATCGATGCTGGTCGAGTATGTTGTTATATCTTAAAAAGCTTTGGGCCAGTTCCTTATTGTACCTTTTCGTATGGTCATAAAATCTGGAAAAGGCTTTTTTGTCGCCAATAGGGAATCTTAGTACCATATCCCTGTCCGTCAACGACAATTTGAATCCGGAATCCTTTATGAAGGTTATGAAATGAAGGTCCCGTAAATAACCTTCTATTTTCTTTTCTCCGGTAAAACTAAGCATAATCTTGTCCACTTTAACGGTTTGCCGTATTTGAAAAAGAATATCGGTTGTTTGTGAATTTATTTCTCCCAACGCCATATACACCACGTTTTTCAATTGGAATTTTTTATGAAAGGCCAAGGCCTCCTTGGGATTCTTGAAAAGAAAGAGTCCGTCAATTTTCTTGGGTATATTGGAATACCATAAGGCATGCTTCGCAGCTGATTCCCGGTAGGGGGCCACATTTTTGCCCGCGTCGACGAAATACCCGCAAACGGTATTCTGCATATTGAACAGGGGGAAAAGAATCTCCCCTTTTTCGTTTAGGAACATACGGCCGGTAAAAGAGGGTAAATCGGCAGCATCACCGTACAGGCCTTCGCCATTATTTTGGATGGGAAGTCTATAAGAATCGAAATGATTGAAATCCTTGGGCACTTTTTTGAACTCACCCTTCCAATCCCTTGATATGGTCAAAGCGTCAGTCTCCAATACCTTTGTATGGTAGGCCGCTACCTTGTCCCATAGCATTTCTTTTTGTACGCCCTCAATTTTCGAGACGTGTTCGGTGATCAGATCTGTTGCCGAGAGTTTTTCCTTCGGACGTTGGGCCTTATAGTACAAAAAGCCCTCTTCTGTATATATGACTATATAATACAGTCCGGCATTTTCGAAAATGCGATGGGTCTTTTCCGTTCGAATACTTTGGAAACCCAAGTGTTCAAAAAGTTTGGGGAGATGAATCCTATAGTCTTCCACAAGCCATTTGTTCATCATATCCTATTAATGTTTGTGTATTTGCATTAAAATAATATATTTGCTTATAAATACAAATATATGAATTTTTTTGAATTCACAACATTTCGAACAAAAAATATCATCTTGGGCATTTGGGAATGCTTGAAACAATTGGGAAGAAAGGAGTTGGCCTATCTTCTTTTATTGACGCTTGTATGCCTTGTGTATTTTGTACAGGGAGATCACAAGATGTCGGAAACGAGACTGCATGACGCCACCGTTGCCATGGCCCAGTATCAAGAACGCCTAAAACTGAATATAAATTCCGATTATGGCGATTCACTGACCGTTCAAAAAGAGCGGGAACAACTACTGATGGCCATCGAGGAACGCATCGTGACGTATCTCTATCAAATTCCCGATTATTCCTATATAGGTTCACTGGAAACGTACTTGAAATGTCGCCACGTACTATTGGAGCAACTCCCTTCCGCCGTTCCCTTGGAAAAAGGAGATTATATACTTTCGAGCGATTACGGTATTCGGAGCCATCCGATTTCCGGAAAGACAAAAAAACATTTTGGAATCGATTTGGCCGCATCCAACGGCAAACCCGTCTACGCATCGGCCTCCGGTATCATTACCGATATTTTCTATTCCGATAAGGGCTATGGAACCCATATCATAATCAAGCACCGATTCGGTTTTCAGACCCTTTATGGGCATCTGGATAAAGTTTTGGCCCATAAGGGCCAAAAGGTCGAACAGCATGAACTCATCGCTACCGTGGGAAGTTCGGGAAGTTCCACTGGCTACCACTTACATTACGAGACCATCAAAAATCAAGTAAAGATCGATCCGAGACCCTCACTTGCCTTAAAGAAGAAGATATATGAACATGTAATCCAAATAAATCCAAATAAAGATGGAGAAGAATAGCATAAAACGTTGGCAGAAGGTACTGCGTTCGGCAAGAAGGCTGTACCATTCCGTAAATAACTATAGGATGAGCGCTAAAGACCCCGATTTCAGGGATTTCAGCCTTCTGGAATACGACAAAGTAACACCTGAAGAGGTAAACGATGCGAAACGATTGGGTTTCATGAAACAACTCCAGCTTGCAAAAAGGGGATATGTAGATAAGAACCTTAAATTACAATTGGTAGCCGCAAAACGGAAAGAACGTTTTATAGAACAAGACCACAAGATTGTTCCCTTCGGAAATCTTCGGGTCATGGAAGGGGAAAAGCTAGTGGCCATGATGCAATTGGGCTTTGACACCCTTAACGAAACTTTCTGCGTAGCCTATCGCAATCATGAAAATATTCCCCTATGGAAACCTTATGACACGGTAAGATTGGAACGGTACTTTGGTGCACTGCATCCGGAAATGGGCAATAAACTTAAATTAAGCCATATTTTTTTCGATATAGGTGCTCTGAAAGTCGGCCAAGATTACAAATTGGCGATTTGTCGGGTCTATAATGATGCCGTTCGGCAAACATTTCATAGCAACACCTATTTTCAAAATAGTATTTCCTCCCCAAAGGAAGACCTATTAGTGAACCCCAAAAACTATTTTGGCCAGCAATTTTATCTGTCCTTGTCGCAAGGGAAGGAAACCATAATGACATTGACCGAGGCGACCGACCTTTATTTTGTTTTTCAGTCATTTATGGAAACGGCACCGAAACAGGAATCCATTTATTTTGAAAAGCAAGAGTTTAAGAAGCGATTTCTCGATAGCGGAATTATAGTATTGGCCCATCTTAAACATGGACTCCGCCTAGGGGTTCAAAATGGAACGTTACAGATAGGGAAACATGACGGGGCAAATGGAAAGGGGCGTTTACGCTGGGAAAATTTTGAAAGCCGGATGCAATCGGGTTCGCTCTCGGCCATTGAAAAGTACTATATATCGAAAGAGGTCATTTCAAAAAAGAACTTTTTGGTCGAAACGGATGCCATTTCCTTGAAATCCGACACCAATGAGGCCAGTCTAAAAAAGCACTATGGCACAGGAAAATGGCATTTTTTGGAAGGGAAACATCATCGGTCAGCAATGAATTCCAGACCGGTTGACGACTCGGTATTGGAACACATCAACCGAACCTATTCCCGAAGTACTAATTTCCAAACTGCGTTGGCAAAACTTCAAAAAAATCAAACCATACAAACTGCACAAATAAAACAACAATAGCATGGATCGGAATATGCTTATACATCAGGGCAACACCTTTGAGAAGGTAATGGAAACCATCGATTTTACCTACTACATGGATTTTAGCGAAGGGGACGATAACGGCAGTGTTATTCTATTCGATAGGGAAACACAAAAGTTGGTTTCGGATAACTATATGGCGAACCGTGATTTGTACGAAAACCTTTTGTACTACAATTACGAATGGATTTGTAAAAGGCTCAGATATGCCAGAAAATGTATGGTCGAAGAACACGGAATCGACCTTGCCAAGGAATATTTTCTCAAACATGAAAAAGAGTTCCAGGGAATTCTTTGCAGGTCTGAAAATATAACGGACAAATGCAATATGGCTTTACAAAAGGACTTGGGTTTTACGCTCTCAAGAAATGATCTGCAAGAAGTTCGCAAGCTTCTGAACAGTAACCAAAACAAAGGATTAATTATGTAACATAACCATCCGATCAAGTTCCTTAACTCACTCACTCAAAATGAAATACTCAAAAAAGAAGTACCTGGATTATTTGGTCAGGACGATTGAAGCACTCCACAGTCCTGAAAATCAATCCCATTTTTTCATCAACAATCCAGGATTCGGAAATATCTTCGACATTCTAAAAAATGATGCCTACCGGGCACAGCTCATTAGGATATTGGAGAAATATTATGGCGAAGAATACACAAACACCATTATCGGTAGCCTAAAAAAAGGATCGCTTAATTCTTTTTACACCCCCGAGCCGATTATCGATGCAATATCCCACTATTTAAAAACCCAAGGGTCCTTTACTCCTAAAACCATTCTTGAGCCAAGCGCCGGTAACGGGCTGTTCATTCGGGAATTGTTGAGGCGCTATCCCTCCGCGAAGTTTACCGCTTTTGAAAAGGAGATACTAACCGTACGAATATTGGAGCACAACTTCAGGTTCCGGCAGCGGGTCAAAATCTTCGGCGTTCCCTTTGAAAACCTTTCCCGGACCGATGCTGCGAAAAGCTATGACCTGGTCATCAGCAATGTGCCCTTTGGGGACAATAAAATATTCGACAGCGGTCTAATGGGCCATCCGTTACAAACCAAGATTTCCAGAAATATCCATTCCTATTTTGTCTACAGAAGTCTTGAATGTCTAAAACCTTCAGGTGTTTCCATTTTGATATGCACCAAGAATTTTATGGACAGGACCAAATACGTTCCAATTCGGGAGCATATCATCAAGCGAAACAATTTTATGGGTGGGGTGCGTCTGCCCGATACTACGTTTTCCAAAGAGAACACGGCTATTGTAACGGATATTCTGGTTTTCCAAAATAACCGGCGTATTGAAACTTCGAACGAACAGAAGAAAATAAACAGCTTGTTTGCCAACAGTTCAGAGCAAACCGTAGGGAAAAATAATGTTCAGATAAACGACTACTATACCGAATATACCTCCCAAATTATTGGAACTATCGAAGAAGGCGGTCTCTACAACAATGCGGACTACACCGTAAAAAGCGATAAAGGCTTGGCGCATATCGCTCTTGAAATCAAAGCGTTGATGGCAGGATTTACCGTGCAACCAAAGGCGCAAAAAAAGGCCACAATTCCGGCCATTGCCCCAAAACCTAAAGAAACCTCGCAGGCGGAAGAAACGGCCATCGGTATTTCCGGTGCTGACGATCCCGAACTTAAACCTGGAAATCTGACCATCAAGCAACAAAAACTCTATAAAGTAGAAGAGGAAAACGGTTTACGGTTATTGAAAGTAAAGCCCCGGGAGTTCGATAGGCTGTCAAAAATAATAGCGCTGCGGGATACCTATTTCAAATTTTTACGGGCACCCGAAGAACAGATCGACAAGGTAAGGGACGAGCTAGACTATCAATACGATGCCTTCAATTTCCAGTACGGGCGGCTCCATGACAAAGCCAACTATCCCTTTGTGACCTTGGATATTCAGGGGCCTTTGATTTTGGGGCTGGAAACACCGAAAGACGGAAACTTTATCAAATCGGAGGTTTTCAATAAATCATTCCGGTCGATTTCAAAAGAAAAGCCGCAAGAGCCGAAGAAAGTGCTCAGCTTGGAAGATGCCATTTATTATTCCCTGAACAAATTCAATCGAATAAAATTGGATTCCCTGGTTTCGAACACGGGCATGGAACAGGACGAAATCATAAAAAAGGCTTTGGATCTGCAACTATTGTTTTTGGACCCGAAGGAGCAGGGATGGGAACTGGCCCCCAAGTTCCTGTTTTTATCGGGAACCATTTACGAAAAACTGAATGCCTATCGCAAAAACGATTTTGGGGAATATCAGTCCTATGTGGACAAATCCTATATCGAACGTACTGTTGTTGCCTTGGAAAAGGTAAAGCCACCGATGACCCCTTACGAGGATCTGGATATCAAACTCCATGAACCGTGGTTTCCCATTGAATATACCCAAGCCTTCATTTTCGACACCTACCGCTCCTTGGTACATATCGCCTATAACGAGAGTACCTCCAAGTACATGGTCAAAATCGAAAAGACGGATTATGAGTATATCAAAAAATTCAGCGTGCGTACGGAACATCGCTATTACAATTTCAAAGAGATATTGGAAGGCGCATTGAACTCCACCATACCCTACGTCACAAAAGGCTCGAAACAATATAAGCGCACGGACAAGGCGAAAATGCAGGAAATACGCATCAAGTTCGACCTTATTTACAAGGAGTTTACCGCATACATCTTGGGCAAGCCTGAAATCAAGGCGCAATTGGAGCGTATTTTTTACAATACCTACGATGCCCAGGTCCATCCGAAATACGACGGTGACTACCTTCATTTTGAAGGGCTGCAATATTTTACCCCGTACAAAAGCCAAATGGATACGGTTGCGGGAATCATCGTAAACCAAGGCCTTTTGGTCAACAAGGAAGTCGGTTTTGGAAAAACCTTGGATATTGCCCTTACGACCCAGAAACTAAAGGAGCTGAACCTCTCGGAAAAGACATTGGTCATCGGTCTTCGCTCCACCGTGGTGCAATTGGAACGGGAGTTGTTAAATGCATTTCCCACGATGAAACTATTGGTGGCCCATGATAAGGTAGTAAACGGGAAGACAAAGCGAGACACCTTTTTTAAGAAAATAAAAAATGGCCGGCATGACGTCGTGCTGATGAGTCATGACACGTTTAAGTTCATACCCCAATCCCCCGAGATCATCCATGAAATCATAAGCGAGGAGCTGGCAAACCTTGAACGCGACCTTAGCGTAATCAACGAAAATAAATACGATGTAGGCAAAAGGGTGCTCAAAGGTCTGGAGAAACGAAAGGAAAACCTGAACGTAACCTTGGAGCAGGTCTATTACCAGATCAAAAGCAAACAGAACGATGCCATCGATTTTGAGCAGATGGGGTTTGAACATATTATGGTAGATGAATCCCACAAGTTCAAGAACCTGATGTACACAACAAGGCACCACAGGGTTGCGGGGCTGAATACCAACAAAGGCTCCGAACGCAGTAAAAACCTTTTGGTGGCCATCCGAACACTGCAGAGGGCAAAGACAAGGGATTTTCAGACCACTTTTCTATCGGGTACGCCCATTTCCAATTCCATTACGGAGGTCTATGTGCTGTTCAAATATCTAATCCCGCATAGAATGGAACAGATGAACATTACATCATTCGACCAATGGGCACAGGTCTTCGCCAACAAATCCTATGAATTTGAACCTACCGTCTCGGGGGATTATAAAGTTCGCGAACGCTTTCGTTCGTTCAAGAAAATGAAACTGTTGTCCTCACTGTACAATGAGATTTCCATAATTGTCAACGGAACCACGCACCAAATCGATAGGCCCAAAATGCAGCTCGATGTGCACACGCTAAAACCCACGGCGGCCCAATTGGAATATTTTGAACAGATCAAGGAATTTCTAAGAACGGGGGACAGCAGCCTATTATATGGGGATAAGGACTATACGGAAGACCAAAAAAGCGCCCTCTCACTGATTGCCTTGCACCACATGAGAAACGCCTCCATAGACCCAAGGATGTTGAACCAGAACCTAGAAGATCCGGGCGATGCCAAACTGCAGAAAATAGCCTCCGAGGTATATGACACCTATAGGAAAACGGACGCTTTTAAAGGTACACAGGCCATTTTTTCGGACCTGGGCGTACCGAAAGACACATTTAATATTTACGATGAACTCAAACGCATTCTGACCGAAGAATTCGATATTCCCAAAGAAGAAGTGGTATTTATCCATGATTTCAAGACCGACAACAAGCGGCTGGAATGCTTTAAGCAAGTGAACGAAGGCACTTATAGGGTCATCATCGGTTCTACTGAAAAGTTGGGGACCGGTACCAATATCCAAGAAAGATTGGTACGCATCCATCACGTGGACATTCCCTATCGTCCGACGGACATCGACCAACGAAACGGTAGGGGAGTCCGTAAAGGCAATATTGGCGCAAAGCAGCATTTTGGGGACAAGGTCGTTGTTTCCTTTTACATTGTCGAAAACTGTACCGATGCCCTCATGCTCAACAACGTCAACATCAAGAAAAATTTTATCGAGCAATTGACCAATGGCACCATACAGTTCAATCGGCTGGATATGGGCGCGGTAAACGATGAGGGCACCATAGATTACAAAACGCTCTTGGCGGTCGCAAAGAACGACCCGTTGTATCTGGAAAAAGAGGAATTGGGCAAAGAATTGGACGAACTGGAACTGGAACGATCCATTTTCAAGAAGAACCGTTTGGAGGCCAAGAACAATATCGCCTTTTATGAAACCGAACTGACAAGAACGACAAAGAATATTGACAAACTTGAAAAAGACCTGTCCTTGTGGACCACGCTGCAAGAAAAGGACGTTTACTATAGTGCATTGGGAAAGGCACTTGATAGCCCCGATACCATGGATGCCAATATGTTGGGCCAAATACTTAATTCGAGGTTACAGGCCAAACGGGAAGAAGTTGGCCAGCATACCATTATGACTATATCCAATGCAAGACTGGTTCTTGACGTAGAAGACAAATTGCACCACCGCTTATTGGTACTTACCCCGAATGCCTCCTATGGTTATGGTTCCAAGAGAATCGTGGCCAACTGGCAAAGCCTGACCGACTATGTTTACAATGCCCTATCCAAAATCCCGAAATCCCTCTTGGCACAAAAGGAACATCTGGCCGAGTACAAAAAATCCATAAAGGCCAACCGGAAAGTATTGGAACTTGAATTCGACAAGACCGAAAAACTGGCATTGGTTCAGAAAAGGCTCGTAGAAATCAATACCGACCTTGATGAAAAGTACGATGCCGAACCGGAGGAAAAAGAAGAGAAATGTAACTCACAAAGTGCACGGTCACAGAATATAAACATGAACCAAGAAATTTCAATGTAAGGTTTAGGGCGTTGCCCGGGCTATCCGCTATATCGCCCTTGCGGGCCCCAAGGTTTCGTAAGCCCAAAAAGAGCTCCGTTGTCGCTTTCTTGGGCAACGAACCCTAACGGCCCGCCGCGTTCGATGCCGCTGCTATCCCTAACGCTTGCTTTTTACTCCTTGACCATTCTCTCCGTAAAACGCCTTATAGGCGATTGATTTTCATTTCGTTCTAACCAATCATTAAATAAATTCAGCTCAGAAGCTCCACAGTTAATTACATATTCAACACCCATAATTACAAGAACGAAATAATATATGCCCGGTTCGATGATTAAGAAATCCAATTCGTGAAGTACTTCGTAGGGTTTAGGATTGAATATAGGGTCTACAAACCGCGCCTCTTCGGAATAAATTCTACGCTGACTATAAATCCATTGTTCTCCTTTTCCAAACCGGGCATATTCACGTAATGGGTCTAATTCGGACATATCAATAACTTCATTCAGATTTGACTGGTTATGACCTGCTTTTAAAGCAAATAACTCCAGAGCGGTCTTTGCAAGAAAACGGGACATTTGGTAGTTTTTGTTTTCAGGCATATCCACCACTTCAAACATTAATTTATTGACCTTCTTGTTGCGTATTAAGTTTATTACTTTAGTATCATCGCCTCTAAAACCCAAACTATCCCCATCCATATACATATCAAACCAGCCACCATCTTTATGCGGAAATAGGGTTTTGTATGGGATGTTACGCTCTTTTTTAGATTTGATATTGTTTCTAAATCTTACATTTTGGAAATACTTCATCTCCAATAATGGTTTCTCAATTTTCACGGCAAAATATTGGTTACATTCATCACATACCACACCAGGTCGAAGAATCAATTCTTTATTGCCTAACGATTCTGGAATGATATGCTGAATACTTGAAGACCTGCCGGACGATTTCTTGCAGAAAATACAACGCATAATTCAAAAAATTAAAATAAGCTAGTTTGTATTTCAATACCCGGTGTGAAAGTTCCAATTATCATAAATGGATTTTTAGAACGATAATGAAATGCCTTGGTTGTGCCCAAATACAAATGCAAATCTTTTTTCAAAGCAAAATAGTCGAAGTATTTCTGCCTGACTTTCTCAACGGCAACCGCTTCATTTCCTTCTGCTGCCGCAAGTGTGTTTCTAAATAGTGCTCCAATTTCCCAATCTTCAATCATCATTGTACTTGACACCCCGTTTTCATCTTCAATTACATAAGAGAATTTATATGGAAGTTTTGCCACAACCTCGAAGGGTTCTTCTTCCATTTCGAATAAATTCCCTTGTTCTTGTAGCGCTTTTTGTTCATCTAATTTTTTCTTATCCCATTCGGCCGAAACTTTCTCGACTTTGAAATCGGTTACCTTAGCAGGTTTAAAGACGGCTAGGGATGTGCAGATGTCCTTATCGTGTGCTTCGGCTATAAGTGCCTTGATATCCGTATAAACTTTTCCAAGAACAATTTGTTTGCGTTTATACCAATTGCCTTTGGTATCAATTGTATTCAGAAGTGTAATCGGTGTGTCAATAGTGGCCGGTCGAAAACTTTCAGGTCTAAAGTCCTTGTCGTTATTTACAATATCTAATTCAATCCATTGGTATTTTGTATACTTCTCGTCCTTTTTTAGCTTCCTAAATGGTATAGGATATAGTCTTATCCAAGAACCGTCTTCTAGAAAACCTGCCGTACACACAAGTTCTCCGTATTTCGCCGAAAGGGAAGGGTAGGTTTTTACAGTGATAAGTACTTTTGTAAGCGCCATTTTTTTAAATATGCTTCAAATCGTATTTAAAATTAGGAGACTTCTTCAAATTTTCAGCTAGGTGGGTTCTATGGCATTGACAGGTATCGGCCTCAAAACAAGTAAGGGCAATACGCCTGTGTTTTTCCAACAAACTGAGTATAAAATTTTGACTTTCAATGGCCTCTTTTAGTACGGTCGCCTTATATTCATCGAAAAGCAAATCATAGTCTTCTTGCGTATTTAATTCTCGCCTTTTACTAGAATCAATGCCTACATCCGGAATATGGATGTACTCAATTCCCAATCGACTACAAAAACTACTTAAAGACTTTTTGCTAAAACCGTATTTCTGGCTCAAGGGGTTTCTTCTGACGTCTACAAGAAGATGGACATTGTTTTTTAGTAACCTGTTTAAGTATTCCTCTAGCGAAATACCTTCATACCCAATAGTAAATAAAACTGTAGATTCATCATTATGACGTGCAGTTACAACTCTTTCAAAAAACTTTTCTGGAAGAATTCTCTCTGCTATAATGCTATTGGTGGCATAATACGGAAAATTGATATATGTATGTTTTGTAATGACATCCGTTTTCATGCTTCCGTAAAGCTCGAAAGTTTCGTTGACAAGTTGCTTATCTACTGGGGTAAGTTCTTTATAATATTTCTTCTTTACATTAAGACTATAGGTTTTCTCTGATTCAACTAACCAATCATGTTTTACCATAGCCGCCAAATCCGCCTTCAGAGAATACGAATAGCACCCATATCGATAAGGAACGAAATCATAGTTGGGTTCTTTCTGCATTTGGGTCAACAAAAACATAAGTTTTTGAAGACGAGTGCTTTCCAATCCATCTTCAAACTTTTCCAGTAAAGCAAAAACCAACTTTCTTCGATAAAACATGATGTAAAATTACTTATTAATAAACAAACAGAAATATCAAGGTAATTCCTTAATGAAAAAGAACTACATGAATGCAAACGTAGAATAAGCGTTTTGATTGTTATTTCGGATGTAGAATCCAGCGCCCTATCGGGCGCTTTTTTGTGGACAGGGAGAAGGAAGAAAAGGGTGGATTTTAGCCTGTTTTTACGAGGATTCCCACGGGTATGGGCGTATCTTGAAAGAGAGTTAAGGAAGGAGCGGGGCAAATTAATACGGTGCAAACCAAGCCCCGCTTTTAACTAAATTTTTTTAAGAACTATAAATACCGTTACTATGACAGACTTCTTTTCAACATTACGGCAAACGGGTATAGAACAATATGGCATAAGTGTCTCTTTTGATGGGGATTCGGTCAGCGTGTCCGTTTTGCCCAAATCGAGTGCCAAGGACAAGGCCCTCCAATCCATAAAACCGCTTACCCTACGGGGAAACGTAACGGAAGTGGACGAGAAATTCTTTCAAGTTCTTCAAAAACCATTGGAGCAGACCAAGGCACTTTTCAGAAACACCGTTGCTTTTGAAAAAGCCTTGGCGGAAACCGAACAAAAGACCCAACAGGCCAAGAAGAAAAAAGAATCGACTACCAAAAAGGTCACCGAGTTAAAGCAACTTCTAAAAGAGAAGGACTTTAACCCCATGAGCGACCATAAGAAGGCAACGGACATTGCCAACGAAATCTTGAAGATAGACCCGAACCACAAGGAAGCGCAAAAGGTCATCAAGGATATGAAAGCATACGAATCCCCAAAACTTTTTCAATGATGGAAATCGCAACGATAGAACGCAAGTACATCTACCAAGACGGCAACAACAATGCCATTGAGTTGGATGATTTGGATAGCCAATTGACCCATCAGCAAGTGATGGAACACTATTCGCAGATCTATGCCGAACTGACCAACGCCAATATCATGGACAAGGGCATAGTCAATGGCCATCATGAAATCCATTTCAAGACCTTGGCAGGAACAAAGGGATAGACCGATGAACGTAGACGAATTTCTAAATCACGAAAGATGCACCCACAAACCGACACCCCTTTTATCGAAAGAACTCAAAGAGTTCCACGCCCGATTGTTCAAGGCGGTTCAACAATCCCATTACAGGTACGGAACGCAAAGACCGAAAGTCTTGCAACCAAAGGTTTTTCCCTTTCTGACCTGAGCGTTCTGCCTATTCTTTCCAAGCCGATAATCGAGGACGGATCATCGGTTGATATAAAGGCACTTGCCAGTTTAATGGTGGATGCCACCCGTAACTTTTCGGGAAATATTGACGACTGGCGGTTTTCGGCATCCGATAGCTTGGATGATTTGATATTGCGATGTGCCAATCGGCTGAAAGAAAGGGCAAGAATTGACCATATCGAAGTTTTACGGGAAGATGCCGACCTGCGCTTGGTCTTGAAACGCCATATCGGGAATCGTAGCACGGTCTATTGCATTCCGTTGCGACCCGTTATGCCCCTTCGATGGAAAAACCCTATGCTTTTTGATATACTAATGTCCTTTATCAAAAGCCTACCCTATATCAATCTTTTCCATACGGGAGAGGATAGGGTGGACTGGCTTTGGGAATATCTATTTGAGGAAGAAGCCTACCATAGGAAAAACGGGAGTGTTTTTGGTAATTGTAACTCGGTCAGGTTCTTTGGTCGCTACCAAAAGCTGTTCGACGAATACGAACCACAGGATTGGAAATTCCTTTTACTAAAATACCGTCCTCGAAAACCCCTGCACAAGGGAATCAAGGAACTGTTATCAAAAGCCGATACCATTGATTTTCGGGTGCCGTTCCGTATCGGAACAAGGGATGCCTATGAAAGTATGTTCGAGCATTGGGAATCTTTCCTGATAGTTGACGATGCGGACAGTGAATTTACCCGTTCCTATATCGAAATGCTCAACGAATGTTCCAACGAATATGACATTATTTCTGCCTATGAACTAACTACGGTCGAAAAAGGTAACCTACAGCCCTTTGAGGAAGGGTCGACCTACAAACTTAATCGATTGGAAGAATTTCTTACCGATCTCAACGAACTTTTAAGACTGCTTTGAACATGGAACAGATTGCCAATTTACGGCCCGATGAACACTTTCTTCCAAAATTTGCCATTATCGGTTATTCCCAAGAAGAAGATTATTACAACAGGGGGCACTACTTTTCATATCACAACATCGTAGGGGCAAAGCTTACGGCAGGGATGCCGCTGACCAAGGATACCGCCCGAAACCTCTTTAGGTGTTTGGAAGGGGATTTGATAAAGTTCAGGTTTAAGGGAATGTTGCCCAAGAACCTTATTCATTTTGATTTCAAAGGAAATCTCCAACTGGTATGGTACGTCCATCCAAAACAGCACACCCTGTATTTCGATACACGAACGGGTATCGCTTCGGGAAATTATCCCTTGCCAAAACTGATCTTCAAGCTTGAAGGGAACACCCTTAAAGTCTTTGCCCTCCATCGAAAGGATACATTGACCGACACCGTTTCATTGTACCACGCACCGTTATTGAACGTAGGGAGGCAAGGAAATGTATGTATGGGCAATGCCTCGATGGATTATGACGGCTTTGACTATTACGAGGACATCATGGGGTTTGTCGAGCAGCAATTCTTTCGTTCCGTTTTTACGGCTACCCATCACAACAACATTGCGAAAGGGAACATTGTGGATGTAATGAAACGGAATTTCAGGAAAACATTCTTTGATGACGCTCTACTGAAAAAAAACAAATTGACCTTAAAGGATTTATATGAAAACTAGAATTCATTTCGCTCCCAACTACTTTTACAATCCAACACATCCCATAACCATTGCATTGATCGGGGTAGGGGGTACAGGTTCCCTGATGCTGGCACGGTTGGCACGGATGGATTTTGCCCTGCGCCAAATCGGACACCCAGGTTTGCACATAATCGCCTATGATTCGGATATGGTTGAAAACAACAATGTTGGCAGACAACTCTATGCCCTTAGTGATGTAGGGGAGTATAAAGTGGTCAATGCCGTCAATAAGGTAAATATTGCCTTTGGTCTGCAATGGGAAGGAATTCCCATGGATGCACTTCCCGATGGCGAGGATATTCGGGCGAACATCATCATCACTTGTGTCGATAATGCCCGATTTAGAACGCTGTTATCAAAATCGCTTGCATTTCCCTTCAAGGGGTCTGAATATCAAAGCATGTTCTATTGGCTGGACATTGGCAACTGTAGGGATAGTGGGCAATTCGTGTTAGGAACTTTGTTCGAGGAAGAACGAAATATGGAACGGGAAGATTTTGAAATGGTGGACAAACTCAAAAACATCATCGATTTTTTTCCCGATTTGGATGCCCATGACATTCCCCGTCTTCAAGGTGCGGGATGTGCCTATTCCGATAAGCTGAACGAGCAATCACTTTTCATCAACGATGTACTGGTCGCCCATGCTTCCGATTGCCTATTTCGGTTATTGTACCACAAGCAGATTCAAAAGCATGGGGCATTTGTGAATTTGGAGAGTGGGAAGGTCAATTCGATTTTGGTCTAATTGAGAATTAAAATATTGACGCTAAAAAATATCAGACATGGAAACGTTGCATTATAAAGGATATGAAATCAAAATCGAGCGGGATGATTTTCCCCAAAATCCACTTAGGGATTGGGATGGGCATGTACTTTTTTGTCTAAACCACAAACGATATGATTTGCATAATAACACCGATTTTGATACCAATGAATTTGAGAGTTGGGAAGCTATAAGAGAAGCTATTGAAGATGAATATTGCCCCTTGGCCATATTGTCAGTTTTCATGTACGACCACGGTGGCATTACTATTAAGACTAGCCCTTTTATTTGCTGTTGGGATAGCAGCCAAATCGGTTTTGCCTTTATAGATATTCCTACGTTGAAGCAATGGGGTTTACGGGCAGGGGATAAAACTGCCAAGGAATTGGAAGAAATGATTAGGGACAATGTTCGGTTGTACGATGATTATTTGACGGGTAATGTATTCGGTTACTCCATTGCCGATTCCAGTGGAAATACTTTGGACAGTTGTTATGGCTATTATGGGGATTTGGGAAAGGAAGATATGATCGGGGAAGCAAAATCAAATGATGAGCATTACTTAAGGCAAAAGATCGTTAAACACGCTATTAAAGTGAAAAGATGGATCAGGTCACAAGTTCCATTAATATATAGGCAATCAATTGGCCAAATTCATTTTTACTCTAAATAACAAAAATGAAAACAAATAAAAAGAACAGATCTAACATCAAAGAACAGCATTACGGGACAATTCACAATTTCGTCTACCACAACGAAAGGACAGGATTATATGGTAAAAAGTTGGAAGCCTTGTACCGATTGGTGCAATGGAAGGGAAAACCTCTTGATTTTCCGACTGACCATAAATTCTATAATGTCAAGGTTATAGAATATGCCGATAGGGATTTCATAGGTTTTATCAGAACGGGGTTTTCAAAAAAAGCTTTCTTTCCGTGTAAATTGCAGACCGTTGCGCTTCGGCTTTTGGGTAATACTGGCAAATCAAAAGCACCATTGCAATGACCATGTATGCACATTTAATCACGATTTTTAGAAAAATCGACCCAGAAAAACTGTATTGGGAGTTTACCTATTTTGAGGAAAGGTCTTTTCAATCCGCAGCATTTGGGGCAAGAAAAAAAGAATTATTCAAAATTGATGGCAAATTCTACCGTGTGGATATAGTCGAAAAAATTAGCCCTTTGAAACAGCTTCCGAATTTGGTGGTCAAGCACGGTAGGCACACTATTTTTAGAGACTATGTGGAATGATAAGGAAAAACCAAAAATGTTGTACATATGTTGTACAGAACAAAAAAACCCAAGATTTTCGTCTTGGGTTTTTTATCATCAAAAAGTAGCGAGAGGGGGACTTGAACCCCCGACCTCTGGGTTATGAATCCAACGCTCTAACCACCTGAGCTACCTCGCCATTTACTACAATATTTCAATTTTGTCTCCGGGTTATGAATCCGACGCTCTAACCAGCTGAGCTACCTCGCCGTGTTTTTGCTAAGCGGGTGCAAATATAGGTTTAAATTTTCGCTGAATCAAAATTCATTATTAATTTATTATTTGATATTTATTTTTATATCTTCCCAAACTATACTTAAGCTGAAAAAACTTCTAAAGAACACGACAATGAGTGATAAGGTTAAATTTGAACTGGAATTTGTGATCCAGGCTTCACCTCAGTTGCTTTACCAATATATTTCCACCCCATCAGGACTTTCCGAATGGTATGCCGATAACGTAAACTCCCGTGGGGAGATTTTTACGTTTATATGGGATGGCTCCGAGGAGCGGGCCAAACTGCTCAAGCGAAAGAGCGAGGAATTCGTCAAATTGGCATGGGAAGAAAACGAAGATGGTTCCTTTTTTGAAATGCGCATCATTGTGGATGAGATTACAAAGGATGTTTCCTTGTTCATTACCGATTTTGCCGAGGAAGGCGAAGTGGACGAAGCGAAAATGCTGTGGGAGAACCAAGTATCGGACCTCAAACAAGTTCTAGGTTCCACCTAGCCCGATTCTTCAGTAAACCGTATCTTTGGTCCCTATAAAAATCGGGACTTTTTTATGGTCAATTGTAACGGAGCACTACAAGCAGCGGATAAAACAATTTTCACCCACAACAACAGGGCCTTTAAATATGGCGACGCTCTTTTTGAGACGGTCCGGTATGTGAACGGGACCTTATTTTTTTGGGAAGATCATTATTTTAGGTTGATGGCTTCCATGCGTATCCTTCGGATGGAAATCCCAATGGATTTTACCCTGGAATTTTTAGAGGAAGAAATCAAGAAAACCATCGAATCCAATCAGCTGGAAAGCGGAGCGGTTCGTGTGCGATTAACAGTTTTTAGAAACGACGGTGGACTGTATACCCCGGCTACCAACGATGTTTCCTACGTGATTGAAACCAATGCTATGGAGTCTCCTTTCTTCATCATCGAGGAGAAACCCTACGAAGTGGAACTTTTCAAGGATTATTACGTCAATAAGGATATGCTTTCCAACCTAAAATCCACTAACAAAATTTTGAATGTGGTGGCCGGTGTCTATGCCCAGGAAAATGGATATGCCAATTGTTTATTGGTGAACACGGACAAAAAGGTGGTAGAAGCCATTAATGGCAATTTATTTTTGGTGAAGGGCAACCAAATAAAGACACCTCCTTTGAGTGATGGTTGCTTGGACGGGATTATCCGAAAAAACCTGATGAAGCTGATCGCTGGGTCGGAAGATTATGATTTGGTCGAGGATTCCGTTTCGCCGTTTGAGCTTCAAAAAATGGACGAGATGTTCCTCACCAATTCCATTGTGGGGATTCAGCCCATCAGCAAATACAGAAAAAAGGAGTACGATACCAAAGTTGCCAAGAGTTTGGTGGGTAAATTAAATGCTAAGGCCAGAATTGGCTAGTTGAGCGAAGGGTTTTCGGGAGCATTGGACCAAAGCAGATAATCACCGCCCAATTCCACCATTTTTTCTTTCCAGAAGGCGTTAGCGGCTTTTTCCAGAATACTGCTTTCGTATTCGTTCGGCAGTACCACCCATGATTTGGACGAGAGTTCTTGATCCAATTGACTGGTTCCCCATCCGGAATACCCTAAAAAGAATCGGATATCCTGTTCGGTGATGGTTCCATTGTTGATGAGTTCTATGGTCACTTCAAAATTACCGCCCCAGAAAATCCCATCGGAAATCTCGATACTGTTTTCTATCAAATGGGGCACCTTGTGGATAAAATAAAGGTTGTCCTGCTCTACAGGGCCACCATTGAACACTTGGAAGGGAATGGTTATGTCCGAGACCAAGTCGCAAATGGTGTAGTCAAGGGGCTTGTTCAAAATAAACCCGACCGAACCCTCGTGGTTGTGTTCGGCAATAAGTACAACAGATCTATTGAAAGAAACATCGCCGGTCAGCGAAGGTTCCGCAACAAGTAAATTTCCCTTTTTTGGCTTCTGAGTTACCATTTACCTGAATTCATGTTTCTAAATTTAACATATTATTCAACATATGCAAAAAAAACAAAGCTGTTATCAACTAAAAAAGCACCCCAAAAGGAGTGCTTTCGTATATTCAATAAATAAATTGATTAGTTTACTGCACTGCTCAATTCAGCACCTGCTTTGAACTTTACAACGTTCTTAGCGGCAATCTTAATAGTAGCTCCAGTCTGTGGATTTCTACCTTCTCTAGCGCTTCTTTTAGAAACTGACCAAGAACCAAAACCTACCAAGGAAACTCTGTCTCCTTTTTTAAGCGTTCCTTCTACATTTCCCAAGAAAGATTCCAATGCTTTTTTTGCTGCTGCCTTAGTGATGCCAGCATCAGCTGCCATAGCATCGATTAATTCTGTTTTGTTCATAATGGAATTAAATTAATTGTTGTTAATATAATTTTAATGCTGAACAAATTTATATGGATTTGGGTCTCACGCAAGTAAAACCAAGGGAAATAGGGGTTTTTGTTGATAACTTGAAACGTTTGTTGATAAAGTGGGAAAAAACGACAACTTTTCCCAGCCCAATCATAGCAAGGCTTTAGCGAAGATGTGCCTCTTTTTCCAGATTTAGCCCATTCAAAACTTCGTTTACCTGCATCCTTCGTTTGCCAGGAAGCTGTAATTCCAACAAGTTTAGGTACCCCTCTTTAACCGCAACCTTGAGCGATTTTTTTTCTACCACCAGTTTTCCAACGATGTAGTTGTGTTCGGAGGTCTCCATTTCGGTCCTGAAAATCTTCATGGGTTCTGCTTTTCCATCGTTCACCAACTCCGTCCATGCCCCTGGATATGGACTCAACCCCCGGATATGATTGTAAATATCCATCATGGAACTATTCCAATCGATTCGGCAGGTATCCTTATGGATTTTTGGAGCGGGCTTTAATTCCATGCTCTCATCCTGTTTTTGTAGGGACACGGTTCCTGCTTCAATCTGTTTGCAGGTATGAACGACCAAATGGGCGCCCAGTTCCATCAACCTGTCGTGCAGGTCTCCGGCATTGTCCTCTGGCCGTATGTTGGCTCCTTTTTGAAGAATGATGTTCCCGGTATCTATCTTTTCATCAATAAAAAAGGTTGTTACGCCTGTCTTAGTTTCACCATTGATGATTGCCCAATTAATGGGAGCTGCACCCCGATATTGGGGCAGGAGCGAAGCATGAAGGTTAAAGGTGCCATACGCGGGCATTTGCCAGACCACTTTGGGCAGCATCCGAAAAGCGACCACTACTTGAAGGTTGGCATCAAGGCTTTTGAGGTCCTTCAAAAATGCCTCGTCCTTTAAATTAGTCGGCTGTAATACCTTTAATTGGTGTTTAACAGCGAATTGTTTCACGGCTGACTCTTGGAGCTTGCGCCCCCTTCCCGCTGGCCTATCCGGGGCGGTAATTACACCCACCACCTTAAAGCCAGCTTCCAAAAGTTGTTTTAGGCTGCCCACCGCAAAATCGGGGGTACCCATAAATACGATACGAAGCAAATTATGTTTTGATGTACTCATTCTTAATGTTTATCGAGACCAATCCATTTTCCAGCAACCGCTCGAGCAGGTTCAAAAGTTCTTTTTCACTTGTTCCCGTGACGCGTTCCAACTGTCTGGAGGAATGGGGGCGAATTTCCAAGAGTTCCAGAATTTTTTGTTCCAAGTCGTGTGGAGGGGATACTTTGGCCTTCTTTGTGCAAATATCGCAAGTGCCGCACTTTTCGGCGGACTTTTCGCCAAAATAATTCAGTAGGTAAACACTACGGCACCTTTTCTGATTGGCAATGTACCCCAACATAGCGGCCATATTATCCACCTTCACTTGGTTGAAATCCTTTATTTTTTTGGCAAACGGGTTGATGGTATGGTCGTCTTCACGGGGCACTAAAAAGGTAATTTCCAAATCGGAACTATGGTTGTAGTATTCCGCAATGTTATCGTCCGCCAGTTGCTGTAATAATTGTTTTAAACGTTCTTCGCCCGTGCCCGTTTTTTGGGACAGCATATACAGATTGATCTTGGTCTCATAATCCGTAATACCTCCGTAGGTCCGTAAAATGGTTTGAATGATGGGAGCCGTTTTGCGGTTTTTGTCCAAGTAATTGAATATTTCGGCCTTGGAAGCTACAAATTGAAGCGTAGTTTTCTCCTTAAAGTTTTCGGCCAACGATAGCACGGAATTTTGATCTAAAATACGAAGGGCATTGAACGCCATGTTGGGATTAAACGCATATCGTGAACAAAACTCATTGAACTTGAAGGCCTGGGGTTCCGAAATAAGCTCTCCGTAGGAAATCTGAAAATAGTTGTTGAGCTTGGAATAAACGGTTTTCACAAAACCCACATCGGGCAGGGTGGACAAAAACTGCTGTTTGGCCCTATCCGCATCTTCTTTGGAGGTTAGGATGATGGCCGTTGAAGGCTCTCCATCCCTACCAGCACGTCCCGCCTCCTGAAAATAGCTTTCCAAACTGTCGGGTATCTGGTAATGGATGACCAAACGCACATCTGGTTTATCCACCCCCATGCCAAAGGCATTGGTGGCCACCATGACCCTGTCTTTGCCATTCAACCAACGATTGAGTTTTTCCTCCTTGTCCGATTTGGGAATGCCCCCATGGTAAAAAGGAGCCGATACCCCGTTGTTGATCAAAAAGTTGGCCAAGGATATGGACATTTTCCGGGAACGTACATAGACGATGCCGCTTCCCGGGATTTTTTCCATGTATTTTTTGAGCTGGTACAATTTGTCCTCCGAACGCCTTACCTTGAAAGCGATATTGGAACGGGAAAAGGAATCCTTAAAAATACGGACCTCCTTCAGTTCCAAATTCTCAACGATGTCATCCACAACACGAGGCGTAGCTGTCGCCGTAAGTGCAATCATTGGAGTTTGAGGAGCCAATTCCTTTAAAATAGAGCATTCCAAATAAGCAGGCCTAAAGTCGTTTCCCCACTGGGAGATACAATGTGCCTCGTCAATCGCAATAAGATTAACGTTCATTTGCTGAATGCGTTCCCTTACCACGGTCTGCTGTAAGCGTTCTGGGGATAGGTACAGGAATTTGTAGTTGCCAAATACACAATTGTCCAACAAGTCGTTTACTTCGTTGGAACGGATGCCCCCGGTTAAGGCGATTGCCTTGATATTTCTCTTTTTTAATTGGGCCACCTGATCTTGGATCAGGGCCACCAAAGGTGAGACCACAACACAAATACCTTCCATGGCCAGTGCGGGCACTTGGTAACAAATGGATTTTCCGCCACCGGTAGGCATCAGGGCGAGTACATCTTGCCCAGAAATGACCGTATCAATGATTTTCCTCTGGGAACCCCTAAAATCATCATATCCCCAGTACTGTTGTAAAACGCTTGTGATGTTCTTGTGCACTATGTTATTTTAAGTGTTTCCAAAATAAAATCAATCCGATTTAGGACATCATCTTTTGGCACTTCGATGGGGTTATAGCCAAATTGGGTATAAATTTTAAGCAAGGAATGGTGGATGTTTTCCGCTTCCTCAAAAGTTTCCAAACGTTCATTATCGGAAACATAGATTTCTTTCCAAGGCGGAACTATAAAAACGGAATCATACCTATGGTTCTCGGCATGGGAAATAAAATAGTCGTCATATGCTTGGTCGAAAAAATCCATATAGGCGAGCACATCGGGAATGCCCCTGTCAAAAAAGCTGATGGGCGCATTGATGTGCTTTGATTGTCGGTAATGGGACGTCCTACCTTCCAGCAAGTCTTTATTGAACTGCAAGGCATCGTCCACAAAAACCAGCGGATTGGAAATATGGTGTTCCGATTGGCCTTCCTGCTTTGCCTTGGAGGTCATATCCCGAATGATTTCGTGAAAGCAGTGAAAACCTCTCTGTTCCAAACCGTTTACTATGGACGTCTTCCCAGTGCCGGGAGCTCCCGTTATAACTACCTTGTTTTTTCCCAAAGACCTTAGAATTAATGGTGCAAAGTAATGAAATCGCCCCAAGGAAAAAAAATTGAAGGGTAAGCCATATATTTGTATAAAATTGCGGTATGGATAAGAAAGAGACGGAAGAATTTTACGCGAAGCTAAAGGAGCAGTTGTTGGAGACCACGAGTTGGCCATCAACCTACCTTTACAAATTTATTGTTCCCACAGAGGAGGCCAAAATATCGCAAATCCAGGACATTTTCGATAATACAGGGGCGGTGATAGAATCCAAAAAGAGCAAAAAGGGGACGTACACCAGCTTGTCCATTACCGTACATTTGAAGAATCCGGACGAAGTTATCCAAAAGTACAAGGAAGTTTCTGTTGTGGAAGGTGTTATTTCCCTGTAGGTCCTTAGTTTGCCATAATTTTCTTAATTTGCACTCGTTATCAGTTTGACTTTCCAATTATCAATTCACTAAATCCAGTAGTTTGAACGAAGTATATACCCTAGAATACAATACAGAGCGTCCAAAGCTTTTTATTCCCGAATATGGGCGCCATTTTCAAAAAATGGTGGACCATGCCGTAGCCATCGAAGATCGTGATGAACGAAACCGAGTGGCACAATCCATTATTAGTGTTATGGGTAATTTGCAGCCCCATTTAAGGGACGTGCCGGATTTTCAGCACAAACTTTGGGACCAGCTTTTCATTATGTCCGATTTTAAATTGGATGTGGACTCTCCCTTTCCCATAACCTCCAAAGAGACCTTGCAGCAGCGTCCTGAACCCTTGGAATATCCTCAGAACCATCCCAAGTACCGTTTTTATGGAAACAACATCAAACGGATGATTGATGTGGCGGTAAATTGGGAAAAGGGCGATATGCGGTCTGGCTTGGAATATGCCATTGCCAACCACATGAAAAAGTGTTATTTGACTTGGAACAAGGATACCGTAGAGGACACCGTAATTTTTAATCACTTGAAAGAGCTTAGTGATGGTCAGATTGATTTGGCCAAGAGCGATGAGAGTTTGACGGAGAGCGGACAGTTTTTGAAAAATAGGCCCAGCCGTTCGAACACCAGCAATAATCGGGGCAAAAAAAGTCAAAGAGGTCGTAAAAAAAGATATTAAACTCCAAAGGAATACATGGGTACATTTCGAATAGAGGGCGGCCACCAGTTGCATGGTGAAATCACCCCCCAGGGAGCAAAGAACGAAGCACTTCAAATTCTTTGCGCCGTATTGCTATCAGAAGAAAAAATTACCATAAACAACATTCCGGACATTGTCGATGTCAATAAACTCATTGCACTGCTTGAAGATTTAGGCGTCAAGATCCAAAAGAAAGGAAAAGGCTCGTATACCTTTAAAGCGGATGATGTTAACTTGGATTATCTGCAATCGGTCAAGTTCAAGGAAGATGGAAGAGGCCTTCGCGGTTCCATTATGTTGGTTGGTCCACTGTTGGCCCGTTTTGGAAAAGGATACATCCCCAAACCTGGTGGGGATAAAATAGGAAGACGTCGTTTGGATACCCATTTTGAAGGTTTCATTAAGCTTGGAGCCCAATTTAGATATAACAAAGAAGAGTATTTCTATGGTGTGGAAGCAGAAAAACTTACTGGCACCTACATGTTGTTGGATGAGGCATCCGTAACCGGTACGGCCAACATTGTGATGGCAGCCGTTTTGGCCGAGGGTACCACTACGATTTATAATGCGGCCTGTGAGCCCTATTTGCAGCAGTTGTGCAAAATGCTGAACCGGATGGGGGCCAAAATCTCAGGTATCGGTTCCAATTTGTTGACCATTGAGGGCGTAAAATCCCTAAAGGGAACGGAGCATACCATGCTTCCCGATATGATTGAAATTGGTAGCTGGATTGGACTGGCGGCCATGACCCAGAGCGAACTGACCATTAAAAATGTGAGTTGGGACGATTTGGGCCAGATTCCAACTGTTTTCCGTAAGCTGGGAATTACAGTAGAGCGAAGAAACGATGATATTTTTATTCCCAAGCATGAAGATGGATACGAAATCCAAAATTTTATTGACGGTTCTATCCTAACTATTGCCGATGCACCATGGCCCGGATTGACCCCTGATTTATTGAGTATTATTTTGGTTACGGCCACACAGGCCCGAGGCGAAGTCCTGATTCATCAGAAAATGTTTGAAAGCCGATTGTTCTTTGTGGACAAGCTTATTGATATGGGGGCTAAAATCATCCTTTGTGACCCACACAGGGCCACGGTTATTGGGCATGATTTTAAATCCACCCTAAAGGCCACCACCATGGTGTCGCCAGATATTCGGGCGGGTGTTTCCCTTTTGATTGCAGCACTGTCGGCCAAAGGAACATCCACCATTCATAATATTGAGCAAATTGACCGTGGCTACGAAAACATCGATGAGCGTTTGCGTGCCATTGGAGCCAATATCGTAAGGGTATAATTAAACTTATTCTTTCGGGATCAAGATGGTTACACGGGTACCTGAGCGGTTCTTGTCGGAAAGGTTCTCTATTTTAACCAATTGTTGGGCAGAGTGCTGTTTAAGTGCTTGTATCCTTCGTTCCGTAATGGACATGCCACGGGATATCCGGTTGGATTTTCGTGCTTCCGTTTGTGTCAGTCCCACGCCATTGTCTTCAATCACACATTCGATATTATCTCCTTTATCGGTAAAAGAAACTTTAAGCTCCTTGTTTCCCTCCTTTGGCATCAATCCGTGTATGATGGCATTTTCGATATAAGGCTGTACCAAAAGCATGGGAACTTCATGGGCATCGATATCCAAATTCTCATCGATTTCAAATTGATAGGAAAAGGAATGGTCAAAACGCAAAGCTTCCAGTTCCACATAAATTTTGAGCAGCTCTATTTCTTCACTTAGCACCAAACTTATGTTCACCGAACTTTCCAAGACCTGACGAAGCAGTTTTGAAAACTTGGAGAGATAGGTGAGGGCCCCTTTTTTATCGTTGGTGCTGATGAGGTGTTGTATGGAACCGAGGGAGTTAAAAATAAAATGGGGATTCATCTGGGCCCGTAACATCCGCTTTTCTAACTGCCTGTTCATTTGGCCTATGGTATCTCGTTGCTCAGATATCAACCTGTTCTTTTCGGAAAGAATGGCATTAGATCTTTTCTTTGCCAAATATCGGAAATAGAGCAGGCTGGCGGAGAAGAGCAATAGGATAGATATAACGATAAGGTAAAGCGTTCGTTTTCTATTTTGCTCCACTCGGGTATTCAGGAGCGCCAATTCTAAGGTATTGGCCTCGATTTCCCGGTCTTTCACATATACTTCGTGTCGCACCTGTAAATTTTGAATTTCCTTTACCTTGGCTTCGTTCATCAGGCTATCCTTGTACTCCTGTGCCCTGTTCAAATGAAAAATAGCCTTTTTAAGCTGTCCTGAAGCCTCGTAGATTTCATAAGCTTTTTGATGGGCCTCTCGTTTACGCTCAAACGTTCCCTCCATACCTTGTAAAACGTCAAGGTTTTGTTTGGAGTAACCTATGGCTTCCTTCAGCTTACTTTGATTGAGCATTAGACTTGCCAAATTATGATACACGAATGCCTTTCCTTGCTCTAGGGACAGCTGGTTAGCCAAATCAAGGGCTTTGAAAAGATATTCCTCCGCATTATTCCATTGTTCCAATTGCAAATAACAATGGCCAATATTACTATACAGGTCGTACAATTTGATGTTGTTTCCTTCTTGCCTCCAATACGGTACAATTTTCAAAAATTTGTCCAAAGCTGTTTGGTAGTCCCCGTCCGTGTAGCTCATGATGGCCAAGTTTACTTAGACATCGTTCTTCATGGCTTCTGGGTCTGGGCCGTCGTAGATTTCCAGCGCCTTTTGGTAGCTGGCAATGGCCTCTTCCCTTTCATCCATCAAATCGTGTAAAACCCCGAGGTTGATGTACACGGAAGCAGCGTTTATTTGAAGATTGAACGAATCGATTACTTTGAGACTTTTTAGATAGCTTTCTTGACTCGAAGGGTAATCCCCAATGCGTTTATATACAATCCCCATGGAATTATAAACATCACAGACCATACTGTAGTCCTTGTTTTGATTAGCCACCACGAGACACTTGTTTAAATATTCCAAAGAATTAGCATAGCTATCGGTCATACCATGCGTTAGCCCCAAGGAGTAGAGTGCTTTGGCCTCACCTACCTTAAAACCGATTTCTTTTGATTTTTCCAAGCTCTGTAACCCGTAGGCAACCGCCTGTTCCTTGTCGATGAATCTGGATTTGATGCCCAATGTCCTTAACAGATTCACCTGTGTGGTATCGTCAGCAGTTTTAAGCAGGTTTTGAAGGCTATCCATTTCCTTGGTTTGGGAAAAACCCATATTTCCCATCAAAAGAAATAGTAGAAAGAACTTAATATGAAAAAACCGCAATGAATTGATTTCCATTTGTCTGACGAGATAAGCAAGCTTGTTCCAAAACTTTGATTGTCAGGAATTAAAATAGAAATAATTCTTATTATCGAAAACAAAAAAATCGCTGTAACCCCTAAAAAATAAGGGTTTGTCAGAAAAATTTTAATTTTTATCGACCATTTTCCCATCGGGGTACAATGCAAAGCGCCCCTTGTCTTTATCATGAACATGGTCCGGGTGGGGCCATGGCCACCCCCCAAACTGGGTAAGGCGGTATTCTTCCATCGCTTTTTGGATTTCCTCTTGGGTGTTCATCACAAAGGGACCATATTTGGCGACGGGCTCGCCGATAGGCTTTCCTTGCAGTAACATAAAATGGGCGGTTTCGGAACCAACTTTGATATTCACATCGGTGGTGGGGTCCAAAACAATCCCAAAACTGGGATTTATTTTTTTATCCCCAATATGTATTTCATCACCATCATAAAAGTAAAGTACGCGGTTTACCGATTCACTTGTACTCGGCAGCACATATTCGGCTTCAGGCTCTACATGAATATTCCAAACGGCCACTTCATTTTCCGGGTCGGCCGCCCAAGAATCCGGGGCAGGGGTCGGTGGGGCAACATTTTTGTAGGGACCGGCTATCACCTTGATTTTTGCATTTTCTTCCTCCACAATGGGAATATCCTCGTGCCAAAGCATCTTAAAGTGCGGGTCGACAAATTTTCCCGATTTGGGCAGGTTTAACCATATTTGAAAGAGTTCCAAGGGATTTTCTTCATCATCTTTGAGCAGGGGGAACATCTCGGAATGTTGAACCCCCCTTCCAGCGGTCATCCACTGTACATCACCTTCACCAAATCGGCCTGCGGCACCCAAAGAATCCGAGTGGTCACAAAATCCTTTGTTTACAATGGTAATGGTTTCGAAACCACGGTGTGGATGGTACGGAAATCCTGGAATGGACTGCCCGTGATACATGCGCCACTTTTGGGTCGGGTCAAAATCACTTCCTAAGTTCCGTCCTTTCAAAAGGGATGGGTCGGGTCCCATTTCCCCATTTCCCTTTGGGAAATGATCTAAATGATATACACTAAAAAGAAAAGGGTCCAAGGTTTGCCAAGGGGTGCTTAATGGAAAAGTTTGTAGAACAGGAGTTTTCATCATGCAATTTTTTAAAAGATAAGAGACCGACCAAAAAATGGTGACTTTTTGTCTATGTCAGGTTAGGCACAGTCGAGACCTAATCGTTGAATGTCAACCTATTTTAAGTTCTCGACTCCGCTCGAACTGACAATTAACCACCTTTTAGTCAGCCTCTTTATTATAATCCATCTATTTACCGGGAATTGGTGGCGGACCATCGATCATGGCCTCGTATTTAACATCACCTTTTCTCGTTTTAAATTCTTCTTTTACTTTTTCTACCAATTTTGGGTCATCAAAAAGATCGAACATTGTCATGCCCATAGCTTTGGATGCGTAAATCATTCCCTTATGGCCAATGCTCATACCCCCACAGGCCACAACGGCCCAAGAGTGCCAAGGTGTTCCTTTTGGAGCAACCGTTACGCCTAGGTTGATGTTGGGTACGTTCCAACTTACATCACCAACATCGGTAGAGCCTCCTCCTGGCAGTTCCTCGGTTTCTTTCAAAGGATGTACTTCACCATCCATGCCCACTTGGGGTTTTCCGGTGGCCTCTTGAATGGCTTTACCATAGGTAATTTCCTCATCGGTATAGGTAATGGGTCCCAAAAGCTCCAGATTGTTTTGCATGATTTGGCCTCCCTCACGGTTGACCAGGGTTTCATAAATTCCTGAAATCAAGGAGTATTTATAGTCCACATTGGCCATGATTGCGGCGCCTTCGGCCATGGCCTTAACCCGTTCAAAGGTGGGAAGCATCACATCTCTTTTGGGGTCACGCACACGCACCCACAGGCGGGCATAGTCAGGAACAACATTTACTACTTGGCCTCCATCTTGAATATGGTAGTGAATACGCGAAGTGGGTTTTATATGCTCGCGATAATAGTTAATCCCCGTGGTATACAGTTCCAAGGCGTCAGAGGCACTGCGTCCGTTCCATGGGTCGGAAGATGCGTGGGCAGCTTGACCGTAAAATTCAATCATGAAATCGACCAGGGCCAATCCACTTTGTACGTCGGCTTCAATTTCGGCAGATGGGTGCCAGCTTACGTTTACATCAACATCGTCCCAAAGTCCGGCTTCTACCATCCAAACTTTTCCAAAAAATTTCTCTTCGGCAGGTGTCCCAAAGAATTTGACGGTTCCTTTAATGTTTCCTGCCTCAATTTGTTCTTTGATAGCTATGGCAGCACCTAAACTGGCTGCCCCGAACATATTGTGCCCACATCCGTGGCCGGGAGCACCATCAATTCGTGGATCTTTGGTGGGAACCGTGTTCTGTGAAAGGCCCGGTAGGGCATCAAACTCGCCCAAGACACTGATTACGGGTTTTCCTGAACCGTAGGTAGCAACAAAGGCGGTTGGGATATCGGCTACACCACGTGTCACGGTCATCCCGTTCTTCTCGGCATAATCGGCCAACATTTCTGAGGAAATCGATTCCTCGAATGCTGTTTCGGCCAGTGCCCAGATAGAATCACTGATTTGAATAAGGTTTTCCTTGTGCTTTTCCACGGAAGCGACGACCGCTTTTTTGTCCTTTGACATTTTTTGGGCGGATAGGTTCAATGAGACCAGTCCCAAAAGGAGTAAGGTTGAAAATTTCTTCATCATTTAGGTTTTGAGTTAGTTATTTACCGCTGTTTCATGTGCTGTCAACAAGACGTCACACAAAATTACAACAGCTCCTAAATTTAAAGAAAATGCGTCAACTTACCGCTTCCTTGTAGGTTTTTAAGCAGCGTTCCCGAGCCATTTTGTGGTCGACCATAGGGTCTGGGTAGTTGAGTTCTTGAAGTTCGGGAACCCATTTGTTGATGTATTTTTTGTCCTTATCGAATTTTTTTATCTGCGTGGTCGGGTTAAAGATTCTAAAATAAGGTGCGGCATCCACACCACTGCCTGCGGCCCATTGCCAGTTGCCCACATTGCTCGCCATTTCATAATCCAATAATTTTTCAGCAAAATAGGCTTCGCCCCATCTCCAATCGATCAGCAAATGCTTGCACAAAAAACTGGCCACCAACATACGAACCCTGTTGTGCATGTAGCCCGTTTCATTGAGTTCGCGCATACCTGCATCAACTAAAGGGTATCCAGTTTTGCCCTTTTTCCACTTTTCAAACTCCTCTTCGTTGTTGCGCCATTCGATTCTATCGTATTTGGAACGAAACGCATTATCCACGGTATGGGGAAAATGCCATAGGATCTGCATAAAAAATTCCCTCCAAATCAATTCGTTCCAAAAGGTTTCGTTCTTTTCATCGATGGCCTTTTTCACCATTTTCCGAACGGAAACGGTACCAAAACGCAAGTGGGGACCTAAACGGGAGGTTCCTTTTTCCTTGGCCGGGTAATCGCGTGTGTCCTCATAATTTTGAATCAAATTGGAGGTAATGGTAAAATCGGGAACTTTAATGTCGGACTCTTCAAAGCCCATAGCTTCCAAGGAGAGTTTGGGCATGGATTTAGACTGATACAAATTTTTGCCCAAATCTTTCAGCGTATCGTACTCCACTACATGAATGGAGGGATTAAAATTTTCCTTCCACTTGCGCATATAAGGTGTATAAACGACATAGGGGTCTCCATCGTCCTTTACCACTTCCTCCTTTTCAAAAATGACTTGATCTTTGTAGGTGTTGAACTGTATATCGTTTTCCTTTAAAAAATCGGCGATTTCTTTATCGCGTTCTTTGGCATAAGGTTCATAATCATGATTGGTGTAAACAGCTTCGACGTCATAATCCTTGATAAGCTGTTCAAACACTTTGATGGGTTTGTCGTGATATTGCGCTACGCCGCTGTCGTAATTGGTGCGGAGTTGCTTGCTTATTTTTTGGATTTGATCGTGTATAAAGGTAACCCTTGCATCTTTTTTGGGCAGACTTTCCAAAATTTCCTTATCAAAAATAAAGATAGGAAGCACAGGGGCATCATTTTGAAGGGCTTGGTACAGACCTACATTGTCATCCAACCGTAAATCGCGTCTAAACCAAAATACGATGATGCTGTCTTTCATGAATTCACATTTAAGCTAGACATTCCGCCATCTACCCCGATTACCTGGCCCGTTATCCATGAATTGTTGGAATCCAGCAGAAAAGTGGCCATGTTGGCAATATCGTGTGCCGTGCCCACTCGTTTTAATGGGTGTCTCTCGGACATCATTTCTTTTTTCTTGTCATTGCTCAACAAACGTTCGGATAGTGGGGTATCTACCAAAGATGGCGCAATGACGTTCACCCTTACCTTTGGGGCATATTCTGCTGCCAGAGCACGTGCAAAACCTTCGATAGCTCCTTTGGCTGCAGATACACTGGTGTGGAAGGGCATTCCAGTCCCCACGGCCACAGTACTGAAAAACACCATGCTGGAGCCTTCGTTCATCCGGTTCATAATCGTTTTCACGGTTCGGACCAGTCCAAAAAAATTGATTTCCATATCCTTTTGGATGGTGTCCATTCCCATCGTTTTAAAGGGTTTTAGATTGATGCTTCCCGGACAATATACAAAGCCGTCCAGTTGTTCTGGAATTTGCTTTTCCGAAAGGTCATCCGTCAAGGCATCAAAAGGAATATGGGTGACGTCGAGATTGCTGAGTTCATCATTGCTTCGGCTGGCAACATACACCTTATGGTCTTTGGATAGTGTTTTTGCCATTTCCAATCCAATTCCGTGCGATCCGCCAATCAATAGTATATTCTTTTCCATATTATATTTTTCTGATGCTTAAATAATTTTCTTTTCCTTCAACCGTACCAAATAGGTCGGCAAGTTTCTTCTCCCTAAACTCAAATATTTTTTGGAGCTGACCTTTTACCAGTAGGGGATGGGTCAACTGCCCCAAAATACCAAAAGGTAATTTGTAATCGATAATATCTTCCATTTCCACACCTTCGGGAACTTCTTTCAAAAAGTGTTTGTGGTGCCAGAGGGCATAGGGCCCAAAACGCTGCTCATCCACAAAATATTCCCCTTCTTTTACATGGGTGATTTCCGTTACCCATTTGGTAGAAACCATGGGAAAGGGTTTCACTATATATTGGATGACTTGCCCTTGGAACATGGGCCTATCGGCTCCCGCCAAAATATGAAACCCCATGTGAGGAGGTGTAATGACAGCTAAATTTTTAGGGTCTGATAGGAATTCCCATGCTTCTTGTTGACTAATGGGAAAAACTTGCTTAGATCGTAGTTGATACAGTTGCATTCGTTAGAATTTACACAAAGATAGGAGTAAAATGTTTAATTAAAACTATAAATAGTTAAACAAAAATTAAAACCTACCTATTTATTACCTACTTTTGTTTTAAGGTTTAATTAACAAATGGAGCAAGGCTTTGTATTAATTTTGCTTTGCTGAACAAATAATACAGACAATAACTATGAAAAAATTTACACTCTTACTATGTATGATGTCTATCGGCTTTTTTATGAAAGCGCAGATACAGACCCCGGCTCCGAGCCCATTTTCCACATTGGAACAAAAAGTGGGATTGACCGACGTAACCGTTAAGTATTCCCGCCCTGCGATGAAGGGAAGGAAAGTATTTGGTGATTTGGTTCCTTTTGATGCCATTTGGAGAACTGGTGCCAACCAGAACACGACCGTTTCCTTTAGCGATGATGTCACCGTAGAAGGAAAAGAATTGAAAGCAGGGACTTACGCTATTTTTACCAGACCCAACGAAGCTGTTTGGGAAGTTTTCTTTTACACTGCTACCGATAACTGGGGTACTCCCCAAGAGTGGGATGCTTCCAAAGTCGCTGCTACCGTAAAGGTGGAGACTATGGATATCCCAATGCCCATCGAGTCCTTTACCATCACTATTGATGATTTGCACAACAACGGTGCTACTTTGGGCATTATGTGGGAGAACACCTATGTTGGGGTGGATTTCACTGTTCCTACCGTAAGCAAGGCCACAAAGAACATTGAGGAAACCATGGCCAACAAAGAGGATTTGACCGCAAACGATTATTTCGCAGCCGGTTCCTACTATTTTGCTGAGGGTATGAACATGCAGCAAGCCAAAGAGTGGGTGGACAAGGCCGTTGAAATGGGCGATGGAAGTGCGTATTGGATGATGAGAACACAATCGCTTATCTATGCAAAGATGGGGGATAAGGAAGCTGCCATCGAGGCTGCCAAACGTTCATTGGCCGCTGCCCAAGCCGCAGGAAACCAAGATTATGTAAAAATGAACAAGGATTCATTGCAAGAGTGGGCTAAAATGTAATCAAGCTCATTCAAGTTGATATAAAGACCCACTTTTTTAAGTGGGTTTTTTTATTCCTCAATAGCCGATGAATTGCCCAGGAAATTATCGAACACCTGTGTAATGGTGGCCAAAATGATTACGAGCAAGCAGCCAAATGCATTCAACCACAAATAGGACATCCAATCCAGATACCACCCAATGATTACAATAATTTGGGTGACAATGGCAGCTACAAACACTGCGTTGCCTTTCACAAACTTAAAGAAGAAGGCCAATAGGAATATTCCCAAAACATTCCCGTAAAAAATAGAACCGATAATATTTACCAGTTGTATCAGGTTGTCAAAAAGATTGGCTACGTTTGCGATGATAATAGCAATGATACCCCAAAGCAATGTAAAGGCTTTCGTCGCTTTGAGATAATGTTCTTGAGAGTGATTTTTTCCGATGCTTCTTTTGTAAAGATCTAAAGCTGTAATGGTCCCCAAAGCGTTCAACTCCGATGCGGTAGAGGACATGGCTGCGGACAGGATGACGGCCAAGAGTAGGCCGATTAGTCCCATGGGCAAATTGTTCAGGATAAAGTGAATGAACACATAATCCTTGTCATTCGTCTCTACCTTGCCATCTGCTTTGGCAATCAAATCTTTGGCGGTTTCCCGGCTTGCATTCTCTTTTTCGTTGATTTTTATGATGTCTTGCTTGGCCTGTTCAATAGCGTTGTACTCTTTCAGTTCCAAGGCTGACGAAAAGGAATGTTGCGCCATTCTTTTTTCCTTTTCCAGTACTTTATGATCCTCCTCAAGTGCCTTATAATTGTTGGCATATTCCGATTGCATGACAGCTTCGGTGGCAGCCGGATTAAAATTTAGGGGGGAGGAATTGTATTGATAGAACACAAAGACCATGGCACCCACCAAAAGGATAAAAAACTGCATCGGGATTTTAAAAATACCGTTGAAAATCAGGGCCAACTGGCTTTCCCGAACCGACCTACCGGATAGATAGCGTTGCACCTGACTTTGGTCGGTGCCAAAGTAGGCCAAGGCCAAGAAAAAGCCACCGGTAATGCCGCTCCAAAAGGTGTAACGGTTATTGGTATCAAAAGAAAAATCAAGAATATTGAGTTTGTTGTTGGCACCAGCGATCTTTAACGCTTTTCCGAAGGAAATATCCGTTGGTAATGCTCCCATGATAAAGAAAAATGCAAAGAACATCCCCAACATAATAATGAACATCTGTTGTTTTTGGGTAACGCTCACCGCTTTGGTACCCCCAGAAACGGTATAAATGATTACCAATATCCCGATGATCACGTTAAGCGTACGCAAGTCCCATCCCAATACCGCAGAAAGAATAATGGAAGGGGCAAATATGGTGATTCCCGCTGCAAGTCCACGTTGTACCAAAAACAATAGGGCCGTGAGTGTCCGTGTTTTTAGGTCAAAGCGACCTTCCAACATTTCGTACGCGGTAAATACTTTAAGTTTTTTGTAGATGGGGATGAATACCAAGCAGATAACAATCATGGCCAAGGGGAGTCCAAAATAGAACTGCACAAAGCCCATACCATCGTGGAATGCTTGACCTGGCGTGGACAAAAAGGTGATAGCACTCGCCTGGGTTGCCATAACGGACAATCCAATGGTCCACCATTTCACATCGTCGCCACCACGAACATAGTCGTCCACATTTTTGTTGCCGCGCGTTTTCCAAACACCGTAGGCAACGATGAAGAGTAGGGTACTACCAAGAATAATCCAGTCGAGTAATGCCATTCAGGGAGTTAATTGTTTAAAATCATAATGAGGTAAAAGGCCAATATGTAAATGGCATTTAAAAGGATCACAATGCTGTATTCCTTTTTCCATTCAAATTTGGTGTGCATATTATCCTTTGACATTGCTTTGTTTTTTTACCTCACTCTTTCCTATGGAAAGCATATTCGCAAAGAGTTTATATGCTCCAGAAACCCCAACAGGCAGTTCCCTGAAAAAGCTTAGTCCCGTGTAAATATAGTGACCTTCTCCATAAGGTGCTACAATAAGGCTTCCTTGTTTTTCCGATTCGCCTTCATCTTTCATGGAAAGTATAGGGGTGAATTCGGAACTCCACTGACTTGGAAAATAAAGTCCGCGTTCCTGTACCCAGCCATCAAAATCCTTTTCTGCAATGGTATTTGGGAAATTGACCAAGGGGTGTTCTGGCGCTAAAATATCCACTTTGGCATTTTCGTCGGTTACCCTATCCCTAGAAAGCGTAACATCGTAAGGTGCGATGTTTTCAAATTGACTGGCCCATCGTCCAGCGGTGTTGTACTGAACGATCATGGTGCCTCCATTTTGTACATAGTCGAACAAAACGGGCTGTTTGAACTTTAGGGCTTCCACCACATTGTAGGCGCGTATGCCCACTACTACGGCATCATATTTATCCAAGTCCCCGTTCTGGATGTCGTTCGGGTCGACCAAATGGACTTGGTAACCAATCTGTTCCAAGCTCTCGGGTACCTTGTCCCCAGCGCCCATGATGTAGGCGATATGTTCTCCGGATTTTTTTATATCCATGCGGACCACTTTGGCCTCAGAAGGAAGCAGAACGGACTGTTTTGGAATATGATCGTAATTGATCTCTATTAACTCCCTATCATAAACCTTGTTGGCGACCGTAACTTTTGGGGCAATTTTACCCTCACTTTCGGTATTTGGTGGAGTAACCTGAAAAGCAACGGAAATTTCCTCTCCTTTTTGAGCAATGGAAAAAGGGATGCTACTTGGTGTAACCACCCAGCCCGAAGGATGACTCAAGCTAACGCTACCTGAAACATCATTTTTTCCAGCTCTAATCTTTACCTGTACTTCTTTGGAATCGGCCTCTGCGAAAATCAATACTTTTTCATCAATTTTTGAAGTCACCTCCGGTAAAATGGCAAAAGGCTCGTACAATTCCCCTTTGTCTGGACGAGAGTAGCGGTGTACTACTTCTTTTTCAAATGGAATTTCAACCCCCGCGACCAGCACTTTAAAAACAGCTTTAAATGCACTTGGGGTTTCGGGCTGGCCGATCAAATTTTGGTCGTTCACCGTGTAAGTGCCCAGAGTGCCAGGCTCCTTGAGCCAGTAGGGACTGGTGTATGAGGTGTTTTCGGGTACGGTAAAATTGATTTCAAAATTCTCCCGTTGATTGTCGTTCAACGTCTTGTTGGGAGACAATTGGGCATCAACCCCAATCATTTGGATTTCTTTGAGCACAACGCTTGGGGATGACCGGTTAATGGTTTCGATGTTGACCGTGACTTTGCTGCCAGGTGTGGCAGAAGCGCTTGCCGAACTGGCTTCCAGATATAATCCTGAAGCGGCCAATATGATATTTTTGAGCTCTTGAGACTTTAAGGTTCTCCAATGCTCATCTTTTACTTGTTGCAATAGCTGATAGGCCTCTACCAATTGTGGAATATGCTTTGATGGATTTTGAAAATCAAAATTGGCCTCTACCTCATACAAAATGTTGCCTACGGCTTCACCGCCTTCAACACGGGACCACGTAGTGTTGATACCCTCGAACACATTGTTGTTCTTGGGCATATCTCCCTTAAGAAGTTCAATATACTCATTGTCCGAACCTCTATCGGTCAGCCGGCCAAATCCTTGGCACAGGTGCTGGCTACGGGACATTGCGGCGATTTCGTTATTGGAGAGCCCTAGTTCGGCGTAGTAGGTGCCCACATCCAGTTTGACCATACCTGATTTGTCCACTTTTTCAAAGGCTTCTTGACTGCCGTATTGCCACCACGAGGTGTTGTAGAAAATACGTCTTGGCTGCCAAGGGGAGGTCAAATCCAACTGCTCGGTATATGCGTTAGGGTCATTGGCCAAATCAAATGCTTCCATACTCAATATCGCGGAGGAGGTATGATGACCGTGAGTGGAGCCAGGGGTTCTATGGTCAAAACGGTTGATGATCACATCGGGCTTGATATTCCGAATGGCCCAAACCACATCGGCCAAAACCATATCCTTGTCCCAAATTTTAAGGGTTTCGTTCGGATGTTTGGAAAAACCAAAATCATTGGCGCGGGAAAAACGCTGCTCCCCACCATCAATATGTCTCGCCGCCAGAAGCTCTTGTGTACGCAAAACGCCCAAAAGTTCACTGAGTTCGGGTCCAATAAGGTTTTGCCCACCATCCCCTCGGGTCAGGGATATATACACCGTCCGGGCTTTATCATGGTTGGCCAAATAAGAGATTAGGCTTGTGTTTTCGTCATCTGGGTGGGCCGCAACGTAGAGCGCGGTCCCCAAAAAATTCAGTTTTTGGATTTCGTGGAAAAGTTCTGCCGAAGTTAGCTTATCCGGTTTTTGGGCAAAAATGTTCGTAAAACACATCACGCCCATGGAAAGGATAATCCAAAAATGCTTCATAGTTGGTTGTTTAGTGGTTGCTTCAAATATAGACAGTAAACCATTAGTTAGGGGTCAATTTAGAGGAGTTTTAACATAGCTGTGACACGGTGTTACAAACCTAAACTGTCCCGCAAGACCAAATCGTTGTTCCCATTTTGCTGCCAATAGGCCGTTTTGAGGGTCTTTATTTTCGATGCCGTACTGGTCAATGTTTTTGCGTTGGCCCCGAAACCACTCTTAAATTCTTCCGTCCAACCTTCAATGGAAAACGGGAATTCGGACGTAAAGTGTATCATCAAATTTCGTTCCAATTCGGGATAGGAAATAGAATAGGTGGTGATGCCATCTTTTGAGGCTATTTCAGCCGTGGCTTGGTACGCTTTGATTTCCTGATGTCTTAACCGAAGAAACTCCAAGGAGGGAATCATAGTGATATCCCCAACGGGCAAGTTTTCAGGGGCAATCCGGATTTTGGTCCAAATTTCATTCTCGAGAGCTGCTTTGTCCATGGTAAAATTTTGGTCTGCCTCCCCTTCAAAATAAGAATGGGACATAAATTCAAACATTTCCCGATTGTTCAGTTGGGAATACACATGACCGCACCATTCCTGCACGGACAAACTTGTTTTTAGGGCATGTTGATTGTCGTACACCGGATAAAAGGTACTGCTCATGATGGAGTAGGGGTAGATTCCAGTTATAAAGTTTTTGGTCGCGTTCAATTTGAGGACCGATACATTATCTGGATTACTGTTATTTGCCTTTACTTGTTCTTTGGCCAAAAAAGGTTCGGTAACATAGATCATGACTGCATTGCCATCGCGTAGCTCACCATATCTGGCCTGTTTCAATTGGTACGAAGTGATTTCTGCCTCGCCTGTATACCAATACTCTTTAAAGTTGTCGGAAATAGGGCGTTTGGGAGCTTCTGGCTCCATCTCTTTTTTTGAAGGCAATTCGGCCGATGTTTCCGTGTTGTTTTCTTGTTTACATCCAAAAACAAATACCAATAGTAAGGATAGAAACGTAGTGGTGAAGGTCGGGAGGACAGATTTCATAAACGCATTTTTTTCGAAGTTACTAGTAAAGTCAGTTTCTTTCAAGATACTTAACTTTTTCTAATTTATGGCAGCTTCCCTTTAAATGCGCGGTGATGGTACAATTAGCTAGAAAGTAGCAGGTTCCTTGAACTTGCCCTTTCTAATCAATAATGGGCTACAGTTGCATGAGGGTTGCATAGACCAAATCGGTGGGCAAGCCTACCACATTGGTGTACGAGCCTTGGATTTCCGTAATGCCAATCATCCCTATCCATTCTTGGATGCCGTAGGCGCCCGCTTTATCAAAAGGTTGGCAGGTCTCAATGTAATAGTTGATTTCATCATCGGAGAACTCCTTCAACTTCACCTTGGTGATGCCGCTCACCGTTTGCTGTTCCTTTTTTGTAGTAAAACAAACCGAGGTAATCACCTCATGCCAGTCTCCAGATAAGGTTCGCAACATTTCAAAAGCCTCTGCATGGTCGGCGGCTTTGGCCAGGGATGTGTTATTGTGCCACACCACGGTATCCGAGGTGATGACGATTTCATCGGGTTCCAATTCCTCCAAAAAAGGGGAGGCCTTGAGTTGGGCCAAATATTCCGAAATCTCCTGACCTTGCAATTCGGTGGGATAGACTTCTTCCACCGATTTGGGCCTGACCTCAAAATCAAGTCCCAATTCTTCCAGAAACATTTTCCGTCTTGGAGAACCGGAACCGAGTATGATCTTTTTGTCCTTGAGTTTTTCTTTGAGTGGATTATTAGTCATTCTTCGCACTGAAATTATCGTTCCAGTCCCCACGTACTTTCAGTACCTGTTCAATGATGTCGCGAACACAGCCTTCGCCACCATTCTTGTGGGAAACATAGTCGGAAATGGCTTTGACTTCCGGAACGGCATTTTGTGGTGAAGTGGCCAAGGCCACCATTTTCATTGGAGGAATATCCGGAAGGTCATCACCCATGTACACTACCAAAGCGGGGTCGATTCCGTGAATGTCCAGATATTCTTCCAGCGCTTCCTGTTTAAAATGTGCACCCATATAAAAATCGGTCACGCCCAATCCTTTCAAGCGCTCTTTTACTCCTTGGTTGGTTCCGCCTGTGATGATGCAGACGTTATAGCCTTTGGATATAGCGGTCTTTAAGGCAAAACCGTCCTTTACGCTCATTTTTCTGAGCAATTCACCTTCGGTGGTAATCAAAACGGTTCCATCGGTAAACACCCCGTCCACATCAAAAACAAAAGTGGTAATGCTGCTCAACAGCTCTTTATAATTCTTCTTCATGCCTCTTTTTTATGGCTTGACTCAATAATTTATACAGTGTTATATGTTCCTCATCCTTCAACAGTTCCAAATGCGCTTCCATACTTTCTGAATCATTTCTGCGTGCAGGACCGGTTTGTGCCTTCTTTGGGGTTAGATGCTGAACTTTTTCTGCCGTTTCCAAAATCAAGGGCTTTAACAGGTCAAAAGTCAGCCCCTCATCCAAACAAATCGATTCACCAATACCGTACAGGTAATTGGTAAAATTGTTTACAAAAACGGCTGCAAGATGCAATTTTTTTCGCTGTTCCGAGTCGATATGGTGCACGTTTTCCGAAATGGAATTGGCCAAGTTCCTTAATAGTTCCAAGGATTGCTTGGATTCGGCTTCTAAGCAGATAGGAATGGATTGGAACGAGACGGGTATACCTTTGGTAAAGGTCTGTAAAGGATAGAAAACACCTTTGTTGTCCGTTTGAATGACTTCAAGTCCGATAGCTCCCGACGTGTGGGCTACCACTCCCTTTTTAGTCAATAAGTGACTGGCGACCTCGGCAATCGCATCATCTTTTACGGCTATCAAATAGACGTCGGCATCAGCGATGGTTCCAAAATCATTGGAAACGCTGCACTGTTCCGAAAATTGGGACAAGGCCTCCTTGTTTCTTCCCGCCACTTGGGCCACATGGATATCTTCAGCCTTCAAAAAAGCATAAAACAAATGTTTTGCTAGGTTTCCCGTTCCTAAAATCACGATAGAAAGCATGCGCAAAACTACAAATTAAAGACTGATGAAGAATCCAAAGAATTAACAATTCTATTAGATTTTTATGCCCATCGTAAACAAAAAAGTTATCAAAAGGCCGTATTTTTGCAAGCCAAAAGTAGATTGAATTTCCATGATCGATATTCTTAAGAAAACGCTTTTTTCCACTAGACTTATGGCTGTTCTTTTTCTGGTTTTTGCCGCGGCAATGGCCATAGGAACATTTGTGGAAAGCTGGTACAGCACAGAAACCGCAAGAATTTACATTTACAATGCCACTTGGTTCGAGGTTATCATGGTCTTTTTTGTGATCAACTTTTTGGGAAATATTTACAGATATCGATTGTTGGATTGGAAAAAATGGCCCGTCTTAGTACTCCACCTTTCTTGGATATTGATCATCGTTGGTGCGTTTGTCACCCGATATATCAGTTATGAAGGGATGATGCCCATTAGGGAAGGGGCCACCGAGAATGTTTTTTATTCCGACAAAACGTATCTGACCGCTTACGTGGATGGGGATATCAACGGAGAAACAAAGAGAAGAGTCTTGGAGGACGATATTTTGGTTACTCCCGAAGGCAAACGTTCCAGCTTGCCTTGGAAGTCCGACTTCAACGGTCAACCTTTCACCATAAGCTATGTAGATTTTATCAGAGGAGCCAAAAAAGGGTTGATTCCCGATGAAAATGGGACCGAGTTATTACAAATCGTAGAAGCGGGCAATGGTCAGCGGCATGAACATTATTTGGAGAATGGTAAAATTGCCAGTGTACATAATATTCTTTTTGCGCTGAACAATGAAACGGAAGGCGCCATCAATATTTTTTATGATGAGGAAAATGGGTACCGTATCAAAACTCCATTTGAAGGAAACTTTATGCGGATGGCTGACCAGTTTCAGGGCGATGTGGTTACCGATAGCATTCAACCGCTACAGTTACGTTCGCTATACAACATGGGTGGAATGCAGTTTGTGGTTCCTGAACCCATCGTGAAGGGGAAATATGGTATTGTAAAAGTACCGGATGAAGAGATCACAAAGGTCACCCAAGATGCACTCGTGGTTTCCATTTCAGCCAATGGGGAGACCAAGGAGGTTAAACTCTTGGGAAGCAAGGGAACTTCCAATTTTTCGGATAAGTTCAATGTAGGTGGTTTGGACTTTACGCTGAGCTACGGTTCCAAAGTCTATCAATTGCCATTTTCTGTTGAGTTGAACGACTTTATTGCAGAAAAATATCCCGGTACGGAAGCAGGTTACGCTTCCTTTATGAGCAAGGTCACTGTTCACGACGAACGACCTTTTGATTATGACATTTATATGAACCACGTACTCGACCACGAAGGCTATCGGTTTTTTCAGTCGAGTTTTGATCCCGATGAGCGGGGTACGGTACTCTCTGTAAACCATGACTGGTGGGGAACTTGGATAACCTATATAGGCTATTTCTTGCTCTATATCGGCTTGATGGGCATTATGTTCTTTGGAAAGACCCGCTTTAAGGATTTACAGGAGCGATTGGAAAAGCTAAAAGCCAAAAAGGCGGCATTGACTACCTTGACCTTGTTGCTTGCCTTTGGTTTTGCACAGGCACAAGAAGACGATGGTCATGAGCATAGCTCCATGCCCACTCAGGCCCAGATTGATTCGGTGATTCAAGCGACCACGGTGGCCAAGGAGCATGCCGAAAAGTTTGGAGCTTTGGTGGTTCAGGATGAGGGCGGACGGATGAAGCCCATCAATACCTACGCATCGGAACTATTGCGAAAATTGAGCGGTGATGATTCGTACAAAGACCTTTCTGCCAATCAGGTTTTCCTTTCCATGATGCTGAACCCAGGGGTTTGGTATACCGCTGATATTATTGCATTGGGCAAAAAGGAAAATGATAGTATCCGAAAAGTAATTGGGGTGCCCGAAGGAACCGAGTTTGTAAAAGCAACCGATTTTTTCGATGCCAAAGGATCGTACAAGCTTCGCCCTTATCTAGAAAAGGCCACCTCTACCAATAATCCATCCAACTTTGAAAAGGATTTTAAGAAAGTAGGGGAGCGTTTGAGCCTGCTCGATATGGCCCTGAGCGGGCAAATTGTGAAAATATTCCCTTTGTTGAACGACGAGAACAACAAATGGATTTCGGCAGTGGAATATCGTTCTGGACAATACCAACTTCAGGATTCGCTCTATTCCAATTTTGTTAGGAATGCGATGCCGTACTATCTCAACTCGTTGCAACAGTCGATTGCCAGTGGCGATTATTCCCAACCCGACCGTTTGCTGGAAGCGTTCAAGCAAAACCAGAAAAACCACGGCGAAGAGGTTTTGCCCTCGGATAACAAGATTAAGACGGAAATCATCTACAACAAGCTGGACCTTTTCAACCGTTTGTACAAGTACTACGCCTTGGTTGGGGTGTTGTTGTTCTTTGTATTGATCGCCAAAATTTTTAAGGAGCGCAAATTTTTGGACGCCACGGCCTATTTGTTGAAAGGAACCATAATACTGTTCTTTGTTTGGCATACCATCGGATTGATTTTACGTTGGTACATCTCTGGGCATGCTCCTTGGAGTGATGCCTACGAGAGTATCTTATATGTATCTTGGGCCACCATGGGTATGGGATTGGCATTCGGTAGAAAAAGCGAACTTACCATCGCATCGAGTGCGTTCGTAACATCTATGTTGTTGTGGATAGCCCACCAAAGCTGGGTAGATCCGGCCATTGCCAATTTACAACCGGTATTGGATAGCTATTGGCTGATGATTCACGTAGCCGTCATTGTAGGTAGCTATGGGCCATTGACGGTAGGTATGATTTTGGGAGTGGTTGCACTATTGTTGATTGTCCTGACCACCGAGAAGAATAAAAAGCGCATGGATATCAACATCAAGGAGCTTACTGTCATCAATGAATTGGCACTCACTGCCGGACTGGTCATGCTCACCATCGGTAATTTCTTGGGCGGACAATGGGCCAACGAGAGCTGGGGACGCTATTGGGGATGGGATCCCAAAGAAACTTGGGCCTTGATTTCAATTATGGTCTATGCTTTTGTGTTGCACATGCGCTTGGTACCCGGACTACGAGGTACTTGGGCCTATAATTTTGCCAGTATCGTGGCCTTTGCCAGTATTATGATGACCTATTTTGGGGTGAATTTCTACTTGGTAGGGTTGCATAGTTACGCAAGCGGTGACCAAGTAATAACCCCAAGCTTTGTGTGGTACACCGTGCTCGGGGTATTCATTCTAGGCGGTATCAGTTTCTGGCGTTACAAAGTACATTACGCCAAAAAATAGCCTATTGTTCCATCAAAAGCTTCATAATTTCCTCTGCGGCAACCTTGCCTTTTTCCTTTAGGAAAGGTCTGGATGTATTGTCCCCAAGCTCAAATACGATGGCGGGCATGCCATGGTTTACGTAGAAATACTTACTGGATACCATAGTGGGGTCCAACTCATCCGAAGCACTGATATTGGTTTTCTTTTGAGGTAAACGCTCACTGATGTTTGCTATCCAATCAAAGATGATTTTTCCTTCTGCACCCGTCACCGTTGTATCGATTGGGTAGTAGATATCATCCCAGGTAGAATGAAAATCAGCTCCGAAAACGAAATCATAGGTTTTGTCTTTCTCCACCAGAAAGTCCCGAACATTTCTCGTTTCAGGCTGGTTGAAGTTTTGCCAATCCCTGTTTAGGTCAATACCACCCATATTATGTCTCCAGTGTCCGTTATCGGCTCCATCTGGATTCATGAGCGGAACCACGAAAACCGTGTGCTCCTTCCGGAATGTTTGGGCAAGTTCAGAATCGCCAGCAATGGTTTCGATAAACGATTTCATCGCCAAAAACCCGGTCACTTCAGGTGGATGCTGTCGGGAAATGATCATTAATGCCTTTTGCGTTTCCGAATTTTCGTTGATTTCCATGAGGTGCATCGTTCGTTTCTCTTTGGAAAGACCGATAGGGTAATTCTCAACAAACGCTTTTTGACTTAATGAATCTACCCATTCCTGTACCACAGCAGAGGTATACAGTTCCTGGGCGCTAACCCAGGTTGGGGATTCGTTAATATTGAGCGTTATTTCGGTAGACTCGGGTGCTGCCTGTATCCCAAATTCACCTTCACCCGGGTTGATAGCCTTGAACCGTGTGCTATCCAGTGGGGCAAAATTCCTTCCATCCGTACTTATTTTTGGGTAATATCGGCTTCTGGAGTCCTGATAGTTTAACTGAACGGTTATTTCACGCGGCTCCTTGGACCAAACCTGAAAAGCATACCACGGACTTACGTTGATGGGTGTATTTTCTGCCGTCACCCAAATGGTGTAGTGATCATTGCCATCGTAGGCTACGCCATTTAATCGGGCACCATCAAATTGGTTGGAAAAATACACGGTACTGTCATTAAAAGCCCAAACACCTCTCCATTGTTTTTGAACTGGTTTGTCCACCGTGGGCACCACGGGACTTTTGCCTTGTCCTTGGTAACCTGTTTTTTCTTCGGTTTCAGCAGTTGAGGTATTTTTTTTACAGGAGCATATCAATGTTGTGGAAGCTAGTATTCCGATAAGGATTGAACGTTTAATGTGCATGGTCTTCAATAGTTTTGGTTGGTTCTGCTACGAAAATAATGACTTGAAATTCAGCAAAACGAAAAAATTATAGAAAATGTAACCGTTTTTTTTGCATCTTTGCCCCATCATGAAGTTATAAGAATTATGTACGCGATAGATGTCACCATTGGCCTTAGGCCAAACCAGTAACCGAAACTCCTTAGGTGAATCTGACATTTACTTTCTTTTTTCACACATAATTCTTAGATAATGACACATCTTCATACACATTCATTTAAAAAATTCATCCATTATTTCTGGATAGCGATTTCAGGCAAGGAAACCGAATTTACCTCTGGAAGCATCCGTAAGGCCATCTTTATGCTTTCTATTCCCATGATCTTGGAAATGCTCATGGAATCCATTTTTGCATTGGTGGATATTGCCTATGTTTCCAAAGTAAGCGTCAATGCGGTGGCTACCATAGGGCTTACAGAGTCGGTCATCACTTTGGTGTATGCCTTGGCCATTGGGCTCAGTATGGCTGCAACCGCTGTTGTGGCCCGTAGAATCGGAGAAAAAGATGTGCAAGGCGCACGGATTGCGGCGGTACAAGCCATCAGTTTGGGCGTTTTGATTTCTATATTGATAGGCATTATCGGTATCATATATGCCAAGGATATTTTGGCCTTGATGGGCGGGGAACCTGAATTGATCGCCGAGGGCTACGGTTATACCCAATGGTTGATTGGTGGCAATATTACTATTACACTTTTGTTTTTGATCAATGCCATTTTCCGTGGTGCGGGGAATGCTTCCATTGCCATGTGGGCCTTGGTACTTTCCAACGGACTCAACATTATCTTGGACCCCATGTTCATCTTTGGTTTTGGACCTATTCCCGAAATGGGCGTAAAAGGTGCAGCAGTGGCCACCAACATTGGCAGGGGAACCGCGGTGCTTTTTCAATTGGGCATTTTGTTCTTTGGTTGGGGCAAGATAAAGTTACTGGCCAAGGATTTGGTTCTGAACTTTAAGGTTATGTTGAATCTTATCAAGGTATCCTTAGGGGGCATTGCCCAGTTTTTGATAGGTACTTCCAGCTGGATTTTTTTGATGCGCATTATGTCGGAGTTCGGTAGCGAAGTATTGGCAGGATACACCATTGCCATTCGGGTAATGATGTTCACCTTGATGCCTTCTTGGGGTATGAGCAATGCCGCGGCGACCTTGGTAGGCCAAAACTTGGGTGCCAAACAGCCCGAACGTGCCGAGCGTTCCGTTTGGAAAACAGGGAAATACAATGCTATTTTTATGGGAACGGTATCTTTGGGCTACCTCATTTTTGCCAAAACCATCATTTCTTGGTTCAACGCTACCCCAGAGGTGGTAAAGAGTGGAGCGCTTTGCTTGCAGATAATTGCCCTCGGTTACATTTTTTACGCTTACGGCATGGTGGTTACTCAAGCCTTCAATGGGGCAGGGGATACCAGAACCCCTACCAAGATCAATTTGATCTCATTTTGGTTCTTCCAATTGCCATTGGCCTATGTTTCCGCTTTGGTTTTGGGGTGGGGTGCCATTGGTGTTTTCTTGGCCATTACCTTGGCCGAAGTACTGTTGGCGGTATTGGCCATGGTATGGTTCAAAAAAGGAAAATGGAAGCAAGTCCAAGTATGATGGGTTTCGTATCTTTGATATAATCCATTTGAAAACCTTAATTTAGAGGACATGGACATAAATTTTCAAAATAAAAAGATTGAATTGATCCAATGGCTTTCCACTTTGGATGATGAATCCACAATTGAAAAAATAATCAAGCTTAGGGACAGTGAAAGGGCCGATTGGTGGGAAGGGCTTTCTCAAAAAGAAAAGGATTCCATTTCAAAGGGGATAAAAGATGCAGATTCTGGGAATACCCAACCACATTCAAGTGTGAAGAAAATATATGGCAAGTGGTTATAAAATTTTATGGACACAAAACGCCATTTTGGAACTGGAAGGTATCATTGCCTATTTGGATGAACATTGGACGGAGAGAGAGTTAAAAAACTTTTCTCGTGAATTGGACCATGTTATGGAGTTGATTTCTAAGAATCCCGAATTGTTCCAAGCATCCAGCGCAAAAAAGGATGTAAGAAGAGCCGTAATTGGCATATATACGAACTTGTACTATCGAATGGGCTCAAACACCGTAGAGATTCTTTCATTATTTTCCAACAGGCAAAACCCAAGCAAACTCAAACTATAACTAAAAAGACTGGCTCAATATGAATAACAATAAAAAAGGAGTGAACACCATCTGCACCCACGTCGGGGAATTGGAGGATAAAGAATTCAAAGGGGCAGTATCTCCCTTGTATATGAGCACCTCTTACCAATTTGAGGATGTGGATGTGAAGCGGTATCCCAGATATTACAACACGCCCAACCAGGAAGCGTTGTGCAAAAAATTGGCAGCATTGGAGCATACCGAAGCTGCTTTGATATTTGGCAGTGGCATGGCGGCCATCAGCACAGCTTTAATGACCTTTTTACAGCAGGGTGACCATGTGGTATTGCAACAGACAATTTATGGGGGTACTTATCATTTTGCGGTAAGTCAGTTGGAGCGCTTTGGAATCGAGTATTCTTTCACCGAAGGTTGGGAGGTATCCGATTTTGAACGAGAAATCAAACCCAATACCAAGGTGTTGTACCTAGAAACGCCCTCCAATCCCTTATTGACCATTACAGATATCAAGGGCGTAGCCGATTTGGCCAAGAAGAAAGGAATCCTGTCCATGATCGACAATACATTTGCCAGTCCCATAAATCAAACCCCAGCTGATTTTGGTATTGATGTGGTGGTGCACAGTGCAACCAAATATATGGGCGGACATTCGGATATTACGGCAGGTGTGGTAGCGGCATCAAAAGAGCATATGGATATGGTATGGCAAACAGGCATCTGTTTTGGAGGTAGCTTGAGCGAATACACGGTTTGGTTGTTGGAGCGCAGTTTAAAAACCATGGCCATTCGGCTGAAGGCACAAAATGAAAATGCGATGCAAATGGCCACATACCTCAGTCAAAATACGAATGTGGACAACGTCTATTATCCCGGTTTGAAGGGTCATCCAGGCCATGAAGTGGCGAAATCGCAAATGACAGGATTTGGTGGAATGCTTTCGTTTGAGTTAAATCCAGAAATTGATGCATCGCTCTTTTTCAAGGAATTGAAGCTAATCAAACCATCCATGAGTTTGGCGGGGATAGAGAGCACTATGCTTTCACCAACGCAAACCTCACATTCCCTTATGAGTCCAGAAGATAGGGCCAAACAAGGAATAAAGGATTCATTGATTCGCTTTTCTTTGGGAATAGAGGAAATAGAAGATTTGATTGCTGATATAGAACAGGCCATTGCCAAAGTAAAATCCATGACCGTTACGGCTTAACACCTATGAAGTTAGATATTTTAGTATTTGGAGCGCATCCCGATGATGCCGAATTGGGGGCCGGTGCCACCATTGCAAAGGAAGTTTCCAAAGGAAAAAGAGTAGGCATCGTTGATTTGACCCGCGGGGAATTGGGCACACGGGGCTCAGCCGAAATCAGGGACCAAGAAGCGGCCAAGGCAGCCGAAATCTTGGGCGTTGCCGTTCGGGAAAACATGGAATTTGCCGATGGTTTCTTTGTGAACGATAAGGAACACCAATTAGAACTCATCAAAATCATCAGAAAATATAGGCCGGATATTGTGATATGCAATGCGGTGGAGGACCGTCATATTGATCATGCCAAAGGAAGCAAGCTCGTGAGCGACTCCTGTTTTTTGAGCGGACTCAGAAAAATTGATACCAAAATGGACGGGGACGACCAATGGCAGGACGCCTGGAGACCCAAAGTGGTGTATCACTTTATACAGTGGAAAAACCTTGAACCCGATTTTGTGGTCGATGTCACTGGTTTTATCGATAAGAAAACGGAAGCCATCATGGCGTATGCTTCGCAGTTTTATGATCCCAACAGTAAAGAGCCTGAAACTCCCATCAGCAGTAAAAACTTTACGGATAGCGTGAATTACCGCGCACGGGATTTAGGTCGTATGATCGGGGTGGAATATGCCGAAGGCTTTACCGTAGAGCGCTTTGTGGGTGTTGACAGCCTTTACGACTTGATCTAGGAAGCTTTTTGGTAGCGGTTGACCGCTTTGGGCACGGTAAAGTAAAAGGTAGTCCCTTTGCGTGGAACACTGTCCACCCAAATTTCGCCATTGTTTTTAAGCACCATTTCTTTGCACAACGAAAGTCCGAGACCAGTGCCTTTCTCATTATTGGTACCGTAAGTGGTGATGTTGGAAGAGTCCTTGAAAATGGAACGTTGCATTTCCGCTGTCATTCCAATACCTGTGTCACGAATGGATACCTGCCACATGCCAGCTTTTTCCACGGCGTTTATGGTAATCAATCCATTTTCGGGCGTGAATTTGATGGCGTTGCTCAAAATATTTCGGACAACAATATCCATTTGATGGCTATCGGCCCATATCCTTGGATTTTCAGGTAGTTGGTTGATAATCTTAATGGACTTGCTGTTGGCAACCTCCGATAGTAATTGAATATTGTTGTTCACCAAATTTGAAAGGGAGACCCGTTTAGGTTTGGTCACCACTCCGTTGAGTTGGTTCATACCCCAAGACAACAAGTTGTTCAGCGTAAAAGAGATATTATCCACATCGGTTTTTAGCTTTGGGATGAAGGATACGAATTCCTTGGTGCTTATTTCACCATCCGTAAATAGCTTTAGCATGCTTTGTAGCCCACCGATTGGGCCCCGAAGGTCATGGCCGATGATGGAGAACAGCTTGGTATTGGTCTTATTGATTTCGTGCAATTGCGCTTCCCGTTGTGTTACGGCAGTGGACTTTTCCTTGAGCTCCCTGTTCAGTTTTCTTTGGATGTTCTCACTTCTGCGGATCACAAAGGTGATGATGCTGAGAATCATAAGGATAATAACCGAAAAATAGATGTAGTTCCTTTGTTTGGCCAAGGCTGTCTCATTGGCCTCGATAAGTTCCTGTTTTTCCTGTTCGTATTGCAATTTGGTCTCCAAAAGGGAAAGACTTTGTTTGTTCTTATCCTTGAAGAGGGAGTCGGACAATATTTTAAAACTTTCCAGATAGGCCAATGCCTCAGGAGTATTGCCATTTTTCTTGTGCAATTTGTACAAAGTTTCGGAGCAATCTATTTTTCCTTGCAAGGATTTGATTTTATCGGACAATGCAAGGCCTTTTTTGGCATATACTAAAGCAAGACTGTCCTGCTCCAAACCAAAATATACTTTGGCCATCCCGTTCATCAATTGAATCTTGATCCGGTCATCTTCAATCTGATGTTTGAACAATATATTGCTCTGATCGTACCAGTATAACGCCCACTTGTATTTTTCTTGATCAAGATAAATATCGCCTTTTACTTCGTAGGCATAGGCCAGCCAATCATATACTTTATGCTTTTCAAAAGTACTGATGCTCCTGTTGATATTGAACATGGCATTTTTGTAATCCTTCGCGTCCTTGTAGAGCGATGCCATGTTGCTTTGTGTTTCCGCGTCAATTACCTCATCGCCTAATCTCCTGTTTATTTTTTGAACAGTGTCATAGAACATCAGGGCATTTTTAAAATCTTTTTGGTCCGCATACAATCCTGCAATATTCTCGTTCAATACGGACAGCATCGGTTGGTTGTCAATCTCTCTGGCCAAATCTATGCCCTTCAGGTTGAGGTTTAATGCCTCGGCATAATTGCCCTCAAAACTATAGTTTTGGGCCATGGCATTTATAATGGAAAGTTCGGAGGGAATGTCCTTGGCTTCTGTTGCCAATCTAAGGGCTTCTTGGAACAAGGGCATGGATTTTTCTCGCTCCCCTTTGTTGTAATAGTAATTGCCCAGTGCATCCAACCCCTTTACTTTACCGTAGGTGTAATCTATTTGTTCGCTATACTCCAAAGCTCTCTTTCCTATGGAATAAAGGCTATCCATTTCCAAATAGCGGTACGAAAAGGCAAGTTCCACCAATAGTTTGATATGTGTGGTGTCCTTAGGGTTAAAACGGTTGGTGGACTCCAAGCGCTGAAGACGGTAGGCCAAGCTATCCCTTTCGTTGGAGGATTGTGCCAGAACCGGTAGCGATACGGCGACCATGAAGGCGCAAAGTAAAATGCGCAACATGGTCGTGGCATGCTTTGGTATGAAGTTTTTTTCTGACAACACCAAGTTGAAAATATTTGCTGTAAAACTAATTTTAAAACGACACGATGGGAATTAAATGTTGTGAAATGCCCAAAAATGTGTGTTTGGTCTTAAAAACGTGCATTTTATCGATAAATTATACGGTTTGGCGTTTGAATGCAGGGTAACAGAAAATCAATTGGTTGGTGAAGCCCTTGAATGGGGCGGGAATAATAAATTGTTGGAATTTGAAAAATATTTTGGTCGAATCATTACAAAAAAGTATTTTTGCATCCGCTTTAAATGGTGGTTGTAGCTCAGTTGGTTAGAGCGCTGGATTGTGGTTCCAGAGGTCGCCGGTTCGAACCCGGTCTTCCACCCTTGAGTATAAAAAAATCCCGTACCTGAATTGGTTCGGGATTTTTGTTTTTAGCTTGAATTTTGGATATACTTTTGTTCAAGTTTAAAATCTCATATTCTTTTTTATGCATAGAAAAAGCCCCCACATCGGAGGGCTTTTCTATCTACAAAAGGTCAATCTCTTAATCCGCAGCCTTGTCAACCACCAATCTTCCAGGTCTGTTGGCAATTTCCCAAGCCGTGTAAAAAATAAGACGGGTTCGGTTTTCCAACAAATCGTAGTTGATTTTATCGGGAGTGTCACCAGGGCGGTGATAGTCTGCATGGGTACCATTAAAATAAAAGATGATTGGAATATTGTTCTTGGCAAAATTGTAATGATCGCTACGGTAGTAAAAACGATTGGGGTCGTTCTCATCATTATAGGTATAATCAAACTCGATGTTGGTGTATTTTTTATTCACCGCTTCGGATAGGTTGTGCAGTTCCGTACTCAACTTGTCCGAACCGATTATGTAGAGGTAATTTCTCGCCCCAGCGTAGTTGGGGTCAATACGCCCGATCATATCAATGTTGAGGTCCACCACGGTATTTTCCAAAGGAAAGACTGGGTCAACGTCAGTATAATACCTTGATCCCAAAAGTCCTTTTTCTTCTCCAGTCACGTGTAGAAAAACTACCGAACGTTTGGGGCCGTTACCTTCATCGGCCGCTTTTTTAAAGGCTTGAGCGATTTCCAACAAAGCCACGGTACCCGAACCATCGTCGTCCGCACCATTGTTGATTTGCCCATCGGCAGTGACCCCTATATGATCTAAGTGGGAGGAAATGATCACATATTCCTCTGGTTTTTCACTTCCTTTAATAAAGGCCACCACATTTTCGGAATCGATCTGGTCATTGCCACTGGTCAAATTCAAATCAATATCGGCCTGTACAACTTTAGGAACGTCGTCTTCCTCAATGTCAGACTTAATGGCTTGTGCAGCGGGCATGTCCAAGATAAGCAGCATCGGGTTGTCGGTATCCCCGGCAAGTTGCATTCTTCCGCTGTCATTGGTTCTGATAAAATCAAAATACCCTCGGAATCTTGGGAAGTTTTGAACATCGAGGTACAAAACGCCTTTGGCTCCCTTGTCGTTGGCAATGGATGCTTTTTTGCTGATGGATTCGGACAGATTGCTCCATTCCGATTTTTTTGAGGTACCGGACAACACATAATTTCCATCACTGTCCACAGGCTCGCCTGCCTTCATCAGTACCAATTTGCCTGATACATCGATGCCGCTGTAATCGGAATAGTCCCCATCTTCGATACCATATCCTGCGTACACAATTTCGTTATAAGTGCCCTGGGCAGAGGTAAAGGTCACCACTTCTTTGCCCAGTTCAAAGGCTTGACCATTAAAACTTAGGCTTCCCACAGGAACTTTTGAAACTTCCAAAGGCACTTTTTGAAAGTAATCCCCATTGGATTTGGCAGGGGGAACATCCAAGGATTGGTAGTGCGCCTTGATATATTCCACGGCTTTCTTCTGTCCCGGAGTGCCGGTTTCCCTTCCTTCAAACTCATCCGAAGCGTAGGTGTATAAATGTTCCTTGAGGTCTGCCTCGGTAATTGTTTCGGCATACGGCACAGGGTCCGCCATAGGTTTGGCTGCCTCGGAAACGGTTTTTTGGGAAGAATTGCATGCCAAGGATAACCCCAGCACCAAGAGAAGTAATTTTTTCATTAGAGTTGGTTTTCAAAATCCCCCAAAAGTAGTCAAAAGTTAGTTAAAGAAATCACATCGACCATTTTAACGGAATCAAGTCCTTTATGTATCTTGGCACTTCGAATTTGTGGAAACCCTTAAATGGCGCACTATGGGCAAGAGCAAAACTGTGATTGTGATCGGAGGAGGAATCGTTGGTCTTTCCACAGCATATTATTTGCACAAGGAAGGACATCAGGTGACCGTATTGGACAAATCGGATATTTCGGCCGGAGCTTCTTTTGTAAATGCAGGCTATTTAACGCCAAGCCATATCGTATCCTTGGCCTCACCTGGCATGATTACCCAAGGAATCAAGTATATGTTCAACTCCTCGAGCCCCTTTTATATGAAACCCAGATGGGATATCGATTTCATCAAATGGGCATGGTACTTTAAAAAGTCCTCCACCAAAGCCAAGGTAGAGAAGGCAATGCCGGTAATTCGCGATATTAACCTGTTGAGCCGGGAACTGTTTGAAGGAATCCAAGCCTCTGGAGATTTGGGCCACTTTGAAATTGGCAACCAAGGGTTGTTGATGATGTTCCAGACCGATAAGGCCCGCGACCACGAAATGGAAGTAGTGGAAAAGGCGAAGGATTTGGGGTTGAACAGTAGATTGTTGACCAAACAGGAATTACAGGATTTGGAGCCCAACCTAACCATCAATGCGAGTGGTGGCATACTTTGGGAATGCGATAGGCATACCACACCACCGTTGATCATGAGGAATATGTTGGAGTTCCTTGAAACAAATGGTGTTGAGATCCATAAAAATGAAAGTGTAACCGACTTGTCGGTTTCAGGAAACCGGGTTACCGATGTTAGAACGGAAAAAGCAACCTACTCGGCCGATGAAGTAGTTTTGGCTGCAGGTTCGTGGACATCCGACCTATCAAAGAAAATCCGATTACAACTGCCCCTACAAGCAGGAAAGGGGTATCGAATCAACATGGAAGAGCCTACGGGAATTACGTTCCCCGCCATTTTGATGGAAAAAAAGATTGCTGTCACCCCTATGGAAGGTTTTACCCGATTTGCCGGCACTATGGAGTTTTCGGGAATCAACCATACCATTCGTAAGGAGCGGGTAGAGGCCATAGCAAAAGGGGTGGAAAGCTACTATGAAGGTTTGAGCATCCCCGAAAAGGCCAAGGCCGAGGCCAAATGTGGACTTCGTCCAGTTTCACCGGATGGGCTTCCTTATATTGGGAGGGTTAAGCACATGGATAACCTCACCATTGCTACCGGTCATGCCATGATGGGATGGAGCTTGGGCCCTGCTACAGGTAAATTGGTCACCGAGATCATTTCCGGGCAAGAATTATCCATGGGTATAGCCCCTTTTGACCCCCAACGTAAATTTTAAGATATTTCTTTCCTATTGCGGCATGATATGTGCCCTAAGATTTTTCGGTTGTTGTTTTTACGATTAATTTTACAACATGAAAAAACACTACGCCATTGCATCTTTTCTCTCGTTGTTCTTCGTTTTTGGGATTTGGTCCCAAGAAGTACAGATTTTTACCCTGAAGGACTTTGACCTTAATGGCAGGGTGAAATCGTGTTTGGTATCCACCAATTATGGCAAAGAATTGTTCGAATTCAATAAAGAGGGGGTATTGACCAAAACCGTGACCCAATATAACGACACGGACCAAGATATTACGTACTACAAATATCAGCATGGGGAATTATTGGAGAAACGGATGGAAAGTTACAAGAACAATGTTCTCGACGAATCCACTTCCATGGCCAATTTTTATGAAGTAGATACCGTTCCAACCAAGACCATTATTGAAAAAATTATTTCGTACGATAAGCAATTCCTGGAGCAACAGCAATACTATTATGATGAGGAAGGTAAGTTGGTGCGCATCACCACTTCCAACGGGGAAGGTGTGGACGAAACCACTTTCGACTATTCCACAGTGAAAAACGAGGAAACGATCAGTACTTTTACCAATGGAATTTTGCAAAAATCCGTACGTACCTCTACCAAAAAGGTGGGAAACAAAACTCAAAAAGTAGTACTCACCAAGGAATATATTGATGGAGAGCCCAATACAGCTAACGAGGAGGTCTTTAACGAAGCCGGTAAATTGGTCACTAGCGAAGACTTTTTATATGATATGGCCGAAAAGGAATTTGTTTCCCAAGAAAAGCGTTTTTATCAGTATACGGATGGAGTCTTGAGCAAAGTGGTCCACAAAACGGTAAACACCGAGTCCACGGATAAGTATATTTTTCAGTTTGATAACCATACCCCCCGTAATTGGGTAAAAAAAATCGTGACGCCAGGAAATAGTTACACCACCCGTACCATTGAATACTTTAAGGAAGCAGAACCCAAGGAACAGACCTCCAATTAACTATTCCAATAATTTCGCTATGATTTCCGGCTTGACTTCATGACCTCCTTTAAAGGTGATGATTTCGGCCTGGCCTTGAAACAATTCATCAATTTTTACTTTCTCACCTTTCAATCGTTCAGGGGTAAGAAATTCATCTTGATCGCCATAGATGATTTTGACTTCGGTTGAATCGTAATCCAGAAAATCAAAATCGGAAGCAGTGAGCTCATTGGGAATACCACCAGCGTAGAGGACCAAGAGTTTACAACGTACTTTTTTGCCCGCAAGCCAACGGGTCGCAATGGAAACCCCTTGGGAGAATCCGAAGACCATAAAATTGACTTTTTCCGGAATATGCTCTGCTTCTAGCACGGCATCAATATAGTTTAGGACGTTTTTCACCTCCATAGCCGTGTTTTCCTTGGTCAACCAACTAGCACCAACGTATTTGTACTCGTTTTTCAAATAGTATTTGGAGGGTGCTTGCGGCACAATGAGGTAGTTTTCCTCCATGTCCAATCCCTCAAAATATTTGACAAAATAGCGGCTTAGATAACCAATACCGTGAAAAATCAGCCAAACATTCTTGGTTTTTGGGGTGAGTTCGTTTTTGGTCAGATAGGTGTTTTCGGTGGAATAGGTTACCGTTTTTTCTGGGTTGGACATGATTGGAATGACTTTGTTCGCTATTGCCTGAGCTTTGTGTAATTTTACAAAAAAGTAGAACGATGAACGAACACAAAGAGAAGATTTTGTCCGTTTGCAACGAAATTTGCAAAAACACCTTGATGGAAACCTTGGATATCACCTACGTGGATGTGGGGGAGAATTTTCTCTTGGCCAAAATGCCGGTCACGCCAAGGGTGCATCAGCCCGATGGTGTGCTCCATGGAGGAGCTTCCGTCGCCCTTGCCGAGAGTGTTGGTAGTGCTGCCTCCTACATTTTTTTGGACGGTCAAAAGTTCTTTGTACGTGGAATCGAGATTGCGGCCAATCACGTAAAGTCCATAAAGGAAGGTTTTGTCTATGCCCGGGCATCCATTTTGCACAAGGGAAGGACCACGCAGCTTTGGGAAATAAAAATCACCGACGAAGAAGGCCAGCTTATCTCCAATTGTAAATTGACCACCATTGCATTACCTAGAAAATAAAGACCTCGATACCATCTTCGATAAGGCAGGGGAGAGTCTGGAAAAAGGCTTGCCCTTTGTCATTTACAGAAAGCCTGATGCTACCCAAATGTACGGTGTTTTTCAGTCTTCCACAGATTTAAAACTGACCAAGGATTTTACGGAAAGCGGCTTTGTTTTTGCACCGTTCGATAAGGCGGATAAGGCCATACTCATTCAACCCGATGCATTTTGGACGGCCGAATATGTCCCTGAAAAGACACAAGGTCCTGCCAATGTTGATTTGGACGAATTGGGGCGTGAGAATCACTTAAAATTGGTGGAACGGGGAATTGCTGAAATAAAAAAAGGAAGACTGCAAAAGGTAGTCTTGTCAAGGCAGATTGCATTGGACATTGCCAAATCCCCTATACAAATTTTCAAGACCCTTCTGAACACCTATACCAATGCATTTGGATATTTGTTCCATCACCCTAAAGTGGGTACTTGGTGCGGTGCCACCCCAGAAACCTTGGTCCGGGTAAAAAATAAACAATTGCAGACCATGTCCTTGGCGGCAACCCTTCCCCATATCGAAAATGAGGAACCCCAATGGGGCGAAAAAGAAATTCAAGAACAACAAATGGTGTCCGAATATATTGGGGACAAATTGGCCCATGCCATGGAAGTTCTAGAGATTGATGAGGCGGAATCCGTTAGGGCGGGCAATTTATGGCATCTTCGCTCCGAAGTTCGAGGTACCATGTTGCCCAATGTAAAAGTGAGGGAAGTGATTAGGGCGTTGCACCCAACCCCTGCAGTTTGTGGCATTCCAACGAACGAGGCCCAATTGTTTATCGCGGCGAACGAAAACTACCAAAGAACCTACTACACAGGTTTTTTGGGGGAACTCAACCTCGCACAAGAAGGGGAAACATCACTTTTTGTAAATCTTCGTTGCATGGAATTGAAAAGCAACAAAGCTTTTATTTTTGTGGGAGGCGGAATCACGGAGGCCTCCGACCCGGAAAGCGAATGGATTGAAACCCAAAACAAAAGCAAAACCATGCTCGGTATTTTGTAAAATGGAGCCATTTGTAGCAAGGAATTAATCTGAAGAAAGCGTATTTTTGTAGTCCATGACGTATTCAGATATTCCGGCAGCGCAGACCTTGATACTGTACTTTAAAGCAAGGGGCGTAAAGAACATAGTTATCTCACCGGGGTCCAGAAATGCCCCGTTGACCATCAGTTTTACAAAAAATCCGTTTTTTAAGTGTTTTAGTATTGTGGACGAACGCTGTGCCGCGTTCTTTGCCATGGGCATGGCCCAGCATTTGCGGGAACCGGTGGCTGTAATTTGCTCTTCGGGAAGTGCATTGCTCAATTTTTATCCCGCAGTTGCAGAGGCTTATTATAGCGACATTCCCTTAATCGTGATTTCTGCGGACAGACCAAGCTACCGTATCGATATCGGGGACGGACAGACCATTCGGCAAGAAAATGTGATGGAAAAGCACATCGGTTATTCGGCCAATTTGAAGCAGGATGTTTCTCATGCCACAGAAACCATTTCAAAGTATGGCCCGCACTTATTGGATGATAATCAGGAACAGGTTAAGGACTATAACGAAAGGGAGATTGCCAAAGCACTTTCGGTTGCTTTTGATGAAAAATATCCAGTGCACATCAATATTCCTTTTGAGGAACCCTTGTACGGTAGGGTAGAGGAACCTTCGGTGCAGCTTCAAAATTACCAGCTTTCTGAAAATGTGGCCGATACGGAACATAAAGATTGGGAGACCCTGGCCGCTATTTGGAAGAGTCTTCCACGAAAAATGGTCCTGGCAGGGGTTAACCATCCCAACGCCTTGGAAGAGGAAGTGTTGCAGCTTTTGGCCAAGGACCCGGATACCGTTTTGTTTACCGAAACCACTTCCAATTTGCATCATCCGGAATTCTTCGAAAGTATAGATAGCATTATCGCGCCTATCGAAAAATCCAAAAATGCAACAGAGCTTTTCAATGCTTTGCAACCCGACCTATTGGTCACCTTTGGTGGATTGATCGTATCCAAAAAAATAAAGGCCTTTCTACGAAAATACAAGCCCAAACAACACTGGCATATAGATGTAAAAAAGGCGAACAATACCTTCTATTGCCTGACCAAACACATCAAAGCAGACCCCAACCGTTTTTTTAGGGAGGTTGCGACAGAAAGTTTCGGAGAAAGCCATTACAAACGGTTTTGGGAAACCAAAAAGGACATTTACGAAAAGAAGCGCGAAGACTATCTCCATGAGATTCCGTTCTCGGATTTTACCGCTTTTCATCAAATCATCAAAAAAATACCCAAAGGGTATCAGGTGCATTTGGCCAATAGTTCCACGGTACGCTACGCCCAACTCTTTGCGTTGGATAAATCTTTAAAAGTATACTGCAATCGCGGTACAAGCGGTATTGATGGAAGCACATCCACGGCCCTGGGCAGTTCCATTTATAGCGATTCCCCAACAGTGCTGCTTACAGGCGATTTGAGCTTTTTTTACGATAGCAATGCCCTTTGGAACAGTTATACCCGTCCTGATTTTAGGATTGTACTCATCAATAATTCCGGAGGAGGTATTTTTAGGATCTTACCCGGAATGGAGGAGACCGAGGAGTTTGAGACCTTTTTTGAGACCAGCCACAATTTATCAGCGGAACATTTGGCGAAGATGTACGGTTACGATTATTTGAAAGCGAACAATGAAGCTGAACTGAAAGATTCGCTCCATGTTTTTTACGGGAAATCGGAACGGCCAAAAATCTTGGAAGTCGCAACACCACGGGTTTTGAACAATAAAATTTTGCTTGGGTACTTCGATTTTATATCTTAGAAGCTTAACTGTAAATCAAACTAGAACACTAACAGATTATGAGTAAAAGAGACGAATTGATCGAAAAGTACGCTGCGGACATCAAAAACAAATTTGGACAAAATCCCGATATGGATTTGTTGACCAAAGTAGCGGTTGGATTGGGCCCTGCCATTTACAATTTGGATGCATCCAAAGTATCCGGCTCCGACGAAAAGGAGCTAGAAACTGTAAAGAACAATTTCTTGATCAAAAAATTGGGGCTGGCTGATACCCCAGTACTAATGGAGTCCATCAACAGCGTTATTGATACGTACGGACGATCGGAAAAAAACAAGCATCGTGCCGTTATCTACTATATTTTGGCCAAGCACTTTGGTAAGGAATCGGTATATAACTAGGATGTTCACTATTAAAAAAGAGCTGTTCGATTGTGGACAGCTTTTTTTATACCCGTTTTTTACAACTACCTTTACCGCATGATAGAACTGGGAAACTACAATACCCTTAAGGTGCTCAGGAGCACTAGCATTGGGCTTTTTTTGGGAGATGAGGAAGGAACGGAAATTTTGTTGCCCAATAAATACGTGCCCGAGGATTTTGAAATAGACCAAGAAATGGAAGTGTTCTGTTATTTGGATAATGCGGAACGCCCCATCTCCACAACATTGAAGCCTAAAATTGTCCGTAATGGGTTTGCCTACTTGCAAGTGGTCGAAGTGGGAGCCTACGGCGCCTTTATGGATTGGGGATTGGAAAAGCATTTGTTGGTGCCATTTAGGGAGCAATCGCAACGCATGGAGGATGGACAAAAATACATTGTCCATTGCTACATGGACGAGGAAAGTATGCGTCTTACGGGCTCGAGCAGGATAGATAAGTTTTTGTCCAACGACAGTGTGGATTACGAACAAAATGATCCAGTGGACCTTTTGGTGTATCGAAAAACTCCGCTGGGGTGGGAGGTCATCGTGGATAATCGTCATAAAGGACTCATTTTTGACAGTGATATCTTCAAACCGGTTTCTGTGGGCGATCGTCTGAATGGTTTTGTAAAAAATGTTCGGGATGACAAAAAACTGGATATTTCACTACAGCCCATTGGAGCCAAAATGTTGGAACCCACGGCCAAAATGATTTTGGACAAACTTGTGCAAAGTGGAGGCTTTTTGCCCTTGCACGATAAATCGTCGCCCGAAACAATCCAAAAGACCCTTCATTTGAGCAAAAAAGCCTTTAAAAAAGGGGTGGGTATTCTGTACCGTCAACGTAAAATCAGTATACAGGAAGACGGTATCCGCTTACTTTAGACCAAAAACAACTCCAAGACCCTATTTATGGTAGCTTTAGCGCCGTAAAGTTTTTTTCTTAACCCAAAAATTTTATTTTTGTAGGGATTCAGATTAACGTATTGGTTGCCTTGCGGTTAGCATGGCTTAATTTAATAATTTCCTCCACTTATGCCTTTTATTGAAGAAAGCGATTTGTTGGACCTTCATAAGGATATAGATAAGGCCCAGATTATAAACGAAAGACTTCTTGATCAGATCAAGTTCAAGAATAAGGATTTGCGCAAAATCAAATTACAGCGAAATATCCTTTTGGGATTTGTTGGCCTGTTCGTTATCGGTACACTTGCCATAACCTCATTCACTGCTGGATTGAGCAGCAAACAACAATTTGAGAATCAGAGCAATGTCCTGTTCTCGTTGGACAGCTTGGATGTGATCAGGGCCCGTATTGACAATCTGAAGAAACAAAACCAAGAATTGAGCTTGGTAAAGGAATTTTACTTGGCCAAGGAATTTTTGAACAAGGAAAAAATCTACTCCGTACAAGTGAAGTCTTTTGTGGACAATAATGTGACCTTGGCCTCGGAAGCTCTGACCAATACACTTTTTGTAAAGACCAATCCGTTTTATGCCTACTCCTTGGGCAACTACGAAACGTTAGAGGAGGCCCAAAAGTTTAGAAAATTTTTGGTTCAAATTGGTTTTGAAGATGCGTTTGTAGCCTCTTATATTGATGGCCAACGTGTCAAAATTGAAGATCCGTACTAAACTTGGGAAACACAAAAGCTTGGATACAAGCGGCTAGACTTCGTACACTCCCACTTTCTTTATCAGGGATTATTGTAGGCACTGCACTGGCTGCCTATAAAGGATATTTTGATGGGACCATATTTGTTTTGGCACTGTTGACCACCATTGGTTTTCAGGTAATCTCCAACTTCGCCAATGATTATGGGGATGGTGTAAAGGGAACCGACAACGAGGACCGCATTGGTCCGGCACGCGCCCTGCAAAGCGGTACCATAACTCGGGCGTCGCTCAAAAATGGGATTATTGTTTCCACGATACTGACCCTGCTCATCGCTTTAGCGCTTATTTATTTGGCATTCGGTTTGGAAAACCTGCCCTACATCGTTTTATTTTTTGTGTTGGGGCTACTGAGTATCTGGGCCGCCATAAACTATACCATTGGCTCCAAAGCCTATGGCTATCGAGGTATGGGTGACCTTTTTGTCTTCCTGTTCTTTGGTCTGCTAGGTGTTTTGGGCAGTATGTTTCTGTTCACCAAATCGTTGGATGCGGTTGCCATTTTACCTGCCATCGCCATTGGGCTGCTCTGTGTTGCCGTTCTCAATTTGAACAACTTGCGGGATATGGTTTCCGATAAAAAGCATGGCAAGATTACGCTGGTGGTAAAAATGGGCTTTGATAGGGGTAAAATTTATCATGGTTTTTTGATTATTACGGCCCTGATATGCTTTTCCGTCTTTATTTGGTTGGAAGGTTGGAGTTGGAAATCCAGCTTTTTCATGCTGGCCTTTGTGCCATTGCTGATTCATCTGCTCAAAGTGATGCAGACCCAAAATCCAGGTCATTTAGATCCCGAACTGAAGAAAGTCGCTTTGAGCACCTTTTTGCTAGCGGTATTATTCTTAATTTCAGTTAATATTTTTTTGTGAATTTGATATACAACCAAATAAACTTAAAGGAACTTGGAACATCCGATAAAAATTTTGATCGTAGAGGATAATGTCATCATTGCTGATGATATGCAATCCATGTTAGAGGAAATCGGTTATGAGATCGTGGACAATGTGATTGTATACGAACAAGCCGTAGATGTCCTTAAAAATAATCATGTAGACCTTGTTTTGATTGATATCATCTTGGCTTCGGACAAGACAGGAATCGATTTGGGCAAGCACATCCGTGAAACGTATAATATTCCATTCATCTTTGTAACCTCCAACTCCGACCGCGCCACGGTAGAGAATGCCAAAACCGTAAAGCCGGATGGGTATTTGGTAAAGCCTTTTGAACAACAGGACCTGTATACATCCATTGAGATAGCATTATCCAATTTCAACTACAACAAAAAAGGGGTTGAGAAAGTATCGGATGATGATGCAGCGGATGAAATCACCTCCAATTCCATTTTGAAGGATTCCATTTTCGTCAAAAAACAACATTTGTATTATCGTATACAGTTTAGTGATATCCAGTTCATTAAGGCAGACAACGTTTATTTGGAAGTCAATACGGCAGATAAAAAATTCTTGGTGCGTTCTCCGCTGAAGGACTATTTGGAAAAATTGCCCAAAAATAAATTTTACAGGGCACATAAATCCTACATCGTCAATGTGGACCACATTGATGCCATCAACTCCAAGGATATCATGATCAATAATAACTTGATACCGATTTCCAAAGACTTTAAGGAATTTATCCTGTCCTCCATGAACAGCTAAAGGATTCCCTTTATTAAAATACCTAGCGCTCCCCCACGGGAGCGTTTTTTTTGACCAACAACAGCTTGTTGGGGGCAAGACCACACTTTTGGGTAGGTTCACAACAATATTTTCTCCACATGGAATCTCGCGCCTACTTTAGCAGTGTTATTAAATCAGAAAGTAATTTTTTCATTTTCATATAGTGTTCTCGTAAAAGGGTCTTGTTGTAAAAAGCAGGGCCTTTTTCAATTTCAGGGGGTTCGTAATACTGTGTTTTCTCCATGAAAAGCAGAAAACATCGACAAAATGCCATTTGACATACAGTTGATAACTTTTCACAACAGAAATGGACACTTTCACAACATAAATGGTCATCTCTTTCCACTGACATTTAATTTTACGACCAAACTAGCGTTCTTTATATACCCCATAGCTTGCAAATCGGTATAGCATTCCATTTTTACAGTTGATTTGGTTATCGGGGCAATAAAGGAAAAAAGGGCACGATAATAATATAGGGGCTTCGGTACTGTTCCGGGCCACTGTATCAAATTAATTAATGGGACGTTACGTAAGATTTTTATTTACCTCAGTATACTTTGCTTTTCTTTTCACTTCTTTCGCACAAACAAATGCGGAAAACGAGGATAGTGTACTTGAAGAATTCCAGGATACCGGCCTAGCTTCAGAACGGTTCGAGGTCTTTTTCAATTCGTTGGACCGATACAACGTCAATTCCGCTTACGACTGGTTGGATACCATCAAAATATACTTGACCAACGCAGAAAAAACAGAGGACACCACCGCTATCCGCTTATACAAAGTGATGCAAGCCCAAGTCTACAACGATCTTGGGGAATACGACAAGAGTACCGTCCTGGCCAAGGAACTTTATGATATCAATGATTCTTTGGACGATGCTTCCCAAAAAGTGGTTTTGGATGTGCTGGACGACAATTACGCCAACTTGCAATTGTTCGACAAGCAGATTGAGATCCGAAAGCAAAAGCGTGAGCTGGGCATTACCAGCAATGTAGCCTTTTACGACATTTATAGCAACCTTGGTCTGTACCGAAAGGCGAGGAACCAATACATTATGGAGGTAAAGCCTACCATTGCGGACAACGATTCGTACGGACTGGCCAAATACCATAGCAAAGTGGGCAATTACCTGCGCTTGGACGATTCTGCACCCACGGCATTGAGCGAACTGAAAAAGGCAAATTCGTACTTGGGAGTCTACATGAACGATATTTCGACCCAAAAAAGTGAGTCAGATATTTTTGAGAGTCAGTTGCTACAGGCCGAAATCGAGGGGAATATTGCCAAGTGCCATGTGATGCTCGGTGAGTTTGAAGAAGCCATCCCGCTATTGGAGACCAGCATCGAAACTTTAAAAAAATCACCCAACAACAACGATCATAGTGAAGTGGTTGAAAACACCCTATTCTTGGCGGAGGCCAACCTTCAGTTGGAGCGTTTTAGGGAGGCCAAAAAGCATTTGGATACGGAGTTTGACAATATTACCGTTTTGCAGACCATTAAAAGGAACAGTTTATTGGCCGCGTTCTATGATAAGGTAGAAAACTACAAAAATGCGTCCATCTACTACAAACGTAACGAGCGCATAAAGGACTCCTTGGCCAAAAAGCAGTCGGCCTTGATCAAACAACAACTGGTCACCATCGTGGCCAATGAGGATTTGGAGAATTCCCAACGGTTGATCGATGAACAAAAGCGCATCAACGAACTGGCCCGAAGTGAAATGAAGGCCAAGGATGAGCGAATCAATCTGGTGTTCATTTCTTTAATATTCACCCTCTTAGGGTTCGCAGGTCTGGTGTATGCCTATCTGAAGAGTATCAAAAACCAACGATTGATCGCTGAACAAAAGCACATTATCGAGAATTCGTTGGTGGAGAAGGATTCCCTGTTAAAAGAGATCCATCACCGGGTAAAGAACAACCTGCAGATGGTGAGCAGCCTTTTGAGCCTTCAAACCAAAAACACCCGAAGCAAGGCGGCCATCGAAGCCTTGGAAGAAGGAAAGAGTAGGGTGAAGGCCATGGCGTTGATCCATCAAAAACTGTATCAGAACGATGACCTCTCGGTGATAGAAATGCAGGGGTACATTGAAAGTTTGATCAATAGCGTGCAATCCGTGTACAAAAAAGGAGGGCACAATATTAGCATCACCATTGATGCCGAGGGCACCGAGCTGGATATTGACCGTGCCATTCCTTTTGGATTGATTTTAAACGAATTGGTGTCCAATTCATTCAAATATGCCTTTCCAGAGAATGATGAGAACGGCAAAATCTACATTCATTTGCGCAAAAATGGAGATCAGGGCTATTTTGAATATACCGACAATGGCGTAGGCCTTCCCGAGGATTCCGATGAGCGGGCGCATTCCTCCATGGGTATTCGCTTGATCAATAGATTGGTGAACCAATTGCAGTCCAAATTGAATATCGACAGACAGGTAGAAGGTGTTCGTTTCTGGTTCAACTTTAGTTAAGCCCTAGCGCACCTGACTCTTCAGTACCACTTTGTGCAATAGTTTTGGGAAAAATCGCTTGAGGTAGATGCCCTTTACTTCCTTGCCACCGATATAGACTTCGAACTTTTTGCGTTGGATGGCAGCAATTATTTTTTGTGCTGCAAGCTCAGGGGATATGCCATTTTGCGTGGCTACATCATCTTCTTTTTGCGGAGAGCCATCGGCGGTCAAGGCATTTTTGGCCACATTGGTCTGTACAAATCCCGGGCAAACCATGGTCACGTGGATTCCATCTTTTTCGTGTTCCATCCGCATCACATCAAAAAAACCGTGCAAGGCATGCTTGGCCCCGCAGTATCCAGAACGATAAGGGGAACCAAACTTGCCCATCAAACTGGTAACGGTTACAAAATGTCCGCTTTGATTGGCCATAAAGTGGGGCAGAATGGCTTTGGAAAGCGCTACTGTTCCCAAATAATTAATGTCCATCAATTGTTGATATACGTCGAGCGTTGTGTCCTTGATCAGCGACCGCTGACTTATTCCAGCGTTGTTTACCAAAATGTCCACCTTTCCGAACAAACCAACTGCCTTGTTTGCAATGGCCTGCATGCCTTTGTGGTCTTTCAGATCCAATGGAAGAACGGAAATAGTACTTGAAGTATCACAGAGGTCTTTTACTTCGAGCAATTCTTCTTCCCTACGGGATGAAAGAATCAAATTGCAATCATATTTACTAAGGGCCAAAGCCAAACTTTTCCCAATGCCGGACGAAGCCCCGGTTATCCAAATCGTTTTTCCATGGATACTTCCCATACCTACTGTTTTAGAAACAAAATATACTTAAATTTGGGCTACTTCATGAAAGCAAATTATAAAAAGTATACCCTCAATTTTAAAGTCCCCAGTGGAACCTCACGTGGTGTGATGACCCAAAAAGAGACGTGGTTCCTGATCTTAAAAAACAATGGTTCTTTTGGAATTGGGGAGTGTGGTATTCTCCGCGGGCTGAGCGCGGACGATCGGCCTGATTACGAAGAAAAATTAGTTTGGACCTGTGAAAACATACAACTGGGAAAGGATAAGCTATTGGCAGAATTAGAAGCATTTCCCTCGATTCAGTTTGGATTGGAGCAGGCCTTTTTGTCATTGGCTTCCCAAAACCCTTTTGAGTTGTTTCCTTCGGACTTTACCAAAAAGGAAGCGCCCATACCTATTAACGGACTGATCTGGATGGGGGATGAGGGATATATGCTGAACCAATTGGAGCAAAAGTTGAAAGATGGTTTCGGCTGCATCAAGATGAAGATTGGAGCCATTGATTTTGACAAGGAATTGGCTATCCTCAAGTCAATCCGGGATAATTTTTCCCCGAATGAAATTGAGTTGCGTGTTGATGCGAACGGAGCCTTTTCTCCCAACGAAGCCATGGGAAAATTGGAACAATTAGCCTCATTTCAGCTACATTCCATTGAACAGCCCATAAAAGCGGGACAATGGGATAATATGGCCCTACTTTGCGAAAAAACCCCCTTGCCCATCGCTTTGGATGAGGAGCTTATTGGCGTTTTTGATGTAACGGAAAAGCAGAAAATGCTACAAACTATACAACCACAGTATGTCATACTCAAGCCAAGTCTGGTGGGCGGAATAAAGGGTAGCAGGGAATGGATAGATTTGGCCGGCAAACAACACATAGGCTGGTGGATTACCAGCGCGTTGGAAAGCAATATTGGCCTAAATGCGATTGCACAGTTTACCCACACCTTGAAAACGACCATGCCCCAAGGTTTGGGAACGGGCAGTTTATTTACCAATAATATCAATAGCCCTTTGGAGGTTTCCGGAGGGCAACTTTTTTATAGACAGGATAATGCCTGGGATATGGATGTAATAGAACAAATATGTATATAGAGCAAGGGTATAAGGGAAATATCGGTATGTGGAAGTACTTGGTGCTTCCTGTTGGTTTTATTGGATTTATGGTGCTCAACTATATCACCACTATAAATTCTCCAATAAGTGTTGAGGACGCGATGCAACAAATAATCGACCAATTTGGGAGAAATCTAGTTCTGATCTTATTGTTGGCACCTTTGGTGGTCGGTTTTTTTGTGGTACTTGGGTGGACACTTTTAGTGCATCAACAATCCATTACTTCGTTGACAACATCACGTAAGAAAATTGATTGGAAACGAATTTTGTTCGCTTTTGGACTTTGGGCAGGAGTCACCATTATTTTGACTGGAGTAGACATCTTTTTTTCTCCTGAGAAATATGAGTTAAACTTTAATCTAGTCAAATTCATTCCATTGGCCATAATTGCCATATTACTGATTCCGTTACAGACCAGTTTTGAAGAATATCTGTTTCGGGGCCACATGATGCAGGGCATAGGGTTGATGGCCAAAAACAGATGGTTGCCCTTATTCATAACATCTAGTCTTTTTGGTTTAATGCACATCGCCAATCCAGAAGTTGAAAAGCTAGGTTTGGGTATAATGGTCTACTATATCGGTACAGGATTCTTTTTGGGTATTTTGACATTGATGGACGAAGGGTTGGAACTGGCACTCGGTTTTCACGCAGCCAATAATTTGATAACGGCATTATTGGTGACGGCAGATTGGACCGCTTTCCAGACCAATTCCATTTTTAAGGATGTATCCGAGCCTGCTTTGGGCTGGGATGTCTTGATTCCTGTATTTGTGGTATATCCATTATTATTGATGTACTTCTCCAAAAAATATGGCTGGAAAAACTGGAAGGATAGATTATTTGGGCGCGTATTGTACAAGGAAGAATTTATGGCGTTGACCGATGGGGAATCCGATTTGGCATAACATTCATCCTGATTTTAAGCTGAACGGTACCGCATACAGTCGAGATGGTGTACGGAAGTTAGCCAACGAGCTTACCATGTCTACTTCCCATTACGAGCAAACCATAGGCGATTTTTTAAAGGACTGGACTTCGGATGAATCTGTCTTGAACGTTCAGACGTCGGGTTCCACAGGAGCATCAAAAACCATTCAGCTCAAAAAGGAGCATATGGTCAATTCCGCACAGGCTACGGGACACTACTTTGAATTGCGTTCTAAGCACAGCGCTTTACTCTGCTTACCTTGCACCGGAATTGCTGGAAAAATGATGTTGGTCCGTGCCATGGTGCTCGGACTCTCCTTGGATTATGTAGAACCCTCATCAACCCCCTTGTCCGCACAAGAACAGGACTACGATTTTGTGGCGATGGTACCGCTTCAGGTGCAAAATTCATTGGACCAACTGCACAAGGTCAAAAAACTCATTATCGGAGGAGCGGCGGTCGATTCAAATTTGAGGGAAAAACTTCTGGATTTATCCGTGGACGCCTATGAAACCTATGGGATGACGGAGACCATTACCCATATTGCCGTAAAGCGTATCAGTGGTGAACCGATGGATTATTTTGAAACCCTTCCCCATGTTTCCGTCACCCAAGACGAGCGAGAATGCTTGGTGATTCAAGCACCAAAAATTTCTGATGAAAAAGTGGTCACCAACGATTTGGTGGACATATTGGATGCACATCGATTCAAATGGGTGGGCAGGTATGATTCCGTTGTCAATTCCGGAGGAATCAAATTGATTCCCGAGCAAATTGAGAAAAAGCTATCGTCATTGATAGCCGCCCGATTCTTTGTGGCTGGACAGCCTGATGCAGCGCTTGGCCAAAAGCTCATATTGATCATAGAGGCAGATTCATTGGACAAAGACAAGCTGTTTCAGCAAATGAAACGATTGTCAGGACTCTCCAAATATGAAATTCCCAAACAGATTTATGGTCTACAACGGTTCCCTGAAACCAAGACCCAAAAAATCGACCGTAAAAAAATATTGGAACAACTTAGCTAAGTTTCGTACATTCAAAAATTCAAAAAATCAACCATGCGAAAAACCATTTTAGTAGTACTGCTTTTGCCATTTATGGCCATTTCCCAACAAATCCTTCCCGAAGTGGAGCGCGCAAGGGTCGTGGATGAAATCCTGGAAGAACGTTTCAATAATTTGTTGCCCCAGTTGATGGACCAGGCTGGATTGGACATGTGGGTGTTGATTTCTAGGGAATACAACGAAGACCCCGTACTAAAAACAATGCTGCCCGCCACTTGGCTGAACGCAAGACGTAGAACCATTATTCTGTTTTACAGGGACAAGCAAAAGAATACCATAGAAAAGTTGGCCGTGGCCCGTTATGATATTGGCAAGAGCATCAAGTCGGCTTGGGACAAGGAAAAGGAACCGGACCAGTGGAAGCGACTGATGCAGTTGATTACCGAACGGAATCCCGATAAAATCGGACTGAATTTTTCAAAAGACCACAATATTGCTGACGGTTTGGATAAGACCGATCACGATGAATTCATGGCCAATTTGCCTAAAAAACACCATTCAAAAGTAGTATCGGCAGAACAATTGGCCGTACGTTGGATAGAAACCCGTACCCCACGGGAAATGGCCATTTTTAATCAATTGGTAGATATCACCCACGATATTATTGCAGAGGCTTTTTCCGAAAAGGTCATCACCCCTGGCGTCACCACGACTACCGAGGTGGAATGGTGGATGCGTCAAAAAGTGACCGATTTGGGCTTGGAAACATGGTTTCACCCTACGGTAGATGTGCAACGTACCAGCGAGGAACTGGTGGGGCATCTGTATTCATTTTCTGGTAGGCCCGACGATGAAGTCATTCAGCGAGGTGATTTGCTACATTGCGATTTTGGAATCACTTATTTGCGCCTCAATACCGATTGCCAAGAATTGGCTTATGTTTTAAAGCCAGAGGAAACCGAAGCACCAGCATTTTTGGTGAACGCCCTGTATGATGGTAACCGTGTGCAGGACTTTTTGACTCAAAATATGGTGAAAGGGCGCGTGGGCAACGATATTTTGGCCAAAGCCTTGCAAGATGCCAAGGATGTAGGACTCAGACCTGCCATTTATACGCATCCCTTGGGATCTTATGGACACTCTGCCGGAACCACCATAGGAATGTGGGATGCACAAGGCGGAGTAATGAAGGATGACGGAGCGAATTACCCCTTGAATCCTAATACGGCATACGCCATCGAACTAAATATAACAGTGAATATTCCAGAATGGAACAGGGATATCCGTATTATGTTGGAAGAAGCCGGTTTTTTTGGAGAAGATGGGTTTCGATATGTTAATGGAAGACAAACCGAATTCTTGTTGATTCCGCGACCTAAGTCCCATTTAGGCAATTAGTTGGGTTGTTAAAATTTTGTAAGTAAAGTATCATTGAGCCATTTATTTTCATAATTTAAGTAGCAAAATCCGACTGCTATGAAAAATTTATGGGTGTTATTTTTGGTGATTACTACTTGCGCTTTTTCACAAACCGCAGAACTTAAAACAATTCGAGGTACCATTACCGATGGAACCCGTCCCATTGAAGATGTGGCCATTTCCATTGAAGGAAGCCACGAGACCATCTTTTCAAATGAACTGGGAAACTACAGTATCGAGGCTAGAACAGGTGACATTCTCACCTATTCCTATACAGGTCTTAAAACTCTTCAAATTAAAGTGGAGGATGTGACCCAAATTTTGAATTTGGAAATGTTCCCTGATATCAATGACTTGGACGAGGTAGAGGTAACTGCCAGTAGAAGAAAGTCGCAAAAGGACTTAGCCGCAGAATATAAGACGAATCCAAGAATTGTAAAAACGGCCTATGGGTATTTGGACACCGAAACCGCAGCGGGAAGAGTTAATGTGGTTCGTAAAGAGGATATCAATGCCATTTTTGTATGCTTGCTCGATTTCGCCAGAGTCAGAATACCTGGAATCGTGGTAACTGGCGACTGTACTTATGGAGGTGACATTTACGCAAGAGGTTTTGGGTCAATAAACAACTCCGCACCTGTAATTTATGATATTGATGGATTGATTTTTACGGATACACCGCTTTGGTTCGATATCAACAATGCTGAGCGTATTGCTTTAATTCAAAGCCTTTCCTTAACAGTCCCTTATGGTTTTGTTGGTGCTGGCGGGGTGATGGTCATCAACACCAAAACAGGAACTCCGGCCGCAACTCAGGTTGTGGACCAGGCACGTTTGCGCAATAATTATTTGCAACGGGACGTGCTTACCGAAAATCAGGTCCGACAAAATGCACCAGAGTATTTAAAGGAGTTTGCCAATAGCTCATCTATGGCAGAATCAAGAGAAATCTTTGAACGATATGCCGGTAGCTATTCGAATTCATCTTACTTTATTTTGGATGCCGTTCAACACTTTTCAAAAAGATGGAAAGCCTACGATATGGCAGACGCCATTGTGGACGAACATTGGAAACGAATGGAAACCAACCCGGTATTGCTAAAAACCTTGGCGTATTTCTATGAAGAGCAAGGGCGTTTCGACAAGGCCAATGACATTTATAAGGAGGTATTTATTTTACGACCAAATTATGTGCAAAGCTATCTGGATATGGCCAAGAGTTATAGGACCGCTGGGCAAATAAAACAAGCCGCTTCCATCTTCGCCCGTTACGAATATTTGGTCGATGAAGAGTTTTTACCAGATGGAGAAAATGATTTTGCCACCATCTTCCAAAGGGAGTACAATAACCTATTGACCTTGGAAAGAAAAGCCATTTTAAATGATGGAGGAGAAAAGTCCTTGTATGTTGCCGAAGAAGATTTTAATGGGACCCGTTTGGTATTTGAATGGAGTGATGGGGAAGCAGAGTTTGATTTGATGTTCGTTAATCCCGAGAACCAATATTACACTTGGAAGCATAGCTTGGCCGATAATGCTGAGGAAATCATGAACGAGAAAAATCTGGGCTACAATATAAAGGAGTACCTCATAGATGGTTCGCTCCCCGGACTTTGGAAAGTCAACATCAACTATAAAGGCAACAAGAGTTTGACACCATCTTACTTAAAAGCGACCATTTATACCGATTACGGCACCCCAAACCAAAAAATGGACATCAAAGTTTTCCGTTTGGGCCTAAAGAATGTGTATCAGGAGCTCTTTAAGATCAACGCACCAAGTGTGGTTTCAAATTAGATTATACTTGTAACACTCCCATATTAAAAGCTTTTTCGATTGACGCATGGTTTGCTGCCTCAATGCCCATCGAAATCCATTTACGGGTATCCAAGGGGTCGATTATGGCATCCGTCCAAAGTCTAGCAGCAGCGTAGTACGGCGATATTTGGTCGTCGTACCGCTGTTTGATTTGGTCAAAAAGTTCCTTTTCTTTTTCGGCGTCCACTGCTTTGCCACTTTTTTCCAAACTCGCTTTTTCAATCTGGAGCAATACTTTAGCGGCAGAGTTTCCGCTCATTACGGCCAATTCAGCGCTCGGCCAGGCTACAATCAAACGAGGGTCGTAGGCCTTTCCGCACATGGCATAATTCCCAGCTCCGTAGCTGTTTCCAATCACAACGGTAAATTTGGGCACTACCGAATTGCTCACCGCATTCACCATTTTGGCACCATCTTTAATAATGCCGCCATGCTCGCTTTTGCTACCCACCATAAATCCGGTCACATCCTGTAAAAACACCAAAGGGATTTTCTTTTGGTTACAATTGGCGATAAATCGAGTGGCCTTGTCGGCAGAATCGGAATAAATCACCCCGCCAAATTGCATCTCACCCTTTTTGGTCTTCACCACTTTACGCTGATTGGCCACAATGCCCACGGCCCAGCCGTCGATTCGGGCGTAACCTGTCAATATGGTCTGTCCGTAGCCTTCTTTGTACTGTTCAAATTCGGAATCGTCCACCAATCGTTTAATGATTTCCAACATATCGTACTGGTCGCTTCGTGAAGCGGGCAAGATTCCGAAAATATCATCAGGATTTTCTGCTGGAGGCTTGGCTTCGGAACGGTTGAATCCCGCCTTATCAAAATCGCCAATTTTATCCACAATATTTTTGATTTTATCCAAGGCATCCTTGTCATCTTTCGCCTTGTAATCCGTAACACCGCTAATTTCGGAATGCGTAGTGGCTCCACCCAAGGTTTCATTGTCGATACTCTCCCCAATGGCCGCCTTTACCAGATAACTGCCAGCCAAAAAGATGCTTCCCGTTTTATCCACAATCAACGCTTCGTCGCTCATAATGGGCAAGTATGCTCCACCGGCCACACAGCTTCCCATGACCGCGGCAATTTGGGTAATGCCCATGCTGCTCATAACGGCATTGTTCCTAAAAATGCGTCCAAAATGTTCCTTGTCGGGAAAAATTTCGTCTTGCATGGGTAGATAAACCCCAGCGCTGTCCACCAAATAAATAATGGGCAGTTTGTTCTCAATGGCAATTTCTTGGGCTCGCAGGTTCTTTTTTCCGGTAATGGGAAACCATGCTCCGGCCTTAACGGTCGCATCATTGGCCACTACCACACACTGCTTTCCTTGAACATGACCTACTTTTACCACAACGCCTCCAGAAGGGCATCCTCCGTGCTCTTTGTACATATCTTCACCAGCAAATGCACCGATTTCTATGGCTTCGGCATCGTCATCCAACAGATATTCGATACGCTCCCTAGCGGTCATTTTGCCTTTGGCATGGTGTTTTTCGATACGGCTTTTACCGCCACCGAGTTTTATTTGGGCGAGTCTACGTTTCAACTCGGACAATTTTAGCTTATTCTGGTCTTCGTTTTTATTGAAGTTTAAATCCATTCTCTGTCAAATTCTTTTAGCAGGTTAAAGATAAGGAGTTATAATCATTACTTTTGAACTATATGGATACCAAAATACGATGGGGCATTGTAGGCCCAGGAAAAATTGCAAGAAAATTTGTTTCGGACCTTTTGTTGGTCGATGATGCCGAACTTACGGCCGTGGCTTCCCGATCTCTGGAACGGGCTCAAGAATTCGCTAACGAATATGGCGCCAAGCATAGCTTTGGCAGTTATGACGAACTGTTTGAATCCGGTACGGTTGATGTGGTGTACGTGGCCACCCCACATAATTTCCATAAAGAATTATCTATAAAAGCATTGCAACACGGTATTGGGGTACTATGTGAAAAACCGCTCGGTGTGAATAGGGCAGAGGTGGAAGCGCAAGTCGAAGCTTCAAAAAAACATAGGGCTTTTTTGATGGAAGCCATGTGGTCACGTTTTAATCCATCCATTCAGAAATTGAAACAAATGGTGGATGCAGGCGAAATAGGAGACCTTAAGTACATTCATGCCGATTTTGCTTTCTATGCTTTGGATAGGGATGAAGATTCACGATTGCTCAATCCCAATCTTGCTTCAGGGACTTTGTTGGATATTGGAATTTATCCCATTTTCCTATCCTATCTGTTGTTGGGGATGCCCACTGAAATTATGGCAAAGGCCAAGTTTCATAAGAATGGTACCGAACTCCAGACCAGTATGATTTTTGATTATCCAAATGCACAATCCATCCTCTACAGCGGTTTTACCAGCAATTCCAAAATGGAGGCAGAAATTTCGGGCACAAAGGGACAAGTACACTTAAATCCCAGATGGCATGAGGCGGATGGATATACCTTCATTCAAAATGATGAAAGTTCCAAGGTTGACCTTCCTTTAAAAGGCATCGGGTATTACTACGAGATCTTGGAAGTGCACCAATGTTTGCGGAAGAATACCATAGAAAGTGACCTTTGGTCACATCAAAACAGCTTGGATTTGGCTGAGTTGTTGGACAGTGTACGGAATAAATGCGGAGTAAGCTTTCCTTTTGAAACATAATCCTTAATAATAACTTTACATTATCCCGATTTTTCCGATATTTGAACCTCTTCAGAAATATACACAATGGGAATGAATAAGAATACAGTGCTGGCCTACGCAACTTGGATCATGATTTTGGTCGGCTTGGGAATGATTGCACTTGGAGCGTTTAAGTATGATGAAGTGGCAGGATATGGTTTCGCTGCCGTAGGAATAGGTTTTTTTGCCGTAGCATGGGTATTCAATGCCCTTAAAGGCCGAGTTTAGCCTCTTTTCACAAACAATTTAATTTAAAGTAGATGTCAGACGATAAGAAAGTCATTTTTTCCATGTCTGGGGTAACCAAGACCTATAAATCGGCCAACACCCCTGTACTCAAAAATATTTACCTAAGTTTTTTCTACGGGGCCAAGATCGGGATTTTGGGTCTCAATGGTTCGGGTAAATCCACCTTGTTGAAAATCATTGCCGGGGTAGATAAGAACTATCAGGGCGATGTGGTCTTCTCTCCTGGGTATTCCGTCGGATACTTGGAACAGGAACCACAATTGGATGAAAACAAGACCGTACTCGAGGTGGTGAAGGAAGGCGTTGCCGAAACCGTTGCCATTTTGGACGAATACAACAAAATCAACGATATGTTCGGTCTGCCAGAGGTGTACGAGGACCCGGACAAGATGCAAAAGTTGATGGACAAGCAGGCGGCCCTGCAAGACCAAATTGATGCCTCCAATGCATGGGAGTTGGATACGAAGTTGGAGATCGCCATGGATGCGCTCCGTACCCCAGAATCAGATAAAAAAATCAGTGTACTCTCTGGTGGTGAGCGTAGAAGGGTGGCCCTTTGCCGTTTGCTGTTGAAAGAACCCGATGTTTTGCTATTGGATGAGCCTACCAACCACTTGGATGCCGAATCGGTACATTGGTTGGAACATCACTTGGCACAATATAAAGGAACGGTAATCGCCGTGACCCACGACCGTTATTTCCTGGATAACGTAGCGGGATGGATTTTGGAACTCGACCGAGGTGAAGGAATCCCATGGAAAGGAAACTACTCGAGTTGGTTGGACCAAAAGGCCAAACGCTTGGAGCAAGAGAGCAAACAGGCAAGCAAGCGTCAAAAAACTTTGGAACGAGAGCTAGAGTGGGTGCGCCAAGGAGCGAAGGGAAGACAGGCCAAACAAAAGGCCCGTTTGAACAATTACGACAAACTCCTTAGCCAAGACCAAAAACAGATGGAGGAGAAGTTGGAGATTTACATTCCTAATGGCCCCCGTTTAGGTACCAATGTTATCGAGGCAAAGGATGTCAGCAAGGCATTTGGCGATAAATTGCTGTACGAAAATCTCAATTTTAAACTACCACAGGCGGGCATTGTGGGTATTATTGGGCCCAATGGAGCGGGAAAGACTACCATTTTTAGAATGATCATGGGTGAAGAAACTCCTGATAAAGGAGAATTTATTGTTGGGGATACCGCTAAGTTGGCCTACGTAGACCAGTCCCATTCCAATATAGATCCTGAAAAAACCATCTGGGAAAACTTCAGCGATGGTCAGGAACTGATTATGATGGGAGGGAAGCAAGTGAATTCAAGAGCCTACCTAAGCCGTTTTAACTTTTCCGGAAGCGAACAGAACAAGAAAGTAAACATGCTTTCGGGAGGGGAACGTAACCGTTTGCATTTGGCGATGACCCTAAAAGAGGAGGGGAACGTATTGCTGTTGGATGAGCCCACCAATGATTTGGATGTAAACACATTACGTGCCTTGGAAGAAGGTTTGGAAAATTTTGCGGGTTGTGCCGTGATCATTTCCCACGACAGATGGTTCTTGGATAGGATTTGTACCCACATTCTTGCTTTTGAAGGCGACTCGCAAGTGTATTTCTTTGAAGGTTCGTTCTCAGATTATGAGGAGAACAAAAAGAAACGCTTGGGAACAGATATTATGCCCAAGCGTATCAAGTACAAAAAATTGATTCGTTAAATGAAAATGGAGGAATTATTCTGCTCTACCGAGATTTTTGATGCCTTCCTCCAATAATCTTTTGGCTTTTTCAAGATAAGCTCTTTGATGCGCCGATAAACTGTTCGGGTCTTCCCCAGCAGCAGTCGGACCAATGGAATTGGAAAGTTCTATCAATTGGTCAATGGCTTGTTCCGCAGATTTGAGCTTGTCATCGGCGTGTTTTTCAAAGACTTTGATCATTTCCATTTCCATCGCGGCCACGGAAGCTGTTTCGGTGGTTGGCTCTCCATCTTCGGTTTCATCCGAAAAACTTACGGTTTCTTCAACAGTGCTGGAAGTACCGAGAGTGCATTCATCGATGATGGTAATCAATTCATTGATTTCGCCAACGGCCTTTTTGGTAAAGAATCGACCAGCTTCCCAATCAATCGGTTCAACGGCCTTGTCCAAAGTTTCCATAGCATCCAAGGTTTTGTTCTTGGCTTTGTTACAATTGCATTCCGCCATAAAATCTTCTGATTTTTCCAAAGCTGTCAAAGCTCTTTCGGCATAATACATTTGATGTTCAAAGTTGGTGGCTTCCATCGCTTTTTTGCCATGGCTCAGCGCATAGGTAACTTTTGAATAGAAATTATCACATTGGGCGTAGGTAGCCTGTGCCGCAAAAATCAGCACAAAAACTACTAGAACATGGGATTTGGGAACCATATTAAAGTGTATTTGATTTGGTTGTTAAGTTCGTAATGCTAACGGTGAAGTTAGGACATTATTTCATTTGATTAGTAATCTTCGTTCGGGTACCAGTCCAATTGCACCACTTCAATGGAGGAGTCACCCTGGTTTACCAGCGTTTTAAATTTTTCCACATCGCTCACCTCCGGTCTTCCCCTAAAGTGATACGGATACACTTGGTCCGGCTTGAACTCCAACACGGCATCCGCAGCGCTTTCCACGGTCATGGTGTAGGGAAGGTTCATGCATACAAAGGCTTTGTCGATATTTTCCAATGCGCGCATTTCTGGAATATCTTCCGTATCGCCCGAAAAGTAGATGCGTTCATCACCGAACGTAAAGACATAGCCATTTCCTCTGCCTTTCACGTGAAAGTCTTTGGCTTCTTCACGAAGGTTGTACATGGGAATGGCCTTTACTGTGAACCCTGCCATTTGCTTGGTTTCACCATTATTGATAACAGTGGTTTTGGATGAGAGGTTTTCCTCCATTTGCATTTTCACAGCTTCGGGAGCAATAATTTGCACCCCTTCCAGATTTAGTGCGTTAAGGGTTTCGGGATTAAAGTGGTCACCGTGTATATCCGTAATAAATATCATATTTGGTGATGGTTGCCCTTCAAAAGCAGCTTCGCCACCAACAGGGTCTATATATATGGTATGTCCGTCCCACTCGATTACAGCAGTGGCATGTTCAATAGGCGTGATTTTGGCAGGGTCCGTAGTGGTCGTCATTTCAGTGACCGTTTCTTCCATTTCGGTGGAGGAGTCCTTTTTTTCGGTTTTCTCCTTACAGGAATTCAGAACAAGGAGCAATGCTGTGGCTGTAATCAAGAATTTTCTTTTCATCTTTATTTTTTTAGATACCCTTAAAAATAAGGGATTACGGAGAGAATTGTAATTTTTTTCAAAGAATATTTCATCCAAATAGTCCAAACCAAAATACTATGCGTATATAAACTGAACATGATTGATTAAAAAACCTTAAACGCAAAATCAATTAAAACAAAAAGTTATGACTGAAACAAAAAATAACAATAACGGATTGAAAGTAATTGCTGGTCTGTTGGGTGTAGTTCTTTTGGGAACTATTATTTACACGGTAAGTCTGTACCAAGATAAAAAGAAAACTACACAAGCCCTTACCCAAGAGAAGGAATTGGTTGTAGAGGATTTGAACAATTTGAAGTCTGAGTACGACAAAGCAATTTTGGAGAGCAACGCTACCAACGAAGAGTTGGTTGCCGCTAGGGACAACATCGCAAAGTATATTGATTCTGTAAGCAGCATGAAGGCAGACATCGCTACACTTTCAAGATATAGAAGACAAGTGAGCGTGCTTAAAGCTGAAAGAGAGAAGCTGTTAAAGCAAGTTGATTCCTTGACACAGTCCAACAGCTTGTTGGCCATGCAAAGAGACAGTACTTTTGCCGAATTGGAGCAACAAACCGTTTTCAACGATTCTTTGATCATCCAGAACACTCAATTGGCCGATGCCGTGGAAAGAGGTTCTGCGCTTAACCTGAGCACCATCAGCGTTGATGCCATTAAAGAAAGAAACAGCGGTAAATTGGTTTCTACCAGAAGAGCCAGAGCTACCGATAAATTTAAAGTTTGCTTTACCATTGCCGATAACGTAATCGCTGAGGCTGGTGACAGAGAATTCTACATTGAAGTTCTTGGGCCACAAGGTAATGTACTGGGTGAAGGTTTGACCAAGACTACAGAAGAAGGTAACTCCTTAACCTACAGCAAAGGAACCAACTTCTACTACGAGAACGATGCGTTGGATGTATGTGACTACATTAACAAGCCAAGTGGTGATTTCCAAGAAGGAAACTACATGGTAAATGTGTATGACAACCAATTGAAACTATTGGGTACATCTAGCTTCGAATTGAAATAGTAAACACACTATCACCATAAATAAAAAGGCCCGTCCAATTTTGGACGGGCCTTTTTTCTATTTTTAAGATTGGCATTTCTCTATTTAAGACTGCCTACCATATCTTCGGGCTTCACCCATTCATCATATTCCTCTGGGGTCACATATCCAAGGTTAACGGCCTCTTCCCTTAAGGTAGTGCCATTTTTATGGGCGGTGTTGGCAATTTCGGCCGCTTTATAGTACCCGATTTTGGTGTTAAGGGCAGTTACCAACATCAAAGAGTTGTTCAATAAGGTTTTAATGGTCTCGTGGTTGGGTTCAATACCGGCGGCACAGTTTTCATCAAAACTTACGCAGGCATCGCCCAATAATTGGGCAGATTGCAAAATATTGGCAGCCATCATCGGTTTAAAAACATTCAGTTCGTAATGTCCTTGCGTACCACCAACGGAAATGGCCACATCGTTCCCCATCACCTGTGCACAGACCATTGTCAATGCCTCACATTGGGTAGGGTTCACCTTTCCGGGCATAATGGAACTTCCGGGTTCGTTGGCAGGAATAATGATTTCCCCGATACCGGAACGAGGCCCAGAGGCCATCATACGGATATCATTCGCAATTTTGTTCAAAGAAACCGCTAGTTGTTTTAAGGCACCATGACTTTCCACGATGGCATCGTGCGCGGCCAACGCCTCAAATTTGTTTCCAGCAGTAACGAATGGTTTTCCAGTAAACTCGGCAATATATTTGGCAACGAGAACATCATAACCTTTAGGGGTGTTTAGGCCCGTACCTACCGCAGTACCGCCCAAAGCCAATTCGCTCAAATGGGGAAGTGTATTTTTCAAAGCTTTCAAGCCATGGTTCAATTGGGAAACATAGCCCGAAAACTCTTGTCCCAAGGTTAGGGGAGTGGCATCCATCAAATGGGTCCTTCCAATCTTTACCACATCCTTGAATTCCTCGGATTTTTTCTGCAACGTATCTCTTAATTGTTCTACCCCGGGAATGGTGACGTCCACTATTTTTTTGTAGGCTGCGATATGCATTCCCGTAGGGAAGGTATCATTGGAGGACTGACTTTTATTCACATCATCATTGGGCTGGATGGTTTTTTCGCCTTCCCCGATTTTCTTACCCGCAATTTCATGAGCGCGATTGGCAATCACTTCGTTTACGTTCATGTTGCTTTGGGTACCCGAACCAGTTTGCCAAATAACCAATGGGAACTGGTCATCATGTTTGCCTTCGAGTATTTCGTCGCATACTTGCGCAATCAAATCCCTTTTTTCTTGGCTCAACACGCCCAATTCGTGGTTGGTAAAAGCGGCCGCTTTCTTCAGATAGGCAAAACCATAAACCACATCCAAGGGCATGGATGCAGGGGGGCCAATTTTAAAGTTGTTGCGGGAACGCTCCGTTTGGGCTCCCCAGTATTTGTCGGCGGGTACTTTTACCTCGCCCATCGTATCTTTTTCAATCCTAAAACCCATAGTTTAAAATTTTGTTTCACAAAGGTAGGATATCGGGTATTTATATGGTAATTGATGGCAATAAATACACTTTTTTTGCCCTAGCATTTGCTTTTTTTGATAAGAAGAAAGTATCTTTGTTAAAACAAAAGGAGTAAAGATGTTCGAATTTGACCAGTATTTAGGTTTTTTAGCGTTTCTAACAATTTTGACAATCGGTTTTTGGTTGATGATATTCCTATTGACCTTTGTGGTTCCTTACTGGTTGATTGGAAACCTTAGGGAAATGTTCAAAGAAAGACGAGAGGCCAAACGTGCCCAACTCGAAGAATAAAATATATCTAAGGAGCCAATTGGCTCCTTTTTTTTATCCACTATTTAGCTTTCGTATGATCGAAGGCTATTTTTTTGCCCTATAGTTTGGGTTCATGTACGGAGTGACAAAATAAAAAAGCAGCCATTCGGCTGCTTTTCCTGTTCAAGTTTCGGGGGAACTCTACCGTTTCTTAATATTGTCCCTCATCATCATCACCTCCACCTTGTCTGTCCTCTCCGCGACGACGTTGTTCCTTTGGTTGGTTAAATCTGTAAATAAAGGATAGGTTCACCTGCCTTTGTCTCCATTGAAATTCACTATCGGAGGTAAAAGTAGGGGTCTGCGTAAACGACATTCGCTTTCTGGTGTTAAAAACATCGCTGACATTTAAGGAAACGGTTGCGTTATCCTTGAACAAATCTTTACTAATGGCCAAGTTAAGGGAGAACATACCCTTGTTCTCCGTTTGGGCATTTTGTGTGGGACCCATGTAAAAAGAGTTCAACTGAAGGTCTATTTTCTTGGGCAAAGTAAATTTGGAGCTCATTCTTGCAAACCAGCTGGTGTTCTCTGCCCCAAAATCCACTCCATTAAAAGTTCCTTCGGAACTAAACGTGAAAAAGTTAAAGCTTCCGTTTATGCGCCACCATTTAGCAGGGTTGTAAATAGCTCCCGCTTCGGCACCAATACGTTCGTTGGTGGAAAGGTTAATGGGAACCGAACGAATTATTTGGATACCGTCCGAAGTGATTTCCCCGGTCTCCTCCTGTATACGCTCAAAGGAATTGGTTTCTCTCTGATAATACACCGATGTGGTAAGGGTCAATTTTTTCCAACGCTTCAAATATCCCAAATCAAATGCATTGGCAAAGGCTGGGTCCAAGTCTGGGTTACCCTGAAAAACATTGGTCCTACTCGAACGGGAAGGGAATGGATTGATAAACCAACCTCTTGGCCTATTGATCCTACGGTTGTAACCCAGCGAGATATTTTCAGTTTTTGAAATTTCATAGATAAGGTTCACTGTTGGAAAAAGTCCTAAGTAATTCTTATCAAAATTCAAATCAACATCTTGGCCCACAATTTCCTGCAGGGCCTCGCCATCAATAGTGGAATCCACGCTACCAATAAGCTCTGTGTTTTCCAAACGAAGACCAAGCAACATCGAAATTTTACCATACTTGTTTCCGTATTGGGTGTAAATGGCGTTTACGTTTTCGCGATAGGTAAAGATGTTGGTCAAATCCCTGTTGGTTGCAAATTCACCTGTTCCAATGTTCAAGGTGTCCAACTGAAAATCGCTCACCTCTTTTTCAAACGTACCGCGGTAACCTGCCTCAAATTGTGCATCGCCCATAGGCAACACATAATCGATTTGGGCCAAAATATCATCTTGGGTCTGGATTTCGTAAATATTTTCCCGTGCCAACAAATCCGTGTTGGGTACGATATTGCTTTCTTGGATTTCTGTCAGTACATCTTCATCATCATACGAATATTGAAAGTCTGCCGTCAATTCGTGCCCATCATCATTAAAACGGTTGGTGTAGTTGAAGGATACTTGATAACTATTGTCGTTTTCAAGCTGATTTTCGGTCCTAAAGGTTCTGCTGCTCAATTCGCCGTCCATAAAACGTTGGTTGTCGTTTTCGGTCAAATCGTTCTCATCGGACCATCGGTAGAAAAAACTACCGGTTACGGAAGACTTCTCGGTTAAAAAATACTCCATTCCAATGTTCAGGCTCAAACCATTATCATCGCGGTTGATGTCCCTGTCTTCAATGATTCGGTCAAAATCACTTAAGTCGGTCAAATATCTGTTGTCGAAAAATCCATTTCCTGGGGGTTTTCTTTTAAAGTATCCCAGCGTATTGAAAATATTGAATTTTTCTGTCCGAATATTAAAATTGGAGGTTACCCTGGCATTCAACGGATCACCAATAGTTGCATTGATGGAACCATTGATTCCAAGGGTTTTCTCCTTTTTAAGGACAATGTTAAGAATACCTGCCGTACCCTCTGCATCATAACGGGCCGAAGGACTGGTAATTACTTCGACCTTTTCAATGGCGTCGGCAGGTAGTTGCTGTAATATATCGGTAGACCCAAAACCTGCCAAGGCAGATGGCTTACCGTTGATAAGAATACGTACGTTATCATTTCCACGAAGGCTGATGCCTCCTTCAACATCAACAGACACCGAAGGAATGTTCCCGAGTGCATCACTGACGTTACCACCGCTAGTGGTGATGTCCTTACCTATGTTATATACTTTTTTGTCCAACCGCACCTCAACAGTGGTTTTTTCACCTACTACTTCTACCTCTGCCAGTTGTGCCACATCTGGCGATAGGGTGATAGTGCCCAAGTTGGTATCTGAATTATAGGTTTGTGCTTGAAGGGAATAGGTTTTGTAGGAAATGAATTCTACACGAATATTGTATTTACCGGGAGCAGTTTCGATTTCAAACTCACCCGAAAGGTCGGTAATACCTCCGGTAACTTGATCTGGACTGTCCGCATTTTGCAGCACAAAGGTGGCATACTCCAAGGGTTGACCTGATTCGGAATCGACAACCTTCCCAGAAAGGGTAATGGATGATTGATTTTGCTGTGCTACACTTTGAAAAGTGGTAAGGGTCAGAAGCAATAACGGGATAAATATCCTGTGCATAGTTTGATTTTTATGCCACAAAATTGACAGAAAATAAATGCACATAAAATATTAATCCCTCAACAACGGAATTGAGCCTGCGAATGACCTTAAAGAATTGTTAACCCTTGTCTTTTTTGTCCTTTTTTCTCTTCTTTTTCCTCTTGGCCTTGAATTGGTTTTCCTGTAGTTCCATAAAGGCCTCGAATTTATCTTCGGGAAGTCCGGCCTTCAGTTCCGCATCTTGGCGCCTTTTGATTTTTTCTACCTCTTCTTTCATTTTAAGAGGTTCCAATTGCAATATTTGAAGTTCGATACGTTGTTGTACGGATTGAACCAATGAGGTGCGTACCACGGCCTGTTCAAAAGGGTCCAATTCAAGGGCTTCCGTGATGGAAGGCATTTGCGAATCCACAATTTCTTCTGCTGTTGGGGGTGTCTCCTCCTTTTGGGTTTCCACAGGTCCCGCTTGGGGTATTGAGGTTCTGCCCCTGCCGTACATACTGCGGTTGCCATAAGGCGACCCATAGCCAAATTGCGCGGACAAATCGTTTACACAAAGCATACCCGTCAAAAGAGTAATGTAGAAGAGGATTTGTTTTCTTTTCATGGGATAAAGATAGTATTTAGGTTGAAAAAACCCGTGGAAACGGTGTTAAATGTAACTGGCTATCAAGCTCATAGTAAGTTGGAAATGTTCTCTGGCGGTCTGCCAACAACCGCTTTTTTTCCATTTACAACAATGGGTCGTTCAATCAGTTTTGGATTTTCTGCCATCGCTGTGATCACTTCCTCGTCCGTCAACGTTTTTCCCTTGAACTTTTCCTTCCAAATCGCCTCGGTTTTTCGAACTAGGTCAATTGGAGCAATGCCCAGATACGCAATCAAGGTTTTCAGCTCCTCTTTACTGGGTACATCATCTAGATATTTGACCACTTCAAATGCCTTGCCTGACTTTTCCAAAATGGCCAGACCTTCTCGGGACTTTCTACATCTTGGATTATGATAAATCTTAATCATGTCTTTATTTTAATCTTGTTCTTCTTTTTGCCCCATCATCATTAAATAGGCCTTTAAAAATGCATCTAGATCGCCATCCATGACGGCATCCACATTACCGGTCTCTTCCCCGGTTCTCACATCCTTTACCAATTTGTACGGATGCATCACGTAGTTACGAATCTGCGATCCCCATTCAATCTTCATTTTAGAGGATTCGATTTCGGCCCGGGCCTCTTGCTTTTTGCGCAGTTCGATTTCATAGAGCTGCGATTTCAGCATTTTCATGGCCGTTGCCCTGTTATCGTGTTGCGAACGGGAATCGGAACAGGATATTTGGATTCCGGTAGGTTTGTGCACCAACTGCACCTTGGTTTCCACCTTGTTCACATTTTGTCCGCCCGCACCACTGGAACGTGCCGTTGTGATTTCGATTTCGGAAGGATTCACCTCAATTTCAATGCTGTCGTCCACTAGTGGGTACACATACACCGATGCAAAGGAGGTGTGTCTCTTCGCATTACTATCAAAAGGGGAAATGCGCACCAAACGATGCACCCCGTTTTCTCCTTTTAGCCACCCAAAGGCGTATTCCCCTTCAATTTCAAGGGTTACCGTTTTTATACCCGCCACATCACCCTCTTGGTAGTTGAGTTCTTTGATTTTATAACCGTTCTTTTCGGCCCACATCATGTACATGCGCATGAGCATGGATGCCCAGTCGCAACTTTCCGTTCCCCCGGCACCAGCGGTGATTTGAAGCACGGCGGTAAGTTCATCACCTTCTTCCGAAAGCATGTTACGGAACTCCAATTTTTCAATGGCGTCAGTGGCCTTATCAAACTGCTTGGAGACCTCCTCTTCGGAAACCTCCCCAGCTTGTAGGAACTCCATAAGGACCTCAAGGTCGCCGACCAGAGTTTTGGCCTCCTCAAAGTCTTCTACCCATTTCTTTTTGGATTTGATGGACTGCATTTGTTTTTGGGCTTCTTGCGGATTGTCCCAAAAACCGGGAGCGAGGGTTTTTTCTTCCTCGTTCTCTATTTCAATACGTTTGGCATCGATGTCAAAGATACCTCCTTAACGCACCAAGGCGCTCAATAAGATCTTTCTGCTGATCTGTGGTTACCATGTAATCTATTTTGAGGTAAAAATAAGTTTCTTTCGGCACATGACCTTAAGATATCTTCAATACTATTCGAATAGAAAAAGGGAACAGTAAAGTCACAAAAAATAAAAATCTCCAATAGGGCAGGGTAGATTTTATGAATTTCCCTTTTTAATCGCAGTACTATTTTTTGGCAGGTGAATTTTAAAATGATTTCCATATTTTTAAGGCACTAATTCAACCAGCTCATGAAGAACACTACTACACTCATCGCCCTTTGCTACTTTATTTGTGCCTCCCTCGGGGCCCAAACATTCGAAAAGACCAAGGATTTTCAGAAATTCAAGGGCTATTTTGATTTTTATTATGATGATTCCACCGACAAGATTTATCTGCAAGTGGATAATCTGGAGAAGGATTTTTTATATGTGTATTCCCTCAGTAGCGGTATCGGCAGTAATGATATTGGCCTAGATCGCGGTCAGTTGGGCAACGAACAGGTGGTTTTCTTCCGCAAGGCAGGCAAAAAACTCCTACTGGTACAGCCTAATTTGGAGTTCCGGGCCATTACCGATAATGAACTGGAAAGAAAATCGGTGGAGCAGGCTTTTGCCAAATCCATTTTGGAGGGATTTGAAATCGTGGAGGAATCCAAGGGCAGTTATCTCATAGATTTTACGGACTTTTTGATGCGCGATGCCCATGGGGTTTCCAACCGATTGAAACGGGGCAAACAGGGTTCGTACAGCTTGGATAAATCCAAAAGTGCTTGGGCCTTTGACCGTACCAAGGCATTTCCAAAAAATGTGGAGTTCGATGTTACCCTTACCTTTAAAGGCGAACCAGAAGGTGCATGGATACGTTCCGTGACACCAACGCCCAGCTTGGTCACCGTGGCGCAGCACCATTCCTTGATTGAATTACCGGATGAAAATTTTGAAAAAAGGGAATACGACCCACGAAGTGGAGGTTATCCTTTTTCGTATTATGATTATGCGACACCGGTTCAGGAATCCTTGGTGAAGCGATTCATTAGAAGACACCGTTTGCAAAAGAAAGACCCCAATGCCGAAATTAGCGAAGCTGTTGAGCCCATCATTTATTATTTGGATAACGGGACACCGGAGCCCATACGTTCCGCACTATTGGATGGTGGAAAATGGTGGAATCAGGCCTTTGAAGCTGCTGGCTATAAGGATGCCTTTCAAATGAAAATATTGCCCGATGATGCCGACCCTCTTGATGTTCGCTACAATGTAGTGCAATGGGTGCACCGCTCCACAAGGGGATGGAGCTATGGAGCCAGCGTGGTAGATCCACGAACAGGAGAAATCCTGAAAGGTCACGTGAGCTTGGGAAGTCTTCGAATCCGTCAGGATTTTATGATCGCACAAGCTTTGATGAACCAACCATTTGCGGAAAGGGATGATAATTATCAACCCATGTTGGAGTTGGCCCTTGCAAGAATACGCCAACTCTCCGCACACGAGATAGGACATACCCTCGGGTTTGCCCATAACTTTGCGGCAAGTACCAATAATAGGGCTTCTGTAATGGATTATCCACATCCACAATTTGAGCTCAAAGGAGGAGACATCAGTTTTGAAAACGCCTACGATACCGGTATTGGAGAGTGGGACAAAGTAACTGTAGCCTATGCCTATTCCGATTTCCCAAGTGGCACCAACGAGAAGGAAGCTCTGAACGCTATTTTGGAGAAAGCACAGCAGGAAGGACTGCGCTATATTTCCGATCAGGATGCGCGTCCACAAGGAGGTGCCCACGCCTTGGCCCATTTGTGGGACAATGGTAAAATTGCCAGTGAAGAACTGGAAAAAATGTTGGAAATCCGGAAAAAGGCGATCCAAAACTTTTCTGTGGACAACATAAGGACTGGAGAGACGTATTCGGTACTCGAAGATGTATTCGTACCAATTTACTTTTTCCACAGGTACCAAACCGAAGCAGTTTCCAAAGTCATCGGCGGATTGGATTATAACTATGCCGTAAAAGGAGGTGGACAAACCCCGGTAAAACCAGTTAACCAAGCGGTTCAGGAGAAAGCTTTGGAGTCCATATTAAAAACGTTGGATGCCGAAGTCATTGCGGTACCCAAGGATAAACTGGACCTCTTTCCGCCACGTGCCATCGGTTTTGACCGTTCAAGAGAGTCTTTCAAGGGTCGCACCGGCGTTAGTTTTGATGCACTTTCTGTGGCCGAGACAGCGGCCGACATGACGTTGGAATTATTGTTGCACCCAGAACGGGCTTCCCGATTGATTCAGCAAAAGAGTTTGGATAAAAATCAAATGGGACTTAAGGAGGTGTTGGATGAAACAATTAAAGCGACCATAGATCGCTCGCATCGGGATGACTACGAAGAAGAAGTTCAGCATACCATTAATTTTAGGGTGTTATATCATCTAATGAATCTTGCGGCTCACAATGCCGTTCATCCACAGGTTAATGCCGTCGCCAATGAAGCGTTGGACAATCTTAAGACCCAATTGCTGACAGATGGGAAAAATGCAATTTCAGCGGAAATGGTAAGGCGTATTGATGCCTTTATGAAAGAACCTTCAGAATTCAAACTTATTCCAGTGTCCACAATACCCGATGGGTCACCTATTGGAATGGACTGTATGGACTAAACAATTTTATGGAAATAAACTTAATAAGTGACACGGTCACTCGACCTTCGGCAGGAATGTTGGAGGCCATGATGAATGCAAAAGTAGGGGATGATGTGTTTAAAAACGACCCTACGGTCAATGAATTGGAAACCAAGGTTGCCGCTTATTTCGGGATGGAAGCTGCGCTCTTTTTTCCCAGTGGCACTATGACCAATCAAACAGCAATAAAACTACATACCCAGCCCGGAGATCAGCTGATTTGTGACAAGTATGCCCATATCTATAATTACGAGGGAGGAGGCGTTAGTTTCAACAGTGGGGTTTCCTGTAAGTTGGTGGACGGTCATCGCGGCATGATGACAGCCGAACAGGTGGAAGCCTCCATCAATCCACCAGATTTTTATCACAGCCCATTGACCACTTTGGTCTGTATCGAGAATACCACCAACAAAGGAGGCGGAGCCTGTTGGGATTTTGAGGAATTGAGGAAAATCCGCAGCGTTTGTGATAAGCATAATCTAAAATACCATCTGGATGGTGCCCGACTTTGGAACGCTTTGGTAAAAAAAGGAGAAGACCCAAAAGCCTACGGCTCGTTGTTCGATACCATTAGTGTATGTTTGAGCAAGGGTATGGGGTGCCCTGTTGGCTCTGTATTGGTAGGGGGTCAGGACCATATCGACAAAGCGCTTCGCATCCGAAAAGTATTTGGGGGAGGTATGCGCCAATCGGGCTATTTGGCGGCGGCAGGCATCTATGCTTTGGACAACAATATAGACCGACTAGCGGAAGACCATCAAAAGGCGAAAGAAATAGGGGAGGTACTCCAGACCCTGGATTTTATCAAAAAGGTGGAGCCCATCGAGACCAATATCATCATTTTTGAAATCAACGAGCATAAAATGTCATCCGAAGCATTTTTGGAGCAGTTGACCAAACATAAGGTCTCCATCATTGGGATGGGTCAGGGCAAACTGAGGATAGTCACCCATTTGGATTACACCGATGGCATGCACCAGCATTTCTTAAAGGTTTTGAAAAGTATAGGATGATCGTATGGTCACTTCGAGTGGTTTTGGCGCAGCCAAAATTGTATCGAGAAGTGTATTTGTTTCCTTGTCATCAAAAAAGTGTTGCAGTAAAAGGTTCTCTATACGTTTCCTTTGGAAACACTCGAACTGACACGATTTCTTGGAATGATTATTTTAACTATTTTAGAAAGTCCCAAATTCTATCGAGAAATTAGCAACCATAATGATAACCTATTTTGTGTATATCCTACAATGCTCTGACAATACGTTTTATACTGGAATAACTTCAGATTTAACGGGTAGGTTGGAATCTCATCAACAAGGAAAATATCAAAATAGCTACACGTATTCCCGGAGACCTGTAGAATTGGTTTATTATTGTGAGTTTACAGACCCGAACAAAGCTATTCTCACGGAAAAGCAAATAAAAAAGTGGTCTAAAAGTAAAAAACAAGCTTTAATAGCAGGTGAATTTGACAAACTTCCTAATTTATCAAAGAAAAGCTTCAAAAAATGATTGGTTCTCGATACATTTCCTCCGGAAATACTCGAACTGACATGATAGGGCTAAATTGTCACTTCGAGTGGTTTTGGTGAAGCCAAAAGTGTATCGAGAAGTGTATTTGGTTTCTTGTGATCAAAAAAGTGTTGCAGTAAAAAGTTTTCGATACGTTTCCTTTGGAAACACTCGAACTGACATGATAGGGCTGAATTGTCACTTCGAGTGGTTTTGGCGAAGCCAAAAGTGTATCGAGAAGTGTATTTGTTTTCTTTTTATTAAAAAAGTGTTGCAGTCAAAGGTTCTCGATACATTTCCTTCGGAAACACTCGAACGGACGACTGAATTCTAAAATCTAGTGTCTCAATACTAATATCTCACGAGGATTATTTCATAAAAGCATCCATTCCCGGAATGTTGGGCATGCCTTCCTTGGCTACAGCCGCCAATTCAGCTTCATTGATTTTAGTAGCCTTTTCAATGGCTTTATTTAGGGTTAACACCAAATAATCCTCAAGTTGTTCCTTGTCTTCCAATAAAGAATCGTCAATACTAATGGATTTAATCTCACGATTCGCCGTCAAGGTCACTTTGAGCAATCCATCAGAGGACGCCTCATCGATCATTACCGTATGCAATCGCTCCTTGGTCGCTTCCACTTTCTTTTGGGTCTCCTTGATTTTGCCCATCATTCCCATTAAATCTCCAAACATATCTTTACAATTTTCGCTTGTCCGTTCACTATCAAAACAAGCCGTGTTTTACTATTTGTCAAACGTAAGGACAAAAGTAGTAAATTGGCCAAAACACTTTCCATGAAACAAATGATTTCAAGAATATCTGTTCTGGTTTTATGCCTTATTTTTGCCACCGCTTGCAAGAACAACAAAGACGAAGCCATGAATATTACTCCGCCTGTAGCCCCAAAGCATCCAACAAAGCTCGAAAAACACGGTGATGTTAGAATCGATGACTACTATTGGATGAACAATAGGGAAGACCAACAGGTGCTCGATTACCTGAATGCGGAAAACGACTATTTCCAAAAAATGACCGCCCATACCCAAAAATTCCAGGAGGAACTTTTTCAGGAAATGAAGGCCCGAATCAAAGAAGATGATGAATCCGTCCCCTACCAATTGGACGGTTATTGGTACATTACCCGTTACGAAGAAGGCAAAGAGTATCCCATTTATTCCAGAAAAAAGGGGAGCTTGGAAGCCGAAGAAGAGTTGTTGTTCGATTGCAACCAAATGGCCGAAGGACACGAATATTTCAACCTTCGGGGCGTTTCCATCAGTCCAGATAACAAATTGGCTTCCTTTGGAACGGATACCATATCCAGAAGGCAATACAATATTCAAATAAAGAACTTGGAATCGGGCGAAATATTCCCGGATATCATTGAGAACACTACCGGAAGTTCCGTCTGGGCCAATGATAACAAAACGCTTTTCTACACCAAAAAAGATCCGGTAACTCTACGGTCAGATAAAATTTTTAAGCACGTTTTGGGTACCTCAGCTGATGAAGATGAGCTGGTTTTTCACGAAAAGGATTCCACTTACAACACTTTTGTGTACAAGACCAAATCCCGTGATTATATTGTTATCGGTTCCAGTAGTACGCTTACTTCCGAATATCGCTTTTTGGATGCCGATGATCCCAATGGAAAATTCAAGGTGTTTTCGCCACGTGAAAAAGGCGTGGAATATTCCATTTCCCATTTTGAGGATGATTTTTACGTGTTGACGAATAGGGATGGTGCGACCAACTTTAAATTGATGAAAACGAGTGAAAACAACACCTCATCAGAACATTGGGAAGAATTTATTCCGCATGATGAAGAGGTATTGTTGGAAGATGTTGAAATTTTCAGGGACTATTATGTGGTCACCGAGCGCAGGAACGGGCTCAGCCAAATGAAAATTGCCAAATGGGACGGTTCGGACAGTTATTATTTGCCTTTTGAAAGCGAAACCTATGTAGCAGGACCTTCGGTGAATTTGGATTTTGATACCAAAGTGCTTCGGTATTACTACAATGAAATGGGCGAGCCTTACGCCGTTATTGATTTTGACATGGAAACACGAACCAAGACTGTGATGAAGCAGCAAGAAGTCTTGGGAGGCAAATTCGACAAAAACAACTACAAAACAGAGCGGTTATGGGCTACCGCAAGGGATGGTAAAAAAGTACCCATTTCCATTATCTATCGCAAGGATACTCCTTTGGATGGTACCAGTCCGTTGTTGCAATATGGATATGGTTCCTATGGAGCTACCATGGACCCGTATTTTTCGTCCATCCGATTGAGTTTGTTGGATCGTGGCTTTATTTATGCCATCGCACACGTGCGTGGCGGCGAATATTTGGGAAGACCTTGGTACGAGGATGGAAAATTATTGCAGAAAAAAAACACCTTCACTGATTTTATTGATGTCAGTAAATTTTTGATAGAACAAAAATATACCAGTTCCGAGCATTTATATGCCATGGGTGGTTCTGCCGGTGGACTTTTGATGGGAGCCATCATTAATATGGAGCCGGAACTTTATCATGGTATCATTGCTGCGGTACCTTTTGTGGATGTGGTCACCACCATGTTGGACGATACCATTCCATTGACCACGGGCGAGTACGACGAATGGGGTAATCCGAACGAAAAGGAATATTATGATTACATGAAATCCTATTCGCCATACGATAATGTGGAGGCCAAGGCGTATCCGCATATGTACGTATCCACGGGTTTGCACGATTCCCAAGTACAGTACTGGGAACCTGCCAAATGGGTGGCTAAATTAAGAGAATACAAAACAGATAACAACCTCCTGTTTTTGGATACCAATATGGATGCAGGACATGGCGGGGCATCGGGCCGTTTTGAGGCCTTGAAGGAAACAGCAAAGGAGTATGCCTTCATTTTGGACTTGGAAGGAAAAGCCCTTTAAAAATAAAATGTTACATTTGCACCGAACAAATGCCTTATCTTTGAGGGTATTGTTCCCTACCTAATACCAGTTATGAAGAAACAGATAAATGCGCACAGCAATATCCTAGACCTAATTGGAAGTACCCCCTTAGTTAAGCTAAACAGAATTACTGCCCCCCTAACCGGAAACTTCTATGCGAAATTGGAATGTTTCAATCCGGGACATTCCGCAAAAGATAGAATTGCGATTCATATCATCGAGGAGGCAGAGCGAAAGGGCATCTTAAAGCCTGGCAGCACCATTATTGAGACTACCTCAGGGAATACAGGCTTTAGCCTGGCCATGGTAAGTATCGTGAAAGGGTATAAGTGCATTTTGGCCGTAAGTTCAAAGTCATCACCGGACAAAATAGATATGTTGCGTTCCATGGGAGCCAATGTTTATGTATGTCCAGCGCACGTGAGCGCAGATGACCCCCGTTCCTACTACGAGGTGGCCAAACGTTTGCACAGTGAAACACCGAATTCCATATACATCAACCAATATTTTAATGAGCTCAATATTGATGCCCATTATTCCAGCACTGGACCTGAAATTTGGGAGCAGACCAATGGTCAAATTACCCATTTGGTAGCATGTAGCGGAACAGGAGGGACTATTTCGGGAATTGCACGCTATCTGAAAGAGCAAAACCCCAACATCAAGGTTTTGGGTGTAGATGCATACGGTTCCGTTTTGAAAAAATATCACGAAACAGGGGAATTCGACCACAACGAAGTATACCCATATCGAATTGAAGGACTAGGTAAAAACTTGATACCTGCCGCTACCGATTTCAACGCCATTGACAGGTATGTTAAGGTAACCGATGGTGAAAGTGCGCACATGGCCCGCAAATTGGCCCATACCGAAGGTATTTTCGCCGGTTACACCAGTGGTGCAGCGACCCAAGCCCTGTACCAGTTGAATACCGAAGGAGAATTTACCGAAGATAGCAATGTGGTGGTAGTTTTCCCAGACCACGGTTCCAGGTACATGAGCAAAGTTTATAGTAACGAATGGATGGAGAATCAAGGCTTCTTTGATATCCAGAACGCCGAAATACCCGAGGAAATCAAGTATATTAAATAAACCAGTACCCTATAATACCTCAACTACGGCGATGAAATTTCATCGCCGTTTTTTTTATCTGAAAATTTCGTTATGCAAGGTTCGTAAAAATCTATACTTTTGCAGATGAATTAACATTAAGGTAGATGAGAGATTTATTCGATAGAATCATTGAGAACAAAGGACCTTTGGGAAAATGGGCCTCACAGGCTGAAGGCTATTTTGTTTTTCCCAAGTTGGAAGGACCAATTTCCAACAGAATGAAGTTTCAAGGAAAGGACGTTATAACGTGGAGTATCAATGACTATCTAGGTTTAGCCAACCTACCTGAAATCAAGAAAGTGGACGGGGAAGCCGCTATGGAGCACGGAGCCGCCTATCCTATGGGCGCACGTATGATGAGCGGCCACACCGATTATCACGAACAATTGGAAAAGGAATTGGCCGAGTTCGTGAACAAGGAAGCTGCTTATTTGCTCAATTTTGGATACCAAGGATTTATGTCCGTGGTGGATGCCTTAGTTTCCAAAGACGATATCATTGTATACGATGTGGATTGCCATGCTTGTATTATTGATGGTGTTCGTTTGCACATGGGCAAGCGCTTCACCTTTAAGCATAACGATGCTGAAAGTTTGGAGAAGAATTTGGAGCGTGCCACCAAATTGGCCAGCGAGACCGGTGGCGGTATCTTGGTTATTTCTGAAGGAGTTTTTGGAATGCGCGGTGAGCAAGGTATCCTTAAGGAGATTGTAGCGCTCAAGAAAAAATTTAAGTTCCGATTGTTGGTAGATGATGCCCACGGATTTGGAACCTTGGGTAAAACAGGGGCCGGAGCAGGCGAGGAGCAAGGCATTCAGGATGATATTGATGTTTATTTGGCCACTTTCGCCAAGTCAATGGCCGGAATCGGTGCTTTTGTTGCCGCTCAAAAGGAAATCGTGGAATACTTAAAATATAATTTAAGGTCGCAAATGTTCGCTAAGTCATTACCTATGGTTTACGTAAAAGGCGCCTTAAAAAGATTACATATGTTGCGTACCATGCCAGAGCTTAAAGCTAAGCTTTGGGAGAATGTGAACGCACTCCAAAATGGATTAAAGGAGAGAGGGTTCGATATTGGTACAACGACCAGTTGCGTTACTCCCGTTTACTTAAATGGTAGTATTCCCGAAGCGATGGCCTTGGTGAAGGATCTCCGTGAAAACCATGGGATTTTCTGTTCTATTGTGGTATATCCCGTAATTCCGAAGGGGTTAATCTTGCTTCGTTTGATTCCAACCGCAACACACACCATGCAAGATATCGAGGAAACCTTGGACGCTTTCTCAGCAATCAGGGAGCGCTTGCAAAATGGAACCTACAAAAGACTTTCTGCTGCCGTAGCGGCGGCCATGGGAGAGTAATTTCTTTATGGGCTCACTTTAAAAATCTTAATTGCAGCGGACTTTGTTCCGCTGCAATGCGTATTGGGTGTTTCCTCGCCGCCATCTTCCCTGCCTTACCTCGTTTTCATTGAAGGGATTTATGCTGGTATCACCGTTATAATATTGAAGATAAACCGCTGGTGAACCTTGGTACGACACCAGTTGCCATGTTCCAGAGCTATTTCCGTAGGAAGCTCCCTGGGCATTGCCACCATAATCCCCTTCCACACTGAACGAACCATCCGTGTTCATTGAAAAAGTACCATTGGCACAAAAATTCACATAGGTAATGGAACTGGCCATGCTATCGTTTACGTATGAGGTACGCTGGTAAAAAACCAACTGACTCCCGGAAATGATGTTCAGCAACCCTTGGTTGTCAAGTTCAGGGTATTGACCATCAGTATTTACAGGGGATGGTGGATTGGGGGTTCCATTTATAGTATTCCCCGAAACACCGCTATTATCCCTCATGTAGGGGGTCAAATCGAAACTGCCCAAATTGTGAAGATCAGAATACTTGTAAAAGGGTTCATTGTATCCCGTGGCACGAACGCTCATTTGCAAACCGGAGAGATTGGCTTCAAACGGAACAGGCCCATCCAAACCGTAGATTTGACCGTTCAGCCGAGTGTCGGTACCCGTGGCCCTTATAGCAAAACTTGCTCCCACTGCGGCCAGCATACCGTGGTATTCATCGCCCACCCGTTTAAATTGTATGGAAATACTTTCCGAAGTGTTTATGAAAGTCCCTACAAAGTTGGAACTTTGCCCAAAAGCAGCAAACACGGTTAAGACAAGGATACTAAAAAGCAGTGTAATCTTTTTCATAGGCAGCGATAATAGTTCTAAAGCTATCAAAAAGATGCTTATCCCACAATTAAATTAGATATTCGGTATGCTTCAATCTTATTGTTCCAAACGTTCCACCATCAATGAAGCGAATAGGTTGACCCCAGTTCGGATACAGCTTTCATCAACCGCAAAATTTGGTGAATGTGTTTGTGCGATGATACCCTTTTCGTAGTTGGAGCCGCCCATAAAAAAGTACACACTGGGCACTTTGGGCTGAAAAAATGCAAAATCATCACTCCTTCCATCAGCTACCACCCCATGCAGGCGAAGCACCCTATCTTCACCGTAGATACTTGATAATTGTTCCAAGCTTTCGTTTACAAGTCTTTCGTTGTTGTCCAGCGTGGGAAATACATGTACCAATTCTGCTCCCAAAAAATCATTGGTAAAATCCGATTGGCCAATTTGCTTTTTAAGTTCGGGCAAGGCCGCATCCCGCTGTTTTTTGTCGCTAAAACTTAAAAAAGCACTGATTTTAACACCTTCCTCCGTTTCTTTAACCTTGAAATTTCTGTTATCTACGGTAGTGTAATCGGTGTAAATGGATTTGGGGCCCGCAATACCAATTTCTGGGTCGCCCATATTCTGCATGTTCCAAAATTTACTGTCTTTGGGAACATTTTCAAGACCATGGACCTGCTTTTTGACGAATTCCGTCAAAGCTTCGGTATTGCCAATGTCCTTGAATCTGAGATCCACCCTTTTGTAGTCGGAGAACATTTCCTCTGGTTTTGCGGCAATGGTACCGGCAGGGAATGGCGTTACATGCATGGCATACATTTCTTCGGGGTCGATCAACTGGAACAATCCATCGTCCATCATGGCCAAGGCTCCTTTTATATTTTCTTCGGAAGGCTGAAAGACAAAATAGATGGTTCCTTCCAACCGTTCCCTTTGCGCTGCCAAAACAGTGGCCATCCCAAGTGCTACGGTAGTATGTACATCATGACCGCAGATATGACGAACCCCCTCAGTTTCCGATGCAAAAGCTACCACATCGGGCGCATTGGATGGCATAGCGTCCATATCGGCCCGCCATGCTATCTTTTTACCGGGTTTGCCTCCCTTTAAAATACCAACAACCCCATAGCCACCAATTCCAGTTTTAACTTCCAAACCAAGTGAGCTCAGATATTCGATTACCTTTTGCGAGGTACGCTGTTCCTCTCCACCAACTTCAGGATGTCGGTGAAAGTCCCGACGAATCTTTACAAGGCTGTCAAATATCATCTCAGTATGTTCTTGTACATCCTTGTGGATGTTTTGTTGACTGAACGCTGCTATGGAGAAGAGTACGTATAAAAATAAGGTTAATGTGTAGGATGGATTTCTTGGCATCATGTTAATCTTGTTTTGTTTGATGCAGCAAAGATGCGATGCAATGCTCGGCCTAACCTGACACATATGTGACAAACTTACTTTTTGGCAATTTTACTTCGGATTCGACTCAAGGATTGACGTTCTATCCCCAAGAAGGATGATAAATGGGTGAGGCTTACCCGATTGAGTAGCTCGGGATGGTCCTTTACAAAATTAAGATAGCGCTCCTCCGCAGTTTCGAACAGAAAACTCTCCGTACGATCGGTCTGAATGGTGAGCACTTGCTCGGCAATGAGCCGGCCATATCTTTCATTGCTCTTAAATTGTTCGTAGCCTTGCTGAATATCTTTGTATGATAGTAAAATGATGGTGCAAGGTTCCAGGCATTCCATGTGATATTTGGAAGGTTTTTGGCGGATAAAGGCAGGGTAGTCGGTTGCGTATTCGTTTTCTTTTACAAATCCAGTGGTAATGGACTTTCCCTTATCGTTAATATAATATCTGCGAAGCAATCCCTTACTTACATAGCCCATGGTGGTCTGAACCTCTCCGCTTTCAAAGAAAAACTCTTTTTGGCCATACTCCTTGATGGATAATTGCGACTGGAGTAATTCCAGTTCTTCTGCCGTTAGATGTGAAAATTGTTGAAGGTAATTCTCCAGGTATTTTTGATGCTCTGGTTTCAATGGGCAATTGTTCTTGGTAGAAAAATACAATAAAAATTATGGAATTTAGCCAGCTGCCTACCGTCACTCTTGGTTTTTTGAAAAGTCTTGATGGAGCGGGGACGGATTTACAGATCTTTATTGTAAAGGTCGGGTGACAAGGTTCTGGTTTTCTCTCGACTCAGATATTTTCTAAGAACTCCGCCTTTTACGCTGTTCACTTCAAACTCGATGATAAACGCATCTTCATCAATCGTATCCACTATCCGATGTACCTTTTTGGAATCAATACGGTTGAGCACCGTTTGTATTACTTCCACGTTATTGATTTCACCCCGGCTCCCAAATCCACGTACGCCTCCGTAAATGGTCATCCCCAATCCCACTTGGTTCAAAAGCTCATCTTGAATTTCCTTTTGTTTGTGGCTCACGATCAATAAACCAATGTAATCCTCAAAGCCCTCAAAGACAAAATCGATTACTTTTCCCGTGATGATAAAGGTCAATATGGAATAAAGTGCAATTTCTATGGAGATAAGCCATGCCGTAATCGCAAAAAGCACGGTATTGAAGAGCAAGATGATGGTTCCGATGGGAATACCGAATTTGTCATGCAAGTAAATGCCCAATATTTCGGAGCCATCCAACACAGCACCATTTTTTATGGCCAATCCAATGCCCGCTCCTAGAGAAATGCCCCCAAAAATGGCAATAAGCAACTTTTCGTTCGTCACCGCTTCAAAATTTTCAAAATGGATAACGACGGCCAGCACCAAAACGGAAATTACGGATTTGATCATCACCCTTTTAGTCAAGGTAAGCCAGCCCAGAATAAAGAAAGGAATGGAAATGATCGGGAGAATATAGGAGATTTCGATGGGAACAAATTCACCCAATAAAATGGCGATACCGGTAACCCCACCGTCCAAAAAGCCGTTGGGAAGCAAAAAGGCTTTCAACCCGATACTGGCCAACAAAATAGCTAAAGCTATTTGTAGGTATTCAAATATGAGGCTACGGATTTTCTTCATTGGGCAACCATTTCTAGCTATGGTCAAGATACGACCTTAGTTTTATTTACTTCTAATTTTCTTCAAATTCGATTTAAGTGTCTTCAAGATTTTATATAACATGTACTGCATATTATTGATGTTTCGATAGCTCAAGGCCATCGAGAAGGGATAGGACGGTCAAAACAATACACAAAATGGCCAATAGCAGGTTTAGCCATCGAAGTAGCCGCGTAGCAATCCGATATTGACGTTCCGCATTACCTTCATGTATCTCAAAAGGGTAGTTGAAAATCCATGGATATTGGTTGAGTTTAAAGATCCCCAAGATAAGGGCACCAAGAATCACGGGGCCAGCCCAAAGCACATCTTTTGAGTCCATTCCGTTCCGATCTTTTGTGGGCCAATTAAAATGTATTGGAACCCTTTCCGGCAGTTGTGCATACCAAATGGCAAGAAGTAAGGCAGCACCAAGAAGGAGAAAAAAGGTCAAAAACTCAATGGACTTGTCCAAACGGTTTTTTTTAATATTGATTTTTGGACGGTTCATTGGTTCTTAGGTCAATATTTAAATATATGACGAAAGTCCAAATTTTAAAAGAATACCAAAAATCAACCAAACGTAACAAATCAGGGCGGCCCATTTCAATATATTTTCCAGAAGAGGACTTTTGGGCGCCATCTCTTTGTGGTGCTTCACCTTTTTGCCTTTCACAAATCCGAGGTAAACCAGAAGCCCCGTAACCAGTAGAAATGCAGAGTTGAGCCAAAAAGTGTAATTGATTTTAAAATGTTCCTTTTCTGTGATTTGCTCGCCAACATTCTCTGGGATTAGACCGAAAAAGTCAAAACCGTAATGCAGTAGGAGGGATGCGCCTATCAATGAAGTAAACAAGAGAAAGAGGATGAATAATGACATTTTCCAGCCATAATATTTCGCATTGATGCGAAGCACGGGAAAAACCACAAGATCACTAAAAATGAAGGCCATGACCCCGGCAAAACTGACTCCTTTTCCAAATAGAAGGGCAGCCAAGGGAATGTTGCCCATGGAGCCAATAAAAGTAAGGAAGGCCGCGACAGGTCCCACAACAACGTGTTGCAGCAAGGTGAGAAATGAAAATGCCTGCTCTCCGTTACTCGTGTTGATAAAAAGTGTTTGAAAAAACGAATCGGGAACAAAGGCGGAGACCATCCCGGCAATGGTGAAACCAACGGTAACATCCTTCCATACCATTTTCCATTCCATGGCATATTGTTTGCCTACCTTGGCCCAACTTTCCTGGGACCGAAGTTTTTCCGTTAAGGGCTTATCGGACATGGATGATGAACTGGATGCCTCCAAATGTTCCCTGGCCTTTTTGATGAGTTTTTTGGGGTTGATTAACCGAATGAGCAACCAACTGCAAAGAATCAACAATATTCCGCCGAGGTATTCGCCCACTACAAATTGCCATCCCAGAAAAATTGAGATGATGATGCCGAGCTCAATCACAAGGTTGGTGGAGGCCAACAAAAATGCGATGGAGGATATAAAACTTGCCCCTTTTTGAAACAACGACTTGGAAGTGGCCAAGGCCGAAAAACTACACGAACTACTTATAAAACCAAAGAACGTACCGAGCAGCACACTTTTTCCGCCAGCGTCTCCCATGGTTTGCTGCATACGTTTTTCTGTTAAAAATATCTGGATGAGTGAACTGATGGCGTACCCCAAAACGAAAGCCCATAAGGCCATCCAAAAAAAGCCAACAGTGGTGTATGCAGCATCGCCCCATTGTTGTAAAAATTGATTCATTATAGTTTTTTAGCTATTCCAAAGTCATCTTGAAAAACGGTGTAGGGCGGATTCAGGAAATGATCCCATGGAATAGGTGTTGTTTTGGACAAAAAATTACCTGAACCCGTATGGATAAGGTAGTGAATACCTGAGGAAAAGAAAAAGCAATAAGAAACTATCTGATATATATCGATATAAACCTGATTTGAGCCACATTCAAGGGTCAAGTCATTTTCTGCTGTGTTGCCCAGTTTTAAAACCGATAAAGACCAAGAAAACCGATAATGCCAATTGAACATAAATAAGTGCGGTTGCCAAAGTTTCAAAAAGCATGGATTGTGCTATGGAATGAATCCCTGTCAATAATGCTATAAACCCTATAATAGCTGCCATGCAAATAAGACTGGCAATTCTATTTTTGAAGGCACTACCAACAGTTCGCACCGAATACACGATCAAAAACAGGAAAACGCCCAGTAGTAATATCATATCCACATTTGGAAAAATGAGATAGGTATCGTGAATATTGATATCGGCCGTCCCACCTTCCACGAACCCCTGTTTTCCAAAAAGGAGGAAGTGTCCCAAGAGTACCAATGTTATGGTTCCTAGCAACCAAAATAGCTCTCTATGTTTATGGGGTGCATACGCGCTGCCTTTTGTCTTTTCCATACGGTTTTTGCCTACTTTCCTTTCAATTGCCTTAAAAAACGGTGTTCTTTTGCAATACTATTTATGATAATCAAAGCTACAATAACAAGCGAGACTATTCCAGAAATAAGAATATAATTATAAAACCCTACAGAAAATTCTTTTTTAAAATAGGGCAGCAGCAGGGTAAACCCGAAAATATACACGCCAAAACAAAGGGGTGTGATGATGTAATTTGCCCTCAATCTCATTCGATAATACGTTTTTAGGTATTTTTGATAGGCTACGTTGTCCAGGGCAATGAGCCGACTTTCTTTGCGGTACATACTTATAAACTCAATGATGACCCTAAAAGCGAGACTGGAAATCATCAATAAAAGGCCGAGCGTAAAATTATTCCAGTTACTGTTGGCGTATGTGATGGTAAAGCTTATCAAAATTATCAGGGTCACCGATAGCACTGCGATGGTGATGAATTGTCCGTTGCGTTGTTTTTTGGCCTTTTTAATGATGAAGTCAGGCTTATCGAGGGATAAGTCATTTTCTTGACTTTTCCATATTTGGGATAAATTATCGTTTTTCATTGGTGATACATTTTAAAAGTGAATTTCTAATTCTGCTCAATCGTGTTCGAAGTGCCCCATATGCAATTCCTTGTATTTCAGCAATTTCGGATTGAGGTACATCTTCCAGTTCCAGAAGGATGATGGCCTTGTTGTTTGGGGTAAGTTTATGGATGCATTGGTACATTTTCTTGATTTGCGTGTCCCGCTGTTCGGAATTCCCATCGGTTACATCATTTTCCAAAATGGCTTCGTTGATGGGAACGTGTTTCTTTGGTTTTCTCAAATCGCTTAAACAGGTATTTACGGCAATTCTATAAATCCAGGTGCTCAGGGACGAGTCGCCCTTAAAGGCATTTCGATGGTTCCACACCTTTATGAACGTTTGTTGTTGCCACTCCTTGGCCAAATCTTCGTCCCCCGATGCATACCCCAGGCATAGCCGATACACTTTAGGGGCATGCATCTCATATATTTGGGAAAATTGATTTGTTATATCCATTTAGTGGGCTGCTATTATGTTTTGGATTTGTTCCATGAACCATTCCGGCTGGTCAAACATTACAAAGTGCGCGGCATTTTCGGCGATGATCAAATCATATTGGGCTAAATTAGCGTATTGATTTTTGTAGGTTTGTGTCACCATTTCCTTGCCATAGGGTTTGTCGGCCGCGATGATGGTCACCGGAATGGAAATATTCTTGAGATCCTCCCTCATATCCAGCTTCAAATAATCCGTGTAGCCGTACACATAGGTTTTTCTATCGGATAATAGTATCCAGTCCTTAATCTTTTCTTGTGCTTCGGGGTGTAAGCTCATGCCTTGGGCCATCCCTTGGGCCATTTTTTCAAAATCAGCATCGGTCATGGACAGCAATTGGTTATTATACGGGCTTTCATAGGCTAGGTTTTCAGGGTCGAAGTTCGGTATCATCATCGCACCGGCTGCCGGCAATGCGTCTACCAATATGAGCTTTGCAATCTGGCTGTTTTCCCTACTGGCGAGCCAAGTTGCTATGGTCCCTCCCAAACTATGCCCGATAACGATCAAATCGTTGAGCTGGTTCTCTTGGATGTAGTTTTCGATGGATGCATTCACTTTTGGCAGCCAAGGGAATTCGATGGGACTTTTTCCTCCGAAGCCTGCGAGGGTAAGTACGTGGCATTCGTAGTTTTCCTCCAATTGATTGACGGTAGCCTCCCAACTATCGCCTGGAACGGTAAAACCGGGGATGAGCAAAATAGGTGCGCCACTACCGCTGACCTGCGCGTGAATGGGTTGGTGGGTCTGTTGTGCTTGGGTAGCACAGGAAAGTAAGATCGTAAAAAGAAGATAGATTTTTTTCATGATTTCTGTATTTAATTTGCGCTTTAGATGCAGAAATCAAAAAATGTTACATCTGGTAGTTTTCTAAAACTGATTCTTATAGCTATGAAAAGGCTATTGCCAATAAATGATACTGCTATCCATCATTCGGAAATCTTCCATCAGGATTTGAATTGCTCCCGTAAATGGGAGAAACTATCATCAATATTTTTAAACAGGTCTTCTTCTGGAATCAAATCGGGAATAATATCAATGGCTTTGAGCATGTCGCAAGGTTGCTCTTTGAGTCCAACAATAATAACTTCAATGTTTTTGGAACGAAGGTCAAAAATAATATCCTCCAAGGTGTATAGTCCAGATTGGTCAATGTAAGGTACCCGGTCCATTCTCAGGATAACGGATTCGATATCGTCCGGCAGTGCTTTTACCTGATCTTTCAGGTAGGATGTAAAACCAAAAAACAGCGGTCCGTACAAGTGTTTGATAACGATTTTGTCCTTATACTTTTCGTAGATTTCAATTTCATCCTGCCACGGTTTTTCATCTTCCAAATCTGACAATCGTTCCACTTGGAGACCTTTTTCTCCGATATCGCCGGACTTTTTCATGAACAACAGACAAGCCAAGGCGATACCTATGCCCACAGCATGAATCAAGCTTCCAAAGGTGGTTACGGTCAGTACCAAAAACAGTACAACGGCATCTGCTCTAGGAACTTTTAATAGGTGTTTTAAGCCCTTGAAGTCAACAATCTTAAAGCCAATGGGAATAAGCAAACCGGCTAATACACAAAGTGGTATATAGGCGGTCAACTTTCCAAGTCCCAGCAAAACGGTAAGCAGGAACAACCCATGAATAATGCCTGACAATCTTGTTTTTCCGCCTGCATTGATGTTGACAACGGTTCCTTTGGTGGCTCCTGCACCGGGTATCCCGCCGATTGCTGCGGCCAACATATTTCCAATACCTTGTCCGATGAGCTCTCGATTACTGTTATGTTTGGTTTTGGTCATATTATCAGCAATAACCGATGTCAACAAAGAATCAATACTTCCCAGAACGGCCAACACCAGACCGTATTCGATGATTTTAGGGAAGTAGCTTGGGTCTACACTTAAGATGCCCCCAAGTTGAAAGGCGGGTAGACCTGCCGGAATCTCACCAATCAGCGGCACATCCATTTTCATGAAATAGGCAACCAACGTAGCCCCAATCAAGGCGACCAAAGCACTTGGAATGGCCTTGGTTATTTTTGGGAACAGGAAATAAATGACAATCGTTATAGCGCCCAAGAGCAATGCAGATAGATTTGCTTCTTCAAAAAGGCGGGGCACATCTTGAATAACGGCCCAGGTGGATTTGGCCGAATCCAGCCCGACCAACGGAAATATCTGGAGAATTACAATGATAAGTCCCACACCACTCATAAAGCCTGATATTACAGGATAGGGGAAGTACTTTACATAACTGGCAATATTCAAAAAACCGAAAACCACTTGAAACAATCCGGCCAACAAAAAGGTCAGCAGGATGATATGCATTCCATTGTCCAAGGAACCGTTCATTTGAATACCGAAGGCGACCACTGCCGCCGATACCACCGTCATAGGGCCGGTAGGACCACTGGCCTGTGTTTCGGTACCGCCGAACAATGCGGCAAAAATACCTACGGCTATTGCACCGTACAGACCTGCCGTAGCGCCCATTCCCGATTGTACTCCAAACGCAAGGGCAAGCGGTAAAGCTACCACCCCAGCCACCAAGCCGCCCGTAAAATCCCCTTTTAGGTGCTTAAAATTGAAAAATGATTTCCCCATTCTATTTATTTGTATTGGTTAGTGACACAATCGTTGTAGACGTCTATGACGAAAAATACAATATTTAATCTGAACCCTATATGGCTTGTCCGTTTTAAATTTAACAAGAAGAGGGGAACTAATCCCTTGGTAGTAGTAATTGAAATGGGGTAAACACTTTATGGAAGCCTTAGCACTAGAATCATTAATAGGGTTACTCTGTTTTGAGGGACAACAGTATTTTTTCCCAGATATCTTTTTCTTCCGTTAAAAAATGACCTTTGCCCGAAATGAAGTTTTTTTGGGAGCGAGGAACATTATTGGCCAGTTTCCGTATAGGTTCTATGGGGGACAAGGTATCCTCGGTTCCGTGCCAAATTTCAACAGGGACATCGATTGCCTTTACATCAAAGCCCCAATCTGTACAGAATAGTTTAGCTTCATTAACGGTTTCTTTGACCCCTTTTTTAAATGCTTCCCCCATGTGGGTCAACATAAATTCGGCATTTTCCTTTTTCTCCATAATCTTTCTGTCAGAATCACAAAGGTGCTTTGTGTTTGACATGATTGCCGCCATATATTGGTCAGGTTTTTTGTTGATCAAGTATTTTTGTTGGTTGAGCATCAGTTTCAATAGCCATGGAAACCTTCGTGCTAGTATAAACACATTCCTGTTCTCGGCTGCCATGTTTTTGGGCGGCTTCCCATTTTTAAATGATTGACATCTGTTATCCATCTAAAAGCGTTATTGTTTTGGTATTCCCCTATTTTGGTACAAATCGCTTACATATAAATGAATCGGGTCGTATTCCCTAGCTTTCCGGCTTTCGCATAAACGCCTATCTTTGCAGTCTTGGAATTTCACCAGAAAAGTTTTTACAAACCGATTAACAGACATACCATGCAAGACGGAATCTATGCAAAGTTCAATACCACCAAAGGTGACATATTGGTAAAACTTACCCACGACAAAACCCCAGGTACCGTGGGGAATTTTGTGGCCTTGGCCGAAGGGAATATGGAAAACAGCGTAAAACCACAGGGAAAACCCTATTACGATGGCTTAACATTCCATCGGGTAATCGCCGATTTTATGATCCAGGGCGGATGTCCCACCGGAACAGGGACCGGAGACCCTGGCTATAAATTTGATGATGAGTTCCACCCCGATTTAGTACACGATACCCCTGGAGTGCTCTCCATGGCCAATGCTGGGCCGGGAACCAATGGTAGCCAGTTTTTTATCACCCATGTGGCCACTCCTTGGTTGGACAATAAGCATACCGTATTTGGGCATGTACAGGAAGGTCAAGATGTTGTGGATGCCATTGCACAGGGCGACCGCATAGAAACCTTGGAAATCGTTAGGGTAGGGGATGAAGCCAAAAAATGGAACGCCATCGAAGCGTTTAGAAGTTTTGAAGGTGCCCGTGAAAAACGAATTGCGGAGCAGAAGGCGAGGGCAGAAGCCGAAATGGAAAAATTGGCTGCCGGTTTTGAGAAGACCAATAGCGGATTGCGGTACAAAATCATCCAAAAAGGCAATGGAACCCAAGCGCAAAAGGGCAAAACGGTATCCGTACATTACGAAGGCGCATTGGTCAATGGTCAGGTTTTCGATTCTTCCTACAAAAGAAAGCAGCCTATTGACTTTGTATTGGGCATTGGACAGGTAATTCCTGGTTGGGACGAAGGAATCTCACTTTTGAAAGTGGGCGATAAGGCCCGTTTTGTGATCCCATCACACTTGGCCTACGGAAGCACAGGTGCCGGAGGGGTGATACCACCCAACGCAACATTGATTTTTGATGTGGAGTTGATGAACGTGAAATAAGACAATCCCACGCAGTTAAAAAAACAGAAAGCCTTCAGCAATGAAGGCTTTTTTTATTTGGCCCGGTTAACGCTCAAAAACAATAAGCAGGCGTTAAGGGCGAGTAAGGTAACAAGAATGCTTAAAAAAGTGGTCATGGTCGTTACGTGTTTATTGCTTAACAATCCAACGATAAAAAACCCTACCTATTGCCCTTACGTTATTTAAAATTATTTTTTGGAACCGTTAACGCTCCAAACCAATAGCATGGCATTAACGATCAATAAAAACGAAAGTACTCCAAAAAAGGTGTTCATTTATACGGTTTTAATGGTTATGGGGAAACAGTGTTCACTTCGTAGATAAACAAAAATCGAAAGGGTTGCGTAGCGAGTAAAAAAAATTGACCAAAAAAAAGCCCGGGCAATTGCCCGGGCTCATCTAGAAAAAAAGTATATATCGTCTATTCCGCAACTTGTACGTTAACGGCGTTCAATCCTTTTTTACCTTGTTGTAGCTCGAATTCTACAACGTCACCTTCCCTGATTTCGTCAATAAGACCAGAAATGTGTACGAAGTGATCTGTGTTTGAACCATCTTCAGTGATAAATCCGTAACCTTTAGAATCATTGAAGAATTTTACTGTTCCTTTACTCATAATATAAATTAAAAAAATTAAATTGAGTCCAAAGGTACGTTTAATTTATTGGGAATCAGTTTTTTTCTTCAAAATAAATTGATTATGCAGTCGGATCGGGGGTCAAACGCAGGTACGGTTTGATTTCTTCCACTCCTTTGGTAAAGATGCCTTTCGCCTCTTCGGTAGGAATGGCAGGGCTTACCACCACTTTTTCACCATTTTTCCAGTTTGCTGGCGTGGCCACTTTGTGGTTGGCCGTTAATTGTAGCGAATCGATGACCCGCAACAGTTCGTAAAAATTACGTCCCGTTGAGGCGGGATAGGTAAGGGTAAGCTTTATTTTTTTGTTGGGGTCGATGATAAACACGGAACGGACGGTAAGCGTATCATCGGCATTGGGGTGGATCATATCGTAGAGGTCGGACACCTTACGTTCCACATCTGCCACAATCGGAAAATTCACCTCGGTTCCCTGTGTTTCGTTGATATCCTTGATCCATTCTACGTGAGATGCAGCACCATCCACACTGAGGGCCATCATCTTTACGTTTCGTTTGTCAAACTCGTCTTTAAACTTGGCCGCTGTGCCCAACTCTGTAGTGCACACCGGGGTAAAATCCGCAGGGTGGGAAAATAGGATTCCCCAGCTATCGCCAAGGTACTCGTAAAAGTTCAATGTGCCTTCCGAAGTCACTGCTGTAAAGTCGGGAGCAGTATCTCCCAATCGTAAAGTCGCCATATATGTTCTGATTTTTAGGTTTGAAAATTAATACCCTACAAAATTACTAGATTATTTGGTTTAATATGGGAAAATCAGTTAAAAGTGTATTAAAAATACAGCCGGTCGGATGGATGGCTAATCCTTAAAACTTGTTACTTTTAGCTTATGGAAAAAGATACATTGGAACAACTACGGTACCCCATCGGAAAGTTTGAACTCCCCGAAGAAATCAGTGAAAAGGATATGGATGCTTGGATCATGGTATTGGAGCAACTACCGGAGCGTTTATCCCGAACGGTAAGCCCATTGACCGATGCGCAATTGGATACGCCTTACCGGCCCGAAGGCTGGACCGTACGCCAATTGGTGCACCACATTTCCGACAGCCATCACAACAGTTACATTCGCTTCAAATGGGCACTTACCGAAGATACGCCCACCATAAAACCCTATAATGAAAAGGCATGGGCCGAACTTTTTGATACACGTACGGCACCTATACAGCTATCGTTGGACCATTTACGTGCGGTCCATGCGAAACTGGTCTATTTGTTGAAAGGGCTTTCCGAAGCGCAATTGCAGCGAAGTTTTGTCCACCCCGATGGCAACCAGAAAACGACCCTTAAAGAAAATATAGCGCGTTACGCCTGGCACAGCAACCATCATTACGCGCACATCGAAAATTTGTTGAAACGCGAAGGATGGTAGTTTAAAGGTCCTTGGTCAAAATCCACATGGCTTTCTCGCTCGGTAGGACGTGAGGCAAGGTTACTTCGCTCTCCCGTTTGATGTTGAAACCGTTTTTTTGGTAAAAAAGAACAGGTTTTCCTTTTTGCATCGCATCCAGCCATATGGTTTTCTTGTTGAGTTCCCGAGCTTTTTCTTCCACAAAACCAAGCACCGCTTTACCGATACCCTTGCCTGCATATTCCTTCAACAAATATATTTTTTCGGCCTTAAGGGTGTCGTGGTCGGATAGTTCGTCAATGCCGCAATCCTTTACCAATTTTAAGATGCCGACCGTATTATTTTCCCATTGAACCAAAAAGTGGAGCGCATTTGGGTTTTTTAGTTCCGGCTGTACAACTTCCTTGGTGAGCCCATGGGAAATATACGGGTTAGGGTCATTGTTTTCCCATAAATGCAGATAGTGTTGGCAGTAGGAGCGCACCCCGACCGTCAAATAGATATCCAAATTCGATTCCGTTACCGGTTCCAAGACCAAAGTAGTGTTGGGTAAAGTAGTTTCCATCAAAAAAAAAAGAGGTTAATTGGCCTTCCATTTTATGTTGCACCCAAGACTTGGTTTTTGGTCGGTGCTGATTTCCTTTCCTTGCAAAACGGCCTCCATGGCATTTTTGAGATCTGTACCGGTAAGCGGAATCCCGTTTCCTGGCCTTGAATCATCCAGTTGGCCACGGTACACCAATTCCATCTGAACATCAAACAGATAAAAATCTGGGGTGCAGGCTGCATCGTAGGCTTTGGCCACATCTTGGGTCTCATCGTACAGATACGGAAAGGTGTAACCTTCCTCTTTGGCCTTTTCCTTCATTAAATGCGGCGCATCCTGGGGGTAGTTTTCCACATCATTGCTCGATATGGCCACAAAGTTTATGCCTTTGGCCTGGTAATCCTTGGCCAGCTTTACGATCATAGGGTTAACGTGGATCACAAAAGGGCAGTGGTTACAAATAAACATCACAACGGTGCCTTTTTCTCCCGTAAGCTCTTGTAAAACCATGGTGTTGTCCGAAACCGTATCCAAAAGTTCAAAATCTGGTGCCTTGGTGCCCAAGGGAAGCATATTACTCGGTGTCCTCGCCATTTTTATACTTTTTTAAGGTTGTCATCTTCCAAAGGATAAAAATAAAAAACGGCCTGCAAAAATACAGGCCGCTTTATTTTTTTAAAGAAGTGCTATTAGATATCATCAAAGCTCACATCGGTAAAGCTATTGTCCGATGCAGTTCCGTTCTCACTAAAGCTGTCTTCTTCCTTTTTAAAGTCTTTTTGATGGCGCTCAGAAATCACTTCACTGCCTTTTTCGTCGATGATATAGTCCATCATTTCTTCCATAATTTCCCGGAAGGCGCTAAAATCTTCTTTGTACAGATAAATTTTATGCTTTTTGTAATGGAAAGACCCGTCATCGTGGGTAAATTTTTTGCTTTCGGTGATAGTGAGGTAATAATCTCCGGCCTTGGTGCTCCTTACGTCAAAAAAGTAGGTTCTTCTTCCTGCTCTTAAGACTTTCGAATAAATCTCTTCCTGATCCATTGTATCTTTCTGGCCCATATGGTATAGTGTATTTGGTGCTAATGATGAATTATGTCACCAAAAATGTAAAAAAAAAGCTAATTCAGCAACTTTTTTATGATTCTTTACCCGAAAGCTGATTGATGTAGAGCTCCTTGTAATACCCATCGGTATTGTTCAATTCTTCGTGGGTACCTTCTTGGATGATTTTTCCTTCCTCCAGCACAATGATCTTATCCGCATTCTTGGCCGAAGAGACCCTATGGCTCACAATCAAGGTGGTCTTGCTTTCGGATAATTGTTTTAGATTGTTCAAAATCTCTTCCTCTGTTTCTGTGTCCACTGCGGAAAGGCAATCGTCGAACAAGTAGATTTTGGGATCTTTTAATAGTGCCCTTGCAATGGAAACCCGCTGCTTTTGGCCACCACTAAGGGTGATTCCCCTTTCGCCAAGAATAGTGTTGTATTTTTTGGCGAAGCCTTCGATATTTTTATGAACTACGGCTTTTTTGGCTACTTCCACAATCTCTTCATGGGTGGCGTTTTCATCGCCAAAACGAATATTGTTCTCTATGGTATCGGAAAACAAAAAGGCATCTTGTGGTACCGCGCCTATGGAGCTTCTAAGACTGTCCAAATTCAACTGTTGCACGGGAACGCCATCTATCAACACTTCTCCCGATGTGGTATCGTACAAACGCGCCACTAAATCCAAAATGGTCGATTTCCCCGATCCGGTCTTCCCCAATATCGCTACGGTTTGTCCTGCTTCCACTTTAAAAGATACGTCTTTCAGCGCGGTGATATTGGTATCTTCGTAGGTAAAGGTTACATGCTTAAATTCAATGTTTCCTTCAATGGGCGTTGGTTCTTTTACCTGATTCTGTATGGAAGGTTCCTCCTTTAAGAATTCATTGATTCGTTTTTGGGAGGCTTCCGCTCGTTGTACGATGGAAGTTAACCACCCCACCACGGCAACGGGCCAGGTGAGCATGTTTACGTACAGGATAAATTCGGCAATGATTCCTATGGTCTCAATCTCTCCGTTGATGTACTGTCGCCCCCCGATATAGATAACGAATACGTTGCTGATACCAATCAATAGGAGCATCAAAGGGAAAAACCAGGCATTCACCTTGGCTAGGGACATACTGGTATCCTTGCCCTCTTGTGCCAACGTCCGCAGTTCGGCGTTTATCCTAGGTTCAATACTGTATGCCTTGATGACTGAAATCCCGGAAAACGATTCCTGTGTAAAGGTGGACAGTGTGGATAAAAACTCCTGCACTTCGGTACTTCTTTTATGGATGATTTTACTGATCTGATAAATCAAAACCGATAAAACGGGAAGTGGGAGCAAGGTGTAGGCCGCCAATGTAGGGGCTTTAATGAACATCAAGGGCACCAAACAAACGAACAACGTCAAGGTCTGTATGCCGTACATAATGGCCGGGCCGCCGTACAAACGTACCTGGTTGATGTCCTCACTGATTCGGTTCATCAAATCACCGATCCTATTCTTTTTATAAAAATTGAGGCTCAATAACTGATAATGGTCGAAAACCTCATTTTTTAGATCATACTCAATGTAGCGGGATACATTGATGATGGTCTGCCGCATCAAAAAAGTGAAGAGTCCCGATAACAAGGCCGCCCCGATGATGATCAAAATATATTGGAGCAGCAATCCTTTGGCGTCGGAAAGGGTGATCACATCAGACATAAAATCCTCGACTGCCTGTATGGATTTGTTCACATACGATGGCATCACCAAGGAAAAAACACGGGCGATTATGGTAATCAATATGCCCAAAAGCAGTTTGAGCCAATATTTTTTGAAGTATTTATTTAGGTGTTTCAGTTCCTTCATAAAAGGGGAAAAAGGTGGTTTTTGCTGAGATATATGCCGACAATCCCGCAAATATATACCATACCAAACAAAGTAAACGTTATAAAACTGATAAGAAAGCAAGTTTGGTAGGTAAGAATCAAATATAAGATTACTTTTGCGCTGTGAAAGCCAAACAATGACTTTAAAAGTTCTTTAAACATGTTAACCAGAAGGCACATTAGGGTAAAAGTGATGCAATGTATTTATGCATTGGTGCAATCCAAGGACGACTCCTTGCAAAAACAGGAAAAATTCCTAAGGGTAAGTATTGAAAACATGTATGTACTTTACCTTTTAATTTTAAGCCTTTTGGCGGAATTGCACCGTTTGGCCGAAAAACATGTCAGCCACTCCTCCAAAAAGTACGTGGCCACGGAGGAGGACAAATATCCCGACCCACAAAAATTCGTCAAAAACCGATTGTTGTTGCAATTGGTGAACAATCAAGCGTTGAAAGATGAACTTTCCAAGCGTAAGTTGGACAATTGGTATTTGAACGACGAGTACGTTAAGATTATTCATAAGGCCATGGTATCCAGTGACATCTACAAGAAGTATATGTCCACTGCGGATAGTGATTATGCGGAGGACAGGGATATGGTGATTCAACTTTTTAAGGAAATCATTGCACCGAACGAAAAGATCTATGATTACTTCGAGGACGATAAATTGACCTGGGTGGATGATTTCCCCATTGTGAACACCTTTTTGGTAAAGCGCCTCAAAAAGGCCAAGCCCGATTCTGGAGACCGTTTCTTTTTGCCGGCCCTGCTCAAGGACCAGCAGGATATGGATTTTGCCAATAGCCTGTTGACCAAGACCTTGCTCAATGATGCCAAATGGGAAAAGGAAATTGAGGGCAAAACGCCCAATTGGGACAACGACCGAATCGCCGAAATCGATTCCATCGTTTTGAAGATGGCCATTTGCGAGCTGCTCAATTTCCCTTCAATTCCAGAAAAAGTAACGCTGAACGAATATTTGGAGATAGCGAAGGAGTATTCCACGCCCAAGAGCAGTATCTTTATCAATGGGGTGTTGGACAAGTTGGCAAAGGAGTATAAAGCCGACGGAAGGCTTCAAAAAATAGGAAGGGGTTTGCAATAAACAATTATTCCGTAATTTTGGGAAAACAAATTTTAATCATGAAAAGAATAACAACAATTTTAAGTTTGATCATGGTAGTCGCCATCATGGGCGTATCATGCAAGGACAAAGCATCTGAAAAGATAGTTGCTGACAATGTTGAAAGTGCTGTAAACAGGGATGAGGCCGCCAAAATGGTACCCGTAATGACCTTTGATAGAGTAGAGCACGATTTTGGAACCATCCAAAGAGGTGAAGCGCAAGAAACTGTTTTCTCCTTTACCAATACAGGAAACGCTCCCTTGATCATTACCGATGCCAAAAGTAGCTGTGGTTGCACCGTGCCGAATCCTCCAAAAGATCCTATTGCACCAGGAGAAAAAGGAGAATTGTTGGTAAAATTTAACGGTTCCGGACAAAACCAGGTGACCAAAACGATTACCGTTACCGCAAATACTGCCAAAGGTTCCGAACTTTTGAGAATCAAGGCATTTGTGCAAGCACCAGGAGCTACACCAGCAGGTCCTGTAAAATAACTAAAAGACCTCAATGGAAAACCTAGGACAATTTTTACCGCTGATCTTGATTTTTGCCGTGGCGTACTTCTTTATGATTCGCCCCCAGATCAAACGTCAGAAGGATGAGAAAAAATTCGCTTCAGAATTGAAAAAAGGTGATAAAATCATCACCAAAAGTGGGCTTCACGGCAAAATCGTGGAATTGAACGACAACGATTTTTCGTGTGTCATCGAAACCATGGCCGGCCGTTTAAAGTTCGACCGCTCTGCCATTTCCATGGAAATGAGCCAAAAGTTGAACGCCCCTGCGACAAAGAAGTAAGCGTTTTTAGAAATAAATCAATTCGCGTCCCTTGGAGCAACAACTTCAAGGGACGTTTTTTTGTATCTTATCCCAAATTTGAACAAGATGGGAACACGAAGACAATTTGTAAAACGCAGTGGATTGTACGTAGCGGGAATGGGAGCCTCCATGGTATTTCCCACCGAGCTGTTGGCCACCATTCGAAAAACCATAAGCCCCAACGACAAAATACAGGTAGGTTTGATCGGTTGCAAGGGCATGGGTTTTACGGATTTGACTTCCCTGTTAAAAAATAGCGAGGTAGATGTGGTCGCCCTTTGCGATGTGGATGAAAATGTACTTCGGGAAAGAACCTCGGATTTGGAAAAGGCAGGCATCAAAAAGCCTAAATGGTACTCGGATTACAGAAAATTATTGGAGGATACCGATATCGATATGGTCATTATTGGCACCCCGGACCATTGGCACTGTCTTCAGCTTACCGATGCCATTGATGCCGGCAAGGATGTGTATTGTGAAAAGCCGATTGCCAACTCCGTGGCAGAGAGCCAGGCCATGCTTGCCAAGGTGAACGGTAGTGACCGAATGGTACAGATAGGGCAGTGGCAACGTAGCGAGCCCCATTTTGTGGATGCCATTAACTACGTGCATTCCGGAAAATTGGGACAGATTCGTTTGGTGAAGACTTGGGCTTATCAAGGATGGATGCAGTCCGTACCCGTGTTGCCCAACAGTCCCGTGCCCAGTGGTGTGGACTATGATATGTGGCTGGGACCGGCCGAAAACCGACCGTTCAATAAAAATAAATTTCATTTTAGCTTTAGATGGTTCTGGGATTATGCGGGTGGTTTAATGGCGGATTGGGGCGTGCATTTGATTGACTACGCACTTTTCGGGATGAAAGCCTCTGCTCCTAAATCCGTAATGGCCATGGGAGGCAAGTTTGCCTACCCCAACGATGCAGCCGAAACACCCGATACCCTGCAAACGGTGTACGATTTTGGTGAATTTTCCCTGTTATGGGAACATGCCACCGGAATTGATGGTGGAAACTACGGACGAAATCATGGTATCGCCTTTATCGGGAATAATGGCACCTTGGTGGTGGACCGTGGTGGCTGGGAGGTGATTCCAGAACGGGACCGTCCCAATTGGGACCAAGATTTAGGACCAAAAATTGAGGCTGTCCCTTTGCAAACAGGTGGCGGGAACGGTTTGGACCTGCATACCCAAAACTTTTTGGAAGCGGTTAAAAAACGTGATGCATCCATTTTAAAAGCTCCTATCAAAGTGGGATACGATGCCGCCATGGTAAGCCATTTGGGCAATATCGCCTACAAAACAGGGGAACGCTTGTTTTGGGATACAGCGAATAACAGATTCAACCATACGGAAGCAGATGCCTTATTGGTGCCCCAATATCATAATGGTTGGGAGTTTCCGAAGATGGGGTAAGCTATATTTAAGTTAAACCAAGGAAATTAATATTGGTGAGTGCTTTTTGATTAAGTCTAATTTTTAGGCGTATCAACGGAATTATTGCTTACAAAAAACCAAACAGCTTATTATTATAAAATCGAATACGATTTACCAAGTATGGGGTAAATCCAACAACCTAATTATGACCCTATTTAAAAATTGTTCATGCTATGCACTTATTTTATTCTTCATAGGGTGTTCAAGCGTTGACAGCAACGAAATAGCAAATTCGGATGCAGCTGAAGAAGATACTGAGTCCCCTACAGAGAATCCTGACCCAAGCAACGAAAGTGTACTGGATTTGGTTAATGTCCAGTATTTAGCCGACACTCCAAAGCTAGCCATGGACTTGCACATGGTCTTAGGGAATTCGTTGTATTCCATTAAGGGGCAGGACACCTATGTTTTTAATTTCGATACAACGGTTTGGACCTATTTAGGCTCTGATCCAGATTTACCCAATTTTATTGCATCCGGTATCAGTTTTCTGAGAAATGGACTATGGACCATTTTCACATCAAGAGGTTTATACGAGTTCGATTTTAGTCTTCAAGATTGGAAGGCCATTGATGTATTTCCACTAAATGAGAATTTTTATATTTCTGCCTTTTACATTGAAGAACAGGATGCCATTTATTATGTTGACCCAGCCAACGGAAATCGAACCATTTATAAATACCTTTTGGATACCAATGAGTCAATTGCCCAAGGGGGTTATGGCCTCAAGGGTAGGTTCAGCTTAGTAAATCCCAACGCCTTTGTTTACAACAATGGACATTATATCACTTATGTTACAGACGAAGAAGTCTTTGAGGTGTATAAGTTCAGTAGTGATTTTACCAAGCTCGAAATGGTAAACAGCTACAATGTTGGTCATTCTTTGGACAATGGTGTTGCTATGCTATTTGGAGACTATATTATTTTTGGATTGGGAGGGACTTCCAGTTTAAACGAAGACCTATCAGTAACTTTTTTGAGGTCTGACCGAAGATTTTATTCCTACGATTTGGTCAATGATAAATTTTTAGATATTCCATCCTCTTTTTATGAAGGACGGATGAACGCAAGCTTGGTAACTTACAATAATGAGTTTTACTTGATTAATGGTTTCACTATAGAAAACAATCAAAACGAGCCTAAACTGTCCATGGAGAAACTGAAGTTTGACCACGTAACGAATTAAACATCTTATTTTTGACTCCCATAGCTCCAATTTAGTCTAGCTCAGTCTTTACTTGAAATATTTTGTTCTGACTGTAAATGGTAATCCCAAAAGCTTCCATTGTAAATTACTGCTGACATACCAAACAGTGCCACGACCGTCCTCTATCCCAACGCCATCGACAGATAGGAGCTCCCAGTCATATCCGCTGACAAATCCACTTAAAAAACTACTACTTTTAAGCGGAATGTATTTATTTCCTTGAACTGAATACTCCAAAAGGAAATGGATGTTCATAGTCCAATTGTCCTCCACCATATGATGTACCATTTTGGAACTATTAAAATTAGCATGGTCGTCCTTTAGATAGATGTTTTGATTTGCCTTTTCCGTACTGGATGCTACAATAATCTGTGTGACTCCAATGACCAAGAAGAGAATCTGAAAGGTTTTATACTTGGGGTTAAAAAACCGCTTTCCTTTAGCAAGAAAGTTGACATGCAAATAGAAAAAATAGAGAGGTAAGAAAACATTGATTAAGGACCATAAAAGATAAATCATAGAACTTTATTTGATTACGTACTGATTTCAGGCCTAATTTACAAAATATAGGTAAAATCTTACATGAATACTGAAGACATTAATGGTAGTTCGATTAAATAAGGGCTGCGATAGAACAAAAGTGATAATCTGTAAAAGTCAATTTTGAGTTTTCTGAATTACATATGAGGTAATAGCTTTCACTTTGACCCCTTTGGCACTGGTAAACCCATAAAAATCCGCAAATCCAAAAACACCGCCATCTTCCATGATCATTTCACCGTGAACCGCTGCTTCTTTGCCGTGGGTAACAATATCATTTATGGTGAGCTTTGAAACTTTATTCCCGCTCATATTTTCCAATGCTGATCTAAACGCCGCTTTTCCAGATATAGGGGTATTGCCAACCAAGGTCCAACTGATGTTATCGTCCAAGAATTGAAACACTTGATCTAGTTGGTAGGCTGCGAAATGGACGGTGAGATTTTTTATCAATTCGCTTTTGGGTGAGTTCCCACAATTTGATGGTAGTTGCAATTGCATTGGTGTTTTGGATTTATGCTGTTTTTTCTGATCTAAGAAACCGGAATAGGCTCAACCACCAACGCTCGTTCGGTTATATCCAGATAGGTCACTGTCATTTTAATCGTATCGGTGGTCCATTTATGTACGCCAGCATCCGCAGCCTGTGTACAAAAAGTCGGATAATCCGTTTGACCTTGTTGATGGATTTGTATGGCTTGTTTCAAATCTTCGGGAGAACCAACTTTGCTGACCTGGATTTCTGGATATTTGGCATCGACGTTGAGCAAAAATTCATCTTGACCATAATATATGGTTCGCCCATCCGAAACAAAATTATCGTAATGTGTTATTCCAATTTTCTTTAGGTCCTGTACAAAGGTAGGAAAGTCTGAGCCACTTTTGACCTTGGCAAAGGCCTCATGAATTTGACCTATTGTAAACATAATACCCTTATTTGTTATAGTTAAGATGCCACGCTATCCATTAAAGGTAACTTAAAACCTTTTAATTATTGTCATAAAACTTTATGGACCTTACCATTTATTTGGATAAATAAGATTCCTCGATTCATTAAATTTTTATGGATATGGATTCTTTTTTGCCCATTGGAAAGCCTTCTAGCTCGCCAATAGGTTGGCCATTCATTTTTAAACTGATAGCCGATTTAATCTACACTTCAATGAATTTAGGCTAACTTATAAAGGTTGAGTGTTTGCTAAATATCCTTCACATACGTCCTACGGCGCTTAATGACCTTGGGATCAAAATGCTTCCACATTTGTTGGATGGCGATATTGTCCTCCAATTCCGGGGTACGGATGCAGTTCACCACCCCGCGCTTTTTGAAAGCGTGGTAATACTCATTGAAAATAATGGAAGTAACGCCTTTGTTTTGGTATTTAGGATGGATGCCGATCAAGTAGAAAATAGCGTCCTTACTGTGCTTTCGGGCGTGGAGCAAGTGAAAAATCCCAAAGGGGAACAACTTTCCGTTGGCCTTTTGCAAGGCTTCGGAAAAAGAGGGCATCACAATGGCAAAAGCCACTAAATTATCTTCTGCATCCACCACAAATTTGATGTACTCCGGGTTGATGAAGCTGATGTATTTTTTTTTAAAATACTCCTTTTGGATATCGGTAATCTTTACGAAAGAGGACAATTTGGCGTAGGTCTCGTTGAAGAGGTCGAACATCTTATCCACCCACGGCATAATGTCCGCGCTTTTTTCAAAGTTCATTTCGCGGAGGCCGTATCGCTTTTTGATCAACAGATTGGCTTTGGCGAACAGTTTTGGGTCTGCATTGGCTGCAGGGAATTTGCTCTCCCGGTATTCTTTTTCCTTGGTAAAACCATGCTGTTCATAATGCGATTGGTAGTAGGGATGGTTGTACCACGTCACCATGGTACCAATGTGGTCAAAACCCTCTGTGAGCACGCCGACCTTATCCAAATTGGAAAAGCCCACAGGACCTTCCATAAATTCCAAATTATTGGCTTGTCCAATTTCCTTGACTTTGTCCAACAAGGCTTTGGAAACTTCAAGGTCATCAATAAAATCAAACCATCCAAAGCGCATCTTTTTGAGTCTCTGTTCCTTGACTTCCAACCAATTAATGATGGCCGCTACGCGTCCAACCACCTTACCATCTTTAAGGGCCAAAAAGAATTGGGCCTCGGCGGTTTTAAAAACCGGGTTGACATCTTTGTCAAAGGAGGCCATCTCATCTTTGATGATGGGCGGTACCCAATAGGGGGAACCTTTATACAGGCTGAACGGAAATTTTACGAAGCGCTTAAGGTCGGATTTGGACTGAACCTGCTGAACGGTAACCATAGTTGCAAATTAATCCCCAATATTATGAATATTACTTGCAGTAGAAAAATGAAGTTGTTACAAAACTTAAAAATCGATGGGTCCGTTGCGGCTTTTTCTGCGTTTTTTGGATTTTCGCTTGTTGGCGTTCTTTTTAATCTTCCCATTCATACCCGATTGTTGCTCAACAACTGGAATCATTTCATCCTTATGAAAATCCAATCGGTAGGAAAAACCAAGTACTACAAAAATGCGGGAAGGGTCGTTGTTAAAGCCGGAACCCAAATGAAAATCCGCCTGAAAATTAGGATTGATCAAACGAGCTACTCCTGTTCTCAAAATGATATCCGAATAGCGTTCGCCGGAAATACCCTGCCCTTCAAAGAAAACACTCCAACGTGGGTCACGAAAAGCATGGGTGACCGATAGGGCGTATCGCCATTCCGGGAAATCGGTGGTGATACGGTCGTACGCAATGTTGGAAATTAATACCACCCTTGGGGAAAGCCTACTTTGTGTTTGAATGCCGCCTCGGTACGAAACCTTGGGCTCGCCGGGATAAAAGGGATTGTCTCCTACCACAAAATTGGCCCCTCCGTACACCGAAACGGCAGGAATCAAGTTTTTCCATTGGAATAGGTTGTTGGCCCTCCAACTATATAAATTGGGCTTGTTACGTTCGGGATTTTTATAAGGATCGTACACCAGATATTTCAGTCCTACGCGGTTTCTGGAAAAATTGGTCAGTTTTCCCTCAATCCCAAAATCAGGGTATGTAATGTTCTGGGTAATAAAAGACCCCTCGGCAATAACCTCCAGTTCCTCAAAAAGCAACCCATATCTAAAAGCATAGTCTGCCCCAAAAATATTCGAGTCCGAGTTAAGGTCGGCGTTGTCCTGCTGCTCGTAGAGCATCCCAATCTCTGCCTGAATCACGTTTTTTCCAACGGAATAGGCACTGGCGGCCCTACCGGGTCGGTTGGAATTAATGACATCGGTATATTGGGCGGATAAAAAAGTGGGTAACAGAACGAAAAGAAAAAGTGACTTTTTGATCATGGAAAGGTCCATATAACTGGGTTTTTAATACTATTTTAAGATACGTTTGATGGGTTTAAGGGACTAACAGTGTAACTTTGATTCGATAACTGAGGTTATATGGTTTTATTACAAACGATTTTAATTGTCATATTAGTATACTACGGGCTTAAATTCCTGTTGAAGTGGTTGGCGCCAAAACTCTTGAATTATGCGGTAAAAAAGACCAATGAACGCTTTAATGAGCAGTTTGGGAACCGACAAGATTTTGATACTGGGCAACCTAAGGAAGGAGAGACCATTATTTCCAAAAAGCCGCCCCGACGTTCCAACTCCTCAAAAAAAGTTGGAGAATACATAGATTTTGAGGAAATTGATTAATATTTGCCGAATCAAAACCTATCCATGACTCTTTCTCCAAAAGCCATTATCACCCACATTTGTGTTATCGCTTTGTTCATTCTTGCCTCACTGGTCTATTTTTATCCGGTTTTGCAGGGAAAAGCCATTTTTCAGTCCGATATTGCCCAGTACAAGGGCATGTCCCAAGAACGGGATGCGTACAAAGATTTGACAGGAGAGGAGTCCTATTGGACCAATAGTGCCTTTGGCGGTATGCCCACTTATCAACTGGGTGCCAATTATCCACATAATTACATCAAGGAACTGGACCGCTTGATTCGGTTTTTACCGCGGCCTGCCGACTATCTTTTTCTCTATTTGATTGGTTTCTATATCCTTTTGCTGTGTTTGAAGGTCGATTTTCGATTGGCAGCTTTGGGTGCCGTAGCTTTTGGTTTTTCCACCTACTTGATCATTATTCTTGGAGTAGGCCATAATGCCAAGGCACATGCAATGGGCTATATTCCGATGGTTTTAGGCGGGATTGTCCTCGTCTTCCGAAAAAAATATATCCTCGGTTTTATTTTGACGGCCTTGGCCATGGCATTGGAAATCAGTGCCAACCACTACCAAATGACCTATTATTTTATGCTTTTGGTACTGGTGATGGGCCTTGTTTATCTGATTTATGCCATCAAGGAAAAGGAATTAAAGCACTTTTTTGTCTCCGTGGGCATTTTGATACTGGCCGTGGCCCTATCCATTTTCACGAATGCGACCAGTCTGATGGCAACCAAAGAATATGCCGATTGGAGTACTCGGGGCACATCGGAACTCACCATTAATCCGGATGGAAGTGAAAAAGCCGTGTCCACCGGGTTGGATTACGAATACATTACCCAGTACAGCTATGGAATCGCCGAGTCGCTCAATTTGTTCGCACCTCGCTTGTTCGGCGGGTCGGGTAATGAGGATTTAGGAAGGGATTCCAAGGCTTATGAGTATTTGACCGACCAAGGGCTATCGCCTACCAAAGCACTGGAATTTTCCAGTGGACTGCCCTTATATTGGGGCGACCAGCCCATCGTGGCAGCACCGGCCTATGTGGGTGCCATTGTATTTTTCCTGTTCGTTTTGGGTGCTTTCTTGGTGGATGGTAAAAAGAAATGGTGGTTGTTGTCAGGCGCCATTTTATCGCTCCTACTTTCCTGGGGTAAAAATTTTCCGTTGCTCACCAATTTTATGATCGACTATTTCCCGTTGTACAATAAATTCAGGGCGGTTTCTTCGATTCAAGTGGTATTGGAACTTTGTTTGCCCGTTTTGGGAATTTTGGGGATTCGCGAGTTATTCAAATCTTCCGTTGATAAAAAAGAAAAGCTAAAAGCTTTAAAACTGAGCTTCTTTATTTCCTTGGGACTTGGTATTCTGATTTTCTTGCTAAAAGGCTTCTTTGATTTTGAAGGGCTCCGTGATGAAACTTATCGCGGGTACTTTGGCGACGAATTGATGACCATGATCCAGCGGGATCGCGAAGCGGTATACATCAACGACACCATCCGTTCCATTATTTATGTGGCATTGGCCGCGGCGGTACTTTGGTTCTTTATCAAAGATAAAATCAATAAAAATATACTGGTTTTTGCCTTGGGCGCCTTGATTCTGTTTGATTTGGTAGGTGTGGACCTGAGGTATGTGAATGAGGGGGATTTTGTACGCCAGCGACAGGTCAACCAACCATTCCAGGCCAATCAAATCGACCAAATGATCCAGCAGGACGATTCCATTTACCGGGTGTTCGACCCACAAGAAGGAATCAACGGAGCGCGAACGTCCTATTTCCATAAATCCATTGGAGGCTATCATGCCGCTAAACCAAGGGCGCTGCAAAATTTGTTTGAATACCATCTCTACCAAAACAACCTTCAGGTGTTGAACATGCTGAACGTCAAATACATCATTCAGCAAGATGAGGAGGGAAACAGCTATCCCGCTGTTAACCCCGACGCCAACGGCAATGCGTGGTTTGTGGACCAATTGCTACCGGTTTCATCTGCCAACGAAGAAATTCTTAAGCTAAAAGATTTCAATTCCAAAACGCAGGCCGTGGTGAACACTTCGGAATATCCCGAATTGACCAAACTTCGGTATTCAGTGGATTCTTTGGCCCGTATCGATTTGGTGGATTATCGCCCGAACAATATTACCTACACCACCAACAACCCAAATGATGGTTTTGCGGTCTTTTCCGAAATGCATTATCCTTCGGGCTGGCATGCGTTTATCGATGGTACACCACAGGAGCATTATCGCGTGGATTATGCCCTTCGCGGCATGAAGGTTCCGGCAGGTCAGCATAACATCGAGTTCAGGTTTGAGCCCGAAGTGGTGGAAACGGGAAGCCAAATTACGTTGGCGGCGAATGCACTGCTCGGTCTGATTGTTGTTGGGGGACTTGGTTTCACCCTGTTCCGCAGAAAAAAGGAAAAGACAGATGCGTAAAATCTTGGTCATAGCGTACTATTGGCCACCAGCAGGGGGACCAGGGGTACAGCGTTGGCTAAAGTTCACCAAATACCTCCCAGATTTCGGTATCCAGCCCATCGTGTATGTTCCTGAAAATCCAAGTTATCCATTGGTGGATGACAAATTGGTAGATGAGGTTCCAGCGGACATCAAAATTCTGAAACAGCCCATCAAAGAGCCTTATGGGTGGGCTTCGCTGTTATCCAAAAAGAGGACTGAGACCATTAGTTCTGGAATCATCAAGGAAAAGAATCCTTCCTTTATGGAAAAGCTCCTGTTGTGGATTCGGGGGAACTTTTTCATTCCGGATGCCCGCAAACTCTGGGTAAAACCATCCATTTCCTATCTGGCCAAGGTGATTGCAGACGAGGGTATTGAGACCATCATTACTACGGGACCACCGCACAGTCTGCATTTGATCGGACTGGGACTCAAAAAGAAATACAACATTCAATGGATTGCGGATTTTCGAGATCCGTGGACTTCGATTGGATATCATAAAAAGCTACGATTGACCGAATCATCCCGCTTAAAACACGAAGCCCTGGAAAGGTCTGTATTGGTGAAAGCGGATAAAATTGTGGTGACCAGTAACACCACAAAATCAGAATTTGAAGCCATAACGCCCAAACCCATTAAGGTAATCACCAATGGTTTTGATGATGAACTGCAGCCCGTGGAACAGGATGCCGACTTCACTATTTCGCATGTGGGCTCTTTATTGACGGGCCGGAATCCCTTGGGGTTGTGGCAAGCGTTACAGGAATTGATTGCCGAAAACGAAAGCTTCAAAAAGTCGCTCAAGGTACAATTGGCCGGAGTAGTGGGAGAGGAAGTGCTCCAATCCATCAAGGAATATGGACTTTCAGCTTATGTGGCCCAACTCGGTTATCTTTCCCATCCCGAGGTGTTGGAAACCCAACAAAAGTCGCAATTATTATTGCTTTTGGAAATTGATGCTGAAGAGACCCGGGGTATTATTCCGGGCAAGTTATTTGAATATTTGAACGCCAAGCGTCCTATTTTGGCCATCGGGCCCAAAGGATGGGAAGCGGGTAATATGGTGGAGCAGCACCAAGCTGGGCATATGTGCCTGCACCAGGATGTAGCGTCCTTAAAACGTGTAGTTTTGGAGGCATTTCAAAAATATGAAA